>JBCNVG010000020.1:0-77042 GCA_039630325.1 Bacteroidia bacterium
GCCCACAGCTCTCGGCCCCGCATATAACCCTTTACGGACACTTTATACGCACTTCATAAAGTCAGAATAGCTTTCCCCGCCATGAGATACTACTGGCTGCTGATGGCTATCTTAGGGCTTGCATGGGGGCAGTGTCCTTACGTGCGTTATATCCATTTCAATGCCTGTGGCAATGGGAGCGAAGAAGGCCTGAATGAATATCTTCTTCTCTGGTCGGGGCCTGGCTTCAATATAGATAACCTTCGGATCTCCTTCCCCATAGCCCCGAATAATAATACTGCTATTGACTGTGATAATCCCAGCCCCACCTGGGTATGTAACTCCTGTACTCATGGTTGGACATGCTCCTCTACGCTCGTCAGCAATCTCAACTCTAATGCATGTAGTGGGACTACATTTACTTGTATCACTTCTGGACAGAATATTCCTGCTAATTCGTGGGTAATGCTTTTTACGGGCGCCTCTCCTTCATATATACCTAACACAAGTACTTTGTGCGGAGCGGGAACGATTTACGTAGCAGCTGCAAATCAGACACTAGGGTCACAGGGAAGATATCTAAATAACCCGAGCTCTAATCAGAATCGTAGGACTCGTATAGTCTTTGATGGCATGCCTGCATGCTCAATGACTATTAACTATGAAGGCATAAGCGGCTCTCTTGATGGGGATGCTCTAATCATAGACTATAACACCTGTATCGGGAAAACGGATGGAGCTAATGAATCTAATACACCTGGTTGTCCTAACTCCTATACACCCCCACTCAGTTCCTGTTACTACTCTAGTGGCACGAGCAATGGAGTCTCCCTGTATAGACCAAATAACTGTAATATGCCTCCTCTCTCTGTGCTCCCCGTCTTTTGGGCCTATGCCCATATAGAAGGGTCCAACCTTGTCTGGCACGCAACGGGACTGGGAGGAGATGAAGGGGCGCGGCTTTCTCTAGAGTATGCCTCTGAGGTAGGAGGCGCATGGAGTACGATGGCGACGGGCCTTCCTCTGGTCGGACGGTATCCGCTGTACCAGGGAGGCTTCTACCGACTGGCTGCGCCTCTACGCGATGGCGGCGTAGCATATAGCCCAGTTGTGGAATTTCGCCTTGAGTCTGCGCCCGCTGTCTATCCTAATCCAGCACCCGGCGGACCTTACCTAACTCATCCAGAGCTGATAACTCAGATAGAAGTAGTAGACAGCCGAGGCATCCTCGTGCGCCGCCTCACATCTCCTGTGGAGCAGGAAGCCTTAAGAGGACTGGGGCCTGGGCTCTATATCGTGCGTCTGTACACCTCTCGGGGTGAGCAGATTCAGCGAGTATTAGTCCCCTAATTTGCGATAGGAAGGAGTTTCTTTTATAGGATAAGGGGATAACGAAGTTGATTATCCCCAAAGGAGGCCGTTCCTCTCAACTCAGCGGATGGGAAGGTAAGAGCGGCGGCGTCGCTCACTTAGGGCCACAATAGCAATACTAAGTTCATACAGCCCCCATAGCGGGATGGCTAAGATAAGCTGACTGATTACATCTGGAGAAGGTGTGAGGATGCCACCTAAGATGACGGCGAGGAGTATAGCGTAGCGCCTAAGGCTGCGCAAGGTTCGGGCCGTAAGGAGGCCGGCTTGGCTGAGCCCCCACAGTAGTATGGGCATTTGAAATACAAGTCCTACGATGAGGCAGGTTTGAACGATGAGGCTAATAACATCGCCAATCCGCCATATATTTTCTACGGAATCTGCCAGACGGAAGCTGGCAAAGAAGTACAACATGAAGGGCACTAAAACAAAGTAGGCAAATAGAACACCCATGGTGAAGAGCAGAGAAGTGTAAAAAACGATACCTTTCAAGGCTCGGCGCTCATGCCGATAGAGGCCTGGGCGTACGAAGCGCCACATTTCCCATACGATGTAGGGGAAAGCTACGGCTAACCCAATAGATAACGCAAACACGACGGCCTTTACAAACTGCTCTGAGGGATGGGTAGCCTGCAAACGAAGAGAAAAAGGCGGCGGACATTGCCCCACTCGACAAAGCAGAACTGTCGTAGGGAAGTCCCTTCTAAGCGGTCCCAGTAAAACTTGACCTACCAGCCATTCTATCTTCCAGAAAGCCAGGGCAGAAAAGATAAGCACCACTATGAGGCTGCGCCACAAATGCCACCGCAAATCTTCTAAATGAGCCCAAAAGGGCTTATCCCGTTCTTGATCTAAGGGCATTAGAGCTTTATGTGATAAATCTGATAACCATTCTTGCTGGGGGGAGCAAGAGCGAAGCATATGACCTCCTGTGGACTAAGGTAAGCCGCCTCCATAGGGAGAATCAGCATGTCCCCTGCAGCGTTGTTAGCAAGCTCTTTGGTGATGGCTTCTCCAGTTTGGTGATTGATTTGGTAGGCTATAAGCTTGCCTTTTCCAGTTCGCTCGGTTAGGAACACTATGGTGATGAAGGTGGGGCTGATGCCGCGCAAGAAAGAAACCATCCGCCTATCTGGTTCTTTCTGCCGCTTTTCTATGCGGTATGCCCAGTGATAAGTGAGAGAGTCTCCTATTTTTCGCCATCTTACTACCCATACATCGTAAGCCAGCGCTGTCCCCGCTTTGGAACGGACATCCTCCCATAATACATATACCGCCGTATCAGAAAGAGATACAATGTCCTTTACAGAAAAGCTAGTAGGCTCTCGATACAGCGAAAACCACTCCTCAGGTAAAGGAGCAACGGTCCAGCGAAAAGTGCTCGTGTCGGTCAGGGGGAAGGGTAGATACCCCATAGCCCATTTGCCTACATGAGTTGCCTCACTATGAGGGATATTTTTCGAGCCAGCGAGAAGACCCGCAATATAAACTCCCTTAGCAGTAGGGTAGATTCGCGGTTCGTACAGGGCAGTATCTACGCTGAGTTCCCATCGCCGAGCCGTGTGGGCTTTGGTATCGTAGCGACTTATGATGAATCGTCCTCTGGGGCTGGGTTCAATAGTCCAGAGGCCCAGGCGGTTATCTAAGGCCATAGTAAGCGGAATCCCTGTGAGGTTCCAATCCACCGAGGCACTTATTTTCCGCCCCTCCTGATTCCATACAGCATATAGCCCATGGTCGACAGTGCCTTTTTTGCCTACTTGGTAAGCATACCATATAAAATGCGTGCTATCCACTGAGAGTAGAATACCAGTTTGGGCATCATTCATGGGGCGTTCGTATACGGAAATAGGTACCCACTTGGGCAGGATAAGTTGTCCTTTGTGATCATAAAATCGGGCTACTTCTTGGATTACTCCTCGGGTCAGCGGATCTTGTTCGTAAGAGAGGAGAACAAGAGCCTCCTTGAGTCCCAAAAGACGCAGCGGACGCCCTTTCCCTGCCTCTGGAATATCTATCATCTGAGACCACTGGGTATAGTATTCCGTATTTTGGCACTCTATGTACCAGCCTGGCTTAGGTTTATCCTGTGCCCAATATTCTATATAGGCGAAACGCCCCTTTCCTGCAGGCACTAGCCCGTAAGGCAAGCCAACCTTTTCCACCGAATACCCCTTGACTTCAATCTGAGTGCGACTAATAATGCGCTGGGCAGCAACTACCCCTATTAGAAGTAGAGCATACCTAAACATTCCCTCCAAATGTAGGGGTTTCATTTTGGATGCCGTTTCTTGGACGAAGAGGAAAAGTCACGTAAAAGGTAGTCCCCTGCTCGACTTCGGTGGTGAAAGAGATTCTTCCGCCCATTCGCTCTACTAATCCCTTGGTAATGGCAAGGCCAAGTCCTGTCCCCGAGCGTCGCGTCGTGAAGTAAAACTCAAAGATTCGTTCACGCACCTCAACCGGGATTCCAGGTCCATTATCCTGAACAGAAATCACGGCGTCATTCCCTTCCCGAAAGAGGGCGACTTGAATACGGGGGGCTGGGGTGCCTTCCAGAGCCTGAAGAGCATTTTGAATGAGGTTATTGAGTACTTGCTGCAGGGCGTCCAGGTTCCCTTCGATCCATAGAGGTTCTGCTGGAAGCTGTACGTCCAAAGCAACATGTGGATTCTGGATGAAAGGTTGAAGCATTTCTTCTAAAGCTGCATTGAGATGGATAGGCTGAAGCGGCAGCTCTTCCGCGGAGCCTAACTTCGCAAAGCTCATGAAAGCGTTTGCTATGCGTACCAGCGAATCAATCCTTTGGAGCAGCCGAGTAGAGATCTCTCGCAGCTTCTCTGGGTCCACATTCGGTAGGCGCTGTAAATGCTGAAGGTGTATTTTGAGGGGGGTCAAAGCCGTTTTGATTTCATGGGCGGCCTGAAACGCCATTTCCTGCTGGCTGACGCGACGTAGAGTACGCTCCAGTTGGCGTTGGCTGGCCTGCAGCCTTTCCACCATCTCATTGTAGGCAGAGACGAGGGTGGCAATTTCATCTTTACCTCCTTCCCATTTGAGTATTGGGGGATCTGGGCGCTCAGGTGCTGAGCGAAGCTGCATCACGACTTTTTGGAGCCTCCCCGAAAATCGTTCCATAAGCAGCAGTCCCACGACGATAGAGGAAAGCGATAAAAAGAGATAGGCATTGACTGTGTAGCCAATGAAGTACCAGAGAGGCTCATAGAAAACCTTCTTAGGTAGAGGTTGAGGGATATAGAGAATTCCTAACAGCTTACCGGTCTCAGTCCGGAGAGGGGCATAACCCATTAGCCGACGACGCGATTTATCTACTTCAATAATAGGTCCGCTACTGGTTTGCTGCATCTTCGCCAAAATATGCGGCTCAATAAAAGGGCTCACAAGGCTGCTCCAGTAGGCCACCGGCAGCGTACTGCTATATAAGTAGCCCTCACGAGTGTATATAAACGCTTCCGACTGGGATAAAGAGCCTATACGACGCATGAGATCCCGGACGAATGACTCCTCCCCTGCCATGTAGTTCTGTAACCAAAAGGCAAGCTTCTCCATAAGGATAGTCTCGCCACTGAGGTAGCTGCTCACTGTGGAAAGTCGCTGCTTAAGGTCTTGTTGGCGCTGATTTTCACTAATACGTAAAAAGAGAAAAAAAGTGACGATAAGTATCACTATCAGCGGTAGAAAAACTAATACCCCTAAAAGAACTTGAAATCTTTGTACAAAAGAGGCATTGCGAGTATAGAGTGCTCTGACCATAGACTTTATCTCCGAAAATCTTTCAAATAGGAGGCCTAAGCTAAGCAAAACTAAAAAAATGGGTATCGTAGCCAAATGGGCAGTCCAGTTGCGGGCGGGTAGGCGTAAACTTACAGTAAGGGAGGGAGAAACGGATATGATGTACTCATATTTCGAGCCGATCTGTCGCCAGATGGGTACGCTTTGTGAACTCAGGCTTAGAAATGAAGGAAAAGGCTCTTCTCCCCACCATCGGATCAAGTACCCTTGTTCATATAGCCCATATTCGGGCATCGTCAGTTTCTCAATAGCTTGTAGATGCCCTAGTAGAGGACGGGAACGGGGATAAAGCTCTATTTGCACTTCTAATGGAGGAGCCTCCGGAATTTGTATGGGCAGCCGGGCGACATATATGTATCTTGGTGAACCTTGGGTAATGAAGTATAAATAAGGAGCAAACGGAATAGGTACGCTTCTGGACTTGATCTGATGCCAGGGGAGTGGGCGCAGCTCAAATAAATTATCAGCTCGTCCCCCCTCTTTCTGCCAGCAAGATACCACTATGTCATAGTCATTCCCCAGCGTAACAAGGTGCCTACGAATAAGATTTCCTATAAACCTGGCATCTATAAGGTAATCTTCTAACTTTATGCTATTCCACAAAAGAGTATCGGCTGAAATGCGGGGTAGAATCTGAGATAGTCTATATTCAATAGAAGGATCGCGCAAACGAGCTACCTGAGGTGCATAAGCCTCAGCGAGAAATCGCGAGCGAGCCTCCTGAGCCCAGGTAATCCAACTATTTACGCTCCATGCCAATAGAACAAATACTATAAGATGCCGTAAGTATACCGGTAATCCTCTGGGACTAAGCGGCAATAAGTACAGGAGTCCTATAGAAATAGCTCCCCATTCTGCTAAGCCTATTAGCCTGAGGATAAGCACACTAGCCAGGGCGATCGCTCCATGAAGTAAAAGAGGGCCCCGTGTATAAAGGTGGAAATAACTAATACCTCGCCAGAGAGTGATTAGCACTATCCCCCAACCAGCAAGCTGGAGTAAATTCAGCTCCCGAAGGGGGTCTATTTCTATCTGGCTATGCTTAGAGACTAAATATAAAGCTCCTCCAAATATGCTCCACACCGCCCAATATCCAATGGGAGAAAGCCAAGCCGGTAAAGATCCTGTTCGCTGCCGAAGCACCTCCGTCAGCCAGAAAAGAATACCTATGTTCCATGCGATATCCCATAGACTGGTGTGGAGGGGACTGAGAGCACAGCTTGTGGGAGAAAAAAAATCAGAGTCAATGAGGCGCCCAGGGAGTCCGCTCCAATGAAGCATAAGCCAAGTGACCACGAGAACTCCGAGATATACGACAGAAGCCCTTGGATACTTCTCTCGTAAATAGCCCGAGAGAAGGATTAGTCCTACGCCTAATGAAATGCCCAATAAGCTCACATACACCCATCGTAGGGGAACTCTGAGATTATGAGCACAGCCAATATAAAAGCGCAGAATGGGCTGCCCGTGGTGATCGGGAAGCGTGATTCGTAAGCCTTCTCCGCTGAGGCGTAGGCAGAGACTTTGTATCCATTTTTTATCCCCATAAATGGGAAAATCCCACCGCTCATATGTGGAAAGCGGCCCAGGCTGGATCTGTATCGGTAAGAGAACTGCCTGACGAAGGGTGTCTGTGATCAGCTTGAGACAATAGTACAGGGTGTACTCATCAGCGAGTATCTCAGGTTCGGCTGTAGCAAAGCTGGGTCTATTTTGGGGGAAAATCCAACGTGTGGTATTCCATCGGCGGATTTGGCCTGAGGAAGAAAGCTCTATGAAAAGTACGCTATTGTCTGTACTCCAGTCATATGGATTCTCCCGCTGGGAATACAGTTTATTCAAAGCGTGGTATACCTTGTTGCGCCAGAGCGCCGCTGTCCACCACTGGAAAGCCTGGTGGTGCCACCTTATCGGAGGCAGCTCATTCAAAAGGGCTATGACTATGCCTAAGAGACCACTGATCAGTCCTATTCGCTGCGCCCAACGGCGCATATTCAGGAGCCTGAATAGTAGCGCCTAATCTTCTGGCTGTACCGTTGGAGAAAGTTGTACTTCTCAGTGCCCAAGTTTATCACTCGTTCGATGGCATCTTTGAGATGGAGAGGTGCTTCTAAAATGATCTTTCTACGATCTCTGAGCAGAAGTGTGTATCTGACCAGTGCATCTTCTTCGTACTGATAGTAGTCATAGACTGCTTCCCAAGGAATGAGTTCCACATTCCAAGACAACCTGGCCCAAATAAAGCGCTGATAATAAATACCCCTTTCGCTTAGGATGTACAGATGGTGGCCTTTGAGTCCAGCAAAAAGGAGAATAAGGAGAGACACGCCGAGGAAGTTCAAAGCTGCGACTTCTCTCCATAGGGCTACCAGTTGAGGCTCTGCACTAAATCGGATAGAGAAAGCGTAAGCCAGCATGCCCGCACTGAGAAATATCAAGATGCCAAGAAAAAGGATAGCAGCCCATAACCCAAACGCAGGCTTATCCCAACGAATGAGCATGCCAGACAATTTGCGGCGCAAGCTGAAGGTAGCCCACCAAACTCCTACAGTAAATAGAGCAACTCCCATCAAAAGCCCTTCCAAGAGGCGAGCAATAAGGGTTAGGGTTTCAGTCATAATAAGCTAAGCTAAGATAACGGTTTTCTCTCAAATTCATTGAGGGGGATCCTCGTATCGCAGAGTTTTCAGGTCTGGATAGATTTTCTGAGCTATGGCGCGAGCAGTGGGAGTAGCGGCGGTTCCTCCCATGGCGGTTTCTTTGAAGCGGGTATCCATAGCTGCCCCTACTTCGCCCATAGCGATGACCATTTCGTCTACGGGGATCACTGCGGTATCCCCCGCCAAAGCCATTTGAGCGGCAGCGGCAGCTATAACTACGGCCGAGCCATTTCGCTTTACGCAGGGCAGTTCTACTAATCCCGCTACGGGATCGCAAATCAGGCCAAGCATATTCATGATAGTGAGGGCGACGGCTTCAAATATCTGATCCGTAGTTCCGCCCAAGGCGTAAACCATACCTGCGGCGCCCATCGCAGCGGCTGTACCTGTTTCTGCTTGACACCCCCCCACAGCCCCTGCAATGGAGGCTTTCTGCTCTATGATAAGGCCTACGCCAGCTCCGATCAGCATCGCTTCATAAATAGTGCGAAGGGATACATTGTGATGCTTTTCTAAGAAGGTGTAAATGCCAGGCAATATGCCAGAGGCGCCAGCGGTAGGCGCGGCGACCACGCGTCCCATGCAAGCATTGGTTTCCTTAGCAGCGGTGGCATAAGCTAAAAGCAATGAAAACTCTGGGCTGATCACTTGCACTGGAGGATGCAGAAGCTTTTTGCCTGTATCCCGAACCAGTCCACTAAAAGTTTGACGAGGTTCTCGCAAGCCGCTCTCCACAGCATCTCGCATGACAGCGTATACCTGAGCCAGCCGAGACCAGATTTCCTCGGCCGAACGACCTTTCTGATGCATCTCATACTCTAATACCACTTGCCATAGCGGTATAGCCCTCTCTTCGGCTAAGGCGCGCCATTGTACGAAACTCTCAAGTCTCATTTACATATGCAACACTTCTCTACGACCTGCATTTATTTACTCTTGTCCAGCCGCCGCATATTGCCGCAGCGCTTGATAAATCGACTGCGCAATGTGCTCTTGTCCTGACTGCGAGCTTAGATACTTTTCTTCTTCGGGGTTTGTTATAAATCCAATCTCGCACAGTACTGCTGGCATAGTAGTGCGCCACAGAACAAGAAATCCAGCTTGTTTTACGCCCCGACTTTGCCGCTTGGCGATACCGCTCATTTGCTCTTCTATTTTTTTGGCCAGACGCAAGCTTTGTTTGAGATAGGCGTGCTGCATGAGAGAAAAGATGATATAGGCTTCCTCAGAGTTGGGGTCAAAGCCTTCGTAAGTACGCTGATATCCCTCTTCGAGCAAGATGGCGGAGTTTTCTCGCATTACCACTGCTAAGTTGTCCTTTGTTTTATGCTCGCCAAGGGCGTAAGTTTCTGAGCCATAAATGTCTTTTCGTGGATTAGCGTTGCAGTGGATGCTGATAAAGAGATCGGCATGAAGTTTATTCGCTGTGTCGGCTCGCCGAATAAGCTCGACAAATACATCGCTATCGCGAGTGAGCACGGGCTTGAATAAGGGGTCTTTTTTGAGATGCTCAGCCAGCTTGAGAGAAACGGCGAGGGCTATGTCTTTTTCTTTGTAAACCTTTCCCAAGGCGCCAGGGTCCTTACCACCGTGTCCAGGATCAATCACAACCAAGGTAGGCTTCATCAATCGGAAGGAGGCCGTCCATATAGAAGCAAAACTAAGGAGTAAGAGAAGCCCTATACCTTTGCGCATACCTTCATGCAAAGATGCCAAATCATATGCATAATCGGTCTTTGGGGCATCCTTGCAGCTCAAATAGAGCAGCGTTCTCGGAAGGACACCCTACCAGCTATCCTAATCGATTCGCTTGCTGTGGGCAGCTTTATTTCCTATTACGATACGATTTACTACTCCGCTGCAGACTCCGCTGTATTTTCGGTCAGCGAGGGAAATGTCTACCTATATCGGCAGGTTGAAATCAAGTTTTCGGGGGCATCTCTCCAGACAGGATACGCCTGCCTCCAGGGCAAAGAGCGGAAGCTGTATGGACAGGGTCTCAAGCAAGGTGACTCTATCGTGCAACCGCCTGTATTATACATGTATGGGCAGAAGTATGAAATGGATAGTTTGCGGTACGATATTCGCCAGAGGAGGGGGCAGATTTTCGGGCTGCGGCAGAAGCTTTCCGACGAGGTCTTAGCTGGCCGAGCCGTGCAAATGAATGAAGACGGAACTTTTTATGCTGCGGGAGCTTACTACACGACCTGTACCGCCTACCCTCCCCACTTTTACATTGCTTCAAGCCGCATCAAGCTTTATCCAGAAGAGCGGATCATTAGCGGACCGCTATACGCCGTGGTAGGGGATGTGCCTATACCGATTTTTTTGCCGTTTGGCTATTTCCCCCTCATGGAGAGAAGGGCGTCGGGATTGATCCTACCACTGATCGGGCAGGCGGCGGATCGAGGCTTCTTTCTACGAGGGTTGGGCTACTACTGGGCTATCAATGATTACATGGATGCCCGATTGGAGACCGATCTCTTTACTCGGGGAGGCTTCCGAAGTGAGCTATTGTGGACTTATCGCAAGCGCTATTGGTACAATGGCGCTTTTTCCCTACAATACGCTTATCAAACCTTCAATGAACCTGGAGATCCCGATTTTCAAGCGAGTCGAATGGCATTTGTGCGGTGGCAGCATCAGCAGACCTTATCACCTACGGCGTCTTTATCTGCCAGTGTGAATGCTGGTACTTCCACCTTTCTGGGGCGGCAGAGCTACAACGCCACCGATTTTCTCTCTACAAACCTTCAATCCAGTATCGCCTTGCAGAAATCTTTCGTCCGATCACCTTGGCAGCTTACTCTCAGCGCTAATCACAATCAAAATCTCATCCAGCGGCTCTGGAATATACAAGCCCCGGTCATAGCTGTGTACCAAAATCGGGTGTTTCCATTCGAAAGAAAAAAGCGTACAGGACTGCCGCGCTGGTACGAGCGCATAGGATACACTTACCGTCTAGATGCCCAAGGACTTATCTCTGTGCCTGAGAGTCTACTCTTTACCCCAGCGATGTGGGATACTTTCCGATGGGGGGCTCGTCATTCCATTCAGGTGGCGGGGGGATATACCCTACTTCGGTACATTCAGCTTACGCCTACCCTTATCTACAATGAGTACCTTTACAGCGAGCAAGTCCTGTACTTACCGGATTCAGGTAGTGCAGTGTTTCAGCAGCGGCTGCGTCAGCCCCGAGCGGCGCGTGATTTTAGCATTAGTGCGTCGCTCGCCACTCGGATATATGGCATCAGGCAGTTTAGGGGTAGGCGGGGAATAGCTTTTCGGCATACCCTCATCCCAACTGTGGGGTTTGTGTGGCGGCCGGACTTCTCTGCTCCTCGGTGGGGGGTGTATCAGCGCCTTTACCAAAATGGACAGGAGCGTCGGCTCAATCCCATCGCCTGGGGCTTCTATGGAAGCCCGCCCGCTGGCCGGCAAGAGGCCCTTCAGTTCAGCTTGAATAACCTCTGGGAAATGCGTTACAAAGACCCCAAAGACTCCACAGGCCGAAAGTACAAGTACCTCCCTCTCTTGGATAATGTTGGTGCTTCAACCAGCTACAATTTCGCCGCAGATAGCTTTCGCCTCTCTCCCATAACCCTGACGGCCCGCACTAACCTACTCGGTACTCGCCTCAATCTAAACTATACCGCTATCCTTGATCCGTATCGTTATGATTCTGCGGGGGTGCGCCGTCCTACTTATCGATGGAATAGCGATAAGCGCCTCGGTACCATTACCCAGATGAATTGGGCCTTAGTCACCTCGCTTGCGCCCGCTCAAACTTCCGCCCCTCCTGGCGAGAGTGAGGAATCGCTTGTCTTCTTCAATCTCCCGTGGCGAGTAGACATCAGCTATAACTTAGTAGGGACCCGGCAGTTCTTCCCCGATTCAGCCAAGTACAAATGGGTGCAAACGCTGGGCTTCTCAGGAGAGGTGAATATCACACGCTTTTGGCGGGTTCAGGTAAGTACAGGATATGACTTTATCCAAAAGCGGCTTTCCTTCACCAGCATAAATATCTACCGAGACCTACACTGCTGGGAGCTGAGCTTCAACTGGATACCTTTTGGGGTGCGGCAGAGCTACTTCCTCACCATCTCTGCGCGATCGCCTAAGCTGCAAGACGTACGAATCACCAAACGGCGTGACTGGCAGGACCGATTTGTCCGAGGGTTGTGAGAGATTTGTTACACTTGTGAGAGTTATGAGCACGCTAAGCCTACTCCGAGAAGCCCTGGCCCCTGAGGCATTAGAAGTGCGCGAGCATGCTGGTGAGCTTACTTTCATAGTAGATCGCACCCGTTTGAAACCTTTTCTCAAGCTGCTCAAAGAGAAGTTTGACTTCGACTACTTGGTAGATATTGGAGTGACGGATCATTTTGTGGAGGGTTTGCGATTTGAGATATTTTACAATCTTGTAAGTTTATCCCGGCGTGTGCGGGTACGAGTAAAGGCCAGACTGCCTGAAACCGAGCCTACCGTGGAGACAGCTTCAGATCTTTGGCCCAGTGCCAATTGGCACGAGCGGGAAGCCTATGATATGATGGGTATACGCTTTGAGGGACATCCAGATTTGAGACGAATATATCTGCCGGAGGATTTTGAGTATCATCCGTTGAGAAAAGAGTTTCCTCTCCTGGGCATCCCTGGCACTCTCCCCCTCCCGCCAAAGGAGCCCCCGAAACCTTATGTGTGAAGGAACTTGCGGAGCAACCGCTCTGTCACTCAAAGTGAAGATTGAAGGTGATAGTCTGCATGTATAGCGAGCGGATCACATAGCCGAAGCGAGTACCCGTTGGATCGTAAATATTCCGCATTCCGAGCGAGTAAGTCAGCTCAGGCGAGAGTTTTACTCTGTCCAAGTATAGGTCCATTCCGATGCCAGCGATCCACTGATAATCTACCCGTTCGGTTCGCAGGAGTTCTGGATTGTCTCGCACGCGTTTGTCGCTGGCTAAGTTGATGCCTACCTGCCCTCCGCCGATGACATACACGCGATACCCCTTGTAGAACTGAGATTTGTACTTGAGAAGGAGGGGAATGTATAAATAAGAGGCCTCTAAGCGGCGCCTGAGAATCGTATCTCGAAGCTCAAAAAGGATATTACGCTGCTGGAGGGAGACCGAGGGTATCATGCGCAGGTCAAAGTATTTATGGAGCTTTTTATTCATGATGAGACCTAAGTTGATTCCTGGGACACCCTCGACCCGCACCATAGAAGGGCCAGACGCGTTGGAGTCGCTATACTGGAGGGAGGTGTAGTAAATCTTGACCTGGCTGTAGTTTGCGCCAATATTGAAGCCAAGGTTAAAGCTGCGCAGGTCGTAATACAGATTGTACTGCGCCAGGGAAAAGATAGGCAAGAGAACTGCTGCACCAATGATGGGATGTTTGCATGTATCCAGTCTCATGATTTATGCAGCTTGTATAGGATAGAGGCTCCACCCATGAACTCTATGTAGGTATTGTCAAGAAAGCCCGCTTCTTGGCAAAGATATAGAAACCGTTCTCGATGAGGGAAAGCGGCGGTGGTTTCTGGCAGGTAAGTGTATGCCGCTCTATCTCCAGCGAATATGGCTCCAATGAGCGGTACATACAGGCGGAAATATGCCCAAAATACGGCTTTCCATAACGGATGCGTAGGAATCCCTGTCTCTAAAATCAGCGCTATACCGCCTGAGCGTAAAACTCTATGCATTTCTCGTAGAGCGGTGAGACGATCTGAAAAGTTGCGAATCCCGTATCCTACGGTAATGGCATCAAAGTACTCGTCCTCGAAAGGCAGCTGGTGGGCATCGGCTACTATGATATGCCATTCGAGATCGGGACGCTTAGGCTTTTTTGGGGGGGCTAAGGCGAGCATTTCGGAGGTAATGTCTACCAAATAGACTGCTTTCAGAGAGGGTAGAACCTGCGATGCGGCGAGTGCGAAATCCCCTGTCCCCGCAGCCAAATCTAATAGACGCCTGGGGTGAAGTTCCCTTAGATGAGAGGCGGAGTGGCGTCGCCATCGTATGTCCATGCCGAGCGTCATCAGGCGGTTCATGCGGTCGTATTTTCGAGCGATTCGCCTAAAAAGGTCAGGGACAGCGGAGTTCTGCATATTTTTGGAGAGTGGAAGGCAAAGTTAAGCGCATCACTACCCGCACCCTCTCAGAGATGAAGGCGCGTCGAGAGCCGATCGTAATGCTGACGGCATATGATTACACTTTTGCACGGCTTCTAGATGAAGCAGGGATAGAAGTTCTACTGGTAGGGGACTCCGCCTCAAATGTGATTGCAGGGCATGAAACGACACTACCGATTACCCTGGATGAAATGATTTATCATGGCAAGGCGGTCGTGCGAGCGGCTCGTCGGGCCATGGTAGTTGTAGATATGCCTTTTGGCTCTTACCAAGGGGACTCTAAGGCGGCGCTTCATGCGGCCATCCGCATTATGAAGGAAACTGGCGCCCATGCCGTGAAAGTAGAGGGGGGGGCCTCTATCATAGAGTCTGTTCAGCGGATTATTTCTGCGGGGATTCCGGTCATGGGGCACTTGGGTCTAATGCCTCAATCCATCTATCAGTTTGGGGGTTATAGAGTGCGAGCCAAGGAGCCCTCCGAAGCAGAAAAGCTTCGTCAGGATGCCCGACTTTTGACGGAGGCGGGGGTCTTTGCCATAGTTTTAGAAAAGATTCCAGCCTCTCTCGCCAAAGAAATTTCTGAAAGCCTGCCTATTCCAACTATTGGGATTGGAGCAGGACCATACTGTGATGGGCAGGTCCTGGTGCTACATGATATGCTTGGCCTCAATAAAGCTTTTTCTCCTCGATTTCTGCGCCGATATGCCGACCTGGCTACGGTGGTGATGGAGGCTTGCGCGCGGTATATTCAGGATGTGAAAAATCGAGACTTCCCCTCGCTCGCGGAAAGTTATGAGTAAAAGGGACTAAGGGAGCCTATTGTAAATCATAAATGCTTGAAATCGTATCCTTCCCGATGATGCGGCGCCAGGCTCGCCGCTTGACGTCATAAAAGCTATATGGGTCAGGGAAGCTTATGTAGTGCTCTTGAAAGGAGTCTAAGCTCGTGCCTTTTCGCCATGCGGAGAATACGCCTTTCACGACTTCTCGGATTGTATCCTCGTGAAACTTGTAAGTCCAGAATAGCTCTTCATAGTAGGCGAATCCCGTATCTCTGAGAATACATCGTCCTACCACAGCTTCTCTTCGTGCAGGATATAAACTTCGGGCTGGACGACTCAGACCGAAGTATAAGGTCTCGCCGACCATTTCCCAGAGTTCCCAGCGATAGGCACCTATAGAATCCTTGGCTGCATGAGTCCCAGAAATCAATGGGTAAAGCCGGCTTCGCAGCGAGTCCTGAAGAAAAGTAGGAATAGCCTCTACAGCGGGGTCGCTCACCCGAGAAAGCTTGTCTTTGCAGCCCCATAATAAGAATAGGGGCAGGAGGAAGATCCTGCCCCTACTCAGGCCGAAGTAAAGCTTAGTACTGAGCATTCTGCGGGGCAAAGTTGCACCACCCATCTGTCCAGTCGGTATTAGGCGAAAGGGCGCCCTTGAAGGGGACCTGCTCAAAAAAGCCGCTTAATTTAGGGTGACTGAAGTTAGCCCCTGTGGCTAAAGGAGAGCCCGCAGGCAAGCGAAGGTCTGGATTAGACTGCCCCTCAATGTAAATGAAGAAGGGCATTCTATTCTGGCTAGAATAGCCGAAAGTCGTGGCAAAGCTAGAGTCTACGACGACTTGATTTTCATTAGTAGGGGTAGTCCATATAGCTCGGACTGTGGAATCGTTTGTTCCAGAGCCGCCGCGTAACGCATTAGAGGCGTTGGTAGAGTCAATAAATAGGATATTATATCGAAGGAATCCCTGGGTGCTGTAGTTACTTGCTGTATTTGAACCGTCTATACGGAGGCCAGTAGGAAAGCCGCCGATGACAGAGTTGAAAATAGAAGTGGCGGCATTGCGGCGCAGATGCATGGCATTTTGGTAGTTATTGCTGCGAGAGGCGCCTTTCCGATGAATCGGTCCGATGATAGTCACATTAGAAAACACGGGCGCCGTAAGTGGCGTGGCTGTAGAACCGCCGGCATCATTATCGCATTCAAACCCATTGGAGCCTGATTGATCGGCGCCGAAGGGGTCGCGAATAGCTAAAGCAAACTGTACCCGCCCTGTCCAACCGAAATCCGCATCAAAATCGTCGTCCCACGTCGCAAACGAGACTAAATATTTCGCATCTACTGTACCTCCAAACCATTCAAATCCATCATCGCCGCCGTAGGAGACCTGCACATGGTCGATCTGAGTACCGCGTCCTACACCTCCCATGGTCAAGCTATTTACTTCGTTATTGGGAGTGAGGGCTACGCCAGCATATTCTATGCGCACGTACCTAAAAACGCCTGAGTTATCATTATCGTCCGTGCCGCCGTATTGGATAGGGGGGGTTACGCCTTCGATGCTAACATTGCTCTGATTCACTCTGGCATTCCCCAGAATGATCACGCCGCCCCAGTCACCTCGATCCCTTTCTCCTGGTTCAAAGCGAGAAGTAAAGATAATGGGCTTCTCCGCAGTGCCTTCGGCGAAGATTTTGCCGCCTCTGTCTATAATGAGAGTACCCTTTGTTCGGCGGTCACCGAAGATTATCGTACCAGCAGGGATACGCAGTACCCCACCGGCACGCACGATAAAGTTCCCCACTAATAGATACTTCTTATTGGGGTCTAAGGTGCGCTCAGAAGTAAGCTCGCCTTGCAGTGTGTCTAGTTTAGCTTCTGTGGTAGGAGGCTGAGATGGCTGTTGAGGGGTCTCTTCCTTCTTTTTACATCCAATAAAGGCGGCGCTTAGAAGAACCGCCAGTGCGCTGACTCGGATCCATGTGCCTTTCATATCACCGCAAAGGAGCACAGGCCTTGCAAAGTCACGATTATGAGCGGGTAACTTTTCTGTAAAGAGGTTTGTCGCTTGCAAGATGTAATCTTTGGTGTTTATTCGCCTATGCAACGAATCATTGGGGCTATTGGGATAATCCTCCTGTGGGGGTGTGGAGATGTAGCAGTAGGAGGGTCGTATTCCCCATCATCCGATGGATCTGCCCACAACCTCTCTGCTCGTATAGAAGTAGCTCCTAAGCAATGGGAGGGAGCTTCTGACTCCGTAGAAACATGGGCTACTCGGATGGGGGGACGTCTGATTAGTCGAGAGAAAAACCAGGATAAAAGCTATGTCTATGCCTTCCGCATTCCTACTAAGCGCTTTGAAGAGTTCGTAAGCAAGGTGAAAAACTTGGGTATTCTAATAAACGAGCAAATCAGCTTATCAGACATTACCCGAGAGGTTACTGACATAGAAGCGCGGCTGCGGGCCAAAGAAGAAGCTGTTCAGCGCCTGCAAGGCCTTCTCGCTCGCGCCAACACCCCCTCAGAAATATTAGAAGTGGAGAAAGCCCTCCAAACGGCCTTAGCAGAACGCGACGAACTCCGTTCGCTCTATGAAAATCAAAAGCTTCTGGTGGAATCCGTCCGTCTGGATATAATCCTTCGCAATCTTCGCTATGTAGAGTATAGGGAGGGCGGATCTTACTGGCTTCAGCTTTGGCGCAGTTTAGCAGCGGGATGGGATGGCTTCATCTATTTCACTTTTGCGGTGGCGTACCTATGGTGGTTTTGGCTATTATTAGGGGTAGGGATATTGCTTATTCGCTGGTGGCTCAGGAGGCGGCGAGTCCGAAACTCGGCCTGAGCGGCTTTTTATTTCCCCTCTGACGGCGGCTCACATAAAGGCAGCTCTACGCCAAAAAGCGTATACCCAGGCTCACTGTGTAGGAGACGCAAGCTACCGCCGTATGCTTCTAAAATCTGTCTGCATAAAGGCAGTCCTAAGCCTGTACCCTCTCCAGGGGCTTTCGTGGTAAAAAGCGGCTCGAAGATAGCTTCGTGTAAATGAGGGGGGATGCCCTTGCCTGTGTCTTGGATAAGTACCAGACAGCGGTCATTCTGCCTTTCTACGCGCAGGGTTAGTTTGCCACCTTCTGGCATCGCTTGAAGAGCGTTTTGAATGAGATTGGCCCACACTTGCTCTAACCGAGCGGGATTTCCGCAGACATAAAGGGGATATTCAGGAAAGAAAGTCTCCACCTCAACCTTTTTGAGCATAGGGCGATAGAACTCTATGGTAGCTTGAAGGGAACGGGTAATGGATATGGGTATCGCTTCAGCATCTTCGATGCCCCGCACATAAGTGCGAATAGCCTGGACCCGGGCATGCAGACGCTCCGCAGCTTCGGCCGCTCGGGAGAGGGATTGATGAAGGCGAAGCGAACGATTGAGCAGCTCCCATTTTTCGGGGGAGTGAAGGTAGGGGGCTAAAACAGCTTTTTGGTCTGGGGTAAATCCGAATGCGGCTAGCTGCTGTATAAGCATCGGAGACAAGTCAGGGTAAGCTTCTCGCCAGGCATGACGAAGTTCTCGCATTCGGGTGGCGGAGGGGCGAGGTTCCTTCGGTAAGGGCAGGCTTGCCTCATCGGCTTTGAGGCTCTCTAAGCTCTCTGCGAGGGCGCTTCGGATCACCCCCAAGGGGGTATTGATTTCATGGGCGATGTGAGCGGCCATGATCCCGAGATTGGCCATGCGTTCGGCTTGGAGGAGCTGGGCTTGCTGACGCTGGGTCTGAGCCAGTAGGCGCTCGCGCTCCTCTGCTAACCGCTTCTGGAGGCGCCGTAGGTTCCATTCTCGCAGGTAAAATATGCCTGCTGCGATACCAAAAATCAGCACCACAAAAAGAACACGAGCCCACCAGGTCTCATACCAAGGGGGCGTCACTTCTATATCCCAAATGCGCTCTTCTCGCTGCGGATACCAGGGGTGTTCTATCCACAGACGGAGCCGTATAGGCCCCGGGCGGCTCAGCGTGAATATTAATTTGGGCTCTGTCAAGCGAGCTGGAGGCGCATCCCCTATCCGATAGTAAGCTTTTAGAGCTGCTGGGAGAAAAGCAGCATTAGCCCGCCAGGATAACTCTATGAGAGAGCGATCGGCTGGAAGGTAAAGATGGCCATCCTTCTGCTTCAACGCAGGACCGGAGAGTTCAGCCTGGAGGTGAAGCGGGGGAAGCCCTTCACTGCTTGGACGCAGCGCTATTAGGCCGAGAGAAGTAAGGACAAAAGTAGTTTCTCGCTGAGTATAGCTCCACAATGGGCGCCCCCAACTATATGCTAAAGCCTCCGAAGGAAGCCACGGCGGGCGAAAAGTCGTATCCAGTCGCCCTCCTCTGGTAAAACTTATCCAGTAAAGGCCTACCTTGAAGTACCATTTCTGCTGCCAAAAAATACCCTCCTCTGGCTGAAAAGGCAGAGGATGCGAAGCCCATTGATGCGTTCTCGGGGTCCATGAATATAGCGTATGCCCTCGCCAGGCCCATAAAGTATCCCCAGCCCATCCTACTTTACGGATGGGCTGGGGAAATCGGTAAGAGAAGTTCTCTTGTGGAAACTGGATAAAAATCTCTCTACCAGATACCCAGGCTATTTTTTCCCCATGCACGGCGATAGCTCCTGTATATCTACCCAGGGCAGACACCCAACGCCCCTCCTTAGAGATTATACCTTTGGGAGTGGCCCATAGCCACTGCTGGCGGTGTAGGGCTGGTTCTATGAGAGTAGCAGGGTATTTTCGCATACCATCAGGGAAAAAGGCGATTTCTCCCTGCCAGGCCACCCACTCTGAGCCTTCACTATATGCTTGCGTTACAGGTATAGACCAGCGGCGCATCCAGCGTATAGGCGCCTCAGGATAGATAAGGATGCATTCAGTCGCTGTAATGACACACAGGATTTTAGAGGCGTAGGTAGCGCTAAAGATTGGCTCTCGACTCTGCCAAATAGGATGAGAGGCCTTGGGATGGCCAATGGCTGATTCCCCTACCCAGTATGGGCCTGTCCAAAACCGTGCTTCTCGGGATATAGCTACATCGTTTGATAAAGACCGCACCTCACCTTTTGGGGAGATTCCCCAGAGGACTTGATTTATCTCCGTGAGCTCGGTCCATGTTCCCTTTTCATTGGTTTTGAGAATAGTTCTGGACAACCCCTCATACAGGGTATCTTGCCAGCGGAGGATGAAGCCTTTAGCGGTGAGGCCTAGCCATTCGCCTCTTACTCTATTGAGGAGGAGGCTCTCCTGGGTGAACTGCCCCAAAAATGAAGACTGCACGGCCTTGAGGGCTATGTAGCGTTTGTGGCGCCAGATTCGGTAGATCCAACCTGCATTCTCTATGGAGATAGTGCGAGTTTGTTGAGGAGAGGCCCACACCACCACTCCTAATCCCCCCAGCAAAAATGAATCCGTGCCCACGGCGACGCCGGTTCGTACCTCCTCTGGGAGGCGAATAAATTCCTCCCACCGAGTACCACTCAGTCGCCAAATCCGCCTTCCGTCTACAACGTATACTTGCCCGCTATCCCCTATTATAGGGAAAGCATAGCTCCCCCATCGTCCCAAAGGCGCCCCAAAGCTCTCCCATACAGGCAGGAGTAAAAGCCAGGAAGCTAACACTGCACTCAAAAGTATGGTATGCTTTCCATGTTAAGGGAAAAATGCATACTTTTGTAGTATGCGAGTCATAGCGCACCTCTCAGTATTAGCCCTCCTATGGATGGGCTTTGGCCACGCAGATGATGGGAAGTCTTCTAAAATGACCTTACAAGTCGAGAAGACCCAAATAGCCGCAGCAGAGAAGGTACTTACTTCTATCAAAGGGGTCAAGTCTGTGAAGTATGATGAGAAAGAAGGCCACCTCATCATCCTATATGACAAGCCGACCCTCGGCTGCTGTAGTCGTATCCATTCTGCCCTGCGTGAAGCAGGGATAGAGTATAAACTGATCTCTAATCAAGAGTATCCCGCTTGCAAGGATAAGCATGAAGGAGAACATTCGGAAGCCGTTACCCCTACAAAGAAAACTTCTTCTAAGGGGAAAAAATGTTGCAAAGGCGATTCTAAATCCTCATGAACTAAAAGCTAAACCGGGTTCCATCTTTTTCTTCAAAAGCCCTTCCTGCCATGCATGGGAAGGGCTTTTTTCTTTTGAACCGAGGGTGTAAAGAGTACTTTACCACCCCTATCTTCTGTTTTGCGCAGAGAATACAATAGCTACATTTGCCAATATGTCCTATACCAACTGGGGCCGAACAGTCCGCTTTCAGCCGAAACAAGTTGCTTATCCTTTCCGAGAGGAAGAGATAAGTCTGCTTATTGGTCAAGCAGCGGAGCAGAAAAGTACTCTACGAGTAGTTGGGGCTGGACATTCTTGGACGCCTCTGATTGAGACGCAAGGGACCCTTTTGTCATTAGATCAGATGCAGGGAGTCGTTTCAGTGTGGTCTAAGGATGGGTTAGTCACTCTTTGGGCGGGAACACGCTTGTATAAGACCCTTCCCTGGCTTTGGAAGGAGGGCTACTCTATGGATAATCAAGGCGATATAGACCGCCAAAGCATCGCTGGTGCTTTCAGCACGGGCACTCATGGTACAGGAAAGTCTTTCGGAATTCTGGCCACACAGGCGGTTCATTATAGATTTATTGACGGAGAAGGAGCAGTGCACGATGTATACCCTGATGAGAGTCCGGGGCTATTTCGGGCCTTACAGGTCTCCTTAGGCTTATTAGGAGTAATTACTCAGATTACTTTGAGAGTTGTGCCGCGCTACTATTTGCAGCTCATAAAAAGGATAGAGCCATTAGAGGCGGTTTTAGAGCGCAGTGAAGCATATGCGGAACAGCATCGACACTTTGAGTTTTTCTGGTTTCCATACAGCCCTGTGGCTTTGGTGAAACTGACAGACATCAGTGAAACCTCTGGAGCGGTTTCCCTCTGGCGACGGTGGTTTGTTGACGCTCTATGGGAAAATGGCGCTTTCTGGGTGCTCAACAAAGCTGCCCAGCTTCTACCTCGTCGTAGTGCTGAGCTATGCCGTTTCGCTGGTCGGAATATGACTGTTGAGCAGCGGATAGATAGAGCCTACCGAATTTTTGCTTCTCCTCGATGGGTACGCTTCCGAGAGATGGAGTATAGCGTTCCAGCTTCGGTGGGTCCCGAAGTACTGCGAGAGATTCGGCGTTGGATTGAGAAACATCAGCCGGCCGTAAGCTTCCCCATAGAATATCGCTATGTGCGAGGGGATGACATACCCCTAAGCCCAGCTTATGGGGGTGATCGAGTGTTCATCGCTGTTCATATGTATCATCGGATGCCACATGAAGCCTACTTTCAGGGCATAGAGGCTATTTTCCAAGCTTACGAGGGGCGTCCTCACTGGGGAAAGATGCATACTGCTTCCGCAGATTATTTACGGCGAGTATATCCAGGATTAGAAGAGTTTCTCAAAGTTCGGGACAAACTAGATCCAGAAGGAGTCTTCTTGACCTCATATTTCAAAAAGCTCTTATGGGACGAAAAGGCGCCTACGCCGGTTGTTTGATAGTGGGCATGTTATGGAGCCAATGTGCTTGTGATGTTCGCTGTACGCCTATTGCGCCTCCGAGCCTTTGGCCTGTGCGTGTGCATAGCTACCAGTTTGGTTCTTCCCAGGCCTTTGGTCAATCCCCCGCCTATTTCCCCTACAATGTGTTAGGGGCCATCTGTACCACTGCTACCCCGACGAATCCCTGTGCCGACCCCTGTCAGGTCGTCTCGCTGGGCAAAGGGGGATTTATTGTGCTGGAGTTCGATCCGCCTATAGCGGATGGTCATGGAGTCGACTTTATCGTTTTTGAGAATGCATTTAGGTATGGAAATGGGCAGGTATTTGATGAATGGATGATCGTTTCGGTATCTCAGGATGGGATTTTATGGCAAACCTTTCCATACGATTCGATTACTGGGGAAGGGTTAGCTGGGCGTACTCCTACCGGCTGTACGGGGTGTTCAGGACCGATAGATTGGCAGGACCCTTCCCAAGCAGGAGGGGATGCATTTGACTTGGCCACCGTTGGATTGTCCTGGGCGAGGTATGTACGAGTTACTGATGCCACCCACTGGCAGCCTTCTAATCGCCTGAGCGCTGACCTGGATGGGGTCGTGGCTATTCATCAGCTTCACTCCGCTGGTCTTTTGGCGCTCTCTTCTGGATTCCTCCTTACAAGCCAAGCCCCCCCAGTAGTTAGGGCATGGTCTTTCTCAGGGCAGGAAGTAGAGGTGGAGTTGATTCGTTTAGATGACGATAAATGGACGATTCGTATCGCCATTCCCGCAGTAGTACAAATTCAGACGGATAAAGGCGCCTACCTTCATAAGGTTTTAGTTCCACATCCAGGTACCCTAATGGCCTGGTGAGGAGAGGCTGCGGAGCCTTGAGGGAACGCCGAGGCTGCGTCCTCAAGAGTCTATGGCCGCAAGGGGATGTCTAATCTTTTCAATATGCTCCATATCTCTCTAAGCCGAGGAGCTTTGTTGCGAGCCGAGCTGAGGAGGCGAGCCTCTCTCTTGCATTTGATGCAGGGTACTCTATCTTTCTCTGACGAAAAGGCGCAAGTAGTGCTGTCTGACTTCTCTTATGAACAGAGATGGCTTGTTGTAGAGGTAGGTAGAGGGTGGGCTCTGAGCTAAGATATTGGATGATGGGGCGCCAGCGCCGTAGGCGCTGGCGCCCGCACCCTAAATAGAGCATCAATAACAAGCTCTCTGTCTCCAGGCCCTCAACAAAAAAGCAAAAACCCCCGGGGACTCAACCCGAAGGGAATCAACCCGGGGGCCTCTCTGCTGGGCTATTACAAAGGTACAGCTTTTCTGGGAAATGCAATAAGCCATTAGGTAGAGCTGCTTAGACCGCATAAACCCCTGCTTCAGCGGTTGAATTCCCCGCCTGATCTGCAGAGTCGCTATGTCTTCATCTTTTTACGCTTTGCCGCAGGGAAGAGGACGTTATTCAGAATCAATCGGTAGCCAGGCGAGGTAGGATATTTGCTGACGTCGGTGGGTGGCTCTTCCACAAAATGCTGATAATCTTCGGGATCGTGACCGCCGTAGAAGGTCCAAAATCCTCTCCCGAGAATCCCATGTATATATCGAGCTTCTGAAAGGAAAGCGGATTCTCCCATGACGACTACGTGAGGTTTGAGTAGATTCATCTCATAGCCTGTCGTCTGCCCGTAAAACCCCTTTATGGTAGTCCGGTGATTTTGGCAGAGCATGGTAGGGATGGGATCCCACTTGGCGGAAAATTCTCTTAGGGTGAAATAATCTTGCTCTTCGCGCACTTGCCGTCGTCTCTCCCCTGTATCAATGTCAGAGAATTCGTAGTCATAGGGATTGAGGCGCAGAGTGAAGTTCTGAAATGCGATGCAGTTATCATATCGGAGTTTAGTATTAGCCAGGGCATCGGCAGGGGTATGGTCATAAATCTCGCTGACAATATCAATACCCTCCGCTGCTAAGGCAATATCGTAAGTGTCGGTCGCTGAGCACATGGCGAAAAGAAAACCGCCATTTTGCACCCACTCCCGGAGTTTTTTGACAACTGCCAGCTTGAGATCGGGCACTCGCCGATAGCCCCAGCGCTGAGCGATTAGAGTCAGTTCCTGCACCATCGCTCGATACCAGGGCTTGTCTCGGAAGGTAAAGAACTTGCCGTATTGCCCAGTGAAATCTTCGTGGTGCAAGTGAATCCAATCATATTCTGCAATCTTGCCAGAGAGGACTTCGTCGTCGTAGATGATATCGTAAGGGATTTCTGCGTAGAGAAGAACGAGTTGCACTGCGTCATCCCACGGTTCAGCGGATTTGGGGGCGTAGACGGCGATACGGGGAGCTTTTTCTAATCGAACTACATCCATGTTCACTTCTGGGCGACTGATGTACCGCAGGATTTCTCCATAATCGCTGATGGAGAGCCGTTCATAGCGGATTTCGCGGCGCTCAAGTTCGGAGAGAGCCCATCCGGTCTCCATGAAAGCGAAACTTCCTCCGCGGTAGTTGAGCAGCCAGTCTACAGGGACCCCTTTGGTCAGTAAGCCATATACAAGTCCATAAGCTCGCAGGTGTTGAGTTTGGCTCTCATCCATCGGAACAAGGATGTACTGAGCGTGCAATAGTAGACCACTGAGAAGCCCGAGGCGGAGGTGCTTCATCTTACAAAGATAGCTATTCTTCTCTGACTTGCCAGAGCTGCGAGGCTAAAAACGGTGCCCCGCGCTGTACGATTAGTAGGCCCTCTTGCAAACCTTCGCCCTCGATAAGGGCCAAACTATCTGTAAGGCTGACCCTCACAGGGATTGGAACATATCGCTTGCCTTCTTGGGAAAAGACATAAGCTTGCCCTCCGTGATAGCCTAAAGCTTCGCGAGGTACCACGAAATGAGTCCCTATATCTTTCTCTACAAGACCTTCAATGGGGGTCCCGGCAAAAAGAGGATAGGGAATAGCCGGCACGCGAACGTGGGCCAGGAGATGACGTCCAGAGGAGTCTTCTATCTGGGCGATGTATTCTATCACAGAGTGGAGCGGTGAAACCTGTGGGAGCCCAGGCAATCGAAGTTCTATACGCATGCCCTCTCTCAGCCAAGCCAGTTCCCGCTCTGAGATGTGAAGGTCGGCGTGGATATCGCTCAGATTGACGATAGAGGCCAATGGCTGCTCAGGGCGAACATATTCTCCCATGGAAGCCCCCACATGCGTGATATACCCCGCAATAGGCGCTCGGATAGAGAGGAGGCGAACTTGCCCACTCGTATCAGGTTCTAAACCGAGAAGGCGCAACTGACTCTGAAGAGCGCGGAGCTGAAAATCAATCTGTTGAAGCTCCGCTCGGCTTTGCAGGACTTCGGTATAGGTAGTGATTTTCTGATTGAGTAAGCTTTCTTGGATAGCTAAGCGCTGGTATAGGACCCGCCAACGCGTATGAAGCTCTACAAACTGCCGTTGAAGCTCTATGACCCTGGGGCTATATACTCGAAATAGTTCTTGCCCCGCATGTACAAACTGGCCTTCTCTTACAAGGATAGCCTCTATAGTTCCTTCTACTCGGCTATGAACTCGTCCCTGAGAATGGGCCAAAACGACCGTTCGTCCTATCAAGCGAACGCGTTCTCGCACTCTTTCGCGGTGTAAGGGAGCAGCGTAGATTTGGGCTCCCTGTATTTGCTGGTCGCTCAAGTATAAAGTGCCTCCATCGGGGGCTGATTTGGATGAGTTGGCGACGGACTGAGACGAGCACCCATTCCAGAAAATACCAGCGCTAAAACTGAAAATAAATAAACGGTTGAACATGGGTTTGGCGCATTTCTAAGATAAGCTGGATCACGACAATAAAGATAATAGCTTTGGCTATAAAGGGACTATTTGCGAATGACTTTTCTATGCGTTCTACCCATGCCATTGGTACAGCATGCAGTAGGTAGCCAATCAAAACCAGGACCACAAATAAGCTCCGTCTCTCTACTAAAGGTACTAAGTGGCTAACATGGGTATCGGTGCCTATTTGACTAAGTACCGCAAGAGCGCTACTGAAATCACTCGCACGAAAAAAAATCCATAACATACTCACCAAGTGAAAGGTCAAAAACCATCCAATGAAGCGTCGTCCAATAGACTGCGGCATTATGTGCTTTCCGAAAAGGGCTCGATGTATAGCCAAAGCTATTCCGTGTATCCCGCCCCACACTACAAATCGCCAGGAGGCCCCATGCCATAAGCCTCCGATTAGCATCGTCAGAAATAGATTGATATACGTCCGAAATGTACCGTGCCTATTCCCTCCAAGGGGTATGTATAAGTAATCCCTCAGCCACGAGGATAAACTAATATGCCACCTGCGCCAAAATTCCGTTATGCTTGTAGAAAGATATGGCTTGGAAAAATTTATACCCAAGTCAAAGCCCATCATGCGGCCTATACCGATGGCCACATCACTGTAACCGGAGAAATCGTAGAAAATCTGCAAAGCATACCCGTAGACTGCCAAGAGGTTTTCCATCCCAGAATAACCTTGGGGGGTTGCGAAAATGAGATCATTGTATTGGGCAATATAGTCAGCGAAAACGACCTTTTTCACTAAGCCTTGGAGAACAAGCCAAAAGCCTCGTCCGAGCCGTTCTGGATCTATTTGAGGATTGGCTAATTGGGGCAAAAAATGTTCTGCCCGTACTATGGGGCCGGCGACCAGTTGGGGAAAATAGGCAATATACAAGGCATAGTCCCAGAAGCTACTAACTGGAATGCGATGGCGCTGCACATCTACTACATAGCTGATCATCTGGAAAGTGTAGAAAGAGATACCCGCTGGTAGGAAAATATCAGGGGCTTCTATGCGGCTACCCGTGAGGAAGTTCCAGTTTTCTATGAAAAAGAGAGTGTACTTGTAGTATCCTAAAAAAGCGAGGGGGATGACAATAGCAGACACAAAAGCTATACGGCTGAACTTCTGGCTTTTTTTCATCCAGCGGATGAGCAAATACTCTAAAACTAAGATGCTCAAAAAGAGGATGACGAATTCCCCTACGGACTTGTAGTAGAAGAATATTGAGAAAGCCAATAGCCACAAAAGGCCCCATTGACGACGCCCAAATTGCAAGGCCAGTCCATAAAAAGCAAAAACTACTATGGCCCAGACCCAGAAAGTGAGTGTCGGGAAAATCAAAGGACTGTCCTTCTCATACACGAAAAGAGAATGCCATATAGCTTGCCAGTCAAGGTGCATGTGGGCTGAGAAGGTGAGTTCTATGAGGGGTTGTTGTTTTTCCGGGCGGTGGTTCTTGAGGAAATGGAAGGGGATACAAAGCCGAGTCGCGAAGGTAGACTACGAGTGTATCGGCCCATCTGTATGCCTCTTTGGGCGTAGGATGCGCCCCGTCTGAGAGCCGTTCCATTACTAGCCTCTCAGAGGCAAGATACCGTCCAGGTCCTAAGCGCCGCTTTAGGAAGTCTATAATGCCTTTATCTTTCGTCCAGGCTGGGGGGCCTATCCACACCATCGGGATTTCTCCCACCTGCTCAATGATGCGTTCTAAATATGGAGCGAACCGTTTGGGATTGGGGACCAGGAGCTCATTGGAGCCAAGGGATACCAGGACATAAGTGGGTTTGTAAGCTTCTATGAAACTTCTTAGGGTATCGGTGCGTCCCCACCAGACGAGACCAGAGCTTGGCCAGATTACAGTATATAACTTGTAGCCTTGGACTTTACACCAGCTGGCTAAGCGGCGGCATAGCCATTCTATCATCGAGTCGCCTATGAGTAGTATCCGCTCAGGGGCTGCGCTGGTATCTCCTATTATAGAATCTTGCTTTTGAATTTGATCCCGCTGCTTTATGGGAGTCGGTACTCTTATGGTAATGATTTCATAGGGCTGGGGAGGCGATTCTGGTTCTACTACTTCGGGTAGAGACAGACGCTCCCAGCCTTCAGGCAGTATCGGACTAGCATTTATGAAGAGCAAAAGCGTCAGCAGGAGGAGCAGCCAGTATGACCAATACACCTTCCATCCCGACTTCATAAATCAGGATGAAGGCTTAGGGATAGCTAAACTTCAGTTTTGGGATGCAGGTAAACGAAGGAGAATGCGCTGGAAGCGGGCCAAGTCGTAGTAGTCTAAATTTCTTATGCCTTTACGCTCCAGAGCTCGTAGAGTATCCAAGCTCTTGAGGATTTCAGACTCTTCCAAGTTGGCTTTGCCAGTTACTTTGTATTTATTGAGCTCTAAAATAAGGGCGCGACGAGCTTGGCGGATTTGAAACTCTAACTCTATCGGTTCTATCTTGGGCATCGGCATAGGCGGGGCAAAGGTAACACTTTTTTCACAAACTGCGGAAAACTTACGAGGGTGGCTCCGTAACTTTACCGAGCCTATCTGAGATCGTAGGGCTTACTTCTTGCCCAGAGGCAAAGGTTTATGGCAGAGGTAGACAAACGATATCGGCATCCACGGCGGAGGTTCTACCCTTTGAGACAAAAATAGCCCGTCCATCTGCTCCCAGTTCCCAGAAATGTCCTTTGAGAAAAACATTGAGGCCGGTGCCAACTGGATTGTGACGGGGGAGGCGTCCCCCCATTGCGTAAGTGAGCCAGGCTTCACCCTCAGTCATTTTGAGGCGAGAAACATCTGAAGGAGAAGGCCAGCCACTATATCCTCGCCAAGGAGCGGCCCAGCAGGAGTCCCCCATCAGGTAGGAGGGGACCACTAATATATCTACTTTCCCAATAGCTTCATAACTCTGAGGAAACCAGCTATCTGCGCATATCAGCACCCCTAAGCGCCCAAAAGGCGTTTCATAAACTGGTAGGGTCCGAGGATCTGCTGGACGAGTGAAGCCCAGCTCCTGAGCGATAGGGAAGGCCTTTTTTACGATTTTAGGGTCCACCCGTCCATCGGGATAGTAGAAAAACGAAACATTCTCTAAGGGGGCATTAGAATCTACTATCAGGGTATCATTTTCTGCACGAGCGCCGGGTAGGACGATAGATCCAGCTACTATGAATATTTTGTACGACTGAGCGAGGCGGGAAAAAATATGGTGAAAAGCTTTAGCCATTTGAGGCGCTTTCAATCGGAAAGCTGCCACGGCTGCGGGATCCCTCCATCCTTCTTGGGTAGCTTTACGGTATGCAATCCAAAAGCGGTATGGCTGATGTAGGATAGCCCATAAAAGAGCTCCACTGAGGGTGTTTGCTCGGAAAGTTTCTGCTGGTTCTCCCAAGAGTACAAGCCAAGTCCCGATATACTCTGGAAAAACTACAATGGCACTTTCGGGCAGGCAGCCTTTGGCTCTGGTGGAGTCTAAATACGCTCTCAGCTTGTGTTCCAATCGTTCTGGGCAGCTATAGTCAATCGGTTCTAAGAAGGGTTGTATGCCTACAAGCAGTTTTGAACCACCTGTATCTGATCGGCTGATTGTGAGCGGCTTTGGAGCAGAGTCTTTTTCACACGTCGCAGGCCTCGTCAGTAGCCACCAAGCTAAAATGGTAGTAAGCAGGAGTATTCCTAATAGACTTACTGCAAGCTTTTTATGCATAGAGTGAATATAACTTTACTTTTGGTAGATGCTGGATGTCGCTATAGTCGGTGGAGGAGCCAGCGGCTTGTATGCCGCATATCTTTTACGGAAAAAGGGGCTTGATGTGCATGTCATAGAAGGGGCCCCCCGTTTGGGTGGGCGATTATACACGATACATACACCGGAGGGGCATCCGATCGATTTGGGGGGGCAGTGGATAGGGCCCCAGCATAGTCGGCTCCTAAAATGGATTCACGCTCATGGGATACCTGTTCATCGAACTTACACGGCCGGTGCAAACCTTTTGATAACCCAAAAACAGCGGCGGCGATATAAAGGAACGATTCCGAAACTTTCATGGATAGAGCTGTTGGATTTGGCGCAGGGGCTTAGCCGATTGAAAAAGATGGCCCACCAAATTGAGCTGACGGCACCGTGGAAGATTTCGCGTCCTATATGGGATGGGATAAGCTTGGCAGGATGGATGCGTAAAGCCTTCATTACTCAGCAGGCTCGTGAGGTATTTTCGGTAGGATTGTCTACTGTGCTGGGCTGTGAACCTGCGGAAGTCTCTCTTTGGCATGTATTATTTTACATCCGAAGTGCAGGCAGTTTGGAGGCTCTCATTGAGACAGAAGGGGGGGCTCAAGAGCTTAAGTTTTCCCATGGAGCTACTACTTTCATAGAGAGCCTCGGCCGCCAGGTATCATGGGAAACTGGCCAAATCGTGCGAGCTATCTCCTGGAAAGCAAACCGGGTTTGTGTGCGGACCACAAGTAAGGCTTACGATGCCCGAGTTGTGCTGTTAGCCATGCCGCCAGCGGGGATAAAAGGCATTGAGTTTAATCCTCCTCTTCCGCCTAACCATGCGCAGCTTGCTCAGCGTATGCCAATGGGCTCCATTACAAAAGTAGTAGCCATTTTTGATAAGCCCTTTTGGCGAGAAGAAGGTCTGAGTGGGCATGTATTGCGTTTAGAGGGGGCGTTGCGGCTTACTTTTGATACATCACCAGAAGATGGTTCGTATGGGCAGATTACGGGCTTTGGAGTGGGTAAAGTGGCTCGTAGTCTATTATCTCGCCCTCATGAAGAGATACAGGCGTATTACGACATGGAGATTCGTCGGATATTTGGGCACTCGCCGCGATGGCTCTATTGCAAGAGTTGGGCTGATGAACCCCTCGTTGGAGGATGCTATGCGGGATTCTTTCCCCCAGGCGGATGGGGTTACTTTGGAGAGAGTCTATATCAGCCTATCCCCCCTCTCTACTGGGCTGGAACTGAACGAGCTACCACCTGGATGGGCTATATAGAGGGTGCTATGGCAGCTGCTGAGCATGCGGTACAGCTTATTTCTCAGTCGTAAACGTACGAGAAACTCTCCTGACTTTGTCCCATACGACTCCGAAGGCCTCTTCTATTTCGCTTTTTGGACGGGGCGTCCGACGCTCTTGAGGGGGAGAATGTATTTTCTTGCGTCAAGTTTTTGTATATTTGAATATGCTTTCAGTCACACCCCGAGCAGCAGCGCGTATCCGAGAGCTGTGCGCTCAGGAAGGACGCACTTCTCCGCGTCTTCGGATTGAGGTGAAAGCGGGAGGTTGTTCTGGACTGACTTATGATCTCAGCTTTGCGGACTCTGTCCGGGAGGGAGAACTGGCCTTTTACTCCGAAGGTATAGAACTCATCGTTCCTAAAAGGAGCCTTCTCTATTTAGCTGGTACCCAGTTGGATTTTACAGATGGGTTAGAAGGGAAAGGCTTTCATTTTGTCAATCCCAATGCAGTTAGGACTTGTGCTTGCGGCATAAGCTTTGCCGTATAACCGACTATGGAAAGGCTGCGTCCTGGATGGTTTTTGGAAGAGCTATTTGATGCTGAGTACCAGCAGTATCGCTTGCTGGCATACCTCAAGCGAGTCTCCAAGGAGTATTTGGCTCAGAGAGTCTACCCTTATCTGGGCGACCTCATAGCCTCCTACAATGAAATGGCGCGTATAGCGGAGGAGCTTCGTCAGGTTTCCCTTCAAGATGATCCGCAAATGACGACCTTAGAGGAAATAGTTAGCTTTTCCTTGCCGCGCTTAGAATCAGCTATAGAGGAGGGGAAAAACCTATTTGATACAATAGCGCAGGCTTTGGAAGTGCATGTGGTAGGGGTGGTTCCATTTCACAGAGAGGAGGGGTACCTTCTTTTGCGTCGGGGGACAGAGCCTGTCATTCGAGTATATATGTATGAAATTCGGCCCCTCTATGTTGCCGATGTCCATCACGTAGCGATACGCTTGAATTACCTGCGTGAGTATCCATATACGGCATTCTCATTAGGATTCATGAAAGTGCGAGAACATCTGCTTCGAGAAGGTCCCCAGTTGCCAGTTCCTTATACGCTGGCGGTAGAAAGTCCATGGCTTATCCCGATAGAGGAGACGCTTATACCGATTATCAAGCGCAGTTTAGTGCACTGGACTAAGGAAGTGCCGCCGAATACCCTGGCCTAAGGTCCGAATAGTTTGATTTATCTGACCGAGAAAGATTCTCTTGGCTCTCCATGAAGGGGTGTATCTTTCACTCAGAAGCAATCCAATACCTAATCCCCAGAGCCCTATTGCACTAACGCCTGCCCCTACCGGTGCTCCAATATAGAGGGGTAGAAGTATGAAGCCTCCGGTGCCTATCGCCCACCCTAAAACTATGCGTCCGTAGGTAGGCATTACCCAGCGATACCACAGAACCCGAGAAACCTTATCTCTGAAAGCCGTAGTAGAGTAGATCATCATCCATCCCACAGCCCCAGTTACATTGGCCAGGAAAAACAGCCCATGAGCCACAAATACAGGTGAGAGCACTAAAACTGCGGCAATCGGTAGAAGATTAAGCCAAAACAGCGTCCGAAAGTAGCCGCGGCTCTGGAGAAAAGTCGTTATGGGAACGATAGGGGCCTGAGTGATGAAAAAGCCTATACCCATCCCAAGAATGATTCGTTCGTGTGTGCCTATGTGAACTGGTAATAGGGGGAGAAGGAAAGCCAAGCCGCCCCATACGCCTAAGCCGACTATAGCTATTCCGAGAGAAAGAATCCATACACTTTGGCTCAGGCGGAGGGCTTGGCGCGTAGGGCTATCCACGACTGAACCGAACACAGGGAAAAGGCTTTCCAATCCTTTTATCACTATACCAGTAGCTTTGGAGAGAAAAAAATGAATCGCTGAGTAGAATCCCATGAGACTAAGGGAGGCCCAGCGGCCTATGAGGGTTCGTTCTACAAAAGTGTAAGGAATAGTCCCGATTCCTTGGAGACCACTCCATATACTTTTTCTGAGAAGGAAAAAGAGCAAGGATAATCGTCCTGGATAAGGGCAAATGCCTAACCAGCGCCAAGTAAGCAGCCACATGGTCAGGCCATAGAGCAGGTAGCCGATGAGAATCAATTTGAGAGCCAGTTCTGGCGACTTAGTTGGCACGAAGCTCAGAACGAGTAGTGGAAAAAGCCCTTGCCAAATAGTCTGTACGAGAGAGTGTATGGCGGCGGAACGGAATTGTCCGAGGGCTACGGGGATCCATCCCAAGAGCATACCTGTTTGGATTCCCCATATGGCAGGGGGAAGCCACATGCTTGCAGTTTGTAGAAGCTGCTCTTCTGCTGGCTGGAGCGTGAACACCCAGCTAAGCCCTTCTACACCGAAGGTCATCCATAAGAGGCTGAGCACTAAGCTCACCAGCCATACCCCTGCTAATGCTGATCGGATGAAGGGGATGCCCTCTGATGTAGCATTACGCGAAGCAGCTGCGGTGAGCTGCTGAGCCATGGCTTCACCGAGACCGAGATTTAGGAGATAAGACTGATTGACGATTAGTGCCAGATAACTGACCAGTCCATAAGCGCTTCGGCCGAGCCAGTATAAAAGCAGAATAGGGTAGAGAATAGCGAGACTGCCGGCTAAGACATAGCCTGTAGCGTTCCAGAGGGCCCCTCGGGCTATTTGTTGATGTTTCACCCCTCCGAAAATGCATAAGTTTGCCTGATGCTGGCGCTATCTGCCTACGACATAAGCAGTGAGCGAGGTTTCTTACCCGCTCAGGATCCTGTGAGATTTTTGCCAGATGGGCTTGCTGCTTGGGATGAATATGCGTATGCTCTGCCGAAGCTTCTGGTAAGTGGGCGTGTGCGACATTTTCTGCGGCAGATGCCCCTTTTGGATCCCACGTCCTATCTTCAGACCGAGGCGGAATGGCGCCGTGCCATGCAAGCGCTCTCTTATTTGGGGCATGCATGGATATGGGGGGAAAGTACGCCTTCTGATACCCTCCCAGCGAATATTGCTCTCCCATGGTATACCGTAGCTCAACGCTTAGGCCGTCCTCCTGTTCTTTCTTACGCTTCCTATGCGCTGGACAACTGGTACAGGTTAGAGCCAGAGGGGCCTATCGTTCTGGATAATATTGCCCTTTTACAGAACTTCCTCGCCGGCATAGATGAAGAGTGGTTTATCCTCATCCACGTGGCCATAGAAGCGGCTGCCGCTCCTGCTATTCGAGCTATACCGCATCTCGTGGAAGCTTATCAAACTGAAAATACCTCTGGAGCAGAAACAGCTCTCAATCAGATAGCCAAAGCTTTGGAGGAGGTGTATGCGATCCTGCTACGCATGCCAGAGGCATGCGATCCTTACATCTATTACCATCGTGTGCGTCCCTACATTCATGGGTGGAAAAATAATCCCGCCCTTCCTAATGGCGTCTACTACGAAGGCGTAACTACCTATGCTCAGCAGCCTCAACAGTTTCGAGGTGAGACGGGGGCGCAGAGTTCTATTATTCCTGCCCTGGATGCTGCCTTAGGTATCCAGCATGCAGATGACCCCTTGCGTGCTTACTTACGTGAAATGTTGGATTATATGCCGCCAAAGCACAGGCAGTTTATTCTCGATATAGAGGGCGTGAATGTCCAGCGCGACTTTTTTGCCCGCACACCAGCACTCAGAGAACTGTACAATACCTGTCTCCACTGGATAGAGCGGTTCCGTACAAAGCATTTGGAATATGCTGCTCAGTATATCGCTCGGCAGCACCAGCTTAGTGCGGCGAATCCCACGGCAGTAGGTACAGGCGGCACGCCATTTATGCCGTATTTGGCTAAGCATCGGGATGAGACCTATGCCCAACAAATTCGCTGAGCTATGGCAGAAGTGATAGAAATGCCTCGTTTGAGCGATACGATGACCGAAGGGGTCATCACTCGATGGCTCAAAAAAGTAGGCGACACTGTCAAGCCAGGGGATCTCTTGGCTGAAATAGAGACCGATAAAGCCACGATGGAGTTTGAGGCGCCAGTAGGTGGTGTTATCCTCCATATCGGAGCGGAGGAAGGCAAACCTATTCCGATTGGGACGGTAATAGCCATCATCGGAAAGGCGGGCGAAGATATTTCAGCCTTGCTTGGCCCTTCACGTACCCCTCCTCAAATGACTACGCCTGAGCGCAAAGATGTAACTGATAAAGTTTCATCTACTGAACTGGGCGTCGTAGCTTCCTTGGAGGAGTCTCCCGCTTCATCGAGTGTGGGCGGTGAGCGTCTAAAAGCTTCTCCCTTAGCACGCGCCATAGCCCGGGAAAAAGGCATAGACCTTCACAAGCTCTCTGGTACAGGGGAGGGCGGTCGGATTATTCGCCGAGATGTGGAAGCTTATTTGGCGCAACAGGCTCAGAAACCGTCACCCATTCCCTCCCTGCAGACTACAGCGGCCTATTCTGAACAGCCTCTTACGCAAATGCGCAAAACCATCGCTCGTCGCCTTACCGCCAGCATGCAGGAAGCACCACATTTTTACCTCACTATTTCAGTCTCTATGGAGAAAGTTGCTCAGTGGCGCTCGCACCTCAATCAGCTTTCTGATGTCAAAATCTCCTTCAATGACTTTATCCTAAAAGCTTGTGCTATTGCCCTGCGCAAGCATCCGCTACTAAATGCTTCCTGGACCGGGGAGGCTATTCGGGTGTATCATGAGATTCATATAGGATTTGCGGTGGCGGTGGAAGAAGGGCTGATTGTACCTGTGCTACGGCATGCGGATCGGAAGGGACTCGCAGAAATTGCTAAGGAAACGCAAGCGCTTGCCGAAAGGGCGCGTCAGCGAAAGCTTTCACCCGAGGAGTATACGGGCAGTACCTTTAGCGTATCTAATCTTGGGATGTTTGGTATAGAGGAGTTCACAGCGGTGATTAACCCGCCCGAAGCAGCAATATTAGCCGTAGGTGCCATACAGCCTACGCCTGTCGTGACGCCTGACAATCAAGTAGCCATAGAGCGTCGGATGCGGCTTACTTTGTCCTGTGACCATCGAGTTGTAGATGGGGCGACGGGGGCTCAGTTTCTTCAAACGCTCAAGCGGCTGTTAGAAGAGCCTGAGCGTCTACTTCTATGAGCCAAAAGGGCTTTTCGTTGATAAAGAATCATTCTTGAACCTCCCTCTGTCGTTTCTCCTGTCTAAGCTTTCATTCCAGAGAGGAGAGGAAGGCTTTTGACCCTTGATTTTGTTTCTCCTACATGCTTTATCGCCTGATGCGCAAGCAGCTTATTCCCGCTGCGATAGATTCGGTCTGGCACTTTTTCTCGCGTCCAGAGAATCTCAAGATTATCACGCCCCCTTATATGGGCTTTGATATTCTTTCATCGGTTCCTCCCGTGATGGAAGCGGGAATAATCATAGAATATATTGTGCGTCCGCTGGCGGGGATTCCGATGCGATGGATCACTGAAATTACCCACCTATATGGTCCCCAACATGGGGAGCCCCCTTACTTTTTCGTAGATGAGCAGCGATTTGGCCCTTATGCTTTTTGGCACCATCGCCATGAGTTTCACGAAGCAGAGGGGGGGGTCTTGATGATAGACTTAGTCCATTACAAGCTACCATTAGGGAAGATAGGGCAGTTATTTCATCCGTGGGTCGTAGAACCGCGATTGAAAGAAATTTTTGATTTCAGAGAGAAGAAGATAAGCGAAATATTCGGTGCGCAGGCATTGGCCTCTATATCCTGAGAGGATGGGTTAGGAGCCAAAGTATAGAAGAAGCTAAGGAGAGAGTATGCGAAACTCTACGCGGCGATTGAGGGCGCGTCCCTCGGCGAGGCGATTATCGGCTATGGGCTGAGTAGAGCCTTTTCCCGTTACCTGTAACCTCGTCGGAGATATGCCTCGCGCTATGAGATACTTAGCCACGGCATTGGCTCGCCGCCAAGAGAGCTCCATGTTTTTCTGGGGGCTTCCCACACTATCAGTGTGGCCAATTATTTCTATCCGCATGGTGGGCTTATCACTTAGGAGCCAGGAGAGCCGTTCCAGCTCTATTTGACTCTCAGGCTTAAGGGTGCTGTCGCCTACATCAAAATATAAGCCATTCAACCGAAAGGTCTCATCCACTCTTAAGGGAGCTACGATGATGTCCTTCTCTAAGGGTGTTTTATTCCCTCCCCCTCGAAGGTCTACCTGTTCACTGATGCTGAAGTATCCGGGATTGATTACCACTATCCCGTAAAGGGAGCCGATCGGCAAAAGGAGCCGATACTCCCCTGTTCCTTCTGCTGAGATGGCGGTACCTTCCAGTTTTTGCTCTATCAGATCATAGTATCGCACCTCTGCATTGGGTATAGGACGCCCAGTTTCACGCTCTACTACATGCCCTTGAACCAGTATAATCGGTTTGGGTTGAAAGGCGGGAGGCAGGGGAGCTCGGTAGATATCTTTCCCATGAGTGCTTACCGAATCGGTGGAAACAAAATACGCTATGGAAGGATTGAGAGCGGCGAACTTGAAGTAATAGTCATCAGCGGAGGAATTAATCGGCTCAGGAAGGCGCTGGGGAGGACTCCACCGTTTCCAGCTCTCATCTAAGCGTCTGGTCATATAAATGTCCATTCCTTTAGCATCTGGGCGCCCATCCGAAGAGAAGTATAAAGTCAGGCCGTCAGAGGCTAAGAAGGGTGTGATTTCATCCCCTGCGGTGTTCACTATAGGGCCGAGGTGGAGCGGTTCGGACCAAATCTTCTGCTCAGGATTATAGAAACTGACATAAAGATCTTCTCCCCCCAAGCTATTGGGCCCTTTCATGGATAAAAGGAGCGTGCGTCCATCCCAGCCTAGAGCAGCGGTTAGAGAACTGCCACTTTCACTGTGAAAGTTCTGAATCTTAAGCTGAACCGGTGCACTCCAGATTTCGCCAGAAAGGCGCCGGGATATCCCAAGCTCACAGGGATTCCGAGGATTGCGAAACTCCTTATATACCAGGAGATTTTGTCCATCAGGAGTAATACCAAAGGGAATATTGCCGCGAGGGTCATTCACGCCGCTTCCCAAGTGGATAGGTAGAGCAAAATCTCCTATAGTGTCATTCCAAACCGTATAAAATATATCCTGTGCCCCAAATCCTATGGGATCATCCAGTCGCCAGAAAAATAGCTGACGTCCATCAGCAGAAAGAACCGGGGCGCTCTCATGCAAAGGCGTATTGATGTAGGGGGGGAGGGGGGAGCGTTGTGTCAGAGCTACGCTGATTAGCCCAGCTAAGAGGCTTCGCATTGGCGCAAAGGTACACGCTATTCTGCCTGGGCTAAGAGACGTAAGCTACGCTTGCGAGGATAAGTAAGCCAGCTGAGCCCTGCGGATAGCAGTAGCCCCATCCCGATTACATAAAAATAAGGCTTATAATGCCAGCGTACAGGTATAGAAGAGAGTAGATAGTTCTCGGGATCTAAGTGAAACCAGTTCCATTCTGCTTGCGTCCATAGAAGGAGGCTTGCCCATGCCATACCTATGAAAGTACCGAGCATGACAGAAAGGACCGCTTGATGGAAAATAATATATCGCAGTTGAGATGGTGTCGTGCCGAGTACCCACAAAACTTCATACCGCAGGCGCTGGGCAAACTGCAAAACCAGGAAGCCTGAGGCAATAGCAAAAAAGCTAAGTCCCACCACGATCCCCAAAATGACCTGGACATTCTGTTCAATCAGGCCTAACCAGCCAAAAATATCTGGAAAGATATTCTGAATAGGTACAAGTTCATAGGAGGAAGGAAGGCTCTGGATGAGGGTTTCAGCCACGGCCTGCTGGTCCTCAGGGCTGTGAATATACACATGTCCGATTTGGACTTGCGAGGAGTCCCATCCTAATAGTCTTTGCCCCAGTGGAAGGGGTACGAAGGCGACACGTTTGTCGATTTCTTCAATCCGAGCGTCATACAGCCCAATTACAGGGAGGCGACGCAGTCGAGGCGGTTCTGCCAGCCACACAAGGGTAATTTTTTCGCCAAGTTGAACCCCAAGCCGATCAGCTAATCTCCTCGATAGAATAATCCCACTCTCTTCGGACCAATCGGTAGTGACGAGCGAGACATTACTCCTCCAGAGCGGATTTTCCCACCAAGATTTTTCTACGGCGATAGCCTGAACTCCTTCGTATTTCCCTTCGGAGCCTTCTATGAGTACTGGTAAATGAACGGCCGACTCTACCCGAGCGTTTAGTCGGTACAGGTAAGAACGCTGTATTGGACGAGGTTCATTCGCCTGCTCTCCCGCATAGTATTGTACCCATAAGCTGCCGAAGTAACCATGTAACCGCTCGGTGATGACTGTGCGAAAGCTATAAGAGAGCATGAGGATGAGGAGTGCTCCTCCACTACTTAGGGCTATGGCCCCCAATTGGAGGAGAAAAATGAACCGTTGGCGTCGCAGCCCCTGTCCTAAAAGTAGGCGTTGCGCTAAATAGCTGAGGGGGTAGAGGATTCGGAGAGAGGATATAACTTGCGCCACCGATTGAAGTAAAATAAATATCGCTGTTCGTAAGCGACTTTGCCCAAGGTTTCAAACGCCCGCTCATGTAAGTGGCGATCGGCTTCTGGTTCTCCCTGAGCCCATTTTATAGGATCTATACGTTTTGCCCGCAAAAAACCAGCGAAGGATTCATCCATCGCATGCCGAGGACGGGACTCGAACCCGTACCGCCTTTTTCAGGCGACAGGATTTTAAGTCCTGCGTGTCTACCTATTCCACCACCTCGGCGATGAGGAGCGGCAGACGGGACTCGAACCCGCGACCTCAACCTTGGCAAGGTTGCGCTCTACCAGCTGAGCTACTGCCGCAACTACCGCAAAAATACAACTTTTCTGGGAATACAAGCCTTACCGCATGAGTACCATCTTACCCCATCCTCCCTTGAAGTAGGTGGAGAGCCCTTCATCCCGACGTTCAATGGGCTGTTGATTCGGCATGCGTAGAATCACACGGTATATATACACGCCATTAGCCAAACGGTCTCCATATTCGTCTGTGCCATCCCACGCATAGTTGGTCAAGTGACGCCCGAGTCGCACTTCCCCTAAGGCTTTGAGGTCTATGACTTTTACCAGTCGACCCGTGATAGTATAGATGTGGATCTGAAAGACCTCAGGGAGGACCGATCCCGTGAGTTCATAGTAAAATCTTGTACTCGTGGAGAAAGGATTAGGATAGTTGATGAGCTGCGTGATGGAGCTCTCATTTATGACACGGAATCGCACTTCGTAGGGGGTGCTGCCTGAGCGGTTCCGCTTCTTGTCAAATGCTTCTACACTCAAAATGTATTCGCCATCTTCTAAGCGGTCGGGACGAAAGATGGCTCTGGCGCGATTATCTGGGAGGGTCGCAGGGGTGAATGTAAGGCGCCCAGAGCTATAAGAGATTCGTTCGCCTAAGCTGCGGTCGTCAGATCGGCGCAGACGGACAGTTAGCGTGCTGGTATCATCCATAGCCAGATAGCGATTTTCATCCTTGACCTCTATCGTAATCAGGGGTTGAGGAGAAACTATGTCTCCATTCTGTATCCGGTAGCCGTCAAATAAGACATCTACGACGGGATTAATCCGATCGGTTGAAACGAAAAACCCGGTTTCCCACCTGTTATTTACGAAGGTACGCTCGCCGAAAAGGGGACGCGGATTGGCGATGATTCGTAAGCGATTGCTTCCCCCCAAACCTATTGAAGAAAAGCTAAATCGGACGATGAGCGTGTCTAAACCGTCCATAGGGCGATACTTCTGCCACCCCAAGGTGTCCCATATACCAGAGGCTTTTTGTATCACAAATAGAACCTCAACGCTATCTGGCGTGCGAGCGGAGAGTAAGTTTCGTAAGCCAATTTCCACGGAGATATTCTCGCCTTCTTCTACCGTATCACGATTGAGCATCCACCGAAGCGCTGGATCTACGGCGATATCGGTGAAAGGCTGTACCAATACATACCAGTAGCGAAGCTGAGGCGTAGTGCCAAGATTATTGCTAGCGTATCGCCCCGCAAGGCGGAGTTCCTGATACGAGGCATTATAAGGGCGAAGGTCGTACACGATGGAATGAGGTCCATTGCGGTAGAGCGTATCCTGCACGCCATCGGGGCGAATACCGTAAATAGAGAGCGTAATCGTATCCTGACCTCCCTGCTTGTTAAAGGCGAAGAAAGCCTCTTCCCACTGTACAGGCTTAGGTATACGAGGAGAGAACATCCAGCCTAAGGGTAGAATGACTTGATAAACCTTCTGAAGAGCACAGGATACGGTATCAGGGCAGAAAGTCTCCAACGCCGTGCCTGAGGTACTCCCTTTGGCGCCAAATATGATACCTTTCATACGAGAAGTGAGATTGTATGCATTAGTACTGGCGCCTATGGCTGTGAGCACCTGAGTCATTCGGGAAGTCCATGAAGAGGGATTGTGTCCAGCAGTAAAAAGAATAACTACAGGCGCTCCCACAGGGGCACGCTGGATCACTGCCCACAAAGAGTCCACCATTGATTCTACTGTCATATGCACCTGGTAATAGGCAGGAGTGTACCGCTGATAACAGTAGCCTGAACAGAAAAAGCGCCAAGCGCCAAATATTGGGTCTGACTCTAAAGGCTCAAATGTCGTAGGGTCAAATGTGGCGATAAAGACCCCTGGTTGCCGAGCCCCATCCCACCATCCTGCATTCAAGGTATGGCTGGCTACTAAAGAGAGCATATTGCCATCTTTTTGGAGAAACCGACGCGAGCCTAACGGCGTATAAGTGTCCCGTGCTTCTATTACAATAGTCCGCTGAGTGAAGCTCCACTGAAACGTCGGAGCGGCGTAACTCAGCCCATTTAGTTCGTTTTCAAGGAATTGAGGGCGAGCACTTTGTCCCCAACCCTCTTTCGGACCGCGGATATACTGGAAGGATTGAGTGACCCACTCTTGAGGACCACTGCCCTCTAAGCGGACTCGCCAGTAGTATACAACACTGTCTCTTAGGCGGAAAGGAAGGCCCCAGCGGCCAAATACCGTCGTGCCAGAGATCAGACCGCTTTGATAGCGCATAGGAGAGTCAAAGCGATAGCTGGTATCTATCTCAAAATAATATCCCTGAGGGGCGAAAATACTTTGGTTAAATGTGGCCGCTATGAGGGCTATGGAGTCCTTGTTAATGACTGCGTAGGGCCAGGGATACAGCGCTAATGGCCTGGGCGAGCGCACGAAAAACTCCAGTCGTACATAGTTATTATCCTCTCGCAGCTCGTTTGGTATGCTATCATCTGCATCTACAAACACTTCCAGCTCGTTGACACCCGCCCACTCCCCTGGAGGTGCTGGAAGGATGACTTCAAAACTGTCTGTCCGAGCAAAAGGGCTTCGGCGGTAGATATAGGTAAACCTCTGCCCAGTAGAGGTGATCCGGTGGGTTATCTGTACGTTGAAGCTATCTGAGAAGGCAATCCCTAAATTGTGATAGCGTACAAAGAGGCGAAAAGTATTCTGCTCGGCGGAGGGCTCGCTGGGAATCACTCGGACATCGGCGCTACTGATAGCGAGGTCAGGGCGCGTAGGTCCTGCTAAACGCACACAGGGATCCCCAAGAAGCGGTTGGCCTGCAATATGATAGTACTCAAAAGCTCCTATTCCATTATTCACCAGCCGTCGGAAGGCCTCTACAATCCCATCTCCCACAGGGATCCCTATAGAGTCTCGGAAAAATACCTCATAGAGGCGCAAGGTTTGGTTGCCCAGAGGACCAATGAAACCGGCTCCAGATAAGGCCAAATACCACAAACACCCTCGGCCAGGCTCTAACAGAAATCGTTCGCTATGTATCTTACTCAAAGCACCGATTTCGTCGAAGTTCCCCTGATAGCATCCATTTACGATTATCAACGGATAGCGTCCCCAGTTATCGTAATCTATGGGTTCATAGAAGCTGACATCAAAGATTTCCGCTCCTGAATGTCCAAATGTCTGTAAGATTACCACACCACTATCTACACGCTCCTTGATAGTAGGGCTGCCAGGCGGAGCTTGCATGCCGCCAGTGCGCTTTTGATAGTATGTCACCTGGCCGTAGTAAGGGCTCTGCTCAAATACTTGCTGGCATGCCATGAGCTGCGAACTGATAAGAGCCTGCTCTATGGCGTCGCTCCCACCTCCCAAATGGAGAGCGGCCTTGAGCCAAGAAGGATTAGCCATGCTCTCATAAGTACGCAGCTTGTCTATGTAAATAAAGCCTTCATTATCGTTTTGGACCGTCACTCGTCCTACAGGGATCGCGGGAATAATATCGCGCTGGCCATAAAAGTCAGATACATAGCCCCAGTCAGAGGCTGGATAGCCGAAAACCGGTACCAGGTGGAAAGGCGGAGGGGATTGTCCATAAGGTAGTCTTTGGAGTCCTACGCCATCCCCCCAGAGAAGCAGGTACTTAGGACGAATACCCCAGTGATCTAATGCCCAGCGAACAAGATTCCTTATGGCTAAAGGATGGCTTATTCGCCCCCATCCAAACTCATCATAGATAGCATCTGTGTAGGCGATTAGCACAGACCTAGGATTCGTAGGATGGGTTTCTCTATACTGCTTGTAAGCCTGGGCAGAAGCAGCCAAGCGCCGATGGGTAACCAACAGAATCTCTGCCCCAGGGGCATGAGTATAATCCTCTATGACTGCATTCCGTATAATCGGCGTGACTACGCTTTGTCCTCTCACTATGTAAAGTGGAAAAGTGTCCGCCAACGCTGGAAGCGGAATATACCATTGCGAACCACTAAGTTCAGCTCGCCACCGATAGCCATGTTTTAGGTCGTAAACGAGAAGGGAATCACCTGAGTTTATAGATACATTGCTCAGCACTAAGGTGAGAGGAGCTGCGGTAGGGTTTGTTATGCCTACCATGAGGAATGTATCGGTTGCGCTTAGGGTGGATTGACGAGGGTAGGTAATAGCGACGTAGTGAAGGAGTTCTCCTCGGTATCCAGAGGTGGGGCAAGAAACAGAGATAGTAAGTGGGGATGACAGAAAACTTATGGGAATGGTAAAGTAGGGACGGAAGTAATAGGGGGCATTAACCGTAGTAGAAGCTGCGGTATAGGAGCCTACTTGCCACTCCAAACTCATCGTACCTGAAGGCGTCAAGGAGGCATGAGAGAGTTCCACATAGAACTGCGGGACTACATTTGTGCGTGGTCCAGGGAGGTTATATGAGCGATTGAGGGGATTGACACCTGCCCCACGTCCCTCTCCAAAGATATACATGGGGTTATTATCCTGTTCGTAGCTGCGGGGGCCCCACCAGTATCCCCCTCGGTGAAAGCTCTCTACGAATCTCCACCAGAACCAGTTTTGGGTGGGATGAGAGAGGAAGTTGGGATCTGCATAAGGCTGTAAACGCTGTCCGTTTAATCCACCCCAGGTGAGAAAGTATGCCGAGGTGTCATTATGATTGAGAGACATAAGAGGATTCCCATGAATCCCTGGCTGTCTCCGAAGAAGGAGTGGGTGCCTAAAGACTACGGAATCTGGCTCTCCGTCATTGCGATGTCCTACAAACTCTATATAGTCCGACCCACTAAAAAGTCCATCTCCTCCATCAGCGACGAAAATCGGAACTTCGCGGCCTCGCCAGAAAAGCCTTAGGCTCGCAGAGCTAACGGAAATACCCAGCTGATTAGCACTGACACGATAAACCCCGTCTTGCCAAAGAATCAGCTTAATATACGGCGCCCCCGCCTGGATCCATTCATTCCCGTAAATATAAGATTGGGCTGAGAGGGGGGCCAGCAAGAGAACTATGCACAGCAGGCGTGCAGGCATATTATTGCAAATATAGTTTTCGCAAGAGATAGCAAATGGCATTACTCGGGAAACTGGGAACTTTCTTGTAGTTTATAGCGTTTCCTGGATTATGCGCTTATTCGTTCCCACTCGTTGGGCGACCCAGAATCGCACTACCATATATGCCCTTACCGTCCTGATTACCGTTTTTGGCATAGGCTCCTACATTACTTTGCCGAAAGAGCTGTTTCCAGACTTAGTTATACCGACGATAGTAGTCAATACAGCCTATCCTGGCTCTTCGCCCAGTGACATTGAGAACCTGATTACGCGTCCTATAGAGAAGCGTCTCAAAGGAATTGCAGGCGTTGAGAAAATCAATAGCTACTCTCAGCAGGACCTTTCTACCATAGTGGTGGAGTTTTCAGTGAGTGAAGACCCAAAGGAGTGTAAAGACCGCGTAAAAGATGCGGTAGACAAAGCACGCGCAGACCTGCCTCGCGATTTACCGCAAGAGCCGGTGATTACAGATGTAGATTTTTCTGAGTTTCCTATCATGTCCATCAATTTAGCAGGTGACTATCCCCCAGCTCAGCTCAAAAAATATGCTGATGAACTGAAAGATCGTATAGAAAGTCTCCCTTCCATCCGTCGGGTAGATATTGTGGGGGCTTTGGAGCGAGAGATACGCGTAGATGTAGACATGACGCGCCTTCAAGCCCACAATCTGGCGTTTAGCGATATAGAAAGTGCTATCTCTCGAGAAAATGTTCTGATTTCAGCGGGTGAAGCTGATTTGGGACGGCAGAAACGAACACTGAGATTAGATGCTCGGTTTCGCTCGGTGGAAGAGATAAAAAACTTAGTGGTTCGTTCAGGTTTTGGTGCTTCTGTCTATCTACGAGATGTAGCTGATGTGTATGATGGCTATAAAAAGCGAGAGAGCTATGCCTTCTTAGATGGAAAGCCTGTCATTACTCTAAATGTTATTAAAAAGTCAGGTGAAAATCTCGTGGAAGCTGCTGATGCGATATTTGCCCTGATAGGTCAAGCTCAACGAGATTTTCTCCCTGGTGATTTACGTGTCGTTATCACAAATGATCAATCCGAACGCACTCGTGTACAGTTAGATGATCTGGTAAATACCATCATCATTGGCTTTATTCTCGTTACGCTGGTGATGATGTTCTTTATAGGCCTAGAAAATGCTCTTTTTGTCGGGTTGTCTGTTCCCTTATCATCATTTGTGGCATTTTTGGCTTTTCCTACCTTGGGATATAGCCTCAATCTGGTAGTGCTCTTTACCTTCCTATTAGCGCTGGGGATTGTCGTAGATGACGCCATAGTTGTTGTGGAAAATACTTATCGGCTATTTGACAATGGTCGCATGCCTATTTTGCAGGCGGCTCAACTGGCTGCTACAGAAGTGTTTATCCCAGTGCTCTCTGGCACTTTGATTACGGCGGCTCCTTTTGTACCGCTTCTTTTCTGGGAAAGCATCCCTGGAAAGTTTTTGTATTACCTGCCTGTAACCTTCTTGATTACGTTATTTGCCTCCCTTCTTGTTGCTTATATCATCAATCCAGTCTTTGCGGTGGATTTCATGCGCCCTGTGGAGCTGGGTAAAAAGAGAGTATGGACTAAAGGCTTTTTTCTGACCCTTGGGTTGATGGGCTTATCGGCAGCGATGTTTTATGGAGTAGGCTGGATTGCTCTGGGCAACTTCACTCTTACTCTCATAGGGCTTTTTATTGCGGCGCGTACCGTGCTCCACTGGATGATTACTATGTTTCAGGAGAAAGTCCTACCTGTTTTCATGGAGGGGCATCGGCGGATTCTGCGGTGGTCTATCCAGCGTGGACATCCTAAATGGGTAATTCTCGGTGTCCTGGGGCTATTCCTCTTGGGAGTGCTCCTCTTCGCCGTGCGTCCCCCTAAGTTCTCCTTTTTCCCCACTCGAGACCCTAACTACATCTATGCATACCTTAAGCTGCCAGAGGGTACGTCGGCGGATTACACGAATCAGGTGGCGCATTTAGCTTATCAGAGGATTAGAGCCGTTTTGGGTGAAAATAATCCGCTGGTTACTTCTGTACTTGTAAATGTCGGTGTGGGAGCGGGCGATCCATTTGACCGCAGTAGTAGTAATGCGCCCAACAGAGCGAAAATCACGGTGGCGTTTGTGGAGTTTCGCAAGCGCAGTGGAAAATCTACACGGCCCTATCTGGACTCTATTTATTTGGCGCTGCGAGACATTCCTGGCGTCACTCTTCAGGTAGAGCCTGACCGCGCAGGTCCGCCAGCTGGCAAGCCTATTCAGATTGAGATTTCCAGCGAGGACCCGATACTCGCTATCCGTACCTCCCAAATCGTGAAAAATTTTTTAGACTCGCTTCGCATTCCTGGGATCCAGGAACTTAGTAGCGATTTAGTCCTGGGTCGTCCAGAGATCCGTCTCGTCATAGATAGAGAGCGGGTGCAGCGAGCGGGGCTCTCTGCAGCTCAGCTCGGTAGTGAGCTTCGAACTGCTTTATACGGGAAAGAAGCCTCTAAGCTCCGTGATAAAGAAGATGAGTACCCCATACAGATTCGCTACAAAGAGGATTATCAGCGTCAACCCGAACTTCTGCTCACTCATCGCATCGTATTTAGAGACATGAGCGATGGGCGCCTCAAGCAGTATCCCCTATCAAGCTTTGCCAGTTTGGCCTACGGTTCGGGGCAAGGGCTTATTCGCCGTAAAAATCTCAAACGCACCATCACTCTCTCCTCTGATGTGCTTCCAGGATACAATGCCACAGACATCAATAATCAGATTCGTAAAGCCCTTGAGGCCTTGCCTTTGCCTAAGGAGGTCTCAGTAAAAATAGGCGGAGAACAGGAGGAGCAGCGCAAGGCCGCCGCATTCTTGCAGCGAGCATTTCTCCTGGCAGTAGGTGGAATATTCCTTATTCTAATAGCTCAGTTCAACTCAGTAGGGATTCCGCTGGTTATCATCTCCCAAGTATTTTTCAGCTTGATAGGGGTGATTTGGGGATTCGCGTTGACACGGATTGAGTTTTCGGTAGTCTTGGCTGGAGTAGGAGTTGTGGCGCTTCTGGGGGTTGTTATAAAAAACGGCATTCTATTAGTGGAGTTTATGGAAGAGCTGCGCAAACGAGGCTATCGTACTCGCCACGCAATTATAGAAGGCGCCTCTATCCGACTAAAGCCTGTCCTACTAACTGCAGCGTCCACGGTCTTGGGACTTATCCCATTGGCTGTCGGGTTCAACATAGACTTTGTATCCTTATTTGAAACTGGCGATCCAAAGATATTTTTCGGAGGGGATACGGCTTTCTTTTGGCTGCCTCTGGCGAGTGCGATTATTTTCGGCCTGAGTTTTGCGACTGTAATTACATTAGTAGTGGTCCCAGTTCTGTATTATATGCTGCATGTAAGCTCGGTCGGATGGCGCCGATGGCTCCACCGAATAAAATATCGCTATCTCAATGACTAAAATGGCTAACTACGGTGTAAAGTTGAGCCAAAGCTTACTAATCAAGCTTTTCACGGAGTAAAGCCGTGAGACTCCTCACAATCTCTGCGTGATTATTCTCAGCTCGCTATGAGTCGAGACCTGTTTAGAGCAGTGGAAGAAGTTCGCTGCTAAACCCCACGGCCATTTTACCGTTTAGACCCATGCGTTTAGTTAGATATCTTGGGCCGAGCGGCCTTTTTGGAATGAAGCTTACGCAAGCAGTATGTAAGCGAGGGCTCCGGCGGTGTAGCCTAAGAAGGCAATCCAAGACACACGTCTTAGATACCAGAAAAACTCTATTCTCTCCATGCCCATGGCTATTACCCCTGCGGCGGAGCCAATGATTAGGAGATTGCCTCCCACGCCTGCTGCATAGGCCATAAACTCCCACAGGCGGTGATCAGTCGGAAATTCCGACAGAGGATACATTTCCATGGCGGCAGCGACCAGTGGCACATTATCTATGATAGAGGAGAGTAGGCCCATCAGGTACACTACCACATCTAAGTTTCCGAGGGTTTGATTCAGAGCTTGAGCAGCCCAACGCAAAATGCCTACTTCGCCTAATGCCCCTACCGCCAGAAGTATGCCTAAAAAGAAGAGTAAGCTCGGCGTGTCTATTTTTTCTAAAGCTGAAGTTACTCTGAGTCGGGTAGGTTCATCGACTTGATTTTTGAGGCGGCGATAAAATATCTCAGTGATGAGCCATACTACGCCCATAGCCAGCAGCATCGCCAGAAATGGGGGTATGTGGAATATTAGTTTAAGAATAGGTACGGCTAAAATGCCACCTATCCCTACGATGAAGACGGCCAGACTCACGCGAGAGGGAATCGCTTCTTCTCCTTGGCTCAAGGCCTCGTGAACCTTTAGAGAGGCTCCTTTGAATGATCTGGCCATGATAAAAAGCGGGATAAGCGTAGATAAAATGCTGGGGATGAAGACGCGTTTGATGATATTTAGTTCAGTTATGCACCCCTTTATCCAAAGCATGGTGGTGGTTACGTCACCGAGAGGGCTCCAAGCTCCCCCGGCGTTAGCCGCTAATACTATCAAGGATGCCCCCAATAGGCGTACATTCCGCTGCTCTGAGGGAATAGCCTTTTGAAGGAGAGAGACCATGAGGAGTGTCGTAGTGAGATTGTCTATGACCGCTGACAGGAAGAAAGTAAGCATGACTAAAATCCCTAAAAAACTCCATACTTGGCGCACGCGCATAAGCTGGAGGAGAAAACGGAATCCGTCATAGGAGTCTATCACCTCCACGATGGTCATAGCCCCGAGGAGGAAAAAGAGAATGGCAGCAGCCTCGCTAAGATGATGAAGGAGACCAGTCTCTACGGTAGGGGGAATGCTTCCCCCTGTGAAAAGCGGAACTCCGAAGATGACCAGCCAACTTATAGCACCTATTAGGATAGCGGTGGCAGCTTTATCTACGTGAAGTCTATGCTCTAAAGCTATGAGGGTGTATCCAAGGATGAAAATGGCGATTAGCGCAGTTTCCATGGATGGGAAAGTAACTTATGATAAGCTTCTCGGACAGTCGCTACAATGGCGTGGCTATCATAGCCGCATATAGCATACTGTTCAGCTTGGGTAGCGTGCTCTAAAACAATATCAGGGGCGCCTAATCGTTTAACAGGGATGGAATATCCCTTATCAGCCAGCCATTCCAAAACGGCACTGCCTACCCCTCCTATCCGTACTCCATCCTCTACGGTAATCACATACGTAAATCGGTTGGCCACTTCTTCTAAAAGCTCTTCATCCAGAGGTTTGGCGAAGCGTAAGTCATACACAGCGGGAAATAGTCCTTCGGCTGCCAACTGGTCACAAGCTTTGAGGACTTCGTTTCCGATATGCCCATAACTCAGGATAGCTACATCTTCGCCTTCTCGTAGGAGGCGTCCTTTACCTATGGGAATTTCTGAAAAGGGAGTGCGCCATTCCAAAAGGACACCATTCCCGCGCGGGTAGCGAATCACAAAGGGATGGGAGACATGCAGAGCAGAAAACATGAGATTCCGCAGTTCGGATTCATTCAAGGGGGCAGAAAGGATCAAGTTAGGTATAGGACGCAAGTATGCAATATCATAAAGCCCTTGGTGGGTGGCCCCATCTGCGCCCACGGCACCCGCCCTGTCTAAGCAGAATATTACCGGCAGGTCCTGGATGGCGACATCATGTATCACCTGATCATAAGCCCTTTGAAGGAAGGTGGAATAGATGTTGCAAAAAACTTTCATACCCTGGGTAGCGAGCCCAGCGCTAAAAGTTACAGCGTGCTGTTCGGCAATACCTACATCGTAGCAGCGGTCGGGCATGAGTCGGTGCATTTTGGTGAGGCCAGAGCCTGAAAGCATAGCAGGCGTTACGGCAACCACGCGAGGGTCCATCTCCGCCAGCTCAATGATAGTCTCGCCAAAAACGTCCTGGTAGCGGGGGGGAGTGGGCTTGGTGGAAGGCGAAGACAAAGGCTCCCCCGTGTGTGGGTCAAACTTGAAGGCTGGCGCATGCCACTTAATAGGGTCCTTTTCGGCTGGGGGGAACCCCTTTCCCTTGACCGTTCGGCAGTGCAGTAGCTTAGGACCAGGAAGCGCAGAGAGGTTGCGTAACGTTTGTACTAGCCCTTGTACATCATGCCCATTCACTGGTCCGAAATATCGCAGCCCAAGGCTTTCAAAAAGAACAGCAGGTCGTGCTATAAGAAAGGTAAAGGCTTCCTCTAACCTCGCCACATAATCCCGTATTCGAGTACCGAACTTTTCCTGAATACGGGTCAAAAGCTTCCACACTTCGTCACGGAAACGGTTATAAAGCGGAGAAGTTGTAATGCCAGCTAAATAATCCTTGATGGCACCGACATTTTCGTCTATGGAGATTTGATTATCGTTGAGGATGACTAGGAGATCGGGCTGTAAAGCCCCAGTATTGTTGAGACCTTCATAGGCTAAGCCAGCCGTCAGTGCCCCATCTCCGATTACCGCAACGACTTTGCGATGCATTTCGCCTCGGTGACGGAGCGCTTCCGCCATGCCTAATGCGGCCGATATGGAGGTAGAAGAATGTCCTACCCCAAAAGTGTCATAAATAGATTCAGCCCGCTTGGGGAAGCCCGAAATCCCGTCTTTCAATCGATTCGTGTGAAAGAGGCGCCGACGACCAGTTAAGATTTTGTGTGCATAGGCTTGGTGACCAACATCCCATACTATTAAGTCCTGTGGGGTCTGAAATACATAATGAAGGGCTATGGTAAGTTCTACTACTCCAAGACTCGCAGCGAAATGGCCTCCATATTGAGCGGCATGGTGAATGAGAAAGCTTCGCACCTCTTCCGCTAACTGAGGAAGCGCATCTTCGGGGAGGAGCCGAAGCTGCTCCGGCGTTTCTATCTTTCTCAATAGAGGACCGACAGGTGTAGGATTCTCATTCATAAGCTTGCAAATGTAAAGAGACCATAGCTACTTATGGGCTTCCAGTTCGGAAAAATATTCGCATAGGCTCTCTCTAACTTAGCGAGGGTGATCGGTGGGAGGGGCGATACTCCCCCTAAGCGTCTAAGAAGGTCCGCGAGCATAGATACAAGGCAGGCCTCTATCTCTACCGCCGCATCTAATGCGATGAGCTGGCTTCGGAGCCAACTAAAAATCTCTTTTTCTGGAGAGTATAAGCACTGGCTGAGCCATTCTAAGGCGAATAAGAGGTAAGGCGTGCGTCTCGGGTCATGAAAGAAGCTGGTGTATATGTAGTCCCAATCCATTTCGGTAACCCGCTGAACTTCTCTATGAGGGCGTATCCGAAGATTCACATGAACCAAAGCCCCAGGTAAAGCTATGGTCTGCTTGCGTCCAGAAGTGAGTACGTGAAGGGTCCCTTCACTTTCTGTGTGTAGTCTAAGAATCCAACTTTTTTCTCCATAAGGGTAGCGTCGCAGCACAAGGGCGCGCGTTTTTATCTCGTAGCTCATGAGAGATAGGGAGTAATAGTACAGGGAAGCCAATCAGCAGCTAAAAGTAAATCGCGTTGAAGGGCTTCATCCGCTGCAGCCCACTCTCTGAGTTCAGAAAGAGTGTGGGCTTGTAAAGGAGCGGGCACTGGACAGCTCGGGAAGAAAAATAAGCGATCAACTTCTCCCAGTGCATTCAAAAAACCCCATAAGCGGTGAAGGTGGCCCTTTTCTGCATCTAAAATCAGAACAGGGACTTCCTTCAAAAGCCCAGACAGAAGTGACTGGTTCCAGTCCGCTTGATGGAGGGTTTCCTCTAATAGACTTGGTCGGCGTCGGATAGGCAACCATCGGCTAGGGATACCTATTTCCGACAAGGCGGCGCTGAGTTGCTTAGAAGCAGTAGAGGCCTGAGGCCCGATGCATCCAATAAGGGTAGGACCCTCCAGGGCTCGGATTCGGCGCCCCCACTCAACTTGAGTGGTCGCAGCTACGATATAGAAACGCATCGTTAGTCCATAACAATAATTTTTCCGAGAGCGCTGCGCTGCCCTTCCTTATCTATAGCACCAATCAAGTAAATGCCTGGAGAGACTTTTTCTCCATTTACTGTGCGAAGGTCCCACACAGCCTGTCCGCCAAAACCCTGCAAGTACCGGACAAGCTGCCCATCCGTGGTCATGATGCGAACGGTGCTATTTTCAGAAAGTCCTCTAATACCTACCCACCCTTCAAACTTTCTGGACACGGGATTAGGAAAGATATGTAGGGTGTCTAAGCGTTCTGATGGAAGGGTTGTCCAATCCCTATAACTTACAGTGCCCGCAGAGGTGAGCATGAAAATCTCTCCCGTATAATCCCATGGACGAATCCGATAGATTAAGTTGCTTGGAAGAGGGCTATTACTGACATTGTAGGAGGCGAGTTGGCGGGTTCCATCCGCGCTAAGTACATATATACCGCTTCCGTAAGTTCCGATCCATTTGCGATTCTGACCGTCGACGGCGATGTCTGTGATGCTTTCTTCTTCCAACAGGTAGCGATTTTCAATCACAGGTATGGAGACTGAGAGCGTACCCGTAAAAGGATCGCCGTACAACACGGTCACCCCTTTATCTGTTCCGAGCCAAATAGCCCCCGCTCGGTCTGGAGCGATAGCTTGTATGGCTGTACTTGGTAGGCCAGGGAGAGGTTGTCCCCCGTCACCTAATAAGGCTATCCTTAATCGGCTCGGCTCATCTGGCTGCCCTTGGTCATCTACGACCAAAATTTTCCCCCCCCTCAGAAGGAACCATTTGTATCCTCGCAGGTCTACTTTCACCGAGAGCACGGCCTCCGAACGGGGCAGGGTATACCATCGATTGGTGGAGGGACTGTACCAGAGGATGTTTCTAAATCCAGCAGTTTTACCAATCCAAATCGTGCCTTTGCTATCTATAGCGATGGCCGAGAATCCCATGAAGGTGGGTCGGCCCTCGGCATCAGGGAAAAGTCCATCAAATGGGGCATTGTAAGCGCTGAAAGTGTCTACAATACTGGTGCCACGAAGCCTAAGAATCAGTCGGCTGGTGAGCACCCATGCGTGATGACCATCCCAAGCCACCTGACTGAAGCCAAAAATGGGACGTTCGAGGATCTGGGAGGCCTGAATTTCCGCGCCCTTTTGAGCGCCATGCGGATAGAAAGTGATTACATTCCCCCACCCTGGACCCCAAAATCCTGACCCCCCATGCAGAAAGTAAATACCCTCTGGCGTAGGAGCAATGTCGGTCGGCAGACTGCCGCGTAGGCGCTGATAGGCATCAGTACTCAGGTTTTGTCTGGGGGAAAAAGCTATACCCCCTATCCAGGTACTTCCCGCTGCTCCGAGAGAACCGTCGGCAGAGATCCACAGAACGTGAGGTTGGGGATTCCAGAGCTTTCTAACCGAACCATCGGCTCCGAAATAGAAGATATCCGTCGTATCCAGCGCTACCGCCCAACTTCTCCCCTGGCTGCATAGGCTGAAAACGCGTCTCCCCCCAAGAGGCGGATCTAACTGATAAGCCGTCCAACCTGTGTCTGCCCAGCGGTATAGCATGCCTTTGTAGGCAGTGAGTAAGCCCATGGGGGTTTCAGCCCAACCTCGGAAAAAAGAAAAAGTATCCATCACTCCTGAGCGAGATACTTTCTGCCAAGGCCCAAGCCAAGGCCTTCCTTCCGAAAGGGTGTAAAGCCCCTCGTCCAGAAAAGCCCACAAACGACCTGCGGCATACCAGACTGCTTTGACAGGGGCGGCAAAGGGCTTGCCAGGAAATTGCGACACGGTTCCCATTACTTGGCGGGCTTTTCTATGCCAGACGACTATCCCAAAATCCGTGGCTACAAATAATGTGTCTCCTTTGGCATAAAAGTCCCTCACCGCTCTGGAAGTATAGAAAGGATTAGCAGCAATGTCTCGTATCACCGCCAGGCGTTCAGGAGAGGAGCCATATTGAATATGTCCATCTTCGTAGCCTAAAAATATCTCCCCTCGAGCATCGCTATACAAAGCAGTAGGGCGATTGTACAAAAGACCCTGGGTTTTGTCTAATTCTCTATAAGCGCCAGTCTCGCTGTCTAATAGGCATACACCTTCCCGACTCAGAAACCAGAAGTAGGGATAAGCATACCCTATACGCTGTATATATCCATGATACGCATACACTCCCCAGCGACCGATGGCGACTCCACCTTGCGCAACTGCAATCCCTATCAGGGCGGCTATTTGGCGCATCTCTTAGTAACAAACATACAAAAACCCATTGGCTAAATGCTATCTACAATAGTCGCATATGAACAAGGAATTTCTGTTAGTTAGAACTGCTCAGAAAATTATGCGAGTCTTCATTGGATTACCCACGCCCCCTGAGGCGAATGCCTGGATACTCCAAAACCGCCCCCCCTTATTGCCTGCTGCGGCTCGGTGGCTCCCTGTGGATACATGGCATATGACGCTTTGCTTTATTGGAGAAAAAACGGAGGAGGATGTTCTCAAAATTCATGAACTTGTAGAGCCAATACTTCAAGGGCATGACTACCTTAGTTTGCGCCCTACCCATATTGGGTGGAAAGGCCGAACTTTATGGGTCCATTTAGATACCTGTCCCATCTTGGAGAAAACAGTCAAGCGCCTGCATGAAGCTTTGGGTATGCCTTTTACTGGGCCATTTAGACCGCATATTACTATTGCTCGCGCGCGTATACCTCTACGCTGGCAAGGGAGCTGGGAAGTTAGGCCTGTCAGATTTACCTTCACGGTAGGGTATCTTTATCAGTCCATCCTTCGTCCGGAAGGAGCTGAGTATAGGCCGCTTTATCGATACCTTTTTAGATACTCCCCTGAATGGACTGTGTTTTGAGACTAAGCACGTGTTCGGCCCATTTTAAGGCCTCTTCGGCGACCGCTTCGGGCGATAGTTGGGAAATGCAGGGATAGGGCTGGCTTCGGGAGAGCTGATACTTGCATATCCAGCCGCACCCGAAGCATGGCATCTCATGTGAAATGACCTTAATAGTAAAAGGTGTTTGGGGAGGGTAGGGAATAAATCGTCCCCAGTGGCCTCCCCCAGCTATTATGAGAGTAGGTACCCCTACTGTGCTCCCAATATGACCTAAGCCCGTTTCTGGGGCAATCACCATGGTAGCATTAGCAACCATTTTTACTGCTTCTATAAGCGACAACTTGCCTGTGTAGTCTTTTATACCCTTGGCCTCTAAGGCCATGGCCACCTTTTTATCCGAGGCTGTGCCTATAAGGTATATAGGCCAGCCTATCCGTTTGTACAGTAGACGCAAGAGCTTCTCAGTTACCGAAAGAGGGGGTAAGCGAGTTGGCGAGCCAGCGCCTATTACAGCTGCTATGAAGGGTGTCGAAGAGTCATGTTGCAGCTTTTGGTGCATGTGATGATAGACATCCAGTTCAAGCGAGTCTATCCCTATCTGTTTTAGCCACTCCTGGTATCGTATCCACTCATGAGTCAAAGGAGGCAGTGGTGAGGGATACAAAGTGGTATAAACTCGTGCATCTACCCATTTTCCAAGCCAAGGAGGTTCTGCGATGCTGGGGTCTCGGGTCCATGCGATGCGCTCCTGAGAGGGAATAGCATGGCTCAGTAAGTCTTCTACTACGATTCGCCTGGAATAAGTAACCTGCCAGACTTTTTCTACGGGGGGGATGTGCTTGGTAATCTCCTGGATAGCCCAATTACGATAAAGAGTGAAACGGTGAAACTTTTCAGTTTGTAGGGGAACTACTTTGTCAAATAGACTTGCAAGTTCAGCGATACTTGTCCACTGCGCGTTTACAAGTAGATAAAAAGGGGTGTTAGTGTATCGTTTTTTGAGGGTAGCTGCGAAAGGTAGCCAGAGCCAAAGGTCGCCTAATCCATCCATTCGTATAAATGCATGCCCTCGAGCATCCTTATAATAAGATCTATGAGGCTCGGTGAGCATTTGTAGAGCTGGGAATAGACTGCGTGCAAAAGCCCTGAGTCCTCGCTCGCTCTGGCGAAGGAGGCGCCGCAAGGAAAAAAGTTTTTACAAGTTACCGCGGCGTGCCTGTTCGCGTTCTATCGCTTCAAAAAGGGCCTTAAAGTTGCCTTTCCCAAAAGACTTTGCGCCCTTGCGTTGTATAATCTCATAAAATACCGTTGGGCGGTCCTGTACGGGCTTGGTGAAAATCTGTAGGAGGTAGCCTTCATCATCTCGATCTACCAGAATGCCCAGTTCAGCTAAAACTTCTATAGGTTCATCTATTTGCCCTACACGGTCTAATACAGTTTCATAGTAGGCTTTAGGGGTTTCAAGAAACTCAACGCCGCGCTTTCTTAGCTCCTGTACCGTATGGATAATATCGTCGGTGGCTAAGGCAATATGTTGAACTCCTTGACCATGGTAATACTCCAAATACTCTTCTATTTGTGATTTACGGCGTCCCTTAGCAGGTTCATTGATAGGAAACTTGATATAGCCGTTGCCGTTTGCCATTACTTTGCTCATCAGAGCGGAGTACTCGGTGGATATGTCCTTATCGTCAAAGGAGATTAACTGGGTGAAGCCCATCACATCCCGATAAAAAGCGACAAACTGATTCATTTCACCCAGATACACATTGCCGACGCAGTGGTCTACATACTTGAATCCCACGGGTTCGCTTTTGCCAAAGCCTGACCAGGCGATAAAACCTGGCAGGAATGGTCCATGATAGTTCTTGCGCTCTACAAATATGTGAACAGTATCGCCATAGGTGTGAATCCCTGACAGAACGACTTCGCCGTACTCATCCGTGAGGCGAGTCGGAGCTAAGAAGGATTTGGCGCCGCGTTTAGTCGTTTCCTCATAAGCTTTGGTCGCATCTTCCACCCAAAGGGCTAAGGTACGAACGCCGTCCCCATGCCGGTAAATGTGGTCAGCAATAAAGTTTCCAGGATGGTAAGGAGTGGTAAGGACGAGCGTCACCTTGCCCTGACGAAGTACATAACTGGCAGCTTCTCTATAACCTGTCTCTAAACCTCTATAAGCTACGGGTTGAAATCCAAAAGCGTGCTGATAAAAGTAAGCGGACTGCTTAGCGTTTCCTACATAAAACTCAATATAATCGGTCCCAAGAATCGGTAGGAAATCCGCCGACTGAGCGGGATTAATCAGGGTTTCTGTCGTTGCAGTGCTCATATCCATTAGATTTTTGGCGTTTCAGGTATCCAGCTCAAGTAGTAATCAGGAGACTCTATCTTGAGGGCCTCTTGGGTAAGCATAAGCGGGCGGAAGGTATCTACCATGACCGCTAACTCCCGAGTCTCTTTGGCCCCAATGCTCCTTTCCACTGCGCCGGGATGCGGCCCATGAGGAATGCCCATGGGATGAAGAGTGATCATCCCCCGCTCTACGTGCTTGCGGCTCATAAACTCACCCTCCACATAGTAAAGCACCTCGTCGGAATCTACATTGCTGTGATTGTATGGAGCAGGGATCGCCAGCGGATGATAGTCATACATTCTCGGCACGAAGGAACATACGACAAACTGACGGGCTTCGTATGTCTGATGCACTGGAGGCGGTTGATGAATCCGTCCAGTTATCGGCTCAAAATCATGAATAGAAAAGGCATAAGGATAGAGATACCCATCCCACCCCACAAAGTCAAATGGGTGAGTCCCGTAAATGTAAGTGAATAGTTCGCCACGCTTTTTGATTTTGACTATAAACTCACCCGTCTCGTAATGCGTCTCTAAATCCGTCGGCGGGCGAATGTCCCGCTCACAGAAAGGCGAATGTTCCATGAGCTGTCCGTACTCATTCATGTAGCGCTTGGGAAAGCGAAGCGCCCCACAATAGGATTCTATGATAAATAGCCTATTCTGCTCTGTATCAAAGCGTAGCTGATAAATCGTGCCGCGTGGAATATGAAGGTAATCACCTGGTTGGAAATGAACCGTCCCAAAGCCTGTTAGAAGCGACCCCGAGCCCTCATGGACGAAAATTAGCTCGTCGGCGGAAGCATTCTTGTAAAAGTAGTCGGAGAACCCCCGTTTAGGGGCCGCCAAAGAAAGATGCACATCATCGTTGAAGAGTATCACTACCCGACTTTCCAGATAATCTTCCCGAGGTTCAATAGCAAAGCCTCGAAAAGCTCGATGGCGCATATTATTTTCTATAGCGGCTCGGGGGCGTAGATCTACCGTACGCTCTTCTATCGCCCGAACAATGGTTGGGGGATTCACATGATAAATAAGGCTGTATATATCTGAGAATCCTTCTGTGCTGATTAGCTCCTCTGCGAAAAGCTTGCCATTGCTACGGAATTGCGTGTGCCTTTTATGCGGTACCTGCCCAAGGCGTACATAGTAGGGCATATGGCAAAGGTACAAAATCTACTTCATCTACCCAATCGGCATCTTCACGGATCCTGCAGTAGTTACATTTTGAGGCAGAAACTAAGCTAATGCTTGGCTAAAAGAAGCTTCTATAAGCTTCTATGGAAGCCTTTTCTATACGATATCTGGGTATATTATTCGGTGGTGTGGAGAGGGCTGCCCATAAGCTGGACTAAAGCGGAGATGCGGCTCACTGCCTCAGGAATCAGAGGGAGCTTACCAGTGGCGAGTTTGGCTTGGCCGCCGCCTCGGCCCCCCGTAGCTTTACATATGTGACTAAGGATTTCCTGGGCTTTATCCGGCCCGCACACGCCGAGGTCCATAGAATCCCCGCGTGGAACCAGTATGACGAAAGTGGCAGCGGGTCGCGCTCGTTGAAGGGCGAGAAGGAGGTCTCGCACGCTTACAGAGTCAGGCAGTCGCGCTTCGGAGATATACAGGTTTTTCTCCCCCCATTGGGATAGCAAGGTTTCAGCATATAAACGCGTCCAAGCAGTCTGTTGAGCTTCCCAGGCTTCTTTTTCAGCGAGCAGCTTTTCAATCGCTTTGAGAAGCTGAGGAGGGTTCTTGAGAAGGGTGCGCGCCTGGTCTATTTCCCCCAGCCGTTCTTTTACCCAGGCGAAGTAGGCGTCCCCCGTGATAGCTTCTATCCGGCGAATGCCAGCGGCGCTGGCGGACTCACTAAGGATTTTGAAGTAGCGGAGTTCAAGGGTATTGCTGGCATGCGTACCTCCACACAGCTCACGCGAAAACTTTCCTCCGAATTCTATCATGCGCACCCGTTCTCCGTATTTTTCTCCAAATAAAGCGATAGCGCCCTTAGCTATAGCTGTTTCATAGGGGATGTCTCTATATTCTCGGCGCGGTAGAGCGGCAGCAATCTTGTCATTTACAATTCGTTCTATGGTATTTAGTTCTTCTGCACTAAGTCTATGGGGATGAGAAAAATCAAATCGCAGGTGGTCAGGCGCGACTAACGATCCACTTTGACGCACATGAGGTCCTAAGACCTCACGCAGAGCCGCGTGAAGTAGATGCGTAGCGGTATGATGATGGGAGGCACCGGTGCGCCGAGCGATATCTATGGCTGCATACCATTCACCTTCGGGATTTTCAGGGAGGGTGGAAAGAACATGGATGATAGTATCCTGCTCCCGATACACATGAATGACCTCCAAACGGTCTCGTCCGCGTCGTAAATAGCCCGTGTCACTGACCTGGCCGCCGCCTTCGGGATAGAAGGGGGTTTTGTCTAATACCACATGATACTGCCGTCCCTTAGCGGTATCTACTTGGCGCATGCGGATGATACGGACACGAGCTTCATAGGCATCATAACCGATAAAATGAGAATGTGTTCCTTCCTCTATTTCTATCCAGTCGCCCAAGCTGCGCTGAGTAGCTTGACGACTACGAGCCTTTTGGGCAGCCAGGGCCTGTTCGTACCCCTGGACATCCACGGAGAGTCCGCGTTCCCGAGCAATCAGTTGCGTAAGGTCCAATGGAAACCCATAAGTATCGTAAAGCTCGAAGGCGACTTCTCCTGGAATGACTGGGCCGGGATGCTGCGCCAGGAAAGTTTCTAACCGAGCTATTCCTCGTCCTAAGGTCCGTAAGAAGCTTTCTTCCTCCCCAGCGATAATGCTCTGAATAGAGTCTACCTGGGCTTGTAGTTCAGGGAAAATGTCTGAATATTGCGCAGCTAAGGTGGGCACTAAACGATTCAAAAATGGCTCTTGTAGTCCAAGGAGCTGGTATCCATAACGGACCGCGCGCCGAAGAAGCCGACGCAATACATAGCCCGCACCAACATTACTGGGCGCTTGCCCATCCGCTATCGCAAAGCCGAGGGCCCGAATATGGTCACTTATCACTCGGACCGCTACATCCTTTTTGGCATCTGTACCGTAAGTGTAGCCGCTGAGCCGCTCTACGGCTTGACGGAGATTGAGAAAAATATCGGTATCATAAGTAGAAGTTTTGCCCTGGAGGGCCATAGCCAGTCGTTCAAGTCCCATGCCTGTATCCACACTTTTCATGGGAAGGGGTTCTAAGCTGCCATCACTTCGCCGATTGTACTGGATGAATACTAGATTCCAGAGTTCTATGACGAGGGGATTGCCTGAGTTGAGGAGAGGAGCGGCCGAGTCTTTCGCCTCCGACCGAAGGTCAATATGAATCTCTGTGCAAGGGCCGCAAGGCCCTGTGTCGCCCATTTCCCAGAAGTTGTCCTTGCGTCCAAAAAATCTTATACGGTCTGCCGGAACATACTGCAGCCAGAGAGCGTAGGCTTCTTCGTCCCTGGGAAGCCCCCAGTCCTCGTCCCCTCCGAATACTGTGATATATAGCCGTTCTTGTGGCAGTTTATATACTTGGGTCAAAAGCTCCCATGCCCAAGCAATCGCTTCTGCCTTAAAGTAATCACCAAAAGACCAATTCCCCAGCATTTCAAAGAAAGTGTGATGGTAAGTATCATGACCGACTTCTTCCAAGTCATTGTGCTTACCAGAGACGCGCAGACACTTTTGCGTGTCAGCCACTCTTGATGCAGGGGGCTCTTTGAATCCCATGAATACATCCTTGAAGGGATTCATGCCTGCATTCACGAAAAATAGAGTAGGATCATTTCTATTGACGAGGGGAGCAGAAGGAACAATCAAATGGCCTCTCTCCGCAAAAAAATCTAAAAACGTCCTACGAATCTGCCCTGTACTCCACATGAAACAAAGGTAGGACAAACTGCAAAGTTTGTAGTTTATGCTTTATATTTGCTGCGGCATGCGACGATACTTGATTTTAGCACCTGTAATAGGGGCTATAGCCTTCGCTCAGTCCAGCAAAGTCCGAAAGCTGCTTGCCGAAGCCGATAAAGAGTACTACCTCTATCGCAATCCGGAAAAAGCCGCAGAGCTTTACAAAGAAGTGCTTTCCTTGGATGCCAATAACCAGTATGCGGCTTACCGCCTGGCGCGGTGCTACTGGTACATAAATGAAACCGATAGAGCAGTAGAAGCCTATCAGAAAGCCCTATCTATCAATCCTGAAGTGAATGACACGATTTACTTAGATTTAGGCATTGCTCAGAAGAAACTGGGGCGGTACAAAGAAGCTCAGCAATCATTCGGGGAATTCCTCCGTCGGCACAAAACCCAAGATATTCTGCGCAAGCAAGCAGAGATAGAGCTGGAAGGGTGTAAGCTTGCAGAAAAGCTGCTGGCCGAGCAGCCCGATTATGAGCTTCGCTCGCTCGTCGCGGTGAATTCACAGGTAAGCGAATATGCCCCTACCTTATTTGTCGTAAAAAGCGATACTTTCCTGATTTTTACGAGCCATCGTACGGGTGGTCAGAGTACGGCTCGCTTCCCTGAGTATGGAGAGCCTACTTACTCTGACCTTTGGGTGGTTCAGCTAAAAAGTGATACAGCTTTTCTAGGCCGTGTGGTAGGGAAGGTTCAAAACTTAGGCAAAAAAGTGAACACAGCTGCTAATGATGGAGGGGCAGTGATAGCTCCCGATGGTTTGACTATGTATTATACCATCTGTGGACAGGGGAAATATCGGAAGTATTGGGGATGCAGCATATTTCGCAGCACTTTTGACCCGCAAAAGAAGGAGTGGGGGCCTTTTGAAAAGATAGAAGCGATTGCGGGCAAGCGAGAAGTCCAAGTGAATTCCAAAGGAAAAAAGAAGCTTGTCCCTACCTACGACGCACAGCCTACCCTTACTCCCGATGGGAACATCATGTATTTCGTCTCGGATAGAGATGGCGGCCTGGGAGGAACGGATATTTGGTATGCTCAGAAAGTAGGCAATGAATGGAGCGCCCCCGTACATGCGGGGAAGATCATCAATACCCCCTTCAACGAAATATACCCTCATGTGGGACGAGATGGCAAGAGTATTTACTTTGCTTCTGATGGTCATCCAGGTATGGGGGGGTATGACATTTTCCGGGCAGAGGGGCGCTTGGCTTCTTGGCAGCAGCCCAAAAATCTCGGGGCTCCAATCAACTCCTCCTATGACGATTTTTCTTTATTCTGGATCAAGCAGGACACGATAGGATTCGTGGCTTCAAACAGGCCTGGAGGGCGCGGCCGTGATGATATTTACTTGGTGAAACGTATCTTTCGTCCTAAGATCGAACTGGCGGTACAGGGAACCGTCAGAGATGCCTCTACAAAGCTACCAATACCTTTTGCTACTGTGACGCTGTATGAGTCTCGCGAAGGTAAACTGGTGCCCTTAGACACCTTCAATACAGATCAGAGTGCGCGTTATCGCTTCACCTTGGAACCTGGAAGGGATTATCGGCTCATCGGTAATGCTCCCGAGTATCTCGCTAACGAAGTGGCTGTCTCCACGCGAGATGCGACCCGATCCATGGAGCTGGAAGCGGATATAGATATCTACCTTGATCGGATAGAAATCGCTCGGCCGATTGTTTTGCAAAATATCTACTTTGACTTTGACAAATATGATATTCGACCGGATGCGGCGGCAGAATTAGATAGGCTGGCAACCCTTCTTCAAAATAATCCCTCCCTTCGTATCTTGATTGGTGCGCACACTGATACGAATGGGAGCGAGAAGTACAATATTCGCCTCTCCGAGAATCGAGCGAAGTCGGTAGTAAAATACCTGGCTGATAAAGGCATCAGTCCTCGGCGCCTGACGGCGGTCGGGTTTGGGGAATCCCAACCGCTGATTTATCCTGAGTTATCAGATGCAGACGAACAGGCTAATCGACGCGCAGAGTTTCGTATCTTAGGGTTGGATTTTGCAGAGAAATAACGGGGGTGGGGGCGCCTACGCTGAGGGCGTTCAGCTCTCAGAGGAAAGTCCGGACGTCAGGGAGCGAGCCGCTTCTCGTAAGGGAAGGCTACCTACCGCAAGGGAGGTAGACGGATAGGGCCACAGAAAACATACCGCCTGCTCAAAGCAGGTAAGGGTGAAAAAGGGCGGTAAAAGCGCCCTGTGAGGCAACCCCCGGCTGACGCAAGGCTAAGTAAGCTGGCGATGACTGCTCCCATAGCCAGCGGGTGAGCCGCTAAGAGAGATGTAGGCGTAGACACAGAATCCGGCTTACTACCCACCCCCCTTATCGTTTGCTGAAAATCCCTTGTTTCATTTGTGCCATCCGTGCAGAGGAGAGAAGCTCGCCAAGCTTCATGTGAGGATTCTGCGGTGAGTTGATTATTCCAGCCTTTGTAGCTTTGCCTTGTGAGTCAGATTGTGCAGCGCTCCATTACAGATGAGATGAGGAGCGCCTACATAGATTATGCGATGAGCGTAATTGTTGCACGGGCGCTACCCGATGTGAGAGATGGCTTAAAGCCTGTGCAGCGGCGTGTCTTGTATGGTATGCTTGAGCTGGGGCTCACTCCTGACAAGCCCTTCAAAAAATCTGCCCGCATCGTAGGGGAGGTCCTTGGTAAATACCATCCACACGGTGATGCGGCAGTGTACGACGCCATGGTACGAATGGCTCAGTCTTGGAGTCTCCGATATCCCCTCGTAGAAGGGCAGGGCAACTTCGGCTCCATGGATAATGATGCGCCCGCTGCCATGCGCTATACAGAGGCCCGGCTTTCAGCAATTTCTCTTACGCTTTTAGCAGATTTAGATAAGGATACTGTCGATTTTTCCCCCAACTTTGATGAGTCGCTTAAGGAACCCACGGTTTTACCAGCTCTCCTTCCGAATCTCCTGCTCAATGGAGCCAGCGGCATAGCCGTAGGCATGGCCACCGATATTCCCCCTCACAATCTCTCCGATGTCGTGCGGGCACTTCTCCTTTTACTAAATGAGCCTACGGTATCTAACGAAGCCTTAGTAGAGGCTATTCAAGGGCCTGATTTTCCTACGGGCGGCATTATTTTAGGGAAAGAGGGCATTCACCAGATGTATCTAACTGGGCGTGGGCGGCTTAAGCTGCGTGGACGCGCCTACATAGATACGCTCCCGGGGGGACGAAGCGCGATCATCATCACAGAGATTCCCTATCGAGTGAGTAAAGCGCAGCTCGTGGCTTCTATTGCTCACCTGGCTGAAACGAAAAAAATAGAAGGCATAGCCGAAGTGCGGGACGAATCTGACAGAGAAGGGGTGCGTGTAGTAGTAGAGCTCAAGAAAGAAGCAGTACCCAAGGTCGTTTTGAATAATCTTTATCTCCATACACCTTTGGAAACCTCTTATAATGGATATTGGGTAGCCCTCTATAAGGGGCGCCCACGATTAATGACGCTGAGGGAAGTTTTAGCGGCCTATTTAGAGCATAGAACTCAGGTCATTCTGCGGCGCACAGCGTATGAGTTGGCCCAGGCAGAGAAGCGAGCCCATATCTTGGAGGGCCTCCTCAAAGCTTTGGACCACTTAGATGAAGTAATTGCGCTGATTCGGCGATCTCAGACCCCAGAGGAAGCTCGGGTGGGCTTAGTGGAGCGATTCGGTCTCTCTGTCACCCAAGCGCAAGCTATATTAGACTTGCGTCTCCAGCGCCTTACCGCTTTAGAACGCGAGAAAATACAACAGGAATACGCCAAGCTCCAAGAGGAAATCGCCTACTATAAAAAGGTTTTAGCCGATCCTGAGGAGCAGAAAGCTATTATCCGAAAGGAGCTTGAAAAACTGGAGATGGACTTTGGTGATGCCCGCCGTACCCAAATCTTGCCCACTGAGGGAGAGCTTAGCGTAGAAGATACCCTTCCAAATACTGAGGTAGCCGTTCTTATCTCTCATCAAGGATATATCAAGCGCACAGAGCTGACCGCCTATCGGGCGCAAGGGCGTGGCGGTACTGGCGCGAAAACGATGGACCTCAAGGATGAGGACTTTATTCAAGATGTGATTGTCGCTCGTTTGCATGATTATTTGCTTCTCTTTACGGAAAAGGGATACTGCTACTGGTTGCGTGTCCATGAAGTACCTGAAGCTCAGCGAAATCAAAAGGGAAGGCACATTCAAAACCTTTTGGCGATTTCACCGAATGACCGCGTGGTGGCCTATCTAAATGTATCTTCCCTTCAAGACGAAGAGTTTATCAGCCGTCATAGCTTAGTTTTCGTCTCTAAAAATGGTCTTATAAAAAAGACGCCTTTGCGAGAGTACAGTCGCCCTCGTAGTAAAGGTATTATAGCGCTTTCTATCAAGGAGGGGGATGAATTGGTGGGGGTTGCACTCATAGATGACAAATCGGTGAAGGAACTTATTATCGTGAGTCAGCAAGGACAAGCCATAAGATTTCCCCATGAGGAAGTTCGGGCCATGGGTCGGGAGGCAGCAGGCGTTATCGGCATGGACTTAGAGGAGGGGGATAAAGTGGTGGCTTTGGTGCCTCTACCAGGCTCGGAGGGAAGCTTGCTGGTCGTCTCCGAGAATGGCTATGGAAAAGCTACCCTCCTTGACGAATACCGAAGTACACATCGGGGCGGCAAGGGAATTCGTACGTTTCGCGTTACAGAAAAAACGGGCAAACTGGTCTCTGCCCTCATCCTACGCACCATGCGGGAAGAGCTTTTAGTCGTTACAGAAGATGGACAAAGTATACGCTTCTCAGCCTCAGAGGTTTCTCAGCAAGGACGAGATACACAAGGTACGCGCTTTATCAGACTCCGAGAAGGGGATAGGGTCGTCGCCGTTTCGCTTGTACGCAGTGAATAGGTGGCCCAAGTAGTCTCACCGAGGGCAAGCGATGACATTTTCTGTTAGATTTTTTGTTTTTTTGCCTTATGAGGATCTCCAACCCCACGAGAGAGTGGCTTCCTCCTCAGCTCACCTTGACTAGCTGGGAAAGCTTAGCTCCCTATGTGGAGGAGTTGCGTACAATGCAGTGGCGGACTTATTCGGACTTTTATCAATGGCTACGCCGCCTGAATGAGCTTGAAGCTGCGGTTAGCGAAGCGGGAGCTTGGAGCTTTATTCGCTTCACCCAAAACACCCAGGATATAGAAAGTCGTCAGGCCTATGAGCGCTACATTTCCGAAGTTCAGCCGCGCTTGAATGAGGTTCGATACGAGCTCTACAAAAAGTATTGGGAATCTCCATGGCGCACTCTCCTCCCTCAGGAGGAATTTCTAAACTTCAATCGTATAGTCCAAAACTACCTTGCTCTCCATCGTCCTGAAAATATCCCTTTGGAGACGCAAGCAGAACTCATAGCCAAGGAGTACAGTGAAATCATCGGACAGCTCAGCGTAGAAATAGACGGGAAACTCTTCACCCTTCCTCAGGCGAGTCTCTTTTTAGAATCTGCGGATAGAACTCGTCGAGAAGAGGTCTGGTGGAAAATACATCAAGCCCGTGCGGCTTTTGCGGAACGGTTTGAGACTATCATGGATGAGCTTATTGACATCCGGACGCAAATAGCTCGGAATGCGGGCTTTGACAACTACTACGATTACCGATTCCGTCAGCTTGGTCGGTTTGACTGGAGCGTAGAACTATGTCATAACTTTCATGCTTTGGTAGAGCGCTCCATCAAGCGACTGTATGAGCGTCTACTAAATTATCGGCAGCGTAGCCTCGGCGTAGATCAACTTATGCCATGGGATCTGAATGTAGATCCGTGCGACCTCTCCGCTCCACTCCGCCCCTTCGATAGTGAAGAGGAGCTCATTTCTAAGGGCATTCAGCTGTTTGAGCAACTTCATCCGCGTATCGCTGAGGTGGTGCGATACATGTATTCTATCGGTCACTTAGATCTCTTTTCTCGCCCTGGAAAAGCTCCGGGTGGCTATAACTATTCTCTCCATGAATCGGGTCTACCGTTTATTTTCATGAATGCTGCGGGTTCTCATAATGATTTGGTCACATTTGTCCATGAGGTAGGGCATGCGCTCCATACGTTCCAAAGTAGGCATCTCCCTTTCATGTTACAAAGGGAGTACCCTGCGGAGGTGGCGGAGTTGGCTTCCATGAGCATGGAGCTAATGGCTCTTTATCCGTCCGTTTTTTATACGAAACCTACAGAGATGGCCCGAGCGTGGTTCCAGCAGATTAGCCGAATCATCACCCTTTTCCCGTGGATAGCTACGGTTGATGCCTTCCAGGAATGGTTATACCGCAATCCCAATCATACTCATGCAGAGCGTCGGCAGAAATGGGTGGAACTTTACAAGCGATTTCATGGGGACAAGGTGAAATGGCCGGAAAGTACATTAGAAGTTCTCTGGCATCGGCAGCTCCATATTTTTGATTATCCCCTCTACTATATTGAGTACGGCCTGGCGCAGCTGGGCGCCCTGCAAATTTGGTACAACTACGATCGCAATCCCCAAGTCACCATAGAGAAGTATTTGTATGCGCTTTCACTCGGCTATCTGCGTACGGTGCCAGAGATTTATGAAGCAGCAGGGGTGAAATTCTTTTTCCGTCCAGAGAGCTTGGACGAGATATTCCGCTTTATGGTTCGTCATCTCAAACGGGTGCGGGCAATGCTTAAGGAGAATAAAGCAGATTGGGAGGGGAGGAAAATATCATAAAAAAAGAAGTACAGATAAGCTCTTCTCCATTTCCGCCCGTCTGCCACAGTTCACGAAAGGAAGTACCACATTGGCGCCACCCATAGAAGGGAATCAACCCTATCCCACATTCCTCCATGCCCAGGAAGAATATGACCTGAATCCTTCATGCCATAAGTCCGTTTCCATGCAGACTGGTAAGCATCCCCTATGAATGCAATGAGGGCGGCAAAGGCGCCTACGATGGGGCTGGGCACTTCTTCAAAGCCCCCTATTCGTGGAACCGCCCAATACCCCCATGTCGCTGTGGCTACAATAGAGCCCAATAAGCCTTCTAAGGTTTTTTGAGGACTGATATAAGGCAAAATCCGCACTCGCCCCAACCAGCGGCCAACGATGTATGCTGAGGAGTCAGCCACCCAACATATAGATAAAAACCACAGCGTTCTTTCCGTAGAGTATGGTTCATGCAGGGTCCATGCAAGAGCCCCCCATCCGATGCCCATAATCAAAACGCCATAGAGGAGCTGATTAAGCCAGAGGCTTGCCTGCTGAGCCGTTGAGCGAATGAGCCCCATGAAGCCTAATCCAATAAATCCTATCACACTGGCTTTGAGCAAATGAGGGCTCAAATAGCTGAGCCACATCAGATAAATACCGCCCCACAAAAGGAGTCGCTTGAAGAGGGGTATTTTTTCGCCTTTACTCCACTCCGCTAAGAGGATCGTTCCGGTGAGCAGCCATGCTATCAAGAAGCCAACTTTCCCTGCAAAATGCAGCAAGGCATACAGAGCGCCCCCTGCGAGTATGATGGTCAAAAGGCGCTGCCTAAGCACTTTTCAGACGACGATATAGCCAAACTGCCGTCGCACTTGCAATAGCGACTCCTATCAGAGCTATCCAGAAGGGGGGGCGGTAGGTAGAATCTATCCACTCGGGACGGTTCAGAAGATGTAGGCCTATATAAGCCGTGATTGTGGCATAAGCATTATTTAGAAAGTGGGCCCACATCGCTGGCACGAGGCTACCTGAATAGTGGGTCAAATATCCCATCACTATGCCCAATAGGGCCCGAGGGATAAATCCGTAAACTTGAAAATGAATGGCACTAAAGAGCAGCCCCGTCAGCCAAATGGCTAAATGAGGGTTCATAAGACGCCGGAGCTGAGTTTGAAGGGCTCCTCGGAAAAAGAGTTCCTCCGCAATGCCAGGCGCCACCGCCATGAAGAGGATGAGCCAGAACAAACTACCATGCTGTATAAGACTGGTCATGAGAAGTTCAATACGGGCTTCTTGCTCTTCCAGGAGTCTTTCCCATTTCTGTAGAGAAGCCGGGAGAGAAAAACTCTCTTCGTCCAGCCCTAACCATGGCAGTACTAAAAAGAGCCCGAGCATGAAAATAGCCACTGCGCCGTACACGCTCCATGAGAGATGACTTATGCGAAAGAGAGACCAGCTATTTCGCCCGCCCATTAGGATGAAGTATAGGAAACCAGCTCCCCCAAAGCTAATCAGGAGCGTCAGTGCATTTCCAGCCGCCGTCTGAAAGGCTGTGCTTGAGCTGCTAACAGGCTGAGGGGTAAAGCCCAAAAATGGGACTATCACTACCGAAGCTATCATGGTAAGCCCAAGTAGGAGTAGGAGACCTGCTAAACGCAGGAGTTCACGCATATCCAAAGTTACGACTACATTTGCCAAGTGGAGATTCGGCAAGTGAGCCGTAGCTTCATCACGCCTCAGGGCAGAGTGATGGCTCTCTCTGAGGTCTCAGCCGACCTCCCTACCCAGGGGGTCGTTGGTCTCTTAGGACCTAATGGATCGGGTAAAACGACGCTGCTGCGGATTATCATAGGTATTTTGCCGCCAGACACTGGAGAGATCTGGTTCAGAGGTAAGCTGCTGGATGAAACGATGCGAAGGCAATTTGGATACATGCCAGAAGAAAGAGGGCTGTATCCTAAAATGACAGCCAGGGAGCAGCTCCTGTATTTACTGCGTCTTAAGGGATTTTCCATGGGGGAGGCTAAGAAAGAAGTAGCTTATTGGGCGGAGCGGTTAGATATGCCCTGGATAGACCGGCTTGCGCGGACGTTGTCTAAGGGAATGCAGCAAAAGGTGCAACTTATTTTGGCATTGGCAGGGGAGCCGTCTGTGATGCTACTGGATGAGCCATTTTCTGGGTTAGACCCTGTGGTATCTCATGAGATAGAGCTACTTCTCCGAGAAAAGGTCCAGCGAGGGGCATTGATAATCCTCTCTACGCATCGGCTAGAGCAGGTGGATCATTTGTGCGACTTTGTACTTCTCATTCATCGCGGACAGCTTGTTTTATCGGGTGAAACTGCCAGCCTTCGTCGGCGCTTCTGGCAGCGCACTTACGAGGTGGAAATTGATCGTCCCATAGAAGGAATAAAGCTGCCGTCAGGCGTCTCGTTTCATTTTACAGGGGTCAACTCAGCTCGTCTTTCTGTACCTACTTCTATTACCAGCACCGATATCCTTCAAGCTCTTCTTTCACAAGCAGAGATCAAGCTCTTTGCAGAAAAGCTCCCTACGATACGGGAGATTTTCCTAAACATTGTCGGTGAGGTATGAAAGCGGTCATTCAAGTCTTTAGCAGGGAAGTTCGCATGCGGTTGCGGGATTGGAGGTTCTGGATTGGGGTGCTGAGTGTACCGCTTATCTTCATAGTGATTAGCGTCATAATTGCTTTGGTAAAGCGTACCCGAGATCCTTTTCGGATATACCTGACAAAGGAAGCGCAAACTTTAGTTCTCCCTTCCAGAACCGATTTTAGCTTCATCCCGGCTCCGAGCACCTCCATAGACTCCCTCAAACGAGGCCTTAGAAAAGGCGAGGGGCTACTTATCTATAAATCCTCTCCTGACAGCTTGTCGGTACCAGTCCTGGAGATATACCTGCGAGAGGCCTTGGCTACATCGGATTTAGAACGGTTAGAGGAGCTTCTGCGTACCGCTGTGCTTCAGCAAGAACTGCGTAGCTGCGGCATTCCCTCTGAGAAGGCACAGCTTCTGTTAAATGCGCCGCTTGTCCAAACATTTATACTCACCGAAATGGAAAAAGGGCCTAAATCTGCGGGTATTATGGCGCTTCTAAGCACGGCCCTTAGCTTTTTCCTATTTTTCATCATCTTGAATGGAGGCTGGCAAATACTTCTGAGCATTTTGGAGGAGAAGACCAATCGCCTAGCTGAATACCTTCTGATATATGTATCACCGACGCAGCTTCTAACAGGAAAGCTTTTGGCAAGTCTATTTTTGACTTTTGTTCAGAGCTTCATATGGTTTGCCTTTGCAGTGGGCGGAGGTAGTTTTATCCTACGGTCTAATGCCTCGGTCGCTGTCTCTTTGTCCTCGCTCCCGTGGATATGGATAGCACTCTTCATGGTGGGAGGAGTTTTGCTTTACACTTTTTTGTATGCAGCGGCAGGGGCCTCCTCGGAGTCTGTAACCGAACTTTCTAGCTTCGCCCAATCCCTTCAGTGGCCTCTCATACTTAGCTTTATCCTGGTCAGTGCGGCTAGCCTTCAATCTAACGATACGCTGACCATATTCCTCAGTCATTTCCCCCTGACTTCTCCGCTGGCGATGCCTTTACGCCTTGCTGGAGGAACTGTAAGCGTGATTGAGAGGATACTCTCGCTATTTTGGCTTTGGGCCAGTGTGCTCGGGGCGCAGTTCATTGCTGCTCGATTGTACCGACGAGCCCTTCTTCTTTATGGCCAGAAGCTGGGCTGGAAAGGTATTTGGCGCCTACTCCTTGGATAAGCTTGTGGGCCGAGATAGGGTCTTATATCTTCTCCGTCTGAGAGGGCCCCTATAAACGCCCCAGTATGAGTCGAAGGTATAGACGCTCTCTGAGTAGAGAGGCTCTTAGCGGTACAAATAACCCTATCCGCACCAACCTCAAGCTGGGAAAAATACGCTCTATAGCAGGGGGAATGAGCTTCTGAACTGAGAGGCCCCCCTCAGGGTATAGTTGGCTATCTGCATAGGCCCCCTGTAAATGAAAGGTGATAGTAGGAGTCCATTTGGGTGAAGGAAAACGGGTATTAGGAATACTCCATTCAAAAAAGAGATAGCCCACTCGGTTGGCATACTGCCGAATCGGATGAGCTGCCAGGGTCTGCTCCATTCCTAAATAGGAGTCGGATAGAGTCCGCAAGCGTACTTTCCAGAGAGAGGGTAGATCTCGAGAATAGGTTGTGCTGACCCTCACCAGTACTTCCGCCCACCGTCCCCATCGCCAGGTGTGGCTAAGGTCTATTTGTAACCAAAACGGAGGAAGGACGTATCTATGGCCTTCCGCCCATAAAAATCCGCTTTGAAGGTGCAGGCGAGGTAAAGCATATTCTCCCCGCCAAATCGTTCCCCCTCTGAGTAGAAGAGTCTGCCGATGGATATACTCTATGCCTGCGACCGTTTTTATGCCCCGCCAAGATTCGGCGAAAAGGTTTCTCTGGATGGCCGCTACCGATAAATAGCCACTGACCGTGCCCAGTAGTGCCGCCTGGGCATAAGTGCCGACTGCCCTTTCTCGTACCATGTCCTCCCAGCGGAATCCATAACTGCGAATAGTCATTTCGTAGGCAGATTGTTCACTGGGTAATCGGATGGGGCTTTCATCTATGAGGCGAGGCAGGGTGAGCTCTCGTACATCGTCATAATAGAACAGGCGTCCATGACTAAGCTTACCGAAAATTATTTCAGCTCCATAACGCCACGGGCTACCTTGCGCCCCCGCCCACCGATAGAGGCCGTATCCCCCCCAGCCCCGGAGGCGAAAACTTTCAGAGAGTTTGTCGTTTGTTTCAAGCCCGACCTGAGGACGGATTCCTTCGGCATCGTGGTATAAAATCAAAGGGCGTATAATCAGGTTGAGCTTTCCCATTCCTATGCGGCCAGATAGGAGATTAGGGAGATCAAAAAGCCAGGTCCATCGCCGAACCTTCGCTCGTGAAAATAGACTGTCCATAACCTGATAGGCCCTTTGCTCTTCTGCCGAAAGCTCCTCCGCCCGATAGCTTATAGAAGGCATCTGCTTAGGCAGGACTACTTCGGGGAGGCGAAGATTTTCGGGGTTTGGAATAAGTTCCACCGAGCGGAGGAAAGAGCGACTACGCAGAAGGAAAGTGAGAGGCCCCCCCTGTCGACCACGCATTTGGAGCACGACTTCCGAATGAAGCTGCGTAGGGAACCACAGGGTGTCGCCCAACCTTTCGTAGTAATGCCAAATGCGGTAAAATGGGGTCTGAAAAAGGCCGCTGCGTTCTTTGAGGGTATTGGTCTCTGCTTGTATAGCATAAAGAGCCCCATCAGGTAGAGCTATGGTGAGCTTTCCGCGCATAGCCCAAGCAGCTCGTCCCTTTCGCGGAAAAAACTCAATTTCTATCAAGGTATCCTTGCCTGAGTAGAGGGTATCCAGAATAGCATATTCGTAGTACTCAAAGGCCTCGCTACCTATAGGGCTTGCGATTTCATTTTCCAGTAGAGTGATTCGTTTGGTGTATAAGCTTATGGGAAGAAAAGTAGTAGGGGAAAATGGCGCTTGTATGGGAAAGTTTCCAGAGATTCTTTGAGCTTTGAGAACTTCCTGGTAGCGATTGGGGCTAAAGTATGACTTCTCTGTCTCTGTCTCCCAAATAAGGAGGTAGGGGGGCATAGTGTCGGAGCGGACTGTATCGGGAAGCGATAAAGTGAGCTTGTTATAGCTTAAATATTTGTGAGGACGTCTCAGCGGGTTCCAGCGCTCAGCTCCTGCTTGAAGGCGGCGAATAAGAGCATGAGCTGGATTTTCTCCAGGTAGAATACGGACTGGTTCTATTTCTACAGGTTGGGCTTTTAGTCTCAACATGGGTTCTACCAAAGAGGCTTGGATGCGGAGAGGAGCATATCCTACGCATCGTATTTCCAGGGTGTCATGCTGCTCGGCAGCGATGCGAAAGCGCCCCTGTAGATCTGTGTAAGTGCCCTGTCGGGTGCGTAGATTTCGTACTGTAACGAATGGTAAGGCTATTCCCTCCTCGTCGGTGATTAGGCCTTCTACCCACCCTTGAGCCCAGAGAAGGCTACAAAACAGCCCCCCTAAAAACTTCATGATCACAAAAGTAGCCTACCTACCCTATGGGGGCATGAATAGGGATAATACGCAGCCTTTAGATGCGATTTGACCTTTTGTGTCTTTAGGTCGTTGGAGCTTTTCTGCATTATAGAGGGGCATTCGCACTCAGAGAGAGTAAGGGAAGGCCGATATAAAAACTGCTCCGACTTCCTGAAAGATTCGTTGGAATGCGGGTAAAGGCCTTAGGAGTCTCTGCGGTTTTTTCCAGCCATGGGATGAGAGACTAAAAGGGGAGTTGGGGAAATAGCCACTTCAGCAGTTCTACTCCTACTTTTGCTGTCATGAAGTGGGCTACGCTGGCGGTGCATGCAGGCACCGAACCTGACCCTATGACTGGCGCTGTAATGGTGCCTGTGTATTTTACTTCTACCTATGCCCAGGAGGCTCCAGGGGTGCATAAAGGCTATGAATACAGCCGTACTCACAATCCGACTCGTACCGCTTTAGAAACGGCTTTGGCTCAACTGGAAGGTGCAAAATACGGATTGGCTTTTGCTTCAGGCATGGCGGCGACGGATGCTATTTTGCGTCTACTCCAGCCAGGCGATCATGTAATAGCGAGTAGGGACTTGTATGGTGGGACCTATCGCATTATGCGGCGAGTATTCGAGCCTTGGGGGCTAAGATTTGATTTCGTAGATACCACGGATGTAGCTACGGTAGAAGCCGCACTGCGTCCAGAAACTAAGATGATATGGATAGAAACTCCAAGTAATCCTCTCCTTCATGTATCCCCTATAGCAGCCATAGCTGATTTAGCTCACGCTCATAATGTTCGCCTCGTAGTGGATAATACTTTCGCTACGCCTTACCTCCAGGCACCCTTGGAAATGGGTGCTGATATTGTGGTACATTCAGCGACGAAATATCTGGGGGGACATTCGGATGTGGTGATGGGAGCTGTGATGCTCAATGATGAGGCAGATTCTCAACAGCTTCGCTTTGTACAAAATTCAGTTGGCGCTGTGCCTGGACCGATGGACGCTTTTCTCGTTCTGAGAGGAATCAAGACCCTTCCTTTGCGTATGCACAAGCATAGCGAGAATGCGCAAAAGATTGCAGAGTTTCTGGCTGTCCACCCAAAAGTCTCCAAAGTATATTATCCTGGTCTTGTCACTCACCCGCAGTACCTACTGGCTAAGCAGCAGATGCGACTACCTGGCGGCATGATTTCATTTGAGGTAAAGGTCGGAAGTGTGGAGGATTTAAAGAATTTTTGGGGTGCCCTGCAGATCTTCACCTTAGCCGAAAGCCTCGGTGGTGTTGAGTCTCTTATCAATCATCCCGCTACAATGACGCATGCTTCTATCCCTGAAGCCGACCGGCTCGCCTTAGGGATTACTCCGGGCCTTCTGCGACTCTCTGTGGGTATAGAAGACGCTGATGACCTTATCGCTGATCTCAAGGCGGCGCTTCAGCGAGTCTAAATAAGATTTTGCTTATATTTGAACATGATGCATAATCTGCAACACGGGATCTGTAATGTACTGTTGCAGGATGTCCATGCTCGTAGGCTATGCGTAATCCATCGCCCATAGGAGCTCGGCTCTTTCGCCGCATAAAGCGACTTTTGGATAAGCTGGAACTGCGCTACGTGATAGATAGAGATAAAGATTTTCAACTAATCATCACGGGAGAAGATCCTTCTCCTCAACTGCGCATTCTCATACTGCGTGAAGGCCTGATGAGAGAAGTCCTGGCGTTTATTGTACGCTTTGAAGGGGAGCTTCCCCCATTCACAGAGGAAGAGGCCTTTCGCATAGCGAATAACTGGAACTCCGTCCGACGCTGGCCGCGCATTTTCTGGCGAAATGGATATTTTCATGGTGATTTTCACATAGATGCCGAAGCGGATGTTTCTCAAGCCTTTTTGGAGATGAACCTAAAGCATTTCATTGGGGCCAGTCTTCAATTTGCCTTTCATTTGGCCGGGCGGGAGGAGGAGCTGATTCGGCGGTTGAAAGACCGCTTTCTGGATGAGCCGCGATTGAACTGAGGAAGTAGGGTATTATTAGGCGTAGGAGGACCAGTTAGGATTTAGATGAAGGTTGAAGGGGGCTTGATGGGAAGAATCAGCTTTCTTCATGGCAGAAAGTGCTGCGTTGAGTGAGTTTGGGCGGGGGGGGGGGGGGGGGCCCCCCGGCGGGGCGGCCCCCCCCCCCGCCCGCGCCCTACA
>JBCNVG010000021.1:0-26901 GCA_039630325.1 Bacteroidia bacterium
TGGTTGGGCCATGGAGCTGCGAATACTCCGTAGACCGCTGGAGCCCCCTTGCTAACCTGCCCCGGGCCCTCTCTTTTGAAGTTACAAGAGGCGGAACTATGCTATTCAGCGCCAGCTCCCGAGAAATCCGCATGGCTTTACCTTTGGATATCAACACATTTCAAAGGGATACAACTATCTGGTATGCAGAAGGAAATATTTCCACCGCCACAACATTTAGTCGGGATGTGAAGCTCCACTGGAATGCAGATACTCTACGCTGGGTGATAGACTCCCTGCGAAGCGGCAGAGATACTCTATCCCTGAGCGTACGCCTTTCCACTTGTGGAGGTGCATGGCCTATGACGCTACAACGAATGGTACTACCTTCCTCTCCGTATCAAACTAATGTACCTACCTCAATATGCCAAGGTGAAGTTTTCCCGATATCTACGCCTGTACCCGCTTTTGATCAGACTCTACTCCTCTACACTGGGAATGTAGGAAAGCCTGCCGAATGCGGAATAACAAAGCTGATTGAGTATGTATTCTTTGGGGCAACTCAGACCATATCCCCTCCTGGACGCGCACAGCGTCTAAATAACAGTTTATATGTCGCTTTAGACTCCTGTGTGTCTCCGCCCTGTCAGCTCAGCCTAAGCATACCTGCGAGTTTAGCTGCGGAAAATGCATGGCTTTCCAAGCTTATGGAGCCCTCCCCTAATTCTACATCGTTTCAGATTAAGCGAGGGCTTCATGCCACAGTAAAAGTCGCCTTGGAGGCCACTAACCGCAGCGATGGAACTCAGCGACCCCATCCAGCCTTGTCACGGCTCGGTCTCTATGAGGCTTGCCGTGGAAATGCTCTAGGCGACAGCCTCATGGAGTGGGGAGTTTTAGGTAGCCTTCCAGCCTATTGGGAGGCTGATTCTGGAAGCTGGAAACGGATTGGTGGTGAGGGCATATCAGATTCCTCTACTTCTCCCTCTGCCTGGTATACGCCTACTTGGGTCACACCCTGTTTAGTAGCATTGAGAGAGGGCTCTCCGACTGGACCAGTCGTAGATGCCGTATGGGGTTTTGTGGATTCCCTCGGTCGGGTATGGAAGTGGGCCCCGCCCATGATAGATACCACAGACTGTCCAGCGTGTCCGGATAAAGGGTATTATCAGCCTTGGCGTCTTTCATTCTGCGATTGTGATACAACTACGCCAAAGTGGATAGTTATCCGCTTCCCTCAACACCTTCCTCTGCGCAGCAGCCAAGCTCTACACCTAAGCCGTAATCCACAACAGCCTACGCTCGTAGATTTCCGAGACCCTACCTACGTAGATGGGGTACCAGGGATACACTATGCCCTTGTACCTGCGGGAGGCGGCACCTGGCAGAGTGCGAGTTGGGCTGGGAACTGTGCAGATGAATGGCAGGATTATTGGCCAGGTACCCCAAATGGAGCAGGCGTCGGAATTATCAATGCGGCTGATTATGAGTTTTTGCTTTTACGAAATGGAGTTCTAGGTCCTAGTATATTCACTCCCGCGGATGTAGACTGTGATGGAAGCGTAACAGCATCAGATATGATTTGGGTGATTCAAAACCAGAACTTTCTACGCCAAAGTACCGTAAATGACTAAGTAGTAGAAACCTCATACTGACCTGCAAAAAACTTAGTATAAGAAGCTGAGTACATTTCACCGAGACGTACTTAATTCGTCATAGTATGAGGTACGCATTAGTCAAATCAGCGGTTTTGGGACTCTGGTTTGTGTCCCATTCTCTGCGTGCGCAATGTGATTCGCTAAGAATGGCGCATGCAGGACAGTGGTATCGCCATGGCGATACTCTGCACATTCAGGGCGGTTTTCTAACCGCTTATCTCCGCATTGGAACCTCCTATCAGGCCGGGTATCCTGTCGTATGGTATTGGAGCCTTGGCCGAATTGCTGGTCCTGGACAGGCTTACTACGTGGCCAGCGGAAGTCTCTCTGGTAGCACTGGAAGCTCTACTACCCTAAATGCACAGCTGGATTACGCCTATCATCCTACATTTTACCACCTCAACCTTATTGCTTATGTCTACACCCCTGTCGGTACATTCGCCTGTACAGACTCGGCTCTGATTGTGATACGCGGAGATACCCTTCCACCTAATCCGTGGGCCCATTTCTGTCGAGACAGCATTCTGCTCCAGATTGGCGGTAGGCAAGTCAGGCCTCAGCGCAGTATCTCTCTACCCTTAGGCTCTTATCCGTTTTCACTCAATCGGACAGGAGACTTTAGAGGGTGGTGGCTTACGGGACCAAGCCCTGATCAGCACAGACCTGACAATACAAACCTCCCAGCTGGGACTATTTTAGATACGGCCCACTTCACTGTGCCTGGAACGCACTACCTGCGGATTTATTTCTACAATGGCATTTGCTCTGATACTCTGGTCTATATCATTCATGCCTACAACCCGAATCCCAACCAAAACTGCGCCGATAGCAGCGATTTTCCACCTTGCTTGCCTCAGCTTATCATCAATAATGCCACCTATCTACCCGGCCAGCTAATCACACTGGCAAATGGTACTTATACTTTCAACCTTGCTCCGGCCGCTGCCCTTCCTCCTTCCACCTATCCTTCTTATCAGTATCATTGGCAAATCTGCGGGGCGACTATCCCCGGCGGATGTCTCTCTGGACAGGGTAACACTATCACAGTACCGATAGGACTGGCTTCATATTCCCTGCAGGTGATCTCCACAGCTACATGGATTTGTCCAGTAACACAATTCTGCACAGATACTGTAACTTTCATACTCAGCGGAGGTGGTATACCTAATGACACAGTGATCGTATCCCACCCTAATGACTCTACTACTTATGTTCCAGGAGACACCATATCTTTCCCTCTTGATACGATATGCTTGTACGGAGGTATAACTGTTCCCCATCCTGACAGCATTTACTGGTGGTATTGGACTTATTACGGCCCGACGGGCATAGCACTGGATAGTGGTATCACCCCGATAGCCTGCGTATATCCTACACAGCCAGGAGTTTATACTCTGGTTTATGGGCTTACCCCACCTCCAAATGGACGAACTGCTCAATCAAGACGCTACTCCTTCTACCTCAGATTTGGTGCACGCACTACAAGCATGACGCCTGCTCATGCGTTATCTGCTCCATATCTCTACCCTAATCCAAGCTCAGGTTTAGTCTGGCTATCCCTCCCGAATGAAGGACTGTATCAAGTCACTATTCGTGAAGTACTCGGGCGAGAAGTGAAAAGATACATCCTCTCAGGAGGACAGACCCAATTGCTCTCACTCAACCTACCCTCAGGCCTGTATATTATGCAGGTCGAAAATGGAGGAAAAATCCACAATCTGCGCCTAATAGTAGAATAGTACCCCCATCACCTTCCGAGGGAGGGTAGGGAATCGTCCTACCCTCCCGTGTTTTTTGAAAGTCTAAATGCAGAGTCCCCAAAAGCTACAAATACTATATCTTGCCGACGCCTCTTTCCCGCCTACTCAAAAGTCAGAGCAAGTCCTTACGCTTTCTGCAAACTGAGTACTCTCACCCAGTAGGCTCCGATAACAGCTGCCATTACTCCCCCCAGGCCTATCCCGAACAGGTACAAGCCAATCTCTCCCTCACTTACCAGATAAATCGGTAATGCTACCATCAGGGCTATCACATAGGCACGAGAAAAAAGCTGGATGTGAGCACAGGCGGAAAGGATATTAGGTAATGTCATCGCCTCAGTACTCCAGATGTACCCCACTATTATGCTTAGCCAGTAATAAGGACGAGCAGGCAAGTATACAGAGCCAGGAAAGTATTCCCATAGAAAGCCCAAAAGCACGAGAAGAAATGCGCCAGCTATGGCGACTCCATGACTAATCGGTAGAAAGCGCTTGTATAGCTGAAAGGGAGACAGTTCGGATTGAGCCCACAGAGGATAAAAGTAGAGCACAATCTGAGACAGTAAGCTTCGTAAGTTGAATGGGAGCAGAGTAGCCCAGCGCCAGTAAGCGAAAGTGACTTCAGAGGCTCCATTCCATCCCATAAACCATATCGGTAGGATAAATACAGATTCCATGGCTAAATTTCCCCATAGAGCCTGACGACTGAATCTCCCAAATTCCATCAGTCGTCCCCCAGGAGAGTGGAAAGCAGCCCATAGAAGGGAAGCAACAGGCAACAAGGTCCAAACTGGTTGTAAAGCTCGTCCCCATGCTGCCCCCTTCAAGCCGTAAAAATAGCTGAGAACACCTATAAAGAAAAGCCCTAAGCTAAAACTCCCCAACTGCCAAAGAAGTATCTGACGGTCAGCTAATCTTCCCCGCAGGTAGGCCCGCACCGTCTCACCCACGAGCGTAGAAAGTAAGGCTGGTATATGAAGCCACATTATCCAACGCACAGCAGTAGGCACACTCCAGCTGAGAAGAAACAGCGATAGCGCCCCACCTATCCCCCAAGGCACCAGACTCACCAAACCGCGACGAAGTACGGTCAAAGGATTGTACCGTTCCACAGCGGCATAACGCAAAGTCGCTGCAGGTACCCCCCCATGCACTACACTCGCTATTCCCATGTAGAAGCCCCCCGCCCATGTCCAGCGACCAAAATCCTCTACCGACAGTAAGAGCGTCAGCAAGAGCGTTTCCAATAAAGGATAGGTACGCTGGAGAATATTTCCGAGGAGATAGTAAAGGGCATTGCGTTTCACTCCTCAAAGGTCGTACAGAATACCTTTGTGTCCTCTGTGGAGTACTACATCCGTACGGCGAACTGGTCTGCGTATCAGCTTTTGGATTTTGGTGAAGGGTGGCGATGGGAGCAGTGGGGGCAGGTCAGAACTATACGTCCTGATAAATGGGCTGTAGGCCACCCACGCCAGTCTCGCTCCTCTTGGCAAAATAGTCATATTTACACGCCTAAAACCCCTTATGAAGGGGTGTGGGAACCTCCCCTCCCCGCCCGCTGGACTATAACTTACCGAGGAAAGAACTGGCATATGCAGCTCTGGTGCCGCTCAGGGAAATTCAAGCACCTAGGGATTTTTCCAGAGCAAGCTTCTCACTGGGACTGGCTATACAAATGGGTCAGCCAACACAAAGGAGCCAAGGTCCTCAATCTCTTTGCTTATACAGGCGCGGCGTCTATAGCCGCCGCTTTGGCAGGAGGGAAAGTTACCCATGTGGATGCCAGCCGAAGTGCTATTACATGGGCAGCAGAAAATGCCGCTTTAAATCAGCTTGACACGATCCGCTGGCTAGTAGAGGATGCCCGAAAGTTCGTACAGCGAGCCTTTCGGCGGCAGGAGACATATGATGCTGTACTGCTGGACCCCCCAGCTTATGGAATCGGTCCAGATAGCAAGCGCTGGGAGATAGAACGAGACCTTCCACCTTTATTAGAGACTTTGCTGCCTCTTCTGCCAGAGACGCATGGACTCTTTTTACTAAACTTATACAGTGCGGACTTTTCCCCTTACACCTTGCTACGATTTATTCAGGAAATACGGCCCTTGCCACTGGAAGCCGGCGAGCTCACCTTAGAAACTCCCGAAGGTCGACGCCTCAGTACGGGCATTTACCTCCGGGGTACGTGGTAAGATTTACCGAACGGGGCTCCCTGGAGGGACAGGCTGCTCTGGAAGTATTCGTACAAGCGTACCATTCTCCCCCTCGGCAAAAAGGAGCATCCCTTCACTCTGAATCCCTCGGAGTGTGCGTGGCGCAAGGTTGGCCACCCATACGGCCTGCTGCCCCACGAGACTCTCGGGCTCATAATGCTGGGCTACGCCCGAAACGACTGTATGAAGCCCATCATGTGATTCAATGACGAGCTTTAGAAGCTTATCGGCTTTGGGCACCCGCTCAGCCGCCCGAATCGTGACGACCCGAAGTTGAACTTTCTGAAAGTCCTGGATAGAAATGTAATCCATAGCAGGCAAGGAGGAATCCAAAGCTTCCGCAGAAGGTAGTAGTTTTTCTCGGAGGAGCTTAAGTTCCTCGGCTGTCAATTTCCGTACGAGCGGCTCAGGAGCCGAAGAAAGGGTTAGTTCTTCCAGGAGAGGTACCGGCTGAGTAAGCCGTTCCCACGAAAAAAGTGGGCATCCAGTCAGCTCCCGCAGCTTAGGCGCCACTCGTACAGGCAAAAAGGGTTCCAATAGCGTACCCATCGCAGCGATCAAATCACCATATGCAGCAATGGTTCGCAAGGCCTGCTCTGGGGATTGATGCCATGGAGAGCGCTCAGTCAGAGTTTTATTAGCCAGCTGCGCCAGATGAAGAAGCGCCTCCAACGCCCCAGAGAAGTCAAACATTTCTATGCGCTTCCCTATTGTAGCAGCAGCCTGTGCCCGAGCTTGAATGAGTTCATCGTCTATCTGAATTGCTGCTCGCCCTCCATGTCGCCAAAGGAGCGTCAAAATGCGATGAAGGAGATTAGTTAGCGTAGCTACCAGCTCGTTGTTGATACGAGTAGCAAACTCCTCCCACGTGAAATCCCGGTCCTTTGTTTGAGGCATAAGAGCGGTAAGCACGAAGCGAAGCTCATCTATGCGATCAGGCGCCGCCTCTACATACTCATGGATATCTATGGTCCAGCGGCGCGAAGTTGAGATTTTGCGTCCCTCCAAGTTGAGAAACTCATTGGCTGGAACAGCTTCGGGCAGCGTGTAGCCCTCCTCAACTGCCATTAGCACGGCGGGGAAGATGATGGTGTGAAAAACGATGTTATCCTTTCCGATAAAGTGAATGATGCGGGCCTCAGGATTTTTCCAGAAATCCATCCAGCGTTCTGGGGTGCCAGTGGCCGTAGCCCATTTTTGAGTGATAGAAATGTAGCCTAAAGGCGCCTCAAACCAGACATATAGTACCTTTCCTTGCATTTCTGGGAGGGGTACTGGAATCCCCCAGTTGAGATCGCGCGTTACTGCTCGTGGAGCTAATCCCGCGCGAAGCCAGTTTTCTATCACAGGGCCGACATTAGGCTTCCAGTCTCGACTCCGAACGTACGCCTCTATTCGGGGCTGAAGCGCATCCAGACGCAAATAGTACTGCTCACTCAGCCGCTTCTCTGGGACGGCCCCTGTGAGACGAGAACGAGGAGCAATCAGGTCAGTCGGCGAAAGTAACGCCCCACATTTTTCGCATTGATCTCCATAGGCCTCTTCATAACCACAGTACGGACAGGTTCCGACGATGTAGCGATCAGGCAAAAATGTCTGAGCCTGAGGATCCCAAAATTGCTCCACAGACCGCTTTTCCAACCATCCTTTCTCTAATAGCCGCTGGAAAAAATGCTGCCCAATCTGATGGTGGAGAGGGTCTGACGTCCGTCCGTAATAGTCTATGCTGATGCCCAGTTTCCTTAGACTCTGCTCTAAGAGCGGATGGTATTTGTCTATAATAGCCTGAGGAGAAGTGCCTTCTTGAATCGCCCGCAGGGTAATAGCCACCCCATGTTCATCAGAGCCGCAAATGTAAATCGCCTCTTCCCCTTTGAGCCGCAGATATCGGACGAATATATCGGCTGGAAGATAGGCCCCTGCTATATGTCCGATGTGAAGAGGCCCATTAGCATAAGGGAGGGCGGCTGTAACAAGATACTTCATTTATTCCTCAGCTCCTTTTTCTCGAAGCCAGTCGGCGATTTCCGTGTGCCAGCGCTTCTCCGCCAGATATAGGGGCGTTTGGCCGCGATTATTAGCCAGATTCACATCGGCCCCCCGCTCCACGAGAAGTTTTACCACTTCCAGATATCCACGGGCTGCTGCTTCTTGAAGGGGGGTATTTCCTTCTTTATCTTGGGCATTAGGATTGGCGCCACGATCTAAAAGGTAGCGCACCATATCCACATTCCCACTAATCGCAGCCCAATGGATAGCTTGTGCCCCCTTACTTGTGGCTTTATGAATGGAGGCTCCGCAGGACACAAGGTACTCCACAATAGATAAATGCCCGTTATACACAGCTAAATGTAAAGGTGTGGACCCATTTTCATTTACCACATCCACCTCAGCCCCCAACTCACAAAGCACTTGAACTATGCGCAGGAATCCCGCATGAGCAGCTAAGTGTAAAGGACGAGCACCCGTTAGAGTACTTGCATTTATATCAGCATTCTTGGAAATGAGAAAACGCACCATTTCTTCATTACCAGCTCTCACCGCATAATGGAGAGGCGTTTCTCCATTTTGATCCCCTTCGTTAGGGGAGAGGCCTTTTGAGATGAGCCAATCCGCAATCTGAATCTGCCCATAACGGGCCGCCCAGTGGAGAAGGGTAGCATCTTGGGAGTCTCGGAGAAATACTTCGGAAGTATTTTGAAGTCGGGATTGTAGGCCCGCCAAATCGCCGGATTGTAGCAGAGAGTGAATTTGTGCATCCATACAAGGCTTATCTTTGCGACAAAAATACAGACAAACTATATGCCTTATCTGATGGCACTTGTTCTCTTTGCGGCTGGGCTGTATCTCTTATTTAGTCGTCCACACGGCCTGTGGCTTCTGATAGGGCTTGAGCTCATGCTGAATGCCAGTGCCCCCCTTTTAGTAGCTGCGGGGAGCGTAGAAGCCATTACCCTTCTCTTTGTCCTTCTCTTTTTCGCTCTATTGGAAGCCGCTGCGGCTCTTTTTATTCTGTATCACTACGCTAAGTTGAATGGCTCCCTGTCCCTGAATGACCTGTCCGCTTTATGAAAGACTTCTTCCGCCGTGTATGGAGTTTATGGTTCGGCTTTTGGTTGGTGTCGTACTTTATAGTAATGCTTCCCATATACGGCCTTGTGCTGTGGAAGCAAACCCCACTGACCACTCGCCTTGGCCATCAACTCAATCGGCTATGGGGTAAGTTTATCCTTCTCATGGGAGGTATACGAGTACGCCATGTAGGCTATCACTTTCCAGAAACACCCTGCATTCTCGTAGCAAATCATCGCAGCTACCTGGATATTCCTGTATGTTATGTCAGCTTTCCTCCTCGTGTAGCTTTCTTAGGAAAGGCGGAATTGGCTCGGATACCTCTTTATGGCTGGACATACCGGCGCCTACACGTGGTCGTAGACCGCAAGGACCCGACCGCTCGCAAAAAGAGCGTAATCGCTGTTGCTCGCACGCTTAGATCAGGTATCTCTGTCCTCATCTATCCAGAAGGAACGACTAAGCACCCCAGACCGCTCGGAAAATTCTATGACGGGGCATTTAGCTTAGCTATTGAGCTTCAGGTCCCTCTTCTACCTTTTGTCATAATCGGCTCAGACCACTGCCTCAGTAGCGATGGACGCTTCTTGATGCAGCCTGGGACAGTTACCTGCATTTTTCATCCGCTTATTTACCCGCAGGGCGAAACTGTTGAAACCCTGCGCGAAAAAGTATATGCTTGGATGCACGAAACCATTTCCAAATATGAAAATAACCCCCACCTTACTTGATACCTTGTGTGAACTGGCGCGTTTAGAGCTAAATGAAGAGGAGCGTCAAGCCCTGCTTGCTGACCTCCAACGCATCGTGGATTTTGTGGAAAAAATCAATGAGCTCCCCTTAGAAAGTGTAGAACCGCTTCGCTTCGTGGGGCGGCCTTCGGGTTACCTGCGACCAGATGAACCCCAGCCTCCTGATCAATCTCCCTTACTCTACCAGAATGCCCCTAAAACGGATAGGCTTTATATTCGAGTGCCTAAGTTCGGCGTAAAAGACTAATGAACATTGAAAAGGTAAAACAGCTTCTCTTAGCAGGCGTAGGTGCAAGCGTGGATACGCGCACTTTGCGGCCGGGAGAAGTCTTCTTTGCCCTACCTGGAAAAAATCAGCATGGTGGCTATTACGCCGAAGAAGCTTTATCCAAAGGAGCCGCCATGATAGTTTTGCCCGAAGGCTTCCCGACTAAACTGCCATCCGATAAGGTAGCTTTCCATCCTGAGCCCCTGCGGCTTCTTGCTGAGACTGCGCATGCTCATCGGCAGCAGTTTTCTTTACCGCTTATCGCCATAGGGGGGTCTAACGGAAAAACTACTACCAAAGCCCTTTTAGGACACATTTTATCTCACTATGGGCCCACTTTAGTCAGTCCTCGCAGTTGGAATAATCATATAGGCCTGCCGCTAACCCTTCTACGACTCAGACCTGAGCATAAGTTTGCTGTGGTAGAGATTGGCGACAATCATCCGGGAGAGGTGCGCGCACTCTGCGAAATTGCCAGACCAACTATCGGTCTTATCACAAATGTTGGCGCCGACCACTTAGAGGGATACGGCGATCTCTCAACTAATCTCGCTACGAAGTGGGAGTTAGTAGAGGTTCTTAGTTTGACTCCGAAGGCTGTCTTTTTCATGAACGGAGAAGATGAGCTCCTCACCAGGCAGCCAATCCCCCCTTCTCTTCAAGTGTACGAGTATGGAAATACAGCCCAAAGCATAGCCCGAGGCATTTGGCGAGCCCTTGATTGGGAGCGCTCTCTAATTAGGGGGGAAGTTTGGGGAGAAGCCTTTGAAATAGAAATACCTTTGTGGGGTAGCTACAATCGCTTGAACGTACTATCTGCTCTGGCTGTGGGGCGCATGATAGGCATATCCTTGTCAGACATGAGCACCGCTCTCCAAACATTTCGCCCAGAAGCGTACCGCTCCCAGGTACTGCGGCGAGATAAGCAAATCTTGATTGTAGACGCATATAATGCGAATCCATCCTCTCTCTCTGCCAGCTTAGAAGCTCTGTGGGAAAGCCTACCTCCAGGGGAGAGGGCTGCCCTCATTCTTGGTCAAATGGAGGAGCTAGGGGCTTATACCGCTTCGGCGCATCAGCAGATACTCCAATCGCTCCGCAAGCGAGAGTCATCCCTATCGGGAATTCTTCTCATCGGTCCCTACTGGAAATCTGGACTCACGACCGCCATCCATACTCCCATAGAGTGGGTAGAGCGTATAGAGACGCTGAGCCATTTGCCTACCTGGATTTCGGAAGCTAAGGTGGTGTATATGAAAGGGTCTCGAAATCAGCGTTTGGAAGAGCTCATAGAACGGGGCTTATTGTAAAACTTTCACTTCAGTAGGCGTAGAAACTCTGAGGCAATCTACATTACCCCTACATTAGCTACCTTCGCCCACATGAAGACGCCCCACTTTTGGGCAGGGGTTATGTATGTTTTGGGCGGACTATGTGGAGTGGCTCTTTTTCTGCCGCAGTTCCGAATACAAATATGGGATAATGCTCAGGTAGAGCATCTGTATCTATGGGGAGGCCATCAGAGAGTACAAGCTACTGTGGCGAGTAGCATTTACGTTATAGCTGCTCTATGGGGTGTAGCAGCCGTAGCGGCTCTTATCTGGGCCGGGAATAGGCTCCGCCGTCAAGAGCGTCAAGCTATCGCCTGGATGAACTGGGCAGCCTTTTTCATAGCTATGGAGCTGAGTTTTCTACTCGTAGCTGCGGAAGAGGTACTGACAGACCTTCGTGTAGCTGCCCTGCATGCCGATAGCTTAGCCTCCTTTGGAAGCTGGACCAGCTTCATCGTGCTATTCCTCCTACTTTTCCTGCCTGGACGGATAAAGAAGATTCTTTTCTCCCCCAAATAAGTCTCCAAACGCTACCTTTCAACTTGGCTGAGCGAAAATTACAACTCTCAGGGTGGGGAGGATACTTGAAAAGCTACACGCAAGCCCTCCCCTATCCAGGCCAAATCACCGGTACTGGGATTGCTCGAGGCCTTGGGCGCAGTTACGGAGATGCTTCGTTTTGCGAACAGGGACAGACTTGGCTAATGCGAGAGCATCGAGCTATCCTCAGCATAGAGGAGGGCACGCTCATAGCGGAAGCAGGCGCCAGTCTCAGGGAAGTTTTACAGCATATTATTCCCAAGGGTTGGTTTTTACCCGTAGTACCAGGTACCCAGTTCATTACCCTGGGCGGAGCTTTCGCCAGCAATATTCATGGAAAAAATCACCACGAAGCGGGCGGCTTTGCCGACCATGTGCGTTGGATAGAGCTTCGGCTACCCTCGGGAGAGCTTCATAAGCTGACGCCTAATGATGAGCTTTTCTGGGCCACGGCTGGAGGGATGGGACTGACGGGCGTCATAGAAAGGTTAGCTATCCGCCTCATGCCCATTTCATCCTCACAAGTCTATTATCAGATACAAAAGCTCCCCGACTGGGATGCCGTGCTTTCGGCTGTAGAAGCAGGAGAAAAATCTTTCCCATATGCTGTGGCGTGGATAGACCACACTCATCCTCGAAATCGCGGCATACTGCACTTAGGCCGCTTTACTGAAAATGGCATTCTTCAAACCCGCAAGCCCTGGACTCTGCCTCTGCCTTTTACGCCTCCTTTTTCTTTGATAGGCAAGCTCACGACCCAACTGATTTGCGAGCAGTACTGGCATAGCCACATCGAGGGTACTCACTTGACCTCTTTTGAGAAATACTTTTTCCCTCTGGATAAACTCCCCAACTGGAATCGCCTATGGGGGCGCCGTGGATTTATCCAGTTCCAGTTTGTAGTGCGCCAAGTGTCGAGCTTAGAAAGGCTGTGGAGTCGCTTGAGAACAGCCCCAGCCCGTAGCTTCCTCACTGTCCTAAAGCAACTCAGATTCCAGCGGGGGCCATTAGCGTTTTCTGGACCAGGATGGACTCTGGCCATAGACTTACCCGCCACCCCCGAAATTCAGCGTTTTTTCATACGACTGACCGACACGGTGATAGAAGAAAATGGACGGATTTACTTAACGAAAGACAGTCTCCTGCTTCCTCAGCAGGCCCAAGCGATGTACCCTGAATGGGAGGCTTTCCGGCATCTCAAAGCTCGCATAGACCCGCATCAGCGTCTGCGCTCTAACTTAAGCGACCGCCTTCGTTTGACCGAGTAGGGAGGGCTATCTTTGCCGAGATGGATTACAAACGGCAAACTTGGATTTTCGGTGGGATAGTATTTCTGACAGCCCTAATCACTTATGCTCTGACCGTCGCTCCGACCGCCAGTTTCTGGGACTGTGGTGAGTTTATCGCTACAGCGAATGAACTCCAAGTACCTCACCCTCCAGGGGCCCCGTTATATCTCGTTGTAGCCCGAATCTTTGCCATTTTCGCCCCGTCATCTGACAAAGTTGCTCTTTTCATAAACTGGGTAAGTGTGTTGTCTGGCGCCTTTACCTCTTTGCTGATTGCGTGGGTAACCATGCATTTTACCAAGAAAGCGCTTCAAAACCCTCAGAGCTTGAGAGTCGGCTTCTCTGGCTTGGTTGGGGGGCTGGTAGCCACCTTCGCAGATTCGGTCTGGTTTAATACCGTGGAAGCCGAAGTCTATGCGCCCAGTGCATTTTTTACAGCGCTTGTCATCTGGCTCATGTGTGTGTGGGAAGAAACAGAAAGTCTTCGCCGTCAGAACCAGCTCCTCATTCTCATCGCATTTATCTTCGGTCTATCCATCGGGGTGCACCTCCTCAATCTCCTCACTCTACCTGGCTTAGCCCTAATGTATTACTTCAAAAAGGCTGAGAAACCTACCTGGCGTGGGGCTTTCTTAGCATTTCTCGCAGGCGGAGCTATTTTAGGTTTCCTACAATATGGGGTCATCCAATATACCGTTTCTCTGGCGTGGCCGCTGGAAAAAGCCTTAGTTGGAACCGTCAACCCACAAACGGGCGAAACTACAGGGCTGGGCCTACCTTTCGGGAGCGGCTTGGCTTTGTTCGTAATACTCCTATTCAGCATTCTGACTGCCATAGTTATTTACGCCCAGCGTAAGAAAAACCCTATACTTAGCACGACATCTCTGAGCCTTTTGTTCATTTACTTAGGCTACTCTTCGTACGCAGTAATCTTCTTGAGATCCCAAGTCGGCCCGCCCATAGATGAAAATGACCCTGGGAATGTCTCCAACTTCCTCAGCTACCTCAAGCGTGAGCAATATGGTGAGACGCCTATTCTCTGGGGCACCTTGTATAATGCTATGCCCATTGGCACGGAAGAGAAAGGCGACATTTACCTGCGCTATCCTAAATCCGATCGCTATACTTATGATGGTCCGCGCCTGACTTATCAGTATGCTTCAAAAGATTATCGGTTTTTCCCTCGCATGTGGAGCCCCTCCCACTACTCAGGACAAGGGCCATTTAGCTACATAAACTTCGTGCGAAATAAGGGGGCGGATGCTCAAAGCCCTTATGATGATAAGCCTACTGGCATAGAAAACCTGCGGTTCTTTTTCCAATACCAGTTATACCACATGTACATCCGCTATTTCTTGATGAACTTTGTAGGTCGAGAGTCTGAAGTACAGGATAGCCGTTGGGAAAGTGGATTGGAGTTTAGCCGGCTAAAGCACCTTCCTAAACACAAGCGGAAGGACCCTTCTAAAGCCCACTATTACGGGCTACCGCTTATTTTGGGCCTCCTGGGTCTGAGCTGGCATTACCAGCGGCATAGACGGCATTTTGGTGTGATAGCTGCTCTGTTTTTCTTTACGGGGGTAGCGATTATCCTCTATTTGAATCAGCCGCCTAATCAGCCACGCGAACGGGATTATTCGTATGTAGGCTCCTTCATCGTATTCGCTATATGGGTAGGAATGGGGGTGGCAGCCCTGGCGGAAGCCCTTGAAAAAGGCCTCAAACGGTCTTTGGATATACCTGTAGGCCTACTTTCGCTTGGCGTGCCTATTCTCATGGCGGTTCAAAACTGGAAATCTCATTCCAGAGCAGGGAACTATGTCCCACCTGATAGCGCATATAACTTCTTAATCTCTTGTCCACCGAACGCCATCCTCTTCACGAATGGAGATAATGATACCTTCCCCTTATGGTATCTCCAGGAAGTGGAAGGAGTTCGTACCGATGTACGCATCGTCAACCTGAGTCTGCTGAATACCGACTGGTACATCTCTCAGCTCAAATACCAAAAATCCAACGAAGCTCCTCCCCTACCTATCTCCATCCGCGATGAAGTTTTTATGGGGGAAAAAGCAGCTACAATGCCTTTTCAACAGCAAACCTTGAGGATCCCGGTAGACAAAGCAGCATTTATCAAGAACTATCCTGAAGCGAGACGCTTCACAGCTGATACGCTTGTTGATACCCTCGTTTGGAATGTGCCCAGTCGCGGCAGTCAAAATCAAAGCTATCTCCTTAAGCAGGACTACATGACCTTAGATATCGTACTGACTAATATCAAGGAAGGCTGGAAACGCCCCATTTGTTTTGCCAATACTTTGCCAAGTTTCAGCTACATGGGACTGCAAGATTATTTATATGTACGCGGGCAGGTGTATGAGCTGCTCCCCCTCAAACCTTCCAGACCATCCGTTGGCAGTATTTACAATGCTCCCATTCAAGATAGTCTCACCCATACCCTTCTCACCCAGAAGTTTCGCTTTAGAAACCTGAACCGCCCCGATATCTTCTACGACAGCAATACCCTCCGCATGATAGCGAACTACCGCTCAGTATTTTACAGATTAGTAGATCATTACATCCAAAAGGCCGATACTATAAAAGATACTACGGCTAAGCAAGCATATAAAGAGCGTGGCAAGGAGCTTCTACGCTACCTCAGAGAAAAAATATCTTGGGAGAGCTGCCCGATGGAACCCTATCAGATAGCCCAGGAGGCTGGATTATGGTTGGCATTGGGAGATTCCGCAGAAGCCAAATCCCTTTATCAACAATCGTTAAACATGCTCCGAGAAGAAGTAGCATATGCAAAGTACGAGAAAGCTCCCTTAGATGAGATGTTAGTTTATGGCATAGAAATGACCGCCCGAGGAAGCATTGCCATAGGAGATACGACTTTTTCCTCGGAGGCCCTTCGGCTATATGAAGAAGCTCGTTCTCTGGCTCCTAATCGCTTCGGGCGCTAAATACGCCCAGCCTATCTGGATAGAAAGGCCCAAAGGTGCTCAAGAACATCCCCTCTTCCGCGTACAGGTCTATCATATTGGATGGAGTGATTGGGTTTTGTTTCTTCAAGTGGAGGCAGAACCATGGTTGCCCTATTCGTTTGATACGACGCTTACGGTCAGACTTCAAGTTTTTACCGAAAAGGAGTTAGCCGCTGAGACACTGGTCACCTTGCCGGCTATTTCCCACTGGGAAGGCTTCCTCAGGGGAAGGTTTCCAGAACTCCTCTCAGGACAAATGACAGCGATATGCATCTCCGCCACGGATGCTCCCCATGAAGCCTATTGTACGCAAGCTTACTGGCCTTCCGGTCGCACGATGGCGTGGATAGAAGCAGCAGAAGCGGTGCTTCGACCGCCTGTCAGAGTACAGACTTTGGGGGGCGAGAGTTGGGTTACTTCTCCTGGGGATAGCCTTTGGATAGAAATCTTTATTCCTGCTGCGATAGATACGAGTACTCCCCTTCCACCATATGTTTTGCGGTCACGACAAAGGAGAAGCTCGCCTGTCCTACTCGGCTGCGCCTGGTATCTCAAAGGAGATACGACGAGGGTATTCTGGACATGTGAGGCAAAACGATCATTTTACCCTTGTCCTGGGGCCACTATGTCTCCCCCCCCTCCCGAGACTTGGAGTGAGGCATACTTACGCTTCTCTGACCAAAAACCCGGCGAACGCACCGATAGAGGAATGGTCTATCTCTTTTATGGCGCTCCTCGTTTACGCCTACTCAGTCCGAGAAGGGAGATTTGGATTTATCCCGAAGAAAATGTGAGCTTCCATTTCGTATGGGAGAAGGGAAGCTGGCAACTGGTGCGCCGTTTAGAATATCAAAATCTATGGAAACGCAAGTAATCAGAGATTTGCGAGCCTTACGGCGAGCCATAGAGGGAGGAGCCTCTGTTGAAAAAGTTGTATGGCGTCAAGGGAGCCCCCCTCCCGCTGAACTTTGGCATCTGGTTCGACGCTTCCAGCTGAGCTTTCAGCAGGTACCTGCTTCGGCTCTCCCCCCGCGTACAGCTTGGTTAGCTTATATCAGCCCCATCCCTCTTCATTCAGTGGAAGAGTGGCTATCTGAACCCCCGTTGGGTATTGGTATAGCCCTTATTGGGGTGACCGATGCACGGAATGTAGGGGCTATTCTGCGAAGTGCTGCTGCTTTCGGTGTCAAGTGGGTCCTTATGAAATCAGAAGGCGCTCCCCTCCTCTCTACGGAGGGTATCTGGCGAGCCAGTGCTGGCACCCTTACAAAACTTTACATTACCAAGACTAAAAAAGCCTCCGACGCACTCCATAAACTCCACCGTCGCGGTTGGCATCTCGTAGCTACCCTACCCCCCGCCCAATCCCCCCTTCCTTACTGGGAATGGGACTGGAAGCAACCTTCTATACTACTTTTCGGAGAAGAAGAAAGGGGGCTTCCCCGAGAATACATCCAACTATGTGATGCCCGTATTTCTATCCCTCATGAAAGGGCTGTGGAGTCGCTAAATGTAAGCGTCGCAGCGGGGATTTTACTATCTACTGCTTATTTCGCTCGTAGAGTGTCTATCCAATCCCATAGCTCCCCCTCATAATAGCTCCAGTACAGCTCTGGCGCATCCGAAGCATTTCTATAGCGCTTCCAGAAGGCATCCCACACTGTACTTTTACCGACTGGATATCTAATCGGAACCTTTTGCGCCGCCGCCTCATAGAACTTTCCCGGCACTTTATCTCGCAAATGAGGCAAAGGACGGTAGGGAGCATACAAGAGAGCCGAATACCTTTGAAGATTTTGAATAATCGGATACGGAACGAAGCGGCCTTTTATCCACAACCAGGCAGGATGGCGACGCAGGGCTTCTCGAAGGGCTTGCTCTATCTGAGGCGGTTTAGGACTGCCAGCTATAACGAAAGGCTGCTCAGATGCCTGCAGCGCTTGCTGTATCGCCTCTAAGGCTCCCCAGCTATAGGTGATATTTCCCGTGTATAGCGCATAACTGCCAGCTAAGCGCGGCAGTAGCGGAGGCGCATTCTGCACCGAGATGAAAGCATTGGGCAAAAAACGCGCCCGCCTGAGAGAAACTAAGGGGGCATAGGCATACTCCGCAAGGACATAACCATGAACAAGGACCCGAAAGGGCTGGAGGAGATGCCACATTACACGCCGAGAAAATGATTGCCCAAGTGTGTAAACTGATTCTTGACGGAAATTGCGTTCGTAATCCTCCCAGATATCCCATACGCAGCGCGAGTAGAGACACCTCCATAAATCGGCAGGGTTACAGACTATCATAAAGGAGGCATTTCTATCTCGGATGAAAGGAAGCAGGGCCGACTTCCAAGTAGGCCTCTCATCTGTGTAATGTATCGTGAGGGTAGGGGGAGGTTTAGGTGGGGCAACTAACTCACGCCAAACGGCCTCTTCTATCTCCCTCTCAAGTGGGCCCTCTATGTGTATCGGAGAAGGACGCTGTCCCCAGAGGGTAAGCGGCTGTTTCTTAGCAATAGAAAGGGCGAGACGATAGTAGCCTCTGGGATGGAATGCCACTTCTCGACTTAGCCATAGCTCCACTTCTTCAAAGCTACATAGCTTTGCCACATGGGGAAGGTTGTAGTCCTGCGTGGCGATATTACTCAAGTGGCAGCTGACGCTATTGTGAATGCTGCGAATGAAGCCCTTTTGCCAGGGGGAGGAGTCTCAGGGGCGATTCACCGAGCCGCTGGACCGGAGTTAGCAGAGGCTTGCCGAGCGGTCGCCCCCTGCCCTACCGGAGAGGCCCGAATCACCCCAGGCTTCCGCCTCCCTGCTAAGCATGTCATCCACGCAGTCGGTCCCATCTGGCGAGGGGGTACCCATGGCGAAGCAGAGCTTTTAGCCCGAACCTATCGCAGCGCCCTTTCTTTAGCCAAGGAATACGGTTTGCGTACCGTAGCTTTCCCCTCTATCAGTACGGGCATCTATGGCTACCCTGTGGAAGAAGCCGCCCCAATAGCCTTACGCATCTTGCTAGAGGAAGCGCCATCTTTTGAGACCCTCTACATGGTGGCATTTGATGAGAAAACCTTTCAAGTCTATGAGCGTACCCTTACAGACATGACCGGGCAGCATGGAGAGAGATAAAAACTTCATGCGAATCGCTCTCACAGAAGCAGAAATAGCATATAAAGAAGGGGAAATCCCCGTCGGGGCCGTGATAGTCATAGAAAATGAAATCATTGCAAAAGACCACAATCGCGTAGAACAGCTAAATGACCCCACAGCTCATGCAGAGATGCTATGTCTGACCGCTGCCACGAGCTACTTGGGCAGCAAATATCTCCGTCAGGCCACTTTGTATGTAACGCTGGAACCCTGCCCTATGTGCGCTGGTGCCCTCCTGTGGGCCCAAATCAGAGAAATAGTATATGCCGCTCCTGATCCTAAGTTAGGCCTCTCTAAATACACGCCATCTTTACTTCATCCCAAAACCATTCTCCGCCAAGGCCCTTTCCAAGTAGAGGCCTCAACTCTACTCAAACGATTTTTTCACGAGAGACGATGACATTTAGCTACCTTTGTGAATATGCGTATGCATCTCCTCGGGCTATTCGGACTGAGTGCCTGGGCACAGATACAGATTACCTCTTCTGACTTGCCCTCCGCAGGGCAGTCTTTCACGGTGAGTCAAAGCCGCCCCCAGCCTAACTGGGATTTTCTCTCAACAGGCCCAAACTACACTTGGAACTTTGACCAGCTACCCGCAGATACACAGCTCGTCGTGAGGTGGCAGGCTCCCTGGGAAGTGCCTCAATACATCTTTTCCTGTGGAAATGCCAGTTTACAAGCCCTCCTCTTCAAGATAGCAGACTCCATACGCACCCCTTTATTCACAATTCGGAACCTCTACGCCTTCTTGCGTAAAAGCAACACCAAAATGTCCATCCAGGGAATCGGAGCCTCGCTCAATGGGATCCCTCTGACGCAGTGTTACCAGGATGAAGACGAAATATACATGCTTCCTCTTTCGTATGGCCGTACAGATAGTACAACATTTTGGCTGAGAATAGACCTCAGCACCCCAAATGGCAACTTTACTTTGGCTCAGCGCGGCTATCGCCTCCACCATGTGGACGGATACGGTCAGCTCACCACGCCTTATGGTTCATTCACGGTCTTGCGCCTTAGGCGAGATGTGCATCAGAAAGACACCCTCTACTGGAATGGGAACCCTATTTTTAGAACTGATACTTCTTATATTGAGTTAGAATGGCTCGGACAGGGACAAAGTATACCGCTTCTACGAGTACAAGGTAACCTGCGACAAATCGGAAATAACCTTACTCTCATCCCAGCCGTGATTCAATTCAAAGATGAATCCAGTAGCACAGCTCTCAGCTTCCCCTCTGAGAGGTTCATCCTATCGCCCAATCCGAGTCATGGTATCCTACGCATCCCAACCCCAGGTGCCAGCTACCAGATCTGTGACCTCACTGGAAAGGTTATACTCAGCGACGAGGTCCCTCAGGATGGGATCTTATCTTTACCTCCTACCCTACCCGATGGAATATACTTCATAAAAGTAGCCTACGACGCTCAGGAGTCTTGGTACCGCTTTTCTCTGATCTGGAACTAAAAGCATGCTCACAGCAGGAAAATGGCTGATTGGATTAGGTGTAGCCCTTATTATCATCGGGACTCTTTTATGGTTTTTAGGAAGCAGGGGAATGCGATGGCCGCAGCTACCATTAGATTTTGTGATAGACTTCCCTGGCGGACGGCTTTATTTACCGATTGGCACAAGCATTCTCCTTAGTCTAATCCTCAGCTTTCTCCTTTATGCTATTAGACGATACCTTGGCTCTGGGTAGCGAGAAAAGTTAGCTGACGCTTGGATATGAGCAGCACAAGAAAGAGTTGGGCGTTCTAAACCCCTCAGGGAAAGGCCAGGTTTTTGAAAGAAAATGAAGGCCCGTTATCTTCAAAAGTCCTGCTCAGAGGCCTCAAAGCATCTATTCACAAGGTATTTTTGTTTTCTTGCGAATGGATTCTGATCCTACTACTCTCAATGCAGAGAAGTTCAAAGTATGCTTTTTACCTCGGGCTCCTGTATTGCCACCCCGCCTTAGCTCAGTCCACCATCGGTGTTTGGACCCTTCAACAAGTGCGTTTAGCTTTGGATAGGAAAGAGCGGTGGCAGATTGTCATGATTACCCAACCTCGTTTTACTCAGAAAGGATGGGAAACCATCTTAGGGGTAGGGCAAGTAGGCTATCTCGTACATCGTAATCATACGCTTTTCGGTGGGGGCCAGTGGGTAGAATTCTATGACCCCAGACGCTTTCGGCAGCTAAGAGCTTTTCTACGCTGGCAGTGGACTGCCTCCTCTAAGGTCTTACTGATGACCACGATAGAAGAACGGTGGCAGGACGGAAAATCTAAGGAACTCCTACTGCGTCCAATGGGAAGATATCGTATGAGCGCCGGACGCTTCTGGCTCAATCTCACCGATGAGGTATTTCTGTCTCTCTGGGGATATCCTCAGAGAGTCTGGCGCTTATATCCCCGCCAGAATCGGATATGGTTCACGCTCAGCTATCCCAGAGAAGGGGCCTGGCAGCTTGAGGTCGGCTATCTGAATATCCTGGATGATAGGCTTAGAGTGCGCCATCGTCTATGGATTGCTACTCGACTGAGCATACCATTACCCAATTCATCTGACAGGAGATGATAATCGTGGATGAATCGCTCACTAAGATCCACCCAAGCTTCCCCGCCTATTGATTCAGGAAAGCTACATAAAGAGAAACGCAAATTTGAAGCATGCGTCGCAACCTCCAATACCTAAGTAGCCTGCTCTTGCCAACCATGGCCTACATTGCCATATCTAAGGGAGGCTGGTGGGGTCTCCTGCCGTGGGCCATCGTATTTGGCGTCGTAGCTCTGATGGAGCTATTTCTACCCGAACATACCAGCAATCATCACGACGAAGACGAGAGCCTACCAACAGGTATTTTGGTAGGACATTTAGGGGCTCATATCGGTCTACTGACCTACTGGGCGAGTCGCTTCGCTCAAGGGAAATATACCTTATGGGAAGCTTCAATCAGCGCCTTAGCCGTGGGCTTCAATGCAGGGGCCTCAGGTATCGTCATCGCTCACGAGATGCTTCACAGAAAAGGCACCTGGTGGCAAGCAGGAGCGAAAATCCTCTTAGGTGTAGCTGGGAACCTGTACTTCTATGTGACACATGTCCGTATGCATCATCGGTATGTCGGAACAGAATTAGACCACAGCTCAGCTAGGAAAGGAGAAAGCTTTTATCATTTCCTTTGGCGGACTGTAAAAGGACAAATGCAGTGGGCGTGGCAAGCTGAAAAGGAACGCTTAAGACGATTAGGATTCACCCCTTTCAGCCTACGAAACTATATCTACCAAGAAGGACTGATTTTCGCCGTCTCTCTCCTGGCTTTTAGCATAGTGGGAGGATTGGCTGGATTTTTAGCTTTTTCCCTTCAAGCGCTGGTTGCTAACTTCCTCTTAGAGTACGTGAACTACATAGAGCATTATGGGCTGGCACGCAAAGTAGAAGAGCCTATTCGTCCCTGGCACTCATGGGAAAGCAATAAGTATTTTAGTCGCTTCTTCCTAGTTGATTTATCACGACATTCTGATCATCATTTGCACGGAGCTAAACCGTATCATACCCTCCTTTCAATAGAGAAGGCTCCGCGCTTGCCTACGGGATACGCAGGGATGCTTTACTTAGCTCTGCTTCCATGGCTGTGGCGCAAAGTGATGGATCCTCGTATTCCGTCCGATGCTCTCACCTCACGGTATCAAAATCCTTAGAGTTTGAGAAGAGCTCCGTACGACATATACCCCTGAATTTAGGGGTAAGGCAGTTTCACCCGGCGCCAGATCGGCTTTCCACACCAACTGCCCAGTAGAGCTATAGATTTCCACAGGCACTTGATAACCATCCGTAGCCCATAGGATCAAAGTCTGGCGGCTACAATCATATACGAGACGGTAGCTGTGGCTTGGAGGCAAGATTTCCACAACATTAGAGTAACTCAAGCTATGCACTCGCTCTGCGATACGGAGGCGATAGAACCACCGATGAGCGGGAGGAAGCTTGTCATCTCGGAAAGAGTAGCGTGCAGCTTGTCCTTGGGCAGGTACAAAACCTATCGGGATGAAGGTACTTTGGTCTACACTGCGTTCTACCCAGTAGCCCGATACATGCTCTTCGAGAGCGGTTTCCCACGTGAGCAGATTGTACCCTTCAAACGCCTCGCCCTCCAAAGGCTTAGCCCACAACACCGGTAGAACTGTACAGAATAGCGTACTCTGATCCTGGCAATAAGGATATTTAGCTGAAGAGGAATTGACTTGGAAGGAGATAGTTACAGCATTCCCATTATTAACTATGGGGAAAGTCAAAGTAACCTCTACCCAGTTAGGGTCATTGGTGTCTATGATGGTATCCGAAGCGGGCCCGAGAAGGCCAGGAGGAGCAGTGGTAATCCCCCATGTGACTGAGGACATGGGAATTTCATGCCAAAATCGGATTTTCACTTTGACTCCACTATGACCTCCACAGTTGAGTATATCTGAGAAAACACGCCATTTCGTAGAATCCAAATCCAAGACAAACGTATGCTGCTCACTATTGGTAAACCACCAAGTATTTATGACCTCTGGATTTGCATTATTAGTCCCACGGTTTTGCCAACGATGGCAACCTAAAGTGGGAGTTGGCGTACATCCTGTCAAGTTCTGGACGCCATCCAATGAGTTGATCGGATCAGTGAGCAGGATATCATCCCAATATATTTTAGGGTCTGGAAGGGGCGTACCATTGGGACGGGTAGTAGGACGCACGAGAAATACGCGGAAACCATTATTATGGTGCTCTACATCTACCAAAGGAAGGTGTGTCAATCCGGTAAAAAAGTCCAACTGAGCATTCACAATGGTGCCACTTGGGACCGAGACGCCGTTTCCATCCTTACCGTCCCAGGGAATACAATTCAGCCCGGCATTTAAAGTCTGGATAAAGGTTCTCGGAGTATAAGGCGCAGGAAAGTTGAGAACTACGGAGACCTGCCCTGGCTTTGTGAGGGAGACATAAATACAGTAACTCTCCGCCGTACAGGGAATGACGGAAAAAGAATCTACACTCCCTACTATTCCCGTAGGATAATACTCTATATCTGGGTCATTCAGAAAGACAGGGTACTCAGGTGCAGCTGGCGTCCCTCCAGAGTTGATGATGGCTTGACGATAGTTAGACCGACGACGCTGCAACGGCGTGCCTACCGTAGATGCGCCAAAGGAATTACAACTTACTTCAAACCCGTAAGGACGCATTCCATTGAACTGAAAACTGGTGACCACAGAGTCAGTAGAATAGGTAAATAATGTCCCAACAAAAGGATTATTGACTCCACGAGTCGTGAAGTCCCATTTTCTGCTCCATAACCTACCTTTCTTTTCCACCCAAGCTGAACCATTCCACCGAGCCACAGTAATATCAAACCAGCGAAACACTCTTTTAACCCTCTGATTAGGATCGTTATTCACAGCGAACTCTATGTAGTAGTTTCCTCCTGAGCCTGCGGGTACATTGTAGATTATGGGATTGTATCCACCGGGGAAAAGAGGCAAGGGACCGGCCATCGCCTGAGCGCAGCTATTAATCCAGCCAGCCCCCATTCCACTATTTAGATTGATAGGTCCGAGAACAACATTTCCATTTGGGTCTCTTAGCCGCATCCATACATCATTAGCGATGGTAGGGGAGCCATCGTTATTATTATTCACATGAAAGCCCATGTAGATACGCTCACCCTCTGCGACTCGGATATACAAGCGTGAGTACTCGGGGCAGTCGTATGTAGCAAAGCTGCGAAGCGGATCATTATTATCCCATATCTGGATGTAGCCGTGATTGGCACAGTTATTATTCATCAGCTCGCGTGTACCTTCAGCGAATAGGAAAGAAATTACTAGGATCGGCTTCCAGATTGGAATAGGCTTCACAGTGAAAATACGCACAAGTAGTACGCGTATTTGCACAAAGCCCAGCAAGAGAAGAGAAAGGCTTTGTGAGCGAAACATAATATAAATATAGCAAAAAAAGAATAAAGTACCTCACGAGGAGATAAAACGCAGAGGTAGCAATTCCGCTCTCAAGGACACGGCCACTACCGCAGGTATACCCCCTTCCATACCCTACTATAAGGGCCACACGATACTACTTGCGCCGCTCTCAGAGGCAATATACTCCACTAGAAAGCATCAATTGTCCTGCGATGAAAGGATTCTCCAAGTGGTACGGAGGTCCCCTGCACTAAGGCTAAGCCTAACTCCTGCCTATTTCAGAGATTAAGCTGCTACACTTCTATCCGAGTGTCTGAGTACTCGCTCTCTGAGCCTCTTTTAAATAGGTCCCTCCCATCACGCCTACCACCTTCAACCCTTATCTTTCAGAAATCGGCTAAAACGCCCTACCCCTGCTCCATTTCTAAGGTCAACCTGAAACTCCATTTAGGATGAAAGTGCCTGTAAGATAGAGTCCATAAGCTCTACTCGGCTTTACCCATAGAAGGGCTTTCGGCTCGTCAAACATTGGACAGAGCCAAAGCGCTCTGAGCATTTCTGCTGAGTATATTTGTTTTGTGACATTATATGAAACTCCAACCCAACGTAGGTAGCTCGGATAAAATCATCCGATATATTTTAGGCGGCCTGCTTGTAGGTGTAGGGATTTATTATGCCTTCTGGATACTCGTAGCTGTGGGGGTCGTACTGGCGCTTACAGCTGCGGTAGGACGCTGCGGACTGTACTATCTCTTCGGGATCAGCACCTGTACGCCTAAGAAAAGCAAATAAGCCACTTAGAAGAGACCTTAGTCAAAAGTCCAGTCCAAAAGCGCTACCACTCATCGCATGCTGTTCTAAATTGCTATCACAGCCGGAGTTAGATTGGATGTGCGACTCTGCGATTAGGCAGGACTGTCATTTGACGACCACAGCAAATCCAACTCCGTTACGAGCGTTTTATATCCTTTCCATCTATCATCTGCACTACTCAAGGATCTACCGTAGGCATTACTCTGAGTTCGCCTCAATCAGAAACCTATACAAGTAAAAAAGTCGTACCTACTGCTGTAGGCACGACTCAGTGCTTAGAAGGTTAGAAAGCTTACTCTACCACCACTATCCGCTGCACCGTGCCACCTCGCCGCTCTCGCACCATATACACCCCCGCCGGTAAATCTAAGGGATACTCCCGCCGACCTTCGCACGCAGAGAAGCGCTTCACCATTCGCCCCGCTTCGCCTATAATCTCAGGTTCTAATCCCCTGCCCACCTCGTCCTGAATAATCGAGGCATGCTTAGCAGGGTTAGGATAGAGCTTCCAGGAGGCCTGAGTTGAAGGGAAATCATTCAGATCACTGAGAGTCGCTGGCAAGGCGAGCTTCCTTACGAAGGCATCTGAGCCTCCCCCATTTGCCGCCTAAGGCGTTCTGGCCATTCCATCATACTCATACCCCAAACCTCGCCTGTTACATACACCCGCCCGCCCCCGTCCACTGCCATCTAAGTCAGTGTCCTGAGGCAAGTGGAGTACCTTAGGCATTACCTAATACCTCCAGCTTCGTAATAAAGGCATCAGAGAGGGCACCTTACCCCCCATAAACCCCACCTACCCCGCCGTCAACTAAGGTAGGCTCAGCTTAGTTATGAAGACATCAGTATCCCCCTCTTGCTTTGACTGAAACGCTCCCGGAGTCACAGGGAAATCTTCACTGGTAGTGAATCCAACAACATACACATATCCACTTTTATCTAACACTATGTTCCCACCTCCCTGACCCCCTCTCTTTCCTCCTAAGCGAGTGGAATATATCAGAGCCGTACCATCAGGACTCAACTTCGACACAAATGCGTCTACTGTATATTTTGTGCTGCTCGTATCAGAAAGCTCCGAACTTACAAGCGATTCTGAAACCGTAGGATAGTCCTTGCTAAAGGTCACGCCTGTTACGTATGCATA
>JBCNVG010000022.1:0-8232 GCA_039630325.1 Bacteroidia bacterium
TAGTTTGTACTAAGGTACATCAGATTCTCCAAACTTCCAAATCGGTCTGTCTGCGTGCCGAAGGCTGTAGGCTTCCATACTATTTGGGGTGATTTTCCACAAGCCCACCACTGCTTTGCCCCAAAAAGCTTTTCGTTTAGCTAAGGGCTCAGTTTTACAGCCACTCCCGCTGACTATGGCGTATTTACCTTCCCTAAGCTTGTGGATTTGGAGATTGTGGTCATGACCAGAGAGAAAAAGTACAGGCTGAGGAATGCTAAAAGCGCGTCGAAGAAGGCTTTGTGCGAGGTTGGCGTAAGCAGGGTGTCGTTGGTCGGAAGGATGCGCATGAGCTTTCCGCAGGAGGATGAACAGCGTCCCAAGCCCAGGGAGAGGTATGTATAGAGATGAGCCGAGCATGCGCAGCGGAAACAGATGCGCCAATAAGGGGAAGTGACCTCCATGGGCGCCGGCAGTTTTAGGGGGGTGGTGGAGTACAATCACAAGGGTATCTCTGGGTCTAAAAGACTGGAGGAGAGAATCCATTCGTTCCCATGAGAAATCTCTCCCTTGCGTTTGAATGTAGAGTTCGGAGTCTATAAAAAAGAAATGCCAAGGGCCTACACTAAGCGTTTCTGGATAGGGTGATCCTGGGCGTGGTAGGTGAAGCAGGTCTTTCTCTTGTCGCAGCAATCCAGTGATGCCGGCTTTCCAATCATGATTGCCAGGGATAACAATCACTCTCCCCGGAAAAGCTCGGCTGACTGTAACTAAACGGTCCCATCGCCGCTTATCTTCAGGGCGTCCTCTATGCCCAGAGGGATAGATATTATCCCCTAACCATATGAGGACATCCTCCTTTTTTGCATGGACCGTCCAGAATCGCTTGTACAATTCAACCTGCCTCAAAGTGAGAGCTCCGGCATCACCGACGGCAAAAATCTGCTGAAGCCAAAAGAGAATCCCAATCATCTACTCCCAGAGCCGCTGCGTGCGAGCATCTCCTTAGCTTCTTTCATAGTGATGCGCACCCCGTCCTTGAAGGGGACGACCCACGCATCGCGGATACCCAATCGCTTCAAGTCTTTCTGAAAAGCTTCTGCCAAAGCCAGATCTCTAAACCTTCCTACCGTGTAGCGGTTGATGTCTCCCAAGGCTTCTGCCTCAAAGAAGGGATTATCCTGGGCATACTTTCGCATGTCAAATAGTCTAAACGCGCCAATCTGCACCTTGAAAATCAGCCCTGGCATGACATCTAAACGAGCTTGCTTTTTCTCTGCTTCGTAGGCTGCTTTGAGACGAGTAATCTCACTCTGGAGGGAGTCTACAGAGTATTGGCGTGCTCTTAGCTGGTCTTCTAACTTGACGAGCTGTTCTGAAAGTTCACGATTGCGGCGCTGGAGTTCAGCGATCTGATTATCTCTATCTTGGACTTGCTTTTGAAAGCTCTCCTCCCGTGCTTTGAGGGCGAGGGGATTCTTGACATACTGCTTGGCTTTCTTTTTCCACTCTTTTTTGAGCTGTTTTTGAGGGTCGCCTTTCTTTTTTTGTGCCCAACCGAGCCCCACACTCAGCAGGAGAACCGCCAAAAGGTACCGCATGAGACAAAAGTACCTAAATTTGAATCATGTGGGTAGTTTGGACGGGACTTTGGGCACAGATCATATTGCGTCCAATCTATTTGCCAGTCAGTTATTCAGGGGATACGCTCTATAATGCGTGGGTAGGTGGGTGGAATAGTCCTCAGTTTTCCACGATTGACATAGATCGAGATGGCCAAATAGAACTCTTCGTATTTGAGCGGCTGGATGATAGAGGCATGCTATTCAAGCACATAGGGGGCCGATGGGTGTATGTACCGTATGCAGATACCCTCTTTCCAAGGAGGCTCCTGTCAGGTTGGGTCCTTTTACGCGATTATGATGGGGATGGAGATAAGGACATCTTTACAAATATCAACTCTAATGTTCGAGTCATACGAAATATTGCGCCTCCCTATTGGCAGGTGGCATACGATACGCTGCGTAGTGAGTATTCGCCTGGATTTTCCTCTTACTTGTATGCTTCTCGGATAGACATCCCAGCGATTACAGACATAGACGGCGATGGGGATATAGACATGTTGGTGTACGAGGTGCTCGGTACGCTGATAGAGTGGCACCGAAATAAAGCATTTGAGCGGCTTGGGCGGGTAGATACGCTGATTATGGAGCTCCAGTCAAGCTGTTGGGGACACGTCTTTGAGCAATATGATTACAATACCAATAACTTCCTTTTCGTTCAGTATTATTGTGGAGCTGGTCAGCGTACCTCAGAGGAAAGTCTCGAATATAACCAGCTTCGTACTCAGCATGCGGGCGGGAGCATTTCTGCCATAGATTTGAACGGAGACGGTCTCAAGGACCTAATAGTTGGCGATAATGGCCCCCCTTATTTGATAGCGGGAATAAACTCTGGCACGCTTCAAATCGCCCACATAGATACTACCACCGCCATAGCTCCCTATCCTATGACAGCACCGGCTTACCTTCCTTCCTTTCCTGCTACTTATTATGAGGATGTGACGAGCGATGGAAAACCCGACCTCCTCGTCGCTAATAATACGCCCATTGCAGGGCAGGATCGCTATTCGGTGTGGATGTATGAAAATATAGGGCGGGCCGATTCCCCTGCCTGGGCTCCCCCCGTGATAGGCTGGCTTCACACTACTATGCTGGACGTCGGTACCAGCGCCCACCCTACATTGGCGGATCTCAACCGAGATGGGCATCCCGATCTCCTTCTAAGTTCAGAAAGTTTTTACACCGATACGGGGGCCAAAGCTCGAGCTATACTCCTCTGGGGGACTTCTGCGGGCTTCACCTTAGCCGATACCAACTGGCTCGATCTACCCCGCTACACCCTGCGAAATCCTATTTTTGCCGCAGGCGATATCAATCGGAATGGTCGTACAGACCTGATCATGGGCACCAGTACTGGGGCTCTCTGGCATTGGGAAGAGCAGCAGGCTGGAGCTGCAAACTTCTCCTTGGTTACCCAGAACTTTGGGGGTATAACAGCGCCGCCTTTTGCTGCTCCACTCCTGTATGATTACGATGAAGATGGTGACTTAGACTTGATTATTGGGGGGCGGAATGGTCGCCTCTCCCTGTATCGACAAGAGAGTGGAGGCTCATTTTCCCTCATTACAGACTTTTTGGGCAGAATAGAAATGCCAGATACACTTAGCCCTTTGCTGGGGTTTGTTCGTCCTGCTCTTTTGGATATAGACACTGACGGCAAGCCTGAACTGCTGGTGGGCAACCTTACAGGATTCTTACGCTTATATGTGCCCGATTGGACCGCGCCTACGGCAGCCTGGTCCTCTTGGGTAGAGATTCCTTATCATGGGGGTAAACGCGCCAGTCCTACTGTGTGGCAGCAAAACGATTCTATCCTTCTCTTAGTAGGGACTATCCGAGGGGGCGTGCAGGCTTTTACTGTATCGCCGGGGCTCGTCATGGGTTTGCCGCCATCCGCTGACTCTTGGGCCCCTTATCAGCTCTATCGTGAGGGGGATAGTTGGATGTTGAAAGCCTGGGTACCCTTAGAGGTTCGTAGATATGATTTACTCGGTAGAGTAATGGAAGTCCTGGCCCTTCCAGAAGGGGAGCATCGCTTGATGGTCTCTCAGCGTGGTATTTATGTTCTGTCTATACGAGCTGGTATGAAATACTTTATAGAGAAACTCTGGATACCTTAGGCATGAGGTGGATTGGGTTTGTAGCGCTCTGCACAGCAGGAGTAGCGCGGCATATTGCTGGGGCTGATTTATTCTATCAGTGCATTGATCCTGTCCAAAGTCGCTATGAGTTTGAACTGTGGCTGTATAGAGATTGTACGGATCCAGAAGGGGCTGATTATGACAACCCCATTGTGATTTTTATTTTTCGGGGCGATGGTACCCTCTATGGTACGCAGAATGTATTTCTCACCAATAGCGGTCCTTGGAATCCCCAGGGCGTCGACGCCTGCTTTTTACAGCGGCCAGGTACGTGTTTAGAAGAGGGGGTCTATCGTTTTACGCTAACCCTGCCCCCAAGAGTGGATGGCTATTATGTAGCCTGGGCGCGCTGCTGCCGAAATGCAGCCATCACTAATCTGGCAAGCCCCCTGAATATGGGGATCACCTATTTATCTCGGATTCCCCCAGCTCGGCGCGCAGCATGTAATAGTAGCCCTAAGTTCGTCCAGCGACCTCCTTTTTTTCTATGTGCTGGTAGGGATTTCTACTTTGACCATAGAGCCACCGATGCGGATGGGGATTCCTTAGTGTATCAGATTGTAGCAGCTTACCATAGCGTCAATACTCAAGGACAAGGCGCCGTGAATCCAGTAGTGGGGGGCTCGCCTGTGGTGAACCCCCAAAATCCCTTGGGGCCTCCGCCTTACCAGACAGTTACTTATGCGCCCGGTTATTCTGCTCTTCAGCCTTTTGGAGCAGGGGGGATTTGTCAGATTGCCCCAGCTACGGGGCTCTTGCATCTACGGGCGCCTAACCCTGGGCTCTACGTAGTAGCAATTGCCGTATTGGAGTATAGAAATGGAGAGTTTTTGGGAGAGACTCGGCGAGACATGCAGTTTTATGTAGCGCCCTGCCGTCCGCCCACGGCTCCGCCGGTAGTTACGCATGATTTCGGAGGGCTACCGCACCGAGGGGATACCCTGATTTTGGAGGTGGCTCAGAATGCTTGTTTTTCAGTCAGCATTCAGGACACCCAGCCGCCGACTCCGCCCGCCACCCTTAGCTATGTTGTTTCCCCCAGCATAGCAAACGTTCAAGTCAGCGGTACTAACCCCCTCCTCTTGCAACTCTGCGTAAGTCCAAGCTGCCAAGATACAGGGGAGGTAACCCCCTTATACATTACTGGCCGCAAAAATGAGCTATGTGGCACTACGGAGGCCTACGACACCCTCTGGATAGAAGTGCTGATCCCTCCATATCGTTCTATCACGGGGAATCTTTCTCCACCTCCTTTGCCTCGGGTGGGATCTGCTTTTATCATATCGCTTGATAGTACCGCCTGTGCGCGGTTCTGGGTGGTTGCAGAGCCCAGTCAGTCGCCTGTACAGATATTTTACACCGCCTCTGCGCCATCAGCGGATATTCAAATTTCCGCCAGTCGTCAAGGAGATACTCTAAAGGGAGAAATCTGCTACACTGCTCGCTGTGAGGCTATTTCGGACACACTCGTTGTAGCCCTGCAAGCGGTTGCTCCTGCGGTATGCCCTCCTAGCCCTATCTGGCGGGACACTCTACGCTTTCTGGTCGAGGTGCCGAGTAATCCCCCTCCCCAGCCTGAGTTTATCAGTCCTGATACGCTCATCCTCGTACCTGATAGCAGTGTATGCCTGCGCGTTCGGGTGCGAGATTCTCTGCCGCTCAGCCGGCATACCTTGTACATATCAAGCTTTCCCCCTCTCATCCAGAACTTTTCCCTAACGCCTCCCACAGGGTCGCTCACATGGGAATCAGAGGTATGCTTTTCCCCTCCTTGCGCAGCGCTTAATCAGACTCTGTTGCTTATTCTGGAGGTGCGAGACTCTCTAAGCTGCGCCGAGCTGCATCGCAGGTATGATACGATCGTTCTGCACATTCGTTCGCATCCGACTTACCCTTTAGCCCTGTATACTCCTGACTGGACAGCGACCAACCCCTTTCAGCCAACTTTCCATCAAGTGTACTGCTTCCCCGTAACGGCCCGAGATACTGGCCGAAATGGCGGTACCTACACCGTCAATGTAATTGCCCCTGGACTCCCCTTACAATCGGGTCCCTTTTCCCAAGCAGGTGATTCTATTACAGGACAGGTGTGCTTCCGAGTCGGATGTAATATTCCAGAAGACAGCCTGTATCCTATCATTATTCAGGCAGCAAATCAAGTCTTTTGTGCCACATCTCCCCCTCCCACGGTAGATACCGTATGGATCCGCCCTCGTAGCCTTCCTAATAATCGTCCCCCTGTGATTTCTCGGGATCGCCCCAGTCCCTGGATAGTTACCCCATCAGGAGATAGCGTGTGTTATACTCTTCTGATTACGGACCCGGATAGCCTTGCCCTTCTTACCTACCAGGGCGTCAGTGAATCCTTCAACACTGACTTCTATTGGGGCTCTTACTTTAGTATTTCTGCCTCTGGTACAAATCCCCTTCAGCTTCGTCTCTGTGCCCGTATCAACTGCCATGCTCAAGGGCAGACCTTTCCTGTAATCGTCTGTGTACAGGATACTACGAGCTGTGACCCTGCCGAACGCTGGGTGGTATGTGATACTCTGCAAGTGCAAACTCAGCTTTGTCATGGGGTGATACCGAATGTTTTCACACCGAATGGCGACGGGATTAACGACCTCCTTTTTCCGTACAACCTTGCTGGTATAGCAGAGTGGCGATTGCAAGTGTGGGATAGATGGGGAGGGCTTACCTTTTCGGGTAGCCGAAATCAACCCTGGGACGGAAACGGGCCCTATGGACCTGCGCCAGATGGCGTTTACTTCTATGTGGTAGAATTTGAATTGTGGAGCGGGAGCGGTCCTCCTTTGCGATTTGAGCGGGTGGGAAGCGTCAGCCTTCTGCGCTAAGTTTGCACGGATGGATCCTATCCGGTACGCCAAGCTTCAGGAACTTGAGAAGCTGGGGATCAACCCCTATCCTACCGAGCCTTTTCCACCCAATACGACAGCGGCCGAAATCTTACGATACTACCCTCAGAATAAGCTGGACTTCAAATCGGTTCGTCTTGCTGGGCGCTTGTGGCGCAAGCGCCTCATGGGTAAGGCTTCCTTCGCTGTGTTGCGGGATGAATCGGGAGATATTCAGCTCTACTTTCAGCGAGACGAATTTGCCGAGCGGCCAGAGCTCTATGATGTCGTCTTCAAGAAGCTACTGGACTTAGGCGATGTCATAGGGGTGGAGGGCTTTGTTTTCACCACCAAGACAGGCGAGATCACAGTCCATGTTCAAAAGTTTCGTTTACTGGCCAAATGCCTACACCCTCTCCCTGTAGAGAAAGAGACGGAGGAGAAGACCTATGCCGCCTTTACCGATCCAGAGTTGCGGTACAGAATGCGCTACGTAGATTTGATTGTTCATTTAGGGGTGCGAGAAATATTTCGTCGTCGAACAGCTATCGTCCAGTCTATCCGAGATTTTTTCAATCAAAAGGGGTACTTAGAAGTAGAAACACCTATTTTGCAGCCCGTATACGGCGGGGCCTTTGCTCGTCCTTTTACCACGCATCATCACGCTCTTGACATGGAGCTTTTCCTTCGCATCTCTAATGAACTTTACCTCAAGCGGCTAATTGTAGGCGGTTTTACAGGGGTATATGAGTTTTCCAAAGACTTTCGCAACGAAGGGATTGACCGCTACCACAATCCGGAGTTTACCCAGGTAGAGCTATATGTGGCTTATCAGGATTATCTGTGGATGATGGGGCTGGTCGAAGAGCTTTTAGAGACCACCGTCCAGCGCGTTCTGGGCACTACCAAAGTGCAGTGGGGAGATTACGAGATTGACTTTGCAGCGCCGTATGTTCGCGTCCGATATTATGAGGCGATTGAACGAGTAGTAGGGGTGGATGTCCGTCAGCTATCTGAGGCGGAACTGCTACGCCTATTAGCAGAAAGGGGCATACCGCAGCCAGAGCCGCCTTTCGAGCGGATAGACCTTATCAGTCAGCTATTTGATAAAGCAGTAGAACCTACCCTGATAGCTCCGACCTTCGTCATGGACTATCCGATAGAGCTTAGTCCTTTGGCGAAGGTGCATCGAGCTGATCCTACCTTGACGGAGCGTTTTGAGCTGATTGTAGCGGGCAAGGAGCTGGCTAATGCTTATTCTGAGCTAAATGATCCCATAGATCAGCGCAGGCGCTTAGAGAAACAAGCCGAGCTGCGCGCAGCCGGCGGCTTAGAAGCTATGCCTATGGATGAGGATTTTGTACGGGCTTTGGAATATGGAATGCCCCCTACGGCAGGCTTAGGGTTAGGGATTGACCGATTAGCGATGTTGCTGTGTGATGTGCATAGTATTCAGGAGGTACTTCTTTTTCCACTCTTGCGTCCAGAGAGGGAAGAGCACAGCCACAGGACTTAGAAGTGATAGGCGCTCCGTTATCTTCTAATACGGGCGCTTGAAGTCAGTCTAATCTTATGGGCTTTCAGGTTTTTTACCATGTAAGGAGATAATACTTTTGTTTCTCCTCAGTGCATGGC
>JBCNVG010000023.1:0-8209 GCA_039630325.1 Bacteroidia bacterium
GCTACGCCGCCATCGCGTAGAGGCGCAGCCAGTCGGTAGAAGCCTCCCTGGTACAGCGGATACCGTCCGACCAGAGGAAGGCCCGTCGCCATCGTACTCCATGCGCCTCCTACCTCAGAGGCATACTCCAGAGAAAGCCGCGCCCTTTCATCTCCTCCCAGTCCCGTTGCGTGCCAGACAAGGTTGGACCCTTCTATATGGGCATAGGCCCAGAGCACTGGAAGAATAGATATTGATGGCAAGGCACAGTCAAGTGAGTTACCCGGCGATATTCCACTTGATTGCGTTGGAGAGTTGAATGGGGCATTATCGTACCATATGTAACAGTTCGTATTGTCAGGCACAGTATTACAATCAGCATTATGACTCCCCCATGTCTGCCCTATGCACACACTGGGATTTATTAGAAAGTAGTTGCCATCCGAAGCTCCACTACTCAGCCGTCCACAATAGTTTATCGTCATATCACAATCATTCCCAGGGAAATCAATAATCATTCTCTTATTTTTTTCGAGGGAGGTTAAGTTGGCGAATCTACCCGCAGTATTAGTATTGCTTGCAAAAACAACATAAACCCCTCCAACCCCAGCGCTACACATCCCTGATGGCGAGTAATAAGATAAGTTAGTACAACTGCCAGTGTTCCAAGCTGTTCCCGTTATGATAACGACCCATTTATTCGGATCTATGAAGGTACCAGGAGGCGCAGACAAAAATACACTGGTGCCACAAGCTGCATTCCATGCTGTTATGATTCCTGGATCAGAACCATCTAGGGTATTTGTTCCACAACCACTATTACACCATGTTGTGTTAGCAGGGTTTGGGAAAGTTATCCGCAAGTCATTTATATTGAATCCACTACTACCAGACCACATAATCACCATTTCTCGATTGCCCTCGTTACAGCCCCCACCACAAGCATCAAATAGAATATATCGCACATATGGGCAACTGCTCTGCCCCCATGCAAGCCCTAAGATAGCCATCAGCAGCCAGTAGTATCTCATGGCGGGGAAAGCTATTCTGACTTTATGAAGTGCGTATAAAGTGTCCGTAAAGGGTTATATGCGGGGCCGAGAGCTGTGGGCGAGGTTTCTCAGGATTTAAGAGATCGGGCGGGGATGTAAAGCAGTGGGGGCGGAAGCCGCCAAAGGCGGCTTCCGCCCCCATCCGACCATAACGATTGTCAACTCCGTTCGGAAGGTATTTCCTCGTAATCTACATCAGTAGCTCCTGAGCCTTTGCCATCATTCGCAGTATAGCTCCGCTGCCCAAGAGAACTCAACAAGGTGTACAGCTGGGGCATAAGCGAATCTACCTTACTCCCATCCTTAGCGGCATGGGCGGCCCGCAAGTCGCGAACAAGCGTTTCTAAGCGCTCTTTTTCTGCTGCAGGGAGAGTGTCTCCTCGTTCACGCAGAAGTTTTTCAGCCTGATAGACCAGGTTATCAGCCTGATTGAGCTTTTCTGCCAGCTCGCGGCGCTTTTGGTCCTCTTGAGCATAGAGTTGGGCTTCGCGTTTCATTCGTTCTATCTCTTCCTTGCTCAGGCCAGTACCTGCTTCTATACGGATGGACTGCTCTTTCCCAGTGGCTTTATCTTTGGCGGTTACAGTAAGGATCCCATTGGCATCTACATCAAAAGTCACCTCTATCTGAGGAACGCCGCGCGGGGCTGGAGGTATGCCATCTAAGTAGAACCTACCTAAGCTTCGGTTGTCCGCTGCCATCGGCCTTTCCCCTTGTAGGACGTGAATTTCTACGGTTGTCTGGTTATCCGCCGCCGTAGAAAAGATCTCAGTGCGCCGGGTAGGGATGGTGGTATTAGCCTCTATAAGCTTTGTAAAGACGCCACCCAGGGTCTCTATACCCAGCGAGATAGGTATTACATCCAGAAGCAGAACGCCCTGTACTTCTCCGGCGAGGACCCCAGCTTGGACGGCAGCTCCCAGGGCTACTGCTTCGTCTGGATTGACGCTCTTGTTGGGAGCTTTGCCGAAAAACTCCTCTACGAGCTTCTGGATGCGGGGCATACGCGTTGAGCCCCCGACTAATATGACTTCGTCTATATCCTTAGGGGAGAGGCGTGCCGCTTGCAAAGCCTTGCGACAAGGCTCTAAGCAGCGCTCATAGAGGTCCTCACATAGGCTTTCGAACTTAGCGCGAGTAAGAGTCTTCTGGAGGTTGAGGGGGCCCTTCCGAGGATCAACGGTAATGTAAGGGAGGTTGATTTCAGTGCTCTGCTGATTAGAGAGTTCAATCTTTGCCTGCTCGGCAGCTTCTTTCAGGCGCTGGAGAGCCCGCGGATCCTTGCGAAGGTCCACTCCCTCTTCTCGGAGAAACTCTTCCACCAGCCAGTTTATGATCCTTTGGTCGAAGTCATCGCCGCCTAAATGGGTATCGCCACTCGTGGAGAGCACCTCAAATACCCCATCACCCACATCCAAAATGGATATGTCAAACGTACCTCCTCCAAGGTCAAAAACGGCTATTTTCCCTTGCTTGATGCGCTTATCCACTCCGTAGGCCAGCGCCGCTGCCGTCGGTTCATTAATGATGCGGCGTACATTTAGCCCTGCGATTTCTCCTGCCTCCTTAGTTGCCTTACGCTGAGCGTCATTGAAATAAGCGGGCACGGTGATAACTGCCTCTGTGACCGGCTCGCCCAGGTAATCCTCGGCCGCCTTTTTAAGCTTTTGCAAGATCATGGCGGAGATTTCCTGCGGCGTGTAGGTTTTATCCCCGATCTGCACTTGGCAAATATTATTAGGACCCCGAGTAACCTTGTAAGGGACGCGTTTTACATCCTCTATGGCCTCATCATAAGTTTTTCCCATGAAGCGCTTGATGGAGTAGATAGTATGTTCTGGATTGATTACGGCTTGGCGTTTAGCCAGCTCACCCACTAAGCGCTCTCCATCCGGCTTGAAAGCGACGATGGAGGGGGTTGTTCGTTTGCCCTCTTGATTGACTATTACGACGGGCTGATTACCCTCCATTATCGCCACCACAGAGTTAGTCGTTCCCAGGTCTATGCCGACGATTTTTGGCATGGGGGAACATGGGCAAAACCTATGCCATTCTCAAAAGGTGCTTAAATGTCAGGTTACTTACTGAATACTTGTCTGATAGGCTTTTCAGGCTCAGGTGGGGCAAACCGAATATAGGGTTTTCCTACCGCTACATGACACCCGTTACAGCGAGTAACCAGTTGGGTCAGGCTTTGCTGAAAGTCCGCCGCGTTTTTCGCCCTAATCGCTTTTTCTACCGCTTCTAAGGGTTCTAAAAGGTTAGGGCGAATCATCGCACTCACAGGCACGCCGTCATCTATCAGGTTTAGCTTTTCTAACTGCTCAGCGGTTTCCTCCAACTCTTCATGATAGAACTGGGCCAACTCCCAGTTTTGGGCGGAGCCTGCTTGATGAAGCTTGCCCAGAAAGCGTTCATACGAAGCCATGAAAGTCGCCAGCTCAATCGGGCGCTCTTCAATCAAGTGTGTGACGCGTTCGACCTCACTTTGCAAGGCTCTATTTTGCCGATGTAGAGCGAAAAGAGTTATACCCCCGGCTACGAATAACGCTCCCACCAGAAACATCGCCCATCTCGGAAAGTACATGGGACAAAGGTAAATAGATTCATTCTATTTTAGCATGAATGCCGCGAGGGGAGAAACGCTAACTTCGCAGCGATGCAAGGCTATATTGGATTATGGATTGTAGGATGGTTAGCCATAGGGGGGCTGAGCGGGCTACTATTAGGAACTTTTGAGAAAGTTCGGAAGTGGCTACTGGGATGGACCCTTTTTTCTGCGTTAGGGGCTGCGGGGATTGGACTATATCTGAGCTGGGTATTTCCTATGCCCAGTTCAGGATTTTTTGGTATGATTTGGGGCGGCGGGGTATATAGCTTATTAGGGGCAGGGATATCTCTGATTACGGGGATCGGGGCTATTTTCCTCCACGAATACCTGAAGCGGCACATGGAGGGTCGCGGATGGGAAGCCCTACCACTTTCACTTCTTATGGCTGCGGCTGCAGTGGTTTTACCCGCCAGTAATCATTTTCTCCTCAGTGTCGTCGCCTTAGAGACTGTCTCCCTGGGCTCTTATGTGCTCGTGGCCCTTTCATGGAGAGATCGGTTTGGACCAGAAGCCGCCGTCAAATATCTTTTGCTTAGTGCACTGAGCTTTGCCCTGCTGCTGTTTGGACTATCGTATTTGTATGGCATGAGTGGGACCCTGTATCTACATCACTTGCGAGCCATGAAGTGGTCTGCATGGGTAGGAAGCCCGCTTTTCGCTTTATCACTGACTCTCATAGGGATTGGCTTGCTCTTCAAGCTGTCTGTTTTCCCTTTTCACTGGTGGGCGCCGGATGTGTATGGTGGCGCTACACCAGGAGCCACAGGATTGCTTGTAGCGCTTGGGAAGCTGAGCGGTAGCTTTTTCGCCGCACAGGTTTTATATGCCGTAGAGGTCCCTCCCCTATGGCTCACGGGCATCGCTGGAATAGCCGCCGCTTCTGCGGTATACGGGAACCTCGTAGCTCTCACCCAAACTTCCCTTCAACGGGCCTTAGGATATTCATCGGTGGCGCATGGCGGGTATATTCTCTTAGGGCTTCTCAGCGGTTCAGAAGGCGTTTTACAAGCATGGGCTTATGCGCTGGCGTATGGGCTGATGAGTGTAATGACATTTGGCCTTTTATCTCTGTCTGCTGAGCCTTTGGAGTATAAAGCCCTACGGGGCTTAGGGTATCATCAGCCAGGCTATGCGGTGGGGTTGGCTATTTCATTGGCTTCTCTATCGGGCATGCCCCCTCTGATAGGTTTTTTTGCGAAGTATGCGATTTTTACAGCTGCTTTTCGCGCTGGGCTTATTATTCCTACCCTTTTAGCTCTGGGGAGCGCCTTAGTAGGTTATTTTTACTACTGGCGTCCGATTGCGTGGATGTATCATCGGGCGGAGGTACCCTTCTCACCTCGTCCAGTGCTTGCGATGGGAGCCGTACTCCTGCTTCTTCTTGGCCTGACCCCTGCTCTTTTATGGGGCTGGCTGGATTATCTGTATAGCTTGGCCGGATACTTTCAGCCGCGTCCCTGATATGCGTTGGATTCGGATAGTGATTTGGATCTCAGCTGCTATTTTGATAGAAATCGGGCTTGGGAACCGTTGGGGCACTATACCTCCTCTAGGAAAGTTTTTCTCTCCCGTAGAAGGCTTCTGGCGAAACGCAGAACCGAAAGACTTTTTGCCTCCGACAGAAATCTATATTCCAACCCTTCAAGCACCTGTACATGTTATATGGGATCGGCGCTGGATACCCCATATTTATGCTCAAAACGAAGCTGACCTATATCGCGTGCAAGGGTACCTCCAAGCCTATTTACGCTTGTGGCAGATGGAAATACAATCTGACGCAGCCGCTGGGCGACTTAGCCGCATATTGGGGGAACTGGGTATCCCTCATGACAGGGCGATGCGTCGTCTGGGCTTACCTTACGCTGCCGAGAGGGCCTTACAAGCTATACAGGGAGATTCTCTCATGCGCGCGGTCATAGAAGCCTTTACCGAAGGGGTGAATGCTTATATCTCTCAACTCAAGCCCAGGGACTATCCTTTTGAGTACAAACTCTTTGACTACGCCCCTGAACCATGGTCGATCCTGCGCTCAATGTATCTCATCAAGTACATGGCATACGACCTGAGCGTGCGCAGCTCAGATAAGTACCTCACTCGGCTTCTTCCTCTTCTCGGCAAAGGAGCTATTGACACCCTCTATCCGAACCTTGCCCCTTTTGGACACACTACTATACTTACAGGTGCCAAAGTACCTGAGAGAGAAGTCCCCCCCCAGCCTCCCGTTTATTACAGCTCAGCTTATGTGGAGGACTCTGCAAGGCAGAGCATGGAAGGCTCCTCCGTCTGGCTGGGTAGCAATAACTGGGCCCTCAGCGGCCAAAAAACCCTCACCGGATATCCGCTTTTAGCCAATGACCCTCACCTTAGTCTAAACCTCCCTTCTATATGGCTTGAGATGCACTTAAATGCTCCCACCTTGAATGTCTACGGAGTTACCCTGCTGGGCGCCCCTGGGGTTATCATTGGTTACAACTCTGCCATTGCGTGGGGGGTCACAAACGTCGGCCCCGATGCGATAGACTTCTATCACGTACGGTACGCGGACTCTGCGCAGAAAACCTTTTACCTGGCAGGTCAAGTTGCTGCTCTTCATCCCAGGCCAGAGACTATTTGGGTTAGGAAAAGTTGGGGTCGCTTAGAGCCGATGATAGACACCGTTTGGTACACACCCTGGGGCCCAATCGTTCATCGCTCCTCTGATCGTATTCCTCGCCCACTGGCTGGGAAAGCTGCAGATGCTCCGGTAGACTGTGCTTTGCGATGGATCAGTTATGAACCCTCTAACGAGGCCCGCTGTTTCTATGAACTCAACCATGCCGGCAGTTTGGATGACTACAAGTGCGCATTAGAGCATTTCGGCAGTCCTGCCCAGAATTTCATATATGCGGACACAGCCGGTCATATCGCTCTATGGGTCAGAGGCTACTATCCTCTGCGATGGAGAGATCAGGGAAAGTTCATACTGGATGCAGAGCGTCCTGAACATCACTGGCGCGACTGGCTAAGCTTTGAAGAAAATCCACACACCATAGACCCGCCAGAAGGCTTTGTTCGTTCTGCGAATAGCTATCCAGCAGGATCGGCGTATCCATACTATTTAGGGTGGTACTTCGCTTTGCCTGATCGCTCTGCTCGGATAGAAGCTCGTCTCAGACAAATGGAGCGGGCAACGGTAGACTCCCTACGCATGCTCCAGCTGGATGTGGAAAATTTCCTCGCTCAAAAAGCGTTACCCATACTTCTTGAATACATAAAAAGTCATCCTTCCCGGTGGGTAGACACTCTACGAAGATGGGATGGTGCCTTTAGAGCACAGAGTAGGGCAGCGACTATTTTCCGACAGTGGTGGAAGGCCTATCACGCCCTTCTGTGGCAGAGAGTACGAACTCGCATGCCAGAATGGGAAATCACTTTGAAGCTGACATTAGATGTACATTCGGCTCGCACAGCGGGCAAGCCCTCCCCTCATCCCCGCTGGCTAAGCACCGCAGACACTGGGGAAAAAAGCCTCTCTCAGCTCATCCGAAGGAGCTGGGAAGCCACCGTTCGGTGGGCAGATCAAGCAGGGGATACCCTCATTTGGTGGCGCTATCGGGGGACCCAGCTGAGGCATTTAGCTCGCCTGCCAGGATTTGGCAGCCATATACTTCAAGTGGATGGCGACCCCCAGTGCATAAACGCCATAGGTCCTACGGCCGGCCCCTCATGGCGGATGGTGGTTAGCCTGAAGCCCCCTGTTCAAGGATATGGGATTTATCCCGGGGGTCAATCTGGGAATCCTGGCAGTCATCATTACATGGATTTCTTGCCAGACTGGGAAAAAGGTATCCTTCGCCCCCATGCCTTTTTCCCCAAACAGGAAGCTTTCCCCGATAGTCTGATTGTACAAAGGACAATTGCCTTTGGGGGAAAGAAGGCCTAAGAGTTTCTCTGGCTCTTAGGTATCCATATTGCGCCCTCTTCTCCGCTAATACAGACTGCGAGGTCCTGAAGGCTTAGCCAGCCGATACTCCAGCACGCCAGGGCATCCCATTCATGAATGGTGTTGAGAGTTTTCGTGAACCCCATCCTACGAGCCCAGTGGGCAAGAAGTTTGGGGTCTTTTTTCCTGCCAACCATAGCGCCTAAATAGCGATATAAGCTCCAAGGGAAAGTCTCTCGCCATTCTGCGTGAGGTCCCTGCTTGAAAAGCGCAAGGGCGCGTCTATGGAGAGCCTGCATAGAAGGCCAGGTAAGAGGCAGAGGCGCTATCCCTACTGAATGAAGTTGTCTATCACAATCCCGAAAAGCGCCTTTCCCCAGCGTCAAAGGAGCATCTACCCACACTACCTGTGCTAAGCGAAGCTGGGCAAGTATAGAGCTGTCCTCATACACCGTAAAGACTTGCAAAGTCTCCCATGTATCGCCAAGGGCCACAGCCGAAGGACGGCATTCTGAGGCGGCTAAATCTAATCCTGCCCACATAGGGTTTTGGAATAGGGGTTTTTGTGGAAGGGGAGAGGTATAGGGCGGCGGGGGGCCCCCCGCGCGCGGGGCGGCCCCCCCGCCGCGGGGGGGGGGGCGGCGG
>JBCNVG010000024.1:0-57321 GCA_039630325.1 Bacteroidia bacterium
GTAACCGAAACAGAGACTTGATTGCTCCAGCAGCCATCGGGAGACTGATATCGGATGAGGTAGTTGCCGGGCGAGAGGTTCATCGGGTTACCAGTATTATTCCAAGTGGCGCCACCATTATTACTCCACTGCCACTGGCCACCTGGGATGGTCGTCGTCCCCGTGATAAGGGCGGTACCCGAGCAGATGACCGCTGTGGTAGGCGTGGCACTGATAACAGGGGCAGGATTAAGCGTAACCGTGACCGTCCCGCTGCGACTGCAGCCTCCAAAGGAGACATTTACCGTGTAGGTCGTAGTAGAAGAAGGGTTTACCGTAGTAGAGGCCGTCGTAGCCCCTGTGCTCCAGCTTATCGTCGCTCCCCCTGGAATCCCCCCTGGCGCTGTTACGGTCAACGTAGAGCTACTCCCTGCACAAACGCTGGACGGTGAAGCCGTAACCGTCAGCGGCCCGAGATAGTTGAAGTTGAAGGTCGTATTAGGGGCAATCTGATTGCCGCACTTGTCCTGTATAGTATTCCCATCTGTGCCTGTCTGGATAGTGAGCGTGGGTGTACCGCTATTTAGGGTACCTGTGAAGGTTAGGAGGACCTGCTGAGTATATGTACCACAGCCGACGCCCGTAGCCGAGGTAACCGTGACCCCTGGTCCGAGATTGAAGTCCGTCGGATGGATGCTATTGCAGCGAATCAGCTCGTTGAAGGTGATGAGAAGCTGATTGGGATTACTTGTACAGCTTATGCTTTGGATGGCTGGCGGAATGTTGTCAAAAATCTGGGCTGTTCCAGTGAAGGTAATAGTAAAGCCGGTCGCATCACCCGTCCAGTTGTCTACGACAAGCAGGAAGGTTTGACCTGCAGTCACATTTATGCCAGGCATGATAGGGGGCTGGGAGGCGTCCCATTGCATGCTGCCGGGCTGGGGATTGTTTGCATCTAGTCCAGTAGCCCCATAGTCAGCCGAATAGTTGCAGCGCACAGGGGTGGCTGTAGCAGTCCCGCCGCATCCGCCTATCGCTCCGTAGTCAAAAAGGGCAAAGTCATAGTCATAAGTTGTATTGATAGTGAAGCCGAAAGTCCCTGAGGACTGCACTGTAAAAATAAACCAGGCGGTTTTTTGCTCTCTCATCAGCAGACAGGTATTGTTGCCGAGCTCTTGGAGAGTACCATAGTTGGGGGGTGAAGCGGAGTAAGTGTAAGTCTGCTGACACACGTTGATAGCATTCTGGCAGTCCGACTCAGAAAGGGTGAGAGGCATCGGCACGCCAGGGGGTAGGCCGATGGGTACCCCCATGGCTGCGAGCTGATTCAGGGAGTCGGTAATCCGCATTTTCCTTGCGGCTAGCTCTTGGAGGCTCTGCGCCCACGCCAGCAAACCGAATAAAGCAAGCCCGAGAGTTAGAAGTTTGCGCATCGGTGCAAAGCTACGTTTTTTCCCCAAATTGTCAACTTCCCCTGGGGCATGAAGCCTGGAAATGGATTAAACCTTCGCCTCGTCTCGCTGCTCTTATGAAGTGATATGAAACGCTGGACCTTGTTAGCGGCCTTAGGTACGGGGCTGCTTTTCGTCGCTTGTAAGAAGAAAGACAAAGTAGAAGACATTACAGCCTTCCAAGAAACCGCAGAGGACTACGCCCGGGTAGAAAACGAGCAGAACTACCTGAGTAGCGTAACAGATAATCAGGGCGAAAATGCGGGTAACCGTCGCGTGGCTGGAACGGATACGACCCTTCTGCCTCGCTGCGCCCAGGTAAGCTACGACTCGGTGCAGAGGTTACTGGTGATAGACTTCGGACCGACTAACTGTCTGTGTCGAGATGGGGTCTATCGACGGGGTAAGGTGCGGATTCAGTTCTCTGGGCCGCGATGGTATCAGGCGGGAGCTCGGGCTTACATTACCACAGACAGCTTCTTTGTGAATGATAATCAGCATATTGTGGAAAAAATCCTTTTCCATGTCGGACTGAATGCTGCTGGCCAGCGTATCATTCGAGATACGGTGGTATCGCATCGGCTCATTACGCCGAATGGTACCGTTCAGTGGAGTGCCGTGCGAGAGTATCGTCAGACGCAGGGCCAAAACACTTGGATGCGCTGGGATGATATATGGTTTATTGGAGGAGGCGCCCAGGGCACTTCTCGGAGAGGTAATCCCTTCACGACGCAGATTACGGATTCTTTGAAGCTCGTAGGGAGCTGTGAGTTTGGTCATCCCGTAAAGGGCATCTGGCAGCTCACCACTCAAAACCGGACGGTGATTCTCAACTACGACCCGTACAATAATCAAGCCTGTGACCGAGTGGCTTCTGTCCAGGTCAATAACGGTAATCCGGTCAACATTACCCTCAGATAAAAATCTGACAGCCCTCCTTCAAAAGGTCCCCTGCCTGCCACGGCGGGGGACTTTTTCTTTACCTTAGAGGATATGGGAGCAAGTAGCCGGCTGCGTACTTGGGGCGCTCTGTGGTTAGTCCTCCTCGCAGGAGCTAGCTTAGGCTGGGGTATCTGGTTGTCTAAGACAGGTAGAACCTATCGCTCGCGATTGGAGGCCCTTATTCAGGTGGATATGGCACTGCTCCGAGTAGAAATCGCTCTTTGGCAGCAAGAAAGTCGACTACGCGCACTTCTATTTGAAAGATTATCTGGGAGTTCTATTCCTCATACGCTTTTGCGCCAACCTGAACAGCGAGAAGCTCTCAAGGCGGTAGATAGTGCGCTCAGATTAGCGAACGCTAACTTAGGGTCGCCGTTTAGAACCCTTGTTGAACAGGTCTTGATTTTAGAACAAAGACACACTAAGTGGCGAAAAGAAGTAGAGCGAGCAGATCGTAAAGACGACCTTCTACCAGTCGTGGAGCAGTATTATGCCGAAGCGCCTGCCTTATTAGCTTCGGTAGAAACAAGTATTCGTCGCCTTCGTGAGGCTGTGTATGTACTTCGAGTAGATGTAGAAAAGGCATCCGATCAGGCTCAATCCTCTGTACTGCTTATAGGGGCGGTGACCATAGGTGGAATCTTCTTGATTGGACTGATTGTATTACTGAGTCTGGGACGTTCGGAATCTCGGCAGCTGCGGACCGCTATCGCCGCCATGGTCCAGGGGGAGAAAGCGCCTCAGTTGCCCGAGCCGTGGCTCCCTATCGTTCAGAGTTATAATCAGCTTCTCCAACGGTGGCAGCTCCTAACCGCGACCGTAGAGGCAATAGGGGAGCAGAAACCTATGGCATGGGCAGAGCTGCGCTCAGCGCTGGGTACCCCCGCTGAGACCCTTCAAAAAGTCTCGCTCCGTCTCGGAGAGTACGAAACAGCTCTTCGTAGGCTTTCTGATGAGCGTAGCCATCTCCTTGAGCAGTTGCAGGCAGCTCAAACGCTCTATGCCCAGGAAATTCAGAAGCTCCAGTTGGAGCTTGGCGCCCTTCACAACCTACTTCCAATAGCGGAAGTAGATAATATGGGACACTTCACGAAGGGGAACGACCTATTTTTCCGGCTGGCCGGAGAGGCCCGCTGGGAGACCCTCGCAGATATAGCTCCTGAGTTGCACTCGCTTTCTCAAGCGAAAAATTCTGTCCAAGGCGCAGTTCGGGTCGGGCCCCGCCTCTACGCCTATGCTTTTCTTCCCTATCGTGAAAGCAGGGTAGAGAAAGGTCTATTGGCGATTTTACCTGCCGATAGGCTCCAGCAGGAGCTGGAACGGGCTGAGCAGACTCTCAGAAGCCTCCAAAGGCGTCTGCAAGAAACGGAAGAGGCCCTATCCAAGCTCAACCAGCAATATGCAGCCCTACAAGCTCAATATTCCCAGGAAATAGAAAGATTACTGCGCCAGAGACAAAGTCTGCTAACCCTTTTGAAGTTACCTGCACTTCAGAATGGCGAGGTAATGGAGGGCTTAGCTGCGATTAGTGAGGTCGCAGCTGCCTTAGAGCCCGAGGGTCGGTATAGTTTTTGGGTTTTTAGTGAAGGGGATACAGGATTACACTGCTTAGAGGCTTATGACCCCGCTTTACTCACCCACTCTAATACCATAGATCTCCCGCAAGAAGCGGCCCTGTGGATACGGGAAAGGTTGGCTCCTACTGCCCCTCCCGGACCTTACAATCCCGACGCAGTCCCGCTTCGTACTTATCTCCATCAGCATCAGATGCAGACCCTCTGGATGTTTCCTATCTATTTAGACGAGGAAATAGCTGGCGTATTTTTCGTAGAAAGGCTTTCTGAGAAGCCCCCCCGTGATGTAGAATATTTGGCTATTTTAGCCCGTGTAGCCTCGCTCCTCCTTCAACAGGGCCATCGCAAACTGGTAGAGCAGGAACTACTCGCCTATTTGGAACAAGCACAGGCTATGGAGGAGGAGCTACGCCAGAATATTGAAGAGCTGGAAGCTTCTTCGGAAGAGATGCGCCGTACGCAGATAGAGCTGCGGGGTCAGATTGCGGCGCTGAATGCCGCTTCTCTCGTGGCTGAGCTAAATCCTGACGGTCGCATCATCTATGTGAATGACTCTCTCCTGAAACTTTTCGGCTACAAAACAGAAGACCTTTTGGGCCAGCCGTATAGCAAGCTGAGACGGCAAGAAGAGGCCCATTTGGTCGATAAACTCCTTGAACAGCTCAGAGCGGGAAAAATTTGGCAAGAAGTCGTTTCCTATCGAACCGCTCATGGTGAGGATATATGGATACAACAAACTATCACCCCTGTGCAAAACTTAAGTGGGGAAATTTACAAGTTCATCCTTGTGGGCTTTGATATTACACTTCAGAAGCAGCAAGAGCTAGAGATACAAAATGCGCTCAACTTAGCTCGACAGCAAGAGCTTCTACTGCGAGAAAATACGGAGGAGCTTCGTCGCAGCAATGAAAACTATCGTACTTCTCAGCTCCAGCTGTCCGCTCAGTTAGAGGCGTTAAAACATGCGGCATGGCTTTTTGAAACGGATAGAGAAGGGAATCTTACCTACATTAGTGAGAACTTAGCTGAATCCTTGGGCTTTACTGCGGAGGAGCTGATAGGGTCGCATTATGGTCGGTTATTTTCTGATAGACAACCTGTAGTCGTTTTACAAGGCCACTGGCGTCACCTTCAAATGGGGCAAACCTGGAAATCAGAAGTAGAGCTTGCAGGGGCGCTCGGGCAGACTTTCTGGGCTATCATGTCCAGTACGCCAGTGATAGATCGGGGGCCTTCTGGTCATCGGGTGCTTATCAAGTCCATCAATATCCTCTTTGACATTACCGAGCAGAAGGAGCAAGAGTTCAGACTCAAAGAGCAGCAGAATGCGCTCTCCCAGTTAGCTGCGCACCCTGCTCTCAGAGAAGGTAATGTCCCTAAGGCCTTTCAAGTCATTGCAGATATTGCTTTGGAAACCCTCAAAGCCTATAGGGTAAGCCTATGGCTATACGAAGAGCCTGAACATGCTCGCTGTATCGCCGTAGCCGAACGCGAACCTCATTCTCACAGCGTCGGTACCGTCGTGAATCGTTCCCTCTATCCGTTATACTTTCAAAGTTTGGAGCGAGAGCAAGTCATAGCGGTGGTCGATGCTCTCTCAGATTTACGAACGCGTGAGCTTGCCTTACCTCTCTTCAAGCCCAATAATGTAACCAGCGTGTTGGATGGCGTTATTCGTACAGGGAAGGACATCGTAGGAATTATTAGTGTAGAACATCGCTACACTAAGCGAGAATGGCGGATAGATGAAGTGAACTTTCTCCGAGCTTTGGCTGCTTCTGCTGCCTCTGTAATAGAAGAAGCCCAAAAAGCCTACGCTCGTCAGCTTGAAGAGGCGAATAGACAGTTGGAAATACAGAAACGGGAGCTGGAAGAGGCTATGAATGATATTCGGGAGAGCATCAAATATGCCAAACGCATGCAGAAAAACATTCTTCCCTCAGATGCTCTCCTGGACAAATGCTTAGGCAAAGATAACTATTTTATCATTTGGCGGCCTCGGGATAGAAATGGAGTTGGTGGAGACTTTTACTGGTTTAGCGATACTCCGGGAGACTCATATTTTATCGTCGTAGCGGATGGTACAGGACACGGAGTGCCCGGGGCATTCATGACGCTCATCGGGAGCATTCTCCTTGACCAGATTATCAATAAAGGCGGCATTTTTGCGCCTGATCAGATTCTTCATGACCTGCACATAGGAGTACGGCAAGTGCTTAAGCAGGATGTAGAAGGCGGGGAAATCAGCTCTCGGGATGGAATGGATATCGCTCTCGTACGATACTTTCCCCGAGAGTATCGTTTAATCTATGCAGGAGCTAACTTGCCTCTTTATTTTGTACATAACGGAGAGCTTAAGGAAATCAAGCCTGACAAAAAGGCCATCGGGGGGGAGCAGTTAGAAGAAGAGCGCTTCTTCACGGCTCATGAAGTCCAGTTACAGCCAGGCGATGTATTTTTCTTATTTACGGATGGTGTTGTGGATCAGCTTGGTGGGCCTGACGAAAAGCGCTTCGGTACTCGTCAGCTCAAAGACTTTATTATGGAAACGCTCCATGAACCCATTATGTCTCGTCGCCGAGCCTTCTTTAATATGCGTTGGAAGGAATGGAAAGATTATGGTAAGGACCGGGAGCAGTTAGACGATGTAACTATGTGGGGCGTGCGGGTCTGGTAAGGCCTCGACCTTATATTTATTTTACACATGCAGGGCTATTTTGCCCCATGGGGAGAGTGGGCGTGGGGTTGCTCCTGCTACTTGGCGTGTATGCCCAGACAGGGTATAGGAAATATAGAATCGCTGTTCAAGATGCTCAGACACGGGAAGCTTTGGCCGGAGCGGCTGTGACTCTAATCGGCTTTGCCAATATAGGGGCTGTGACAGATTCCTTAGGTGTCGCTACACTTACTCTTCCGGTTTCTCCAGAGACCCTGTGGATAGAGGTTCGCTACATGGGCTATACGAGCAGGAGGATACCAGTTACCCCGAAAAGCCCCCTATTTCTGGAAGTTGCCCTACAACCAGAGGGGATTAGCCAGAGCGAGGTGGTCATTTTTGCTTTTCAAGAGAATCGTACAGAAGTTTCATTACTCTCTGGGCTTCAGCAAATCCCGCAGATAGCCACTGGCCTTTCTGCCCAAACGATCCAGCAGACGCCGGATCGTACAGCAGCGGCAGTTTTGAGCCGCGTCACGGGCGTATCTCTAAACGATGGACGATTTCTCGTGGTACGGGGGATGAACGAACGGTATAATGCGGTGCTACTGAATCGCCTCCCGGCGCCGAGTACGGAGCCCGATAGCCGAGCCTTTGATTTAGAGATTTTTCCTGCGGGCATCATAGACCAGGTGCGAGTATATAAGACGCCTGCCGCTCATCAGAGCGGTGATTTTGGGGGTGGCTTAGTAGAAATACTCACTCGTCGGAGCACGGACAAGCCTACCCTTCATGTGCAATTTCGGACGGCTTACCTTCATGGTACTACTTTTCGGCCGGGACTACTCAATATTTCCAATCCTTCCGATCTATGGGGGGCTGGTACAGCAGCCCGTGCCCTTCCTGCGGGCTTTCCCGCAGACTTGGGATTGGTTTCTCTCAGTGAAGTTCAAGCTTGGACTCAGCGTTTGCCAAACAACTTCATCTTACGGCGCAGTCCTACTATCCCACCGTTGGGGCAGTTTTCTATAACTTATGGGGCTCCTCTCTCGCGAAGAATGTGGTTTATTACAGGGGGGGCTTATAGTCGCGGCTTCCAGACTTTGCGCATTCAGCGGAATCGCTACGAGGTTCTCATCCTACGCCCTGGGGCTAACGCCAAGCTTTTCAGCTATGAGGATCATCAAACTACGCAGCTGATACGAGCTTTTGGGTTTATGAACATGCTGTGGGTCCCCTCTCCTGCACATCAGTTAGAATTGAATTCTTTTGCGGCCCGCCTAACCGAAGACGAAACGATTCTCCGAGAGGGATTCTCGTTTTATCAGCGGGGTAGCGACGTTCCTTTTCGAAACTATAGCATGCAGTATTTAGCTCGCACCCTCGCTTCCCTACAGATGGGTGGCATGCACCGCCTGTCAGAGACTACTGCGCTGCGATGGGATGTTGGGGGCAGTGCCACTCTGCGCAGTGAACCTGATTATCGGCGAGTGCGTACAGTGAAAGATGTCGGGGACAGCATATACCGAATCATAGTTCCCCCAGGTCCAACGACCTTTGATGCGGCCCGGTTTTATAGTTACCTGCGTCAGTACAGTGCTGGTCTGCAGCTTTCCTTGCTCACAGAAATAAAGAGGTGGAAACTCGTCGCTGGCCTCCAAGGGGAAGTTCTCCAGCGAAACTTTTGGGCTCGGTGGTTTTCCTATACGATACCTTCCACTGCTTCAAGCAGCTTTATTCAGTACTGGACTGCTCTCCCTATATCCGAGGCCTTTAAGGGGGAAAACCTACGCACCTTACGCTTAAGAGAAGGTACAAATCCAACAGATAAATATCAGGCGAACCAGAGGGTTGGAGCCGCGTACATTTCTTTGGAAAAGCAGCTAGGTCGGTGGGCGCTGCATACGGGCCTCCGGTATGAGTATAGCGAGCAAAACCTTCACTCTGCCACCGCCACAGCTCCAGTAATGGTTAAGACACCCTTTCCATTGCTCATGCCCTTCGGAAATGTGGGTTTGGCCTTGACGGAAAAACAAAAGATTCGCTTCGCCTACAGCCGAACCCTCAATCGTCCCGCCTTGCGCGAACTGGCACCCTTTCTATACTACAATTTCGCATTAGAGCTTCAACAGGCGGGGAACCCCGCTCTCCGTCCCGCTTCCCTTCATAACGTAGACGTCAGATATGAACTGATACCTTCTTTAGATCAGCTAATCGCATTGGGGACCTTTTACAAACGGGTAGATAATCCGATAGAGACTTTCATTCTGAGGGGGGCAGATCAACCGACCGTAGTTTTTGGGAATGCGCCTCAGGCGAATCTTTTCGGTATAGAACTGGAGGCTCGGATTCGGTTGTCTCGGGCGCTTGCTGTGATAGCGAATGCAGCCTATATCTGGAGCGAGGTAGATATGGGACGATCGGTAAGCAGTGTCTTACCAGGGCAGGGCCCTTCTCAGGCGCGTCTCCGGCCTTTACAGGGGCAGGCCCCTTATCTATTCAATGCTATGCTTCTGTACCAGTCTCCCGATGGCCGTTGGGAAGCTTCAACTTCTGGTCAGCTTATCGGACCGCGCCTATGGTGGGTGGGCGATAATCTAAATCCCAGCATATTTGAAATGCCCCGTCCGGTGTGGGATATGAGCCTACGACGCCAGTTCGGTCGGCATGTATACATACAGCTTCAGGTGCGGGATATCCTGAATACACCATTCGTATATCGGCAAGATAGTGACCTCAATGGACGCATATCTCGGCACGAGGATATAATATTTCGGTTCGTACGGGGATCAGAAGTCAGCTGGATAGTTGGATGGAAGTTATAAGCGGGGCGGTCCAAGCAGCAAAAGCAGCCGCCTAAGCTGCGGGCACACTTGCCAGCGTAGCAGTAGTCGCTTCAGTCAGCGGCAAGCTTAATCCCATCACCGCAAAAGACAGTAGACTCTTCACGTCGGAGAAATAATGCAGCCTCAGTCCTTCTAAGAGGTCGGAAGGAATCTCTGCGACATCCTTTCGGTTCGCCTCTGGAAGGGCAACCTCTCGAAGGCCAGCACGAAGGGCGGCTAATAATTTCTCTTTCACTCCGCCAATCGGCAAAATCCGCCCTCGCAGCGTAATCTCGCCCGTCATGCCCAAGTAAGCTCTAATCGGTTTCCCTGTCACCAGGGAGGCCAAAGCGCTCAATAAAACTACGCCAGCTGAAGGACCATCTTTCGGAACTGCTCCCGCTGGAATGTGAATATGAACATCATGGGTCTTGAACCACTCATGAGAAACAATCCCATAGGAACGAATCAGATTGTACGCCAGCGTAGCGGACTCTTTCATCACTTCTCCAAGCTGACCTGAAAGGGTGAGCTTCCCCTCCCCAGGCATGGCAATAGTTTCTACATACAAAACGTCTCCGCCGTAGGGCGTCCAAGCCAAGCCGATTCCTACACCAGGCCGCAAATCTCGTTCATACTCTTCTTTCTCAAATCGAGGGGAACCGAGAATAGTTTCTACTTTCTCAGGCGATAGGTGAATACTTTTCCTGTCTTTGCCTTCTGCGATTTGTAGCGCGCCCCAACGCACTAATCCTGCGAGCTCTCGCTGTAGCTGTCGAACGCCCGACTCCCTCGTGTACCGTTCAATCACTTGCAGAATGGTTTCATCGGATATCTTGACCTGAGTGGGTTTCAATCCATGCTCGGAGATTATTTTCGGAAGGAGGTGGCGACGAGCAATCTGGAGCTTCTCAGGAACGCTGTATCCTGAGAGCTCTATGATTTCCATGCGATCTCTCAATGCAGGGTGTATAGTGTCTAAGGTATTTGCTGTGGCGATAAATAGTACCCGAGAAAGATCATACGGGATCTCCAGGTAGTGGTCTTGAAAAGTTGTATTCTGCTCGGGATCCAGAACTTCTAAAAGTGCGTGGGCCGGATCTCCTCTGAAATCATGCCCGATCTTGTCTATTTCATCCAATACAAAGACAGGATTACTGCTTCCAGCCCGCCGAAGGAGCTGGAGAATGCGTCCTGGCATGGCTCCAATGTAGGTGCGGCGATGGCCTCGTATTTCAGCTTCATCATGAAGGCCGCCCAACGACATGCGCACATATTTCCGCCCTAAGGCCTCTGCTATAGAGCGTGCCAGAGAGGTTTTCCCCACCCCCGGTGGCCCATATAGGCATAGAATCGGGCTTCGCATATCTCGGCGCAGCTTAAGTACCGCCAAATATTCTAAAACGCGCTTCTTTACTTTTTCCATACTATAGTGATCCCTGTCTAAAATTCTGCGAGCTTTTTTCAGATCAAAGCGATCTTTTGTATAGGTATGCCAAGGTAATTCTAAAAGCCATTCAATGTAGGCAGTCGCCACGCCATATTCCGGAGAGAAGGGAGGAATTCGTTCTAAGCGCGCTATCTCTCGTTCAAAAGCCTGCTGAGCCTCTGCGCTCCATTTTTTGTTCTTGGCTGCTTCGCGATATCGAGCGAGCTCCGATTGCTCGGGGGATTCGCCCAGCTCGTCTTGGATAGCCTTTATTTGCTGACGCAGGATATAATCCCGCTGCTGTTTCTCCAAAGTACTTCGGACGCGATTCAGGATGTCCTCAGTGACCTCCAGCACATTTATTTGGCTTTCTAACTGAGCTAATACTTTCTCCGCTCGTTCTCCGATATCATCTATTTCCAAAAGCCGCTGCCGTTCTGCGATGCTCATGGGGAGGTTATTCGCAAGAAAGTTGGTCATGAAAGGAAGGCCTTGGATATTCTGGAGAATGGCTCGGGCTTCCTGAGGACTTTCTGGTAGATGGTCGAGGGCCTTGAGGGCGTTTTCACGCAGGGCCAAAAGGAGCCCTTTCTGATGGGTCTCGTCTGGCAGAGTCTCGGGGATATATTCGTATTTGGCTTTCAAAAATGGCGCAACCTGAACGAACTCCGTCAGGCGAATTCGGTGCCGCCCCTGAATTAGGAGGGTCACATGTCCATCTGGGGCCGTTTGCGCCCGAAGGATTTTAGCCAAAGTGGCCACTGTATAGACGTTGTCAGGGCGTACTTCGTCCACCTCTGGATCTCGCTGAGCCGTGATAGCCAGGTAAAAGAGCTTGTCGGCCTTCAAACTTTCCAGCAGTTGGATAGAACTCGGCCGAGCTACTGAAATCGGCAGAATGACCCCCGGGAAAAGTACCGTATTTCGCAGGGGTAGAACGCTTATCACTTCTAAGTCTACACGAGGGAAATCGGGCATTCCCTGGGCCCGAAGCACATATGCCAAAGTGTCAGTATCCTCATGAAAAGGATTGTGCTCTTCCCGCATAACTTGAATATAACGCAAAACCTATGCCTCGGCGAATATAAGGGATTTGCTCGCTGTACTTTTGTGTGATGCGGGTCGGCATCTTCTTCGGCGGCGCTTCCCGGGAAAGAGAAATATCCTATGCTGGTGGGAGAACTGTTTATGATCTCTTAGATAGGCAAAGATTTCAGCCTATTCCCATCTTTCTGGATTTTTTTCATAGGATGGTGCGGCTGAATCCCAAGTATCTCTACTATGGGATGATTAGTGACTTCTTTCCTCCTGCATATCAACTTCCCGAGGATATTCGCTTCCCGCTATATGCGGAGCAGGTTTTTTACCCCGAGAGCTCTGTTTATATGCAAGCTCTCACCCAGCTCGGGCCCATCCTTCCCGCTGAGGATATTGCTGACGCCATAGATGTAGCATTTTTGGTTTTACATGGACTGGGAGGGGAAGATGGGAGCATCCAAGGATTCCTTGAGCAGCTTGGCATACCTTATGTAGGTTCTGGTATTTTCGGCAGTGCTTGGGGCTTAGATAAAGTCAAACAACGAGAATGGCTTACTCGGTACGGCTTCCCTACCCCAGCGTATGTAGTGATTCCTCGCGCGCTCTTGTGGACTAATCCAGAGGAGATTATTTCTACTGTTTCGGAGAAGGTGGGTTTCCCGTGTGTAGTCAAGCATCCATGGCAGGGCTCTACCATAGGGGTTGCTAAATGTGAGTCCCCCTCTAGGCTCGTGGAAACGGTGATGCGGTGCAGTTTTACTTGGCCGGTCAGATGGCTCCCTGAGCAGCCGACAGCCTCGCTTATGGACCTCATTGAGGGAGTTGGCTTGCCCCTCGCTTATCGAGATAGAGAGGGTGAAGTCAGAGAACTTGTCACTGAGTGGCAGGAGCTCAAGTACTTTCTCCAACGGCGTCCTCAATACGGCTTTGTAGAAGCCTGGGATAGTCCTCCCTACCTTCTGGTAGAGAGATTTGTATCAGGCGAGGAGTTTTCAGTCATTGTCATAGAGATGCCTGATGGAGAGACAATCGCGCTACCTCCAACGCACATCCGAAAAGTGGATGCGGTGTACGACTACCGCGCAAAATATCTTTCTGGCATTAGCTCTAAAAAGACTCCCTCTCCCGACCTTCCAAATGACCAAATTCAAAGAGAAGCGGAGCGGCTTGCCGAGTTAGCTGGTATTCAAGTGTATGCTCGGCTGGATGGAATAGTAGCCACCGATGGGACCATTTTTTTCAATGATCCCAATACTACCTCTGGCATGCTTCCGGCCTCTCTGCTTTTCCATCAAGCAGCGGAGGTGGGATTCACACCGAGGGATTTTTTAAGCTACCTGATAGAGCGTTCACTTCGGATAGCGCGCACAGGACCAGGGCGCAACTTTATTAGACGGCATCGTCTGACCCTTCGCAGGCCTGTACCTCGTGCGGTTGTAGAAAGGGAGCGTATCGCTGTTATTTTCGGTGGAAACTCCTCTGAGCGGCATATCTCTTTGGAAAGTGGACGAAATGTTGTAGAAAAGCTTTCTGCCACTTATGAGGTACTGCCATTATTTCTCAATGTGAGAGGAGAGGTTTTGGAGTTATGGGAGCTTCCTCCTCGCCTTCTTTTTAAGGATAATGCAGACGATGTGGCCGCCTCGCTTGCCCTTGCTACCGTACCATCCGAAGTCCAAGCCACGAAAAATAGACTACAAATGCACTCCCTTTACACTCTTAGTCTCAATCCCACCTACACGGCTCGCCCCATTTCATGGGAAGGGCTCAAAGATAAAGTAAGTTTTGTATTTCTGGCTCTGCATGGGCGCCCTGGTGAAGATGGTACTGTACAACGCCGTTTAGAGTCCTTAGGCATCCCCTACAATGGAAGCCGTTCCGAGGTATGTGCCCTTCTCATGGATAAATACGCCACCCAGACTCACCTCCAAGCCGGAGGATTTAAGGTCCCTAAGCATTATCGGGTGGACAGAGCGGCATGGGAGCTGTCTCCTGAAAAAGTAATCCAGACAATAGAAACTTACTTTGGAGGATACCCCTTGATAGCGAAGCCAGTAGATGAGGGATGCAGTACAGGAGTGCGTATCATAGCCAGTAACCGAGAACTAAGGCTGTACCTGGAGGCCATTTTTCGGCATGAGGATACCCTCTCTCCTGAGCTACAGGCTGCTTTACAGGTCAGTCCTGGCGAGCCTTTCCCGCGCAAAACCGAAGCACTTATAGAGCATTATCTCCATGGTGCAGAGTGGATAGAGGTAACGGTTGGGGTTATTACACATACGGCATCCGACGGGGAAAAGCGCTATCAAGCTTTTTTACCCAGTGAGACGGTGAAAGAAACGGGGGTCTTACGGTTAGAGGAAAAGTTTCTGGCTGGCGCTGGCCAAAATGTAACCCCCGCTCGTCTCTATCCTAACGATCCTGAGGCTAATCAACGGGCGCTCCGTGCGGTACAGAGCACAGTAGAAGCAATCGCTCGTTACTTAGGCATTCATGGGTATGCGCGGATAGATGGATTTGTTCGGCTGCTGGGGCAGGGTGAAGTAGAGTTCTGGACCATAGAGGTAAATACTCTACCTGGGCTCACGCCAGCGACAGTATTGTTTCATCAGGCTGCCTTGGCTGGCTATACACCGGCCGAGCTACTGGAGCATATCATTCAAGAGGGGCGACGAGTATGAGTATCCTTCTTTCAACTGCGGAGACTACGCAGGTGAGCTACCGTATAATCGCCCGCACCTGGATTCCTCTCGCTCTAAACTGGCTCATGATGGCGACGGAGGGACCACTGCTTGTAGCTTTAATTGGTCGCCTTCCGGAGGCTACGGTGAATCTCGCCGTTTTTAGTGTGGCGTTTTCCGTAGCGCTGATTGTAGAGGCGCCGATTATGATGCTTCTGAGTACCTCCGCCGCTTTAGTATCAGACAAGGCTCGGTATGAAAAGCTATGGCGTTTCACATCTATTATGGCCCTTCCCTTATCGGGACTAATGGGTCTAATAGGTACGCCGACGGTATTTGACTGGCTCAATAGCCATCTCTGGCATCTGCCCTCTGATATGGTTCCAAAGGTGGCAAGGGCGATTTGGTTGCTTATTCCTTGGCCTGCGGCCATTGCTTATCGGCGGATGTGGCAGGGGATTTTGATTCGGGCAGGCAGGTCTAAATTGGTAGCGCTGGGGACGATTCTTCGTCTTGGGGGTATCGGCATAGGTATTTCCATAGGCCTTCTTTTCACTACATGGCCTGGAGCGTGGGTCGCTGCCCTTGCCCTTTCCGTAGGGGTTTTATCGGAGATGGTAGCAGTCCGGCTTTGGGCTCACCCCACGCTCCGCCATTTGCCTTCTCTCAGGGAAGTCTCCCTTAGCTACCAAGAAATACTTCACTTTTACTTGCCACTGCTTCTAACTTCTATTCTTGGCGTTGCTTTGACGCCGCTTCTGACTTTACTTATTGCGCATGGGAAAGAGCCTATTCTCTCTTTGGCAGCGTACTCGCCCACCACGAGTACCATATTCTTGTTTAGCTGCTTAGGTGTAGCCTATCAGGAGGTTGTGATTGTTCTCTTAGGCACGCGGGTCGGGAAAGCTTTGCTTCCATTTGCACATCGCATTTCGTTAGGGGCGGCACTGGGACTAAGCGTATTAGCGCTTCCTGGGATCTACGAAATGTGGTTTGGGGAGCTCTTTTCTCTGCCAAAAGAAATACATCATTTAGCTCGCTTTGGACTTTTGTGTAGTCTGCCTATGCCCGCAGTAGTAGCCTATCTCTCCTATTTGAAAGGTGCCTTCATTTGGGCTCATCGCACACGGATAAATCTCCTCGCAGCCTTTGTAGAACTCTTCGGAGTTCTCGTAGTTGTAAGCATATTGATTTTAGCGACACCCTTGACTGCTTTGTATGGCGCTCTAATCGGACTTCTCACTACACGCATAATGGTAGTGGGCATGCTGGCGTATTTGGCGAACAAAACCTTTCGCTCCCTAAGAAGCCTTCTGTAGCGTAGAAATGATATAGATCATCGCGACTCCTGTGGCGCGGGTATCTCAGGCCTTTTTTAGCCGGTAAGGGTGAGTGCTGGGGTTGGGGAGAAGTTTTTTCTCGGACGCTAAAAGGGGGGCAACTGGAAGTATAAGTGGCCCCCCAAAGAGCTGGTATTCTTACGCTAACGACCACAGAATCGTTTCTAGTTACGGCATTTGCCGCTGCTGAAATAGCCTCGTGCAAATTGAGCCCGATAGTTTTTTTCGCGGCCCAGAGAAGAAAATACCGATTTCGGTAAGTTGGGTTTTTTCTGTGATGATGGTTACTTCGGCTTTTGCTAGCGAGACCGCGAGGAGAGGTATCAAGGCCAAGGCTATCTTTCTCATACATGAAATATATGAGAGGTGAGCAGGCTGAGGTTGCAAATCGGGATCTTTTACAGAACAGTTCAACGAAGCCTTTTTTGTCCTATTTATTTTCCCCTTCCTCGTTGCCAGAATAGAGAAAGTTTTTCCGAAATTGCCTTTGCCAATAGGCATGCCCGATGGCTGGAAGCCTGAACCTCAGTCCACGCCAGTAATCCTTTACCACGGAGGGACGGAAATTATACCTCGTAGCTGCAGCTATAATCCACTCACTTGATAGGAAGATTTTAGACATCCATATTCGACTCAAAAGACCCCTTACTTCTCGGCGAGTCCACCACACGGCAAAAACGCTGCTTTTATGCAAAGCTTTCTGGGAAAGAGCGCCAAGGTCTATCTCGTATGGGTAGTAGCGGTGTAATCGCAAAGCTTCATCCCCAATGACAAGATCGGCCACTCGCTTAGCAGTTTGACTACTAGCTGGTAATAGCGGCAGTCGGGGTAGAACCCCTTTTTCCATCAAATGAAGAAGAATCCGTTTGGAAGACAGGGAGCGCTCATCTACCCGGATGCTTTCCCAAGCTGTGGGTGGGTGCGTGCTTACCAGGAGCACGCTCCGTACGGCACCTCGGCTGGCGATGCCCCAACGAGGTCTCCTTCTTTGGAGGTGTGCCACAGCGGCAAAAGGTAAAAGCGCGGCATCTCCAGGAAACCTCTTCCAAGCCTCCCATACTTGACGCGGATCAGCATATAGCTCATAGGGCAAACCTGCTTCCTGTAATGCCCGCTGATAAGGATAGGCGTTCAGAAAGTCAAAAAGCCGTATCAACATCCACAGCGAGTTCTCTCAAATAAAAATGCCCTTCTGGCAGACGCACGAGCCAACTAAGCTGTCCTCGTTCATGATGAAATAAATGTTGATGGTTGATGGGGTAACCGAAAAGATGGGTCATTAGGATACGCAAGAGTTGTCCATGCGTGATGATGAGTAGGCTGCCCGTAGGGTATAAACTTCCAAGTAGCCGCAGGCCCTCTCCTATGCGCAGAAGAGCTGCATGCAAGCTTTCTCCTCTAGGTGGTGTCCAATGAAGGTCTTGGGCTGCCCATCGTTGCCGCTGCATTTCTAAGAGCGGGTGTGCTTCTTCAAGGGGAAGGCCTTCCCACTCGCCCCAGCAGATCTCATGAAAATGCGGTAAGTGAAGGATAGGGAGCCTCTCGCGCGACTGCAAAAACATTTCGGCGGTCTCCTGAGCTCGGCGCGCAGGGCTCGTTACTACGGCTTGAAAAGGAACTTCTTTCAATGCTTTCGCCCAACGGATAGCTTGCTCTTTGCCCATTTGAGATAAAGGAGGATCTATGCTTTGTCCTAATAGGACATTATCTGGCTCTACTGCGCCATGCCTGAGAAAGAAGTATTGCTGGCACATTCAAGCTACTACAGAAGGAGGATAAATAGGATGGTAAAGGGAATCTCTTTCCTGAGGGATGTACCCAGCACTGGAAATGAGGTGGGCGATTTCTTCTGTACTCATGGCAGGATGCTCTTCGGCGCCGGCCATGCTGTATATCTTGGTTGTATCGTCAATTGTTCCGTCGAGGTCATCCACGCCGAAAGATAAACTCAGCTGTGCTGTCGTCCGTCCTATCATTGGCCAGTAGGCTTTGAGGTGGGGAATATTGTGTAGGTATAAGCGGCTCACAGCATAATTCTTAAGGTCTTCAATGATAGAGACCTCCTGTAGATAGGAGAGGGCATTATTTTCTCGGCGATACTTGAGCGGGATAAAGCAGTTGAATCCCCCTGTTTCAGCCTGGAGTTCTCGTAAGAGCCGCATGTGATGGACCCGATGTTCATACCGTTCTATGTGGCCGTAGAGCATGGTGGCATTGGAGGGGATGCCCAGCTCATGGGCTGTCCGATGGATTTCCAGCCACTCTTCCGTAGAAGCTTTGGTAGCACAGATTTGCTGACGTATATCTGGATGAAAGATTTCAGCTCCACCCCCAGGCAGAGAGTCTAATCCTGCTTCACGTAGAGCCGTTAGCCCCTCTTTATAGCTCATGCGTGAGCGCGCACACATGACTTTCAGCTCGACAGCGGTAAAGGCTTTTACATGGACATGGGGGAGGATGCGTTTGACTCGTCGGATGATGTCCGCATAATATTCAATACCCCGTTTCGGATGAACTCCTCCTACGATATGAACTTCTGTAACCCCTGTGCCTACATATTTAGCGGCGATGCGCTCTATTTCTTCAGGGGTATATTCCCACCCGCCTGGCTCGCCAGGCTTACGTGCAAATGAGCAGAAAGCACATTCGTAGATGCAAATATTAGTTGGCTCTATGTGAAAATTGCGGTTATAGTAGGCGATTTTGCCGTGGAGCCGTTCTCTTACGAGGGTGGCCAGAGCTCCCAGAAAGGCTAAGTTATTTGACTGATATAAGTATAGGGCGTCTTCATCCGATAGAGGAATGCCTGCTTCTACTTTGTCTTGAATAGCGGATTCGGTAGGGGAGAGACGGGGCAGTTTCAGCATGGTCAAAACTACAAACAAAATCAAGGGCAGCTATTTCTGTGCAAGGTGTATACATTCGACGTATGCGAACTGTATGGATTACAGGGGCCTCATCTGGAATTGGAGAGGCCCTGGTCAAGCGATTTGCTCAGGCCGGTTGGGGGGTAGTAGCTCAGGCGCGACGAAAAGAGCGACTAGAAGTACTTGCTACCGAAATGCCCGAAAAAGTCATTCCCTTCACTGGCGATGTGAAAGATTATGAAGCATGTGAGGCGGCGGCGCGCTTGGCTGTGGAGCGATTTGGCCGACTGGATGCCGTCATAGCTAATGCAGGTATTTCCCACCGTGCTTTAGTCCAAGAGGTTTCGCTAAGCGTCTTGAGAGAGGTAATGGAGGTCAACTTTTGGGGTGCAGTTCATGCCATCAAGGCTGCTTTACCGTACATCATGCAAACCAAAGGATGGATTGTAGGGGTTTCTTCTATTGCAGGTTTTAGAGGGCTCCCTGCTCGTAGCGGCTATAGTGCGTCTAAGTTCGCCTTGAATGGATTTCTGGAGTCGCTTCGTACGGAACTATATGAAACGGGTGTCTCTGTTCTTATCGTTGCCCCAGGTTTTACCCGTAGTGAGATTCGTGAGAAAGCTCTGAATGCCGAAGGGCATCCCCAGCGAGAAAGCCCCCTGCCGGAAGAGCGCTTAATGCCTGCAGAAACTGTGGCTGCGGCGGTTTATAGGGCTATGCTTCGGCGGCGCAAATACCTTATTCTCACTGCACAAGGGCATCTCACGGTATGGATGAATCGGTTTGCCCCCAGTTGGCTGGACAGGATAGTATTCAAGTATTTCGCTCGTGAGCCAGACTCTCCTCTCAGGAAAACGAGATGAGAGGAGGCTTGCTTCAAGGCAGGCTGTTCTCTTTCTCTTGGTTAAGAGGAGAGTTTAGACGCGGAAGTGGGGCTATGGTCTTTGGGTTTCCCTTCTCTGGCAACCTCTGAATGCATTCTTTAAGAGCTTGTACCTCTTTTCCTGATTTGCCTCTGCAAGTGCGTATCTTAGCTGATGTGGAGCTTGAGTGGGTAGAAGGCCAAGTTTGGATAAGATCATCCTTTTATGAGGGCCCCCATGATATCTTGCTGCTTTTCGCCCAACGAGCTCAGGTGCGCTGGCAGGACCTATCTCTGGAAGAGTTTCTCTCCGCTGCTATGAACCTTCTCCCTTCTCTGCCTTTGGAGGATCGCATAGGGCTACTGCTATTTTTATCCCATCTCCTTCGGATAAAGGCATTTGCGCTGCTACCTGCCCATCAGCTCATGGGCGATCTCACTGAAGATGTCGTCTCCGCGCCTGAAATCAAAGAACCTAAGACTCGCTTCTGGGAGGCTCTCCACGAAACATGGGGTAATCTCATGAGACAAAATCATTATCGTCTCGCTCGCCCGACCGAAAAAGATCCCACGATAGATACAGAACCTGTGATTACAGGGCTTTCTCTGATGCGATTATACCGAGCTTATGAAGAGCTGGTTAAGCGCTATCATAAGCGTTATCTGGTGCATCGAGTCACTCCGCCGCCTTTTTCTCCGGAAGAGGTGGAGGAGCAGCTAATACGCCTTTTTGAAGAGAGGCCCTGGGTATCCCTCGCCCGCTTATGGGAAGAGCTTCTGCCGCATCCTATTTACAAAGCGATGGCATTTCTGCTGATTCTATTCTGGATACAGGAAGGTCATCTCGCTGTGAAGGTAGAGTCTCCATGGGCCGTAGAACTTTCTTGGCAGCGATAGGCTTGTTGTATGCCCAAGGATCATATCGCCCTTTCACTGTAGGCGTCTCCACCATTTTGCCCACAGGGGTTTGGTCTCGTTCTCAGCCCCCTTTCCCGCAGGGTGGGCATGCAGCTCTCAGTTATGGAGCCTATGGGGCGAAAGAGTACTATGACAAAACGGGAAGATTTGGCTGGTTCATTTTCTTCCAAGCAGTCACTTGGGATATCGATCGACAGGCTCTCATTGAAAGCATCATCTCGCAGCCGCTACCCGATAGGCGATTGGCGTATAGCTATCGATTACCTTTCTCTAATGTAGGAGGGGTGGGCCTAATATATCGGTATGCTTCGCAGGAGGGGTGGTACATATCTTTTCCCTTGGATATACGAATAACATACATCAACTACCCCCAGTGGGTCATCACTTTGCCCGCCTTGCCTACCTATTTGCTGCTAATAGAGAGTAATAGTTTTCTGGGTTTCGCTATGACTCCTACCTTCTGGAAGCGAGTAGAGAGGGGTAAACAGGTATTTTGGGGAGTAGGCCTATCATATCCCGTGGTGCGGGGGAAACCTGCTTACTATGTCATTCAAAGAATTTCTGAAAACGGGGAAATGGTTACGCAGCGGCATGCGTACTACCTTCCCCCGCAATATTTGGAGCTCCGGATGATAGTGGCATTCGCTCCGTAGGGGCCATAGAGGCAATCAATCGGTAGAGAGGTGTGCGCTCTGGCTTATGTTGGGGAACCGTTTGTCAAAGTCGGGTAACGATCGCAGCATATTGACAATGGTTTCGTAAAGTTGGTCTATGTTATCTCGCTCGGTGGCAGAGATAAAGATCGTAGGGTAGGGGCTTTGGGCCCGCCATCCCTCTTCTACCAATTCGCGCTGCTCAGGGGAGAGTCGATCCATTTTGTTCATCACAAGGAGAAGTGGGATATGTCCAGCTCCAATGGTCTCTAAGGTTCGTTCCACTATCCGAATTTGCTCTACGTATCCAGGGCTGCTGGCATCTACCACCAGCAAGAGCAGGTCGGCTTCTCTTACCTCGGCTAAAGTGGTATGAAATGCTTGTAGAAGCTTAGGGGGAAGCTTTCGGATAAACCCAACTGTGTCTGATAGAAGAAACGGCACCCCCTTCAGTACCACCCGGCGTGTAGTAGTATCTAATGTGGCGAAAAGTCTATTTTCCACAAGAACGGGGGCCTTGGTAATCAATCGCATCAGGGTGGATTTACCGACATTAGTGTAGCCTACTAAGGCGACCCGCGGCAGGGGATGGCGCCCTTCCCGGCGTACCTTTGCTTGCTGCTCGAATTCTCGGAGCGTTTCTCGCAATCGGGCGATTCTTTGACGCATTTTTCGCCGGTCTATTTCAAGTTGCTGCTCGCCACCACCGCCCCGCAGGCCAATACCACCTCTCTCCCGTGAGAGATGGGTCCACTGGTGAGTAAGACGGGGTAGCTCATATTCTAAACGAGCCAACTCCACTTGGGCTTTAGCCTGCGCAGTGCGGGCGCTGCGGGCAAAGATTTCTAATATCAGCCCTTCTCTATCTACTACGGGCTTATTCCAGGCTTTTTCTAAGTTGCGCACTTGAACTGGCGAAACCTCCGCATCCACCAGTACGAAGTCTATCGTTTCCTTAGTCTCAGCCAGCCGAGCTCTAATCTCTTCTACTCTACCGCTCGTCAAGAATGTCGCCGGGTCCGGACGCCGCCAGCCAAAATTGATTGCTTCCGCCACTTCATAGCCTGCGCTTCGTACTAAAAAGAGCAGCTCCTCCATGTACTCTTCACTTTGTTCGGGACTCTCTCCGAGACCCTCCACTCGTATAACTAAGGCACGAGGTATCGCCGTTTCATGATGAAGTAGGGTGCTCATTCAGCGGAGAAAGAATAGACGCGCAGCTTATTCTTTTCCATAACATAAATGCGGTGGTCAACTGGGTCTATTTCATACTGAGGACTCTGGAATAAGCCTATGGGACCTAACACTTTCTGTAAAGTGATAGCGCACTTTTGCTTGTCGTAAGCGTATAAGGTAACTGTATTGGCTTCCATGCCCATTAGAAAAACTAAATTCTCTGCCTCCTTCATTCGGGCTGTTCTGGCCTTTACCAGAGCCATCCAAGCCGCATCGGCTAAAAGAGCTGTACCGAAGGCCCCCAGACCGTATGCCGCAGCGGTGAGGGACTTCCTAAGAGAGGTAGAGGCATCTGGGCGATCCCAGGGACGATCAGGGTCATACGATACAGTTTGGAGCATTTTGTAGGTCAGGTAAGCTGATGTCAGGTAGCCTACAGCGGAAATAGCCCCTCCTAAAATGCGTAAAGCAGCTGGTTGGGCAGGTACGGGGCGCTTAAACTCGCATACAACTTTACCGTCGGGCGTTATAGCATAAAGAGTAGAGCCGCCCCATATCCATATTTTGCCCGCCTCGTAGGCTATACCCTGAGGAGGATCGTTTTGAAATGCTGTGAGTCTATTGCCTATAGGTTGCACTTCGGTGCCTGGGCCATCCCAGCGGAAGACTTGTCCTGTTTCGTCTATAAGGAAAGCTTGAAAGATTCCACCCTCTTCGTAGGTCGCGAAAGGTAGCTGGAAAGGCCGCTTGATAGGCTTTTCCCACAACATCTGACCATCCTCACTAATATATTGGAGGCGCCGTGCTGTCTGTATCAGGAAGCCCCCTGGCACCGTCTGAGCATGCAGCAGAGCTCCCTTTAAAGAAAGTGGGCGCCTGAAGAGAAACTCCCCTCTCTGAATATCCAAAACATCCCCTTCCACAGTCCATTCGTCCATCGGATCGCCCGTTTTCCATGCCCTTTCTCGCTGAAAAAGGCATAATAGGCGATTTTCATCTAATGGGATATACCCTTTCAATAGGCCTGGAAGTTTCAATCGTTCCCCCCATAGATTGGCTCCATTGTCATAGCTGAGTAGCACGGCGATGGGCGGGGAAAAAAGATTTCGACCGGTGGCTTGCTCGGTAGAGCCAGGCTGGAGGTCGTCTGTAAAGAGTAGAATACCCTTAGAGGTACTAAATGCGTGCAAAATATTGTCCCGAGGTATGTCTATGGGCTTTTGCCACACGGGCTGGCCGTCTATTCGGCGCACTGCAATCACGCGTCCGCGTCCAAAGGCTACCACTAAGTCTTTTTCTTCATCGATAAAGATATAAGTGCCTGTCATCGCTCGGAGGCTGATACCTTTCACGAGTTCTACCCGCCACACTGTGCTGCCAGAGCTGGCATCGACCGCATACAGAGCCCGATTGGTCAAGAAATACACTTTGCCATCATAGGTAGCGAGATTGCTTTGAAGGTATTCACTCCCAGGTTTTTCTCCTGCGGGGCGGCGCCACCGCTGCTCCCCTGTCTGCAAGTCATAGGCAGCAATGATAGAGGTCTGCAGACTCAGAAACTTGGAGGGGTCTTTAGGACCAGCACCGAAAACCACCAAAAGCCTCTGATCGGGGATAATGGCTCGACCGCTTACCCATGCCCAGGATTCTCCTTTCTTCAGCGCATCAAATACTACCTTCCCATTCACTGCATTCAATACCATATAGCCCGCTGCACCCCAAAAAGGATAAAGCTTTCGTACGCTATCAATAGGCATTCCAGGGTCGGCACTGATGAGTCTACCCGCTTCCCAGATAGCACCATCGCCGATAGCACGCCACTCGCTGGTTAGAAAACGGCTACACGATTCGCACTCCCACCGTCGCTCTCCTTTCGCTGCCCCCAAAGCATACAAGCGCTTATCAAGTACGAGGACATTTCCATCTGGCAGTATAGCGATTCGTGCAGTACTTGAAATGGGAGCTTCCCACAGAAGGGATTGCAACCACGCAATACCGGCCCAAATAATGTGCATGTACAAATATACGGGCGCTATTAGCTTGCCTGTGGAGAGTAGCGGACTCGAACCGCTGGCCTTCGGCTTGCAAAGCCGACGCTCTACCAACTGAGCTAACTCCCCGTGGGCCTGCGTGGATTCGAACCACGGACCTCGACATTATCAGTGTCGCGCTCTAACCACCTGAGCTACAGGCCCAGCTCTGCAAAGGTAATTACTTTCTCTCAGATGTACTCACTTGACCACACAAAATGTAAGCTTTGGCCTCTCCCTGCTACCCTACCAGGTCGTCTTTCAAAGAAAGTACAGCTCGTAATCGTAAGGGCATGGTATCTTTAGGCCATGACAGTGCCGAGACTCCCTCCTCGCGCTCTCTGGGAAGTGGTTACAACCCTTTCTGAGTCCGAATACAGACAGCTCAAAGACTATGTCCGAGGCACCAAGCTGGAATGGCTGCTTCGTCAGCTTCGCCAAATGAATACTTATGATGAACAGCGGCTCTATCGGGCCTACCAGCGCCGCTTTCCGCAGGCCCAGAAAGAATCCCTGCGAACCTATAAGTACCAACTGTGGGAGGCCCTGGCAGAAACTTTACCTTTTGCGAGACTGCCAGCGCTGGAGAACGAAAAGAGCATATGGAAAAGATTCTGGCTAAGCATTGCCTTATGGGAGGAGGGGCGAGGGGAAATCGCCCTCATTCTCTGGCAGCAAGCCATGACCAAAGCTGTGGAACAAGGCTGGGAGGAGATAGCCCTCTGGGGTTTGCGACTGTTAGAAACCTATGTGCGAGATTTTCACTTTCTATCTCCGCATCAGTCTATTTCCATCTGGGGGGAAGCGCTCCTAAAGCACCTTCATAAACGCCATCAAGCCCTCCTGAACAAGTTTTCCGCTGTAGAGCATCATATTGTTAGTCGGCAAGAGAAAGACTTTTTTCTTCCAACTATTTGTCCGGAAGATTTGTGGACAGACTATTTTGAGTCCTATGCACGAATGCTTCACTCATCAGAGTCGTCGGATACTGATGAAACTATACAAAACCTACTTCGCATTCTGGATATACTTGCTCGCTTTCCCGCCGCCCCCTCGCCTTATTATGTGCGTTACCGCCTGGCCTTGACTTATCTGCTATTGGGGGTTCCGCTCCTGCATACTGCTGAGAGCGATTTGTTTAACGCATGGATAGCTGGCTGGGAGAAAGTAAGAGGGATTGAGATGCGTTCGCCTCTGGCCAATACTTTGGAGGCGACCGCTATTACTCTAAGGCTGGCCTTCTTATTGAAATGGGGTAGATGGGGTGAAGCAAGAGAGTTATGTAAGGCCGAGCTGGAACGGCTATCTCAGTATGTATTGGACGAGAGTCCAACCCTCATGGCTCGCCCCTTAGCCGCATGTGTGGTGTTTCTGACCCTTCTACTCCACTCTGAAAATGAACACCTTGCCCTTAGGTGGTATAATGATATCAATCCCTGGATGGAGCAGACAGTTCAGCATGATACCATATTTATTCGCTGGCGATTCTTAAGGTGGTATGCGGCTTTTCGGTTTGGTGAGAAGCGCTTGATTCACTATTGGTACCGGAAGCTGCGAGAGGCGTGGCGAAGTGCGCCTACCCAAGCCCTTCTTGGCTGGAAAGCCGTTCTCCGTGCTTTTCGAGGGATTACGCCAGAGCTATATGGCTTTCAACGGCGACGAATAGAGTGGCTCTTAAGGCACTGGCAAAAGCATCCTGCCGAAGCGCACTTTTGGCACATCACCGAGTCGATCTTCTTTCCCATGCCCCTTTTCGCTCAATCCCTTCTTTTGGGGAAGCGATTAGAAGATATTCAGGCCCTGCCTCCTTCTACTCCGCTTTTAGAAGAGGCATTGCGGCAGCGACTGAAAGCGATTCTGATTCAGCTTCAAACACTTCAAATACCCTCTAATAAATCCCCTACAAAGTCCGCAGATGCGGCAATCAATCAGTCTAACTCAGGCTAAATAAATACCGCAGCGAGGATAGAACCTTCTAGCCTACTAATCTGTCTCCGGATCGTTACTTGCTGTTATTCTCATCCTCGGTATATGGGCATAGAAGGTCTAAGACTGTTTATTGCGCGCGATATCATTTCTGAGGCGGATTCTATGTCTGACTCTGTCGTAGGGAGACCAAGTGAAAATCTTAGAGTCGCTTTCGCCAAATCAGGGGAATGACCCATCGCCAAAAGTACATGAGAAGGTTCTGGAAGGGCAGAGCTACAAGCAGAGCCCGTCGCAGCCGCTACCAAGGGCATTCGCGCCAAAATATCCGAAGCTTTTAGCCCTGGAAAGGAAACACTTAAGGTATTCGGCAAACGAGGTGCTGAGGCGCCATTCACTATAGCAGCGGGGTATATAGTACGAAGGTTAGCTTCAAGTTTATCTCGTAGTGCAGCTTGTCTCTGGGACTCGGCGGGAAGCTTCTCTGAGACAATTTCGAATGCTTTCGCCATACCAACAATCAGCGGGACAGGTAGAGTACCGCTGCGAAGGCCGCGTTCGTGTTTCCCGCCGAAAATCAGAGGCTTGATACTCACTCGGGGAGAGCGTCGCCTGATATACAATGTACCGATCCCTTTCGGTCCGTAAAACTTATGCGCTGAGAGAACAGCCATATCCACATCCAGCTCGGGTAAAGTGAAAGGAATTTTCCCTACGGCTTGAGTCGTATCGCATAGAATCAATGCACCCTTCTCATGAGCTATGGCTGCAATCTCAGACACGGGTTGAATCACGCCCGTCTCGTTATTAGCCAACATCACCGCTACTAAAAGGGTATCCGAGCGAAGCGCTGCCTTGACCACTTCTGGGGAAAGTCGTCCATCTTTATCTACTGGGAGAATTTCTATGATCCACCCCCGTTCGGACAGGATTCTAAGGGGGTCTAAAACTGCTTTATGTTCCGTCGCAGAAACAAGGATATGGTGTCTTCCGCCATGTTCGTAAGCTTGGGCTAAGCCGAAGAGAGCCAGATTGAGTGCTTCGGTGGCCCCACTGGTGAAGATAAGCTCTTGAGTATTGATTCCGAGTCCCTTGGCCAGGGTATGGCGTGCAGCTTCTACGGCATCCAGCGCTTCTTTACCCCATAAATGGGGGCTCGCTGCATTCCCGAAGATTTCATTGAAGTAAGGACGCATTGCGTCCAATACCTCGGGGAGTACAGGTGTCGTGGCATTGTAGTCCAAATAAACCCCTTGAGGCATTATCGGACTGTGCGACTAAGGATGGATTCAACGAGCTCTTCCAAGGGCTTAAAAGCGAGGGCTATCAGGGCTTTAAGGCCGAAAGACACGAGATTAGCCCATTTACTTGTCGCTTCAGAGGTCGTTTGTTCAATGTAATACTCTATCAGTTCTGTCACCATAAAAACCACTATAGCACTAATGCCAAGTACGGTGAGAGCTTTGCGGCGGCGTTGGCTCTCTTGAAGGGCATTTAGGGTTTCTTGAAGCTCGCGGTTTTTCTGGCTCAGTTGTCGATTATACTCTGCGATTTCTTCATTTTTGCGGGCAAGCTCTTCATTAGCTGCACGAAGTTTTGCTTGGAGACGATCGCCCATTCGTACCAGTAGCCGTGCATCCCTGAGAAGGTTATTATAATGCTGATGAATCTCTTGTAGCCGCTGTCGCTCCGAAGAACCTTCGGGGAGCTCCTTTAGCCAGAGACGAATTTTTTCCGCCCCTGCCTCTTCCCGTTCAAAGCTAACGCTGGCATGCGCAGAGGTTTCTCGCGATTTTTCATTCATTTATAGGTACAAGCTCAAAAGGTACCTTTATAGCGGCTTGATAGTCTAAGCCTGCATCCTCCATCTCAGAATCCTCCTGCAAGTAAAGCCAGCGGATCTGTATGCTTTGCCCTCGCTCATATAGCGTCTCAAGGAGCCTAAAAAAGTCCAAAAGCACCTTTGCTGTACTGGTATTGAAGTACTCTAAGTGTATCTCAACCGTAAGGAGTTTAGTGGAGGGGGTTATTTTGGTTGCCCAGTTTTGCACCCACTCAAGCACAGGGCCATAGAACTTGAGAGAATTTTCGGGATAGGAGTTGCCACCAATGAAAAAGTAATAAGATTCAGGATCAAATCGTATCTCAGGCGTGGTAAAGGTAGGCTGGATTATCAGCTTTTCCGAAGTCGTCAGGTCACTCATATCCATCAACTGAAAAAACTCGCTTTGACAGTAAACCAGCTGTATTCCCCATCCGCAGGGGTAAGCTCGTATTCAAACTCATCGGATTTGAAAAGCACCTGTACGAGCCCCAGGCCTGCTCCTCCACTATTAGAAAAAGACCCCCCTGTCAGAATATGATGGTATAGTTGTTCTAACTCTTTGCGAGGCATTCGGGTTAGATTTTGAAGGTAGGCTTGCAGAAAAAGCTCTTGGCTATAATGAACCAAGTTCTTTGCCTCAATCACATACCCCTGATCGGAGCGACTAAGAGAAAGCATTGGTGGATATTTTTCATCGTTAGCTCCATAGCGAATAATATTCTGGGCAAGCTCTATAAGTGAAGATATAATGCGGCGACGTAAGGGCACGCGAACAGACTCCTTTTGAAGGGCTTTATCCATGGCATGTACAAAGTGAGACAAAGTCTCCATGTCTAATGTTCCTTCATGCTTGAAGAGAAGGCGATGCTCATACGACACAGTCATGGAGGGCTCTGTTGCAAAGGTACAAAAAAGTTTGATTCATGGAGAAATGGTCATCCCGTAGCCTACGAGAGCGAACTCTCTCACAGCCTCTACTTGAAAGGAAGGCATATTCAAGATATACAGTTTAGCGGGTGCACCGGCGATGCCGCTCACATAATGATGGGGCGGGTCGGTACCAGCGGTGTTTTCAAATGACACCAGTAGCTTTCGGCGTACGGAGTCTACCCCGATCCCCCTTGGTAAATGACCTGTACCGTAGATATGGGTCAGAAGTCGAAGCCTTTCCCCATCTATGACAGCGATTGCTCCAAGCTTACTGCCCTGGAGAGCTGGGGCTGAGGCTTTTAGACATGCTACGAATAGGAGTCCATCATGATACGCCATAAGCTTAGGAGACACTGCCGTAGGAATTACAGCAACCAGACTGTCGTCTACTTGTCGAAACACCCGGATCTCGTTAGAAGCATCACAGCTCACAAAATAGTACCTACCCGAAGGTTCGGCTACGATTTGGTAGGGGCCCCAACGGGGGTCAGCTTGAGGCAAAGTGCCTGGAACTAAGGGTATCTGCTCAAAGCTTACAAAGCGCTGTTTGTCAGGGCTGATTTCCACTTTGGTGATGTAATTGCCTGCGTTAGCGGTCACATAAGCATAGTGGAAATCAGGTGTGACCCATAATCCATGGGGGCGAGCTATAATCTGCGCCGTAGGATCCTGCAGTACGTCCAAGATCCGCATGTTCTCCGCATCTATCAGAGTTAGTTTGGTGGGGGCCACGTCGGTGAAATGCGTGACAATTGCATACTTTCCGTCCGAGCTAAACTCTATATGAGCTGGGTCGGGCGCCACTGTTAACCGGCCGACTTTCTCGTAGTTATCAGTACGATACTTCTCAATAGCAGCGCCGGCTATCAGGGTTACATACAAATATTTCCTGTCGGGGGATAACTGCACATAATGAGGACTCTCTATCTGAGCTGGATTCACGCCTACACGAATCTGCCGCAAGAGATGGTAGGTATTCAAATCAAAAACGGCTATTACATCGCTGCCAGAGGCGCAGATGAAACACTTACGATTAGAGCGGGTCAAGCTCTCTGCCCAAGGTAGCCTCCCATCCGCAGAGGGAGCTCCCTGCGCTATCCATGTGCGAAGCGCCTCTACCTCTTCTCTTGAAAGTAGATTAGACCCGTCTGGGTTAGAGGGGGGGCATATAGGCTCACTCACAGGTCCCCAAGCAGGATTAGGATTTGCCTTCCACAAAAGGTGCGACCATTGGGTATCATAGGGGATTACCAAAGGGATCTCTCTACTTGGGCTGAGGAAAAGATTGTCCCAGCGAGTGAGATCGAGACCGCCCATGGCGCCTGCGGAGGTCGGGGTTGGACTTGAGTGAGCGGTTAGATACGAGGAGGCCATTGGCTGAGTTTGGATATGACATCCTCCGCAGCGCTGGACCAGGACGCGTGCTACTGGTTCAGGAAATCCACTTGCTTCTATTGGGGGAGGAGCGTCCAGCTTTCGACAGCCTATCACTCCTATCAGGATGACAAGGCGCCACATTTCCCGTGAAGATAAACAAGTAAATCCATGAGAGCGATGCTCTGCATTCCCCGAGGGTTGAGGGAAACCGCTATCTTCCTCTCTTAGGGGGTTTCAGGTAGCTGTTTTAGGTATCTATCTACGATTTCTATGGCCTGTTCTAACTCAGCTGGCGTACTACTCAGAGCCGGTAAGATGTATGCTACATTGCCCAAAGGGCGCAAGAATATTCCCCTCTCCATGGCATAGGCCTTCAAGGCTGTCCGATGCTGAGCAAAGTATCCCTTTTCCGAGGAAGGTAGCTCTACGGCTAATACAAGGCCAATATGCCGTGCTGGCACCGAAGGATGCAGGGCATTCCACTGCGCCGAAAGCTCTTTCTGTTTAGTCGTTAGGAGGTTCAGCTTTTCCCAAGTTTCGGCTCGCTGCCAGAGTTCTAAGTTTGCCACCGCTGCCGCCGCGGACAATGCATTTCCTGTATAGGAGTGTCCGTGGTATAGGACCTTCTCTCGGGCAGGGGAGTAGAAGGCTGAGAATATCTTTTCACTCACCAGCGTAAGACCCAGGGGTAAAAACCCGCCTGTTAAGCCCTTGGACAAGCAGAGGATGTCAGGTTTTTCCGTGCACTGTTGAGTGGCAAAGAGTGTACCTGTCCGGCCGAATCCAGTGAATACTTCATCGGCAATTATCACGGCGCCTGTGCGGCGCACTGCTCGTACTATACTATCCCAGTAGTGAGCCGAGTAGACTCGCATGCCGGCGGTACCCTGAAGGAGGGGCTCGCCGATAAACGCAGCGATATCCCTTCGCCCCTCAAGGCTCTGCAGCGCAGCATCCAGCCGAGCTTGATTTTCAGGGGCTGGAAAGGGCAGCCATTCCACAGTGAAAAGGTATTCCTCAAAAGGGGCAGTGAAAGCGCTTCGGGCCGACACGCTCATCGCACCAAAAGTATCGCCGTGATAAGCCCCCTCTATGGCGAGAATAGAGCGTCGCTCTTCTCCCTGATTACGGAAATATTGAATGGCTACTTTGATGGCCACTTCTACTGCCGTAGAGCCATCGTCCGAGAAAAATACCCATGGCAGACCAGTAAGCTCGACGAGTTCATCGGCCAACCGCTCGGCTACGGCATGGGTGAAGTCTGCAAATAGGACTTGGTCTAACATATGCGCTTGGCGCGCTACTCGCTCAGCAATATAAGGATGACAATGACCATGTACGGTCACCCACCAAGCGCTAACCCCATCCCAGAATGCTCGCCCGTCCTGAGCATATAGGTAGGAACCTTGCGCTCGCACGATCATAGGGGGGATAGGCGCACCCTCATAATGAGGAGTATAAGGCCGCCATATCGGCATATCCACGGAAGACTTTACAGAGGCGGCAAATTTCCCTATGGATTTTCACTCAATCTTTCTGTTTTGTCTCTGATGAGTAGATTTATAAATGCTGCGCCCTCGCATGCTTTTGCGATTATCTTTTGATGGCGTGAAGGGTTATTTCCTTACATTTGCTTCGGCTCATGAAAGAAGAAAAGTATAGCCCAGGGTTAGAAGGTGTCATCGCCGCAGAGACGCGGATTTCCTTCCTGGATACTGACAACGAAGAGATTGTCATTCGAGGGTATAATCTCTTGGAGCTGATTCGTAAAGTGAGTTATGAGGCGGTGGTAGGCCTTCTCTTAGATGAGAAGCTGCCAGAGGTTAGTAAGCAGGCAGAACTCACCCAGGCTATGGTAGAAGCTTCGGTTCCTGCGGCTGTATATGATATTCTTCGCCAGCTTCCCCCGTCTATGCATGCCATGGATCGTCTGCGAACGGCAGTATCCGCCCTTGCTGGATTCGATCCTGAAGCTAACTCTACGGCGCCCGAATCAGAGCGTCGCCGGGCGCCGCGAATTATCGGGCAGATCGCACAGATCGTTGCTAACCTTCCACACATTGCCGCTGGTCGAGAGCCACAATCCTTTTCTCCCAAGCATGGCTTTGCTGAAAATTTCTTGCGTGTTATCGTTCGTCGAGAAGTGAGTCCCGCAGAGGTTCGGGCCTTTGAGCAAAGTCTCATCGCATATGTGGAACATGAGCTGCCTAACTCTACATTTGCAGCGCGGGTAGTGGCCTCTACCTTAGCCGATGCGTATGGGGCTCTAACCAGCGCCGTAGCTTCCCTCAAAGGTCCCCTACATGGTGGGGCTAATGAGGCAGTAATGTACATGCTCTTAGAAGCCAAAGACGTGGAAGGTTTAGATCAGCTCATCCGAAAAAAGCTGGCTCAGAAGGAACGGATCATGGGTTTTGGTCACCGGGTATACATGCGACGAATGGACCCGCGTGCCCAGCTCCTTAAAGAAGTACTTCATGAGCTAATCCAGGCTCGCAGAGAGGGTCAAATACTGGCTGACATGTGCCAGAGAGGAGAGGATATTATGCGAACCGAAAAAGGGCTTTACCCTAATCTGGACTACTACGCTGCGCCAGTGTATTATCTCCTGGGCATTCCGATAGAGCTGTACACTCCGATATTTTTTGCGGCGCGCAGCGCTGGACTTCTCGCTCATATCATTGAGCAGCACACAGATAATCGTCTATATCGGCCACGAGTTCTATACACTGGTCCGAGGGGGTTACGCGTATGAGTCAGTACGACGCTGTACTGCAAGAGATAGCAGACTTTATCGTAGAGAAGCCTATTGAGAGCGCCGAGGCGAGAGAAACCGCGCGGTTAGCCCTAATGGATTCCCTCGCCTGTGCCCTTATGGCCCTGAGCAAGCCAGAATGTACCAAGCTTATCGGGCCCATTGTGCCTGGCAGCATTGTTCCTCAAGGCGTTAGAGTGCCGGGGACGGCATATGTGCTGGACCCCGTGCAGGGGGCTTTCGCTATTACAGCGCTTATTCGCTGGTTAGATTACAATGACACCTGGCTGGCCAAGGAATGGGGACATCCTTCAGACAACTTGGGTGCGCTCTTGGCGACGATGGATTATATCAGTCAGCGGCGTCGCACATATGGCAGGCAGCCTTATACGGTGGAGGATTTACTCATCGCCATGGTCAAGGCCTATGAAATCCAGGGCATCCTTGCCTTAGAGGTTAGTCTCAATAGGCGAGGGTTTGATCATGTGCATTTTGTCAAAGTCGCCTCGGCAGGCTTGGCTGCTTATTTGCTGGGAGGCGGAAAAGAAGAAGTTTTGAGTGCGCTTTCCCATGCCTTCATCGATGGGGCAGCCCTTCGGACTTATCGCCATTTTCCTAATACTGGACCGCGTAAATCTTGGGCTGCGGCGGATGCTACCAGTCGTGCCGTGCGATTGGCGCTATTTGCCGTAGCTGGAGAGCCAGGCTACCCCACCGCGCTTACGGCTCCTATTTGGGGATTTGAGGCAGTCGTCATGGGCGGCAATCCCGTCAAGTTGGCTCGTCCTCTCGGTAGCTACGTCATGGAAAATGTGCTCTTCAAAGTTTCCTATCCAGCCGAGTTTCATGGTCAGACAGCTGTAGAGGCTGCTCTCAGACTGCATCCGCAGGTTCGCTCACGTTTGGATGAGATCGAACGGATAGTGATTGAAACGCAGGAGTCTGCTGTACGGATCATTGATAAGCGTGGGCCCTTCCGAAATCCAGCAGACCGAGACCACTCGCTGCAATACATGACTGCCGTAGGGCTCATTTTCGGAGAGCTTACCTATGCACACTACGAAGAACCCATCGCTTCGGATGAACGCATCCACTCGCTTATCGCCCGGATGGAGGTTCGAGAAAATCCTAATTTCAGTCGGGATTATTTGGACCCAGAAAAGCGCTCCATAGCAAACTCTGTTCAGGTATTCTTCAAGAATGGCGAGAGCACCGAAAAGGTCACTGTGGAGTATCCCGTCGGGCATCGGCGTCGTCGTCAGGAAGCGATACCCCTTCTCAAGGAGAAGTTTTTGGAAGCCTTGCGAGCCGTCTACCCTACCAAGAAGGTTGAGCAGGTGTATTATTTAGTGGCAGAGTCGCCTAACTTTTACCAGGTGAGGGTGGATGAGCTGTTAGGGCTTCTTATGCATCCCGGTGATGTCGGGCAATATGGGAGCATGGCTTCTTGAGCCTTTTCCTGCGCAGCGGGAGCTGGCTGAGCGCTTTTTGAAAAGGGTCAAGGAGGGCAAGCTAATCCTGCCTGGGGCCCATGATCCTTTGGCAGCGCTCATAGCTCAAAAAGCTGGATTTGAGGCCCTTTACCTTTCAGGTGCTGCCTTCTCCGCCAGCATGGGCATGCCAGATTTAGGACTCTTTACTTTGCAAGAACTCACCGAACGGGCGCGAGCCATCGTAAGGGTCACTGCTCTGCCGCTCCTGGTAGATGCAGATACGGGGTTTGGTGAGGTTCTCAATGTAGTGCGTACAGCCCGAGAATTAGTCGAAGTAGGTGTAGCAGCTATCCAACTGGAAGATCAGCAAATGCCCAAGAAATGCGGACACCTCAGTGGTAAGCAGCTTATTCCCGCTGAGGCTATGGCAGAGAAAATCTGGGCCGTCAAAGCTGTCTGTCCCTCTTTAATGATTGTGGCTCGAACGGACGCTCAGGCCGTAGAAGGCATAGAAGGGGTGCTCCAGCGCGCCCAACTGTACGTAAAAGCTGGGGCTGATATTATTTTTCCTGAGGCGCTGACATCGGAGGAGGAGTTCAGGCTCGTGCGTGAGGCCATCGATGTGCCCCTCTTAGCCAACCTTACAGAGTTCGGAAAAACACCCCTTGTCTCAGCAGAGGAGGTCTTCGCGCTGGGATACGAGATCGCCCTCTTCCCTGTATCTGCGCTTCGCGTGGCTGCTCGTGCCATGGAGAGATTTTATATGCACTTGATACAAAAAGGTTCGGCTCAGGCCTTCCTTCCAGAGATGCAGACACGAAAGGAACTTTATGAGCTGATAGCTTACAATGACTATGAGCAGTTTGATGCTCAGACCGCAGCGGAGATTCGTAAGGTTCGGTGATTTGGTCCCTCAAAGGTAATCCTCAAGGCTGAGTCGTACGCTCCTCTGAGACAATAGATTATGGATGAGTAGGTGCCTATAAGTGCTAAGACTTAACTCTTTCCATTTCCTATCCCTGCACTCTACCGAGTATCCAGCGCAGGTGCCCCCTACTATCTCTATGGAGGGTGGTAATGAGGCCGTGGATTTCCCACAGAGAAGCCACCACCTCTGCACGCGGAGGAAAAAGTTCCGCGGCTATTACTCCATTTGGGGATAACTGCTTTGCCGCCATTTCCGCCAGCTTTTCGTAAAAGGAGAGGTCTGCGCAGAAAATAGCATCCGGTGGTTCATACAGTCTCACATTCAATCCCGTCTCGCTGTATCGATCCCATGGCACATAGGGAGGATTGCTGATGATTAGGTCCCACCTACTGGGAAAGTAGTCGGGGAGGGGAGAGGTGCCAAATACAACCTGCTCAACAAAGATTTGACAGTGATTTAGGTATGCGTTTTGGCGGGCGAGATTGATAGCTGTGGGATTTTTATCTATGGCATACACTTCCGCTTGCGGAAAGGCTTTGGCGAAGTATATAGCCAGAGCCCCTGACCCTGTTCCAACGTCCAAAATCTTAGTCAGCGACGCTGCTTCAATCAGCGTTTTGAGTGCGCAAGCCCATTCTTCTGTCTCTGGACGGGGGATAAATACGCCTGGAGCTATCTTCAATCGCAAGGCGCAGAAAATCGTTTCACCGGTAATGTACGCCAGCGGCTCATGATGTAGGAGGCGAGAGAGGGCCTGCTCCCATGCAAGGAGTAAGTGATTGGGAAAGGGGGCTCGGCCGCTTGATTTTAGCCATTCCTCTCGCCACTCTGGCATAAAATGAGTAAAGAGGGCTCGTACGAGAGATTCTGCCTCCTCCGGAGGATAAGCGACACTTAGACGGCTAACTGCACGCCGACGCAGTTCTCCCAATGAAATTAACGGCTCGCTACCCACTCTAGAGGATTCAGTGGAGACTTGCCTTTGTAAATAAGGAAATACAACTGCGGCGGTTCATTATCCGTGGGGCCTCCGAGTCGTCCAATTGGGGTAAGGATACTCACAGATTGCCCTGGCTGCACATAAGTCTCGCGTAACCTGGCATATACCGTGCGATACGGCCCATGTTGAATGATAACTACCCGACCTTGACCTGGAATGGTAGTCACCGCTGTGACTTTACCTGAGAAAACGGCGCGTACCTCAGCTTCCGGAGGACCCGCTAAATATACGCCCTGATTAGTTACTAACCCGCCACTCTCATCCTCTACGGTACCGAAAGGGCTTGTCACCACCAGCCGATCAGAGGCGATGGGCCAGGGGAGATTCCCCTTGTTATGCTCAAATGCCCCGGCTAAACGGCGTTCTGAGGCTGTGAGATTAGTTCGCTGGGCTTGCTCTACCTCTGCTCGAATAAGCTCATCTATTCGCTTCTGTATCTTCTCAAGCTCTCTATGGGATTGAGCGAGGCGCTGACGATAGGAGGATTCTTTTAGACGCAAGGATCGATATATCTCCTTCTTCTCTTGCTGGGCTTGCTGAAGCGCCTGTGTTTGTTGTGCGTATAGGAGGAGTAGGTTATTCTTTTCTGCACGGTTCTTTCGGAGGGCCTCCGAACGGCTTAGGAGAAACTTCTGGGTGCGCTCTATTAGCTGGAGCTGCTCTTGACGAAATCGAGAGACTGCGCGAAAGTAAGATAGCCTCTCGTAAGCTTGCCGAAAGGATTCTGCACTAAGTATCCATATCCAAGGGCTGATTTGCCGCTGAGTTTTGTCCAGTAGGTACAGGGTCCATACGTAGTTTCGATAGAGGCGCCGCAAGTCTCGTTCCAAGGCTTGATTTAGGGTGGCCAGCTGGTAAATATCCTGTTCTAATAGACTAAGTTCTTGCTGGAGGCTTTGTAAGAGTTTTTCTCGAAGGGCAATCTGGCGACGCAGCAAAGACAGCTCTACGAGCGAGCGTTGCCTTTCTTTGCGAGTTTGCTGCAAAAGCTCCTGGGATTGACGCAGCTCTGCTTCTATCTGCTGGCGACGACGCTCTAACCGTTTCCGTTCGGCGGAAAAGTCGCTAACCTTAGTCTGCCCCCATATTAGACTCCACATCAGCAGCCAGTACCTCATCGTCCTAAATAAGTCAGTAGCACGGCAATATCCGCTGGACTTACTCCACTGATTTGAGTGGCTTGACGAATCGTGCGAGGGCGGTACTTCATAAGCTTCTCCCGAGCCTCATAGGAGAGCGAAGAAAGACGCATGTAGTCAAAGTTTTCTGGCAAGGGGATATCCTCCAGCCGACGCAGTTTTTCGGCTTGTAGACGCTCTTTCTCGATGTAGCCTGCATACTGCACTTCTATCTCTGCGGTCAATACAGCAGAGGGGTCCAGTTCTGCCACGAGCGCCCGAAGGGCAGGAGAGATTTCCTGTAACTTTTCCAGCGACATGCGCGGTCGCACCAAGAGGGCAGAAAGCGGAACTTTATGCGAGATAGGACTCTCGCCTTGAGCCTCCAACCAGCGATTCACTTCTTCGGGGGCCACCTTAGTTTCTGATAAAAACCGCATCAATCGCTCTACTTGGGTCTTTCGGTTCAGCATGCGCGTATACCGGCTTTCCGTGGCCAACCCGATCCGATATGATTTTTCTGTCAGACGCAAGTCGGCATTGTCCTGGCGAAGCATGAGGCGAAACTCAGCCCGTGAGGTAAACATTCGATACGGTTCATCCACACCTTTCGTGACTAAGTCGTCTATTAGCACGCCAATATAGGCTTCATCCCGTCCCAGGGTGAAAGGTGGCAGCCCTTTTACTTTGGCTGCAGCGTTGATGCCAGCAATAATCCCCTGAGCGGCGGCTTCCTCATAGCCCGTCGTTCCATTGATCTGGCCTGCGAAGAACAGATTCTCCACTAGCTGTGTTTCCAAGGTGTGCTTAAGCTGATAGGGTGGGAAAAAGTCGTACTCTATGGCATAGCCTGGCCGAAACATGCGAGCATTTTCCAGGCCTGGAATATGCCGAAGCGCTTCTGCTTGAATATGTTCAGGCAGAGAGGAGGAAAAACCATTTAGATACATCTCCACTGTGTGTCGTCCTTCTGGCTCCAAGAAGAGTTGATGCCTCTCCCGTTCTGCGAACCGAACTATTTTGTCTTCTATGGAAGGGCAGTATCGAGGGCCGATGCCCTGTATTACACCTGTGAAGAGAGGTGACTCGGAGAATCCTCGTGATAATATTTCGTGGACTTTGGGGTTTGTGTAAGTGATCCAGCAGGGCAGCTGAGATTCGGGCAGAGGAGTGTCTTCGTACGAAAAGCGACCCGGGGGGTCATCGCCTGGCTGGATTTCCATGCGACTGAAATCCACCGTGCGTCCATCTATGCGCGGCGGGGTACCGGTTTTCATCCGTCCAGATTCAAAACCGATTTCTTTCAGTTGAGCTGTAATTCCCTGAGCTGCGGGTTCACCGATTCGGCCACCCGTTTGTTGGGACAGCCCAATATGAATAACGCCGCCTAAAAATGTGCCCGTCGTCAAAATAACTGCTTGGGCAGTAAAAGTCTTGCCTGAGCGGGTGTAGACGCCCCGCACGCGCTTCTTGTCGGAAGAGAGTAGGAGGCCGACTACGGCATCCTGCCAGAAGAAAAGGTTGGGAATTTGCTCTAAATGCCATCGCCATCGGGCAGCGAAAAGGGCGCGATCATTCTGGGCTCTGGGACTCCAAAGCGCAGGTCCTTTCGACCGGTTGAGCATCCGAAACTGAATCATGCTTTCGTCTGTAACGATCCCAGAGAGTCCGCCCAAGGCATCTATTTCGCGCACCAGCTGCCCTTTGGCGATGCCTCCCATCGCAGGATTGCAGGACATCTGCCCGATTTTCGTCATATCCATCGTGATGAGGAGCACTTGGCACCCCATCCGAGCCGCTGCTGCCGCTGCCTCATTCCCAGCGTGGCCTGCGCCGACCACAATGATATCAAAGTCGAGATCTGAGTGTTTCATGTGAAACTGTTTTCCCACTCTTTTAGACAAAAATCCTCTGCCAGGCGCATAGCTTTTCGGGATTCCTCATCGGCGTCATCCATGCCGATAAGATGGAGAACGCCGTGGATCATAACTCGCCGCATTTCTGTGGCAAAATTAGCTCCATATCTGCGAGCATTTTCTCGGACTACGGGCGCGCATATAAATATCTCGGCGCTGTCTCCATAGTCAAAAGTGAGAATATCCGTTTCCGTATCATCTTCCAAAAACTCCTTATGGAGTTGCGAGATGGTTTCCCGTGAAACAAAATAGTATGCTATGAGTCGCATGTCCTGTCGTGGGCTTAGGTGATTCCAGCAGTGAATGATCCAGCTGCGATGCTTTTTAGCCGCTTGGAGCCGACCGCCGTGTAGGGTGTGGAAGCGTATTACGGGAAAAATTTCAGCTCTACGCACCTGCCGTTTTGCTGAAACTCCACAGAGTCGGCCAGGTTTCTCATGAGGAAGATGCCGCGCCCAGACTCGCGTAGAAGGTTTTCGCTCGTGGTAGGGTCGGGTAGGGTGGCGGGATTGAATCCAGGCCCTTCATCTTGGATCTGGGCGAGTAGGGTACGAGTTTCAGGTGTCCAGCTGAGCCGCATGCGCACGGTCTTATCTTTTTGCTGACGGTTCCCATGGATGATAGCATTAGTCAGTGCTTCTGTGACAGCAACGATGAAAAGGGGTATGCGCTCTTCGGGAAGGCCTGCTATAGTGGCCACTTCTGTCAGCAGATGTTCTACCCGCAGTAGCTCGTCTAAGTCACTTGCCAGAATCTCTTCCCTAAAAAAACCTTGAGTCGCAGTCTGGGAATTCATCGCCATTTACTTCAAAAATGCTTCTATTAGTCGTTGATAGTTGGGTTGATATAACCACAGGGCTGGCATAGGACGGGGGGAAAATGCATTTATTTCTGGGCTAGGATAGGTGCCAGTCGTTCGCTGAAAAAACTGCTGTGCAGTACGGGACTCACGAGACGGGTCCAGTTCGCGTTCTTGCTGGGAGCGTTCATATTCTAATAGCCGAGTGAGAATATACTGTTGACGCATGAGTCGTTCGCGAGTTATTGCGCCGATAAGCAAGTCTTTTTCTGCTTTTTGCATTTCTTCTATGAGGCTCTGTAACTTGCCGGCTTCACTGGGGTTTTGTCGCAAAAGCTCTTGTAGGCGCAGTCGAATCTGTTCTTGTTGAGCAGAGAGGCGAGCTCGTTCGTCGGGAGTCAGGCCACCCGGCGTTTCCGTGGCTGGGTTGGGTGTTAGAGCTCGCTCCAAGGCTTCATTTAGCTGCTTCTGAAGCTGGTGTGGAGAAGGCGTTCTGGTGTTTTTCTGTGCGGGCTGGGTACTGGGGCGCTGTCCTTGGCGCCCCTGAGATAGAGTGGATTGGGTGGATTGATTCTTGCGACGTACTTTAAACGGTTTTTGGCAGGCTCCCCCTCCACGCTGCTGATTTTGCTGATTTTCCTCGAGTTGAGATAGCAATTCTGTCATGAGGTTGGCTAATCGGTTGAATCCCTGCAAGATATACTGTTGCCGCCGAATCAGCAGCTCAGATTCTGAAAATGTTATCCCCTGAAAGTAGCGGTCTATTTCGCGTAGGAGATCCAAAATTGGCTCCTCTATTGCAGGGGATCTTTTGGCCAAAGCGAAGAGGCTATCGCGTACTTGCTGGTAATCTCGCCGAATATTTGTCTGCTCAGAAATAAGAGGCTGAGCGGCGGCCGTGAAGGCGTTGGCTTCTTGCGCTTTTTTACGGGTTTGCTCTTGTCGGAAAGAAAGGGATAAAATTCCTTTGAGTAGCAGCCGCAGAGCCTCATACTCTTCTACCTCGTCATCCGCTGCGGCTTGCTGCATACCTGTATCCATGGCTTGGAGCGCTCGGTCCAATGCATCGGCGGCCCTCCGCTGAGCAGATTGCGGGGACTGTCCTTGCTGCATGTGCTCCAGGGCCTTCTGCATTTCCTTTGAAGCTTCTCGGAGGGCTTCGCTGGCGGACTTAAGGCTATCTTTTAGGGGGCCTTCTCCAAGACGACCTCGGAGGGAATCCACTTCTTTTTGAATCTGCCGGGTTTCGTTTTCTATACGGTTTTGGAAAGCCTCTGTGCCTTTGTGGGCGGAGTCGCTAAGCTGGCTAAGTAGGCGCTGCTGCTCAGCGAGTTCTGCCAGTCGGGTCATCAGCTGTTCCATCTCTCGCTGCTGCTGATACTGGGGTAGAAGGGTTTCCATTCGGGCCAGTTTTTCTTGCCATTCTTCAAAGGCGCGACGGAGTTCTTCAAGCTGCTGATGGAGTTGCGAGGTGTCTCGTGAAGGTGTCTGCATGAGAAGCTGTTCAGGCTTCTGAGGATCAATGGACTCTAAAAGCTTCTGAAGCTGTTCCATCTGCCGCAGAAGTTCTGGAGTGAAAAGCTGTTGCTCAGCCGCTAACCTTTGAAGAGAGCGAAGCTCGCTGCGAATGGCGCGAAATTGTTCTGATAGCTGGGTGGCCTTTTGACTTTTCCGAGTAAGATCTTTTTCTGAAAGTAGGGACTGGAGCTCCTGGCGAATGGCACTCAACTGTTGGAAAAGGGAATCTTGTAGGTCTGAAAAGACTTCTTGGCGTCCAACATCATTCATCGGTTCCAGGGTATAGGTAATGCTTCGGCTAGATTTGGGACCTGTGATGGCGTCATTGTCCCAGGCTTCTACATAGTATTCTACTTTATCCCCTGGCCGTATGCCCAGCTTTTGCCAATCTTGCTGGAAAGTCACTTCTTGCGAGGCCTCCCCTGAAATAGGGAGGGGGATTGAGGTATACTGTCCTTGACCTCGGCCGGGAGTGGCCCCTTCTACTATGCGATACCATAAGACGGCCCGTGTGAAACCATAATCGTCCATCAAGCGTACTTTGAGACGCTGCTCCCAGGTATCTGGATTGAACCATTCAGCAAAGAGTTGGACCGAAGGGTGTAAATCTGGATAGCTTTCTACTTGTATGAGCAGAGAGTCTGTGAAGTAGGTATCATGAATCTCTATTTTATATGAACCGCTCTTTTGTAGGCTGATATTTCCTTCCCAATAGTTTGACTGCCTTGAAAGGGTGAAATTAGAAGTCCGAAGCTCATAGGGGCGATCGTTCTCTATGGAGAAGGAGACATGAAGGAGGCTGCCCCGCAGGGCTCTGATAGTTGGTTGCAAAAGCGTATCTGGGGTCAAGCGGGTATAGGAGGGGTATATACACACTATTCTGAAATCCTTGAGCATAGGAGGGCGCAGAACTTGTATCGGAAATCGGCGCAGCACTTCGCCATTGGCTTCCAAAGTCAAAGAAAAGCTCTCGCGTAGACTTGGGAGGCTAAGTATGTACTCTTTGGGCGAACGCTTTTCAAGGGGTAGGGGAGCTGACTCCGTGTAGGCGGAAACAGTGGTAGGTAGCTTATTGCCTTGAAAATACAGGGTCAAGGCGAGTGTCTCACCTTGGCGATAGACGGGCTTTAGTCCTTCTATGTGGAGACTGAAAGGAAGAGGACGGGCAAAGGCTTGATTAGGTTGAAGGAACCGTTGGGCTCCTTGCCGAAAGAAACTTGGGCTAATGAGCCATAGGGCTCCACCAAATCCTATGAGAGCAAGGAGAAAAATCGCATAGCGCCTGACCTGCTGGTATGGAAGCGAAATTTCCCAGGGGATGACAGAGAGCTGGCGCATCCGCTCCTCTATGGCGAGGACTATCGCTGGGTCTTCGTAAGTGGACTGTTGAGCAAGCTGAAGTGCATTGAGGAGTTTGTCTCGGACTTGTGGGATTCGCCGCCCTATCCATCGGGCGGCTTCCTCATCAGAAAGATAGCCGCGCAGCCTGAGTCCATACTGAAGAAAAGGAAAGATCACCCACCACCCTAATAGGACCAGAATACCTCCAATCCATGCAGCCCATAGCAAGCGTCGTACGGGTACTTCCCACCAGAAAATCCCCTCTGTGAACGAAAAAACTATAAACATTAGGACCGTCCATAGCAAAGTGAGAAGAATCCCGCGGGTGATTTGCACACGATAGTAGGCGGCTCGGAAAGCAATCAGGCGGTTTCGCAAACTACTGAGCATAGCTTATATACACTCCCTTGGCAAATATAGCCAAAAAATAGCTTTGACGGATATTTCTAACTTGACCAGGGGGGTGAGCTGACATATTCAGGGGTGCTGCAGTAGCTTTGTCCTATGCTTCGGCTTAGCCCCTGCTTGGTCGTATTATGGGCTCAGCAAGTGACCCCACGAGAACGGTATGTAGATATGGAGCATATGCGTCTACAAGTGCGCTTCGCGCCAGAGCGCGGTACGGTATATGGGATTGTTACCCACATATTTAGTGCGCTTAGGCCGGGCATAGATAGTATAGTGTTGGATGCAGTAAAGATTGAAATAGAGGAGGTGCGGCATCGCGATCAGCCCATTTCATTTCGGAATACAGGAGAGCAGTTGATAGTACGATTTCCGAAACCGCTTCCCGTCGGTGTGCGTGACTCTATAACGATCCGATATATGGCGACTCCTCGAAAGGGGGTGTATTTTATAGGCTGGAAGGATAAAACGGGTCGGGCACGCAGGCAGATATGGACACAAGGTCAAGCCACCGATCATCGGCATTGGATTCCTGCATATGATGATCCCAATGATAAGCTAATAACAGAAACGATTATTACCTTTGATGCAAAATATCAAGTGATTTCTAATGGAACGCTCATAGATACTGTACGCCATCTCGATGGCACCCTCACTTGGCATTATCGCATGCAGAAGCCGCACAGCTTATACCTCCTCATGATAGCTATCGGGGAGTATGGGATTGAACGGCGCCAGACGAGTCGCGGGCTGCCTCTACTTTTGTATTACTATCCTGACCGACGTGAGTGCTGCTTGGAGCCCACCTATCGTTATAGTGTGGAGATGGTAGAAAAGTTAGAAGAAGAGCTGGGCATACCTTTTCCTTGGGAAAAGTATGCACAAGTGCCTGTGGCGGACTATATCTATGGAGCGATGGAGAATACCACAGCTACGATATTTGGAGACTTTTTCCATATAGATGACAGGGGATATTTAGACCGCAGCTATGTAGAGGTAAATGCCCATGAGCTGACGCATCAGTGGTTCGGAGACTATGTAACTGCACGCAGTGCTGCCCATATTTGGCTGCAGGAGAGTTTTGCTACCCATTATGCGCGATTTTTCACAGGGTTGGTATTCGGAGAGGATGCCTACGCTTGGGGACGCCGCACCGAACATAATCTGGCTCTTTCGGCGGGGCAGAAAGATAATCTTCCCATCGTTCATCCGAACTCTGGCTATGCTCGCATTTATCAGAAAGGGTCGAGCGTGCTGGATATGATGCGTTATACATTTGGCAACGAGGTGTATCGCAAGGTGATTACCTACTATCTCAAAAAGCATCCTTACGACGTGGTAGAGACGAATGATCTGTATCAAGCATTTCAGGATGCGGCCGGTTTGAGTCCAGACTGGTTTTTTCAGCAATGGCTTTACCGAGGCGGAGAGCCCCACTATCGCGTTCGGTATCAGAGTATAGAGCGGGAGGGTAAAGCGTATACCCAAGTAGTTGTGGAACAGATTCAGGACTCAAGCATCGGGTTGTTTAGGATGCCGATAGTTTTCGCTGTTCATTACCAGGATGGCAGCTACGATACGATTCGTGTTTGGATCCAAGAGCGGCGAGAGATTGTGGAGATTCCTAATGCGGGAAAAAAGCCTATTGCTTTCGTGCTATTTGATCCAGGTGGGTGGATACTCAAGCAGGTCAGCTTTGAGAAGTCTGTGGCTGAGCTTCTGGCGCAGCTGCGAGGCGCACCGGCTATGTTAGATAGGTATGATGCATTGGTGGCTCTGCGAAAAGTTCCCATGACTGTCAAACGAGAGGCGCTCAAAGCAGCCTACAAGAGGGAGAGATTTTGGGGCATGCGGGCTGAAATAGCGGCGCAGATAGCCTCTGACCCCAACAGCATAGATCTCATGAAAGAAATTCTTTCTGATCCTCATCCTCAGGTGCGTTTCGCTGCTTTGGCCAATCTGAATCCTATTCCTGCTACTCTTCGATCCGAAGTGGAGAAACTTCTCCAAGACTCTTCTTATACAGTGCAGGCTTATGCTCTGGAACGGCTCAGCGAGGCCTTCCCGCGGCGCGTACCAGAATATTTGAAGCAGACAACGACCACCTTGGGAATTGTCGGGCATAATGTACGCATCAAGAACTTAGAAATAGCTGCCCTATACGGGGATAAAGCGGCAGTGGAGAAGCTTGTAGACTACGCCAGTCCATCTTTTGAATTTCGTACTCGTCAAAATGCACTCCGAGCTTTGAAGGCGCTTAATGCTTTACCGCCGTCTCTTCTGCCCCATCTTTTTGAAGCTCTGCTTTCTCCTAATAATCGCTTGGCGGCGACGGCCAGGGAGGTGTGCGAATACTGGCTGCAGCAAACTCGCTACCGCCAAACGCTGATTGAGTACTATCAGCGACAGAGCTGGAGCCCGTCAGAAAAGGCCATTTTAGAACCGCTTTTTGGGTATAAGCCTGCCGTTTTTTATCAGCGATAAAACGGTGGCTTGCGGGTTTCTATGAAGGTGGGGAGGGCGGCAGCGCCTTCGGCGCTGCCGCCCTCCTATCTCATACATGGCTTTATTGAATAGAATTCCCCTCCGTTTTTCTCAGGAAAAGGATATGGCGGCTCCATTCCACAGGTTTCTCGCGGTCTCTTCTGTACATTTGCTCGTGCGCTTTCCACTCAATAGGCCCTCTCACTGGATTCTACTAGCGCTTCTCTCTACCATCGCATACTGGCCTATCACCTTGAACAAACGAGATTTCCTCTACCGAGACCCTGAGCTTCTGCAGCACTGCCAACAAAATCCGTATTGCCGACACAACTTACTCTTTTTCCCTATTCAGCTCGTCGCAGAGCATGGAGATACGTGGAGCTACATTTATCCCATCGAGTATCTTTTCAAGCAGGGAGTATATTGGGACGATTACAGAACGCCGGGCTACGGGGCGCCTTATGCAGTATTCAGACTGATAACGGGTAGCCCAGAAGTCTCCTTGTGGCTTCTAGCTTTACTACAAGTAATTCTTTGGGCAGCAAGCATAGGGCTTATGCTATTTTACCTCCAGCGTCGTGGTGTGCCCACGGCCTGGCTCATCGGCCTGAACTTTCTTCTTTGTTTTTCTCCTTTGGCGTATCATACACGAATACTAGGTACAGAGACTTTGACAGCTGCTCTCACTATACTTGGTACTTTGCTTTTGTTTCAAAGACAATTTTTTCTGGCGGGTATCGCCTTTACTTGGGTATTTTTTCTTCGACCCCTGAATGGAATATATGTCCCTCTAATAGGAGTGTGGATTATCTACACAGAAAGAAAGCTGCTAAGCAAAAGCCTTGCTTATTTTGCTCTACCGTTCATCCTGTTAGAGGGGGCATGGATTGGTAGAAATTTCCTTTTTCATGGGGACTTTAGACCATTTTTTGGCTCTAAGAGTTTGAACTATCCTTTTCTGCTGGCACGAAGTGATATTTATGTACTGAGATATGCTTATGCGATTGGAGAAGGGGAGATATCTAAGCGGTCAGAGGCTGGCAACATTCATAACATTCTCACTTGCCACAGTTTTACGCCAGCTTCTCTGGAAGGTATTAGGCAAGCGGTGCCAGCTTGGGCGTTTGGGGAGGGGTGCACCCCTGAGAGTCTTCAAAAAGCAGCTGTTTTGGGGTGTGAGTTAGCCCATTCTATTACTTACTCCATAGACCCGCCAGAATCATTATATTATGGGAAGGTTTACAAGAACTTAGAATATGTAGTCATGCACTTCGCGCCTACTCCCGAAGATTGTGAAAAGGAGCTCAAGATGGTCCAGCTACTCGACCGCTGTATTAAGTGTGCTAAGAAGAATTCAGGTTCTATTGATATTTGGGTGCAGAAATGGCTAAAGATGCTTGGCAGCATTGCGTATAGGCCGGGATTTTCAGACAAAATAATGAATCCAAAGCGTTTATTGGTAAAGAAGGTATATTATTACATCTATTTTTTGGCTACCCTGGCGGCCATTCTCTCGGCGGTTTTTATGCTATTTCAGTCTCGTGAAGGTCGTCTGGTGGCGGTACTATATTTAGCCCCAATATTGGCTCATCTAGTGCTTGGCTACCTTGAAAGAAGGTATGTGGATCTACTTTTTTCTGTGGGGGGTCTGGAAATAGGCCTCTTCTTAGCGTGGCTGCGGTCTGGGAAGGTAGGACGAGCTTAGGTATAACTTTTCCAAGCGGCTGCGCTACCTTTGCGCTATGGCTATTCGAGTAGGAATAAACGGATTTGGTCGGATTGGTAGGCTCGTACTGCGTGCGCTCATAGATAGAGCCGAGGTCCAGATCACCCAGATCAATGATATTACGGATGTTGCGACCCTAGCGCATCTTTTGAAGTACGATACCGTGCATGGAAGATTTCCTTATCCAGTGCAGGTAGAAGGCAACTACCTTATAGTAAAAGGACAGCGCATTTTAGTCACGGCTGAAAAGGATCCTGCTCAGTTAGGCTGGGACAAGAGCGAAACTCAAATTGTAGTAGAATCCACGGGCGTTTTTACAGAGGGGGCACAGGCTCGGAAGCATTTAGCCGCAGGCGCCCAGAAGGTAATCATTTCGGCGCCTGCTTCTGGGGAGATTGATGCGACGATCGTGCTGGGGGTAAATGACCACATTCTAACGAAAGACATGCGGGTCATCTCTAATGCTTCTTGTACCACGAACTGCCTCGCACCAATGGTCAAGGTATTAGATGAAGCATTTGGGGTAGAGCAGGGCTTCATGAATACGGTACATGCCTATACCGCTGACCAGCGCCTTCAAGATGCCCCGCATAAAGACTTAAGGCGGGCTCGGGCGGCCGCTGTAAATATAGTTCCCACTACCACGGGTGCGGCCAAAGCCGTCGGGCTCGTGCTCCCTCATTTGAAGGGGAAGCTGGATGGTATCGCTTTACGAGTGCCTGTTCCGGATGGTTCTGTCACAGACTTTGTAGCTATACTCAAAAAGCCTACAGATAAGGCTGCGATCAACGCTGCCTTCAAAGCTGCGGCAGAAGGCAGCCTCAAAGGCATTTTAGAATACACGGAGGACCCGATAGTTTCTTCTGATATTATCGGGAATCCACACTCAGTCATCTTTGATGCGCAATCTACTATGGTGATTGGTCAGATGGTGCGGGTGCTGGGATGGTACGATAATGAATACGGGTATTCTTATCGTACGGCTGATCTGGTGCTCAAGGTTGCTCAGCTAGGTTAGGCCTATGCAGCGATTACCTTCGCTACGAACAGCCTCTTCTTTGCGGGGCAAGCGCGCGTTTGTGCGCGTGGATTTCAATGTGCCGATTGAGGGGGGTAAGATAACCGATGACAGACGCATTCGGGCAGCCTTACCAACAATAAACTATCTCGTAGAATCGGGGGCGGGGGTGATATTATGTTCGCACTTGGGACGGCCTAAGGAGGGGCAGCCAGATCCCGCATACTCTTTGGCCCCCGTAAAAGCTCATCTGGAATTCCTTTTGCATCGTCCAGTCGGTTGGATTGAAGACCCTTTCAAGGTTCAGGAAGTTCGACCAGGGGAAGTGTATCTGATGGAAAATATCCGCTTTTTTCCAGGAGAAACAAAAAATGATATAAACTTAGCTCGGGCATTAGCGCAGTGGGCGGATATATATGTGAGCGATGCATTTGGTTCGCTCCATCGGGCTCACGCCTCCGTGGATGCCCTGGCCCGTCTCCTTCCAGAGAAGTATGCAGGGTTTCTGGTAGAGGCTGAGTGGGAGAATGCCCAGCGCGTGCTTGAGCAGATTGAGTCGCCGTACCTTGTCGTGGTCGGTGGGGCTAAGGTTAGCGATAAACTGCCCCTTCTTCAAAATCTTCTGCCTCGTTTGGATAAGCTGCTAATCGGTGGCGGGATGAGTTATACTTTTCTGTATGCGCTGGGGCGCCCTATTGGTCGTTCTTTATTGGAGAAAGAGCAAGTGGAGGCCGCTCGCCACATTCTTGCTGAGGCTGAGCGACTTGATAAAAAGATTCTGCTCCCTGAGGATTCTATAGCGGCATCTGAGTTTAGAGCGGATGCGCAAACGCAAGTTTTTCGGCATGACGATGCTCTTTTCCCAGAAGAATATATGGGATTGGACATCGGTCCTGCGACGGTGCAGGCGGCGGCACAGTTTATGGCGGGAAGCCGGACGATTCTCTGGAATGGGCCGATGGGGGTATTTGAGTGGGAGGCTTTCCGACAAGGTACCCAGCGGGTAGCTCAGCTTATTGCTGCTGAGACAGCTAAAGGGGCATACAGCCTTATCGGTGGGGGTGATACAGCAGCTGCCGCAGAAGTAGTCGGTGTGGTGGACCAGGTGAGCTTCATTTCTACGGGAGGGGGGGCACTCTTAGAGCTCCTCAGCGGCGAAAGGCTCCCTGGAATAGCTGCTCTTTTGTCATGAGATTTTGGCAGCTATTTGGATCCCTTCATTTCCTTTTTGCTCAGATTTTTTGGCAAGATATAGATGAAGCTTTTCGGCGCGCCCGAGTCGTGGATCGTCTCCTCCTTATTTATGTCTATACCCCCTGGTGTGCGCCGTGCAAAATGATGGAACAGAATACCTGGGATCATCCAACTATAGCCGTATTCGCCACAAAAAACTTTCACTGCGTTCGATTGAATGCCGAAGCGCGAGATTCTATTTTGTTCAATGGGACTTACTTTCCCTATCTGACAGAAGTGCATGCCAATCAACTGGCATACCTTTTGTTAAGTGGCAAAATGGAATATCCAGCCCTTGTAATCATGGAGGCCACGGGGAATATCCTACTGACCATGCATGGGTATATCTCTCCCCGCCTCATGGATGAAATCCTGCGCTACTTTGGGGCAGGATTTTATAAAAAGATAAGTTGGGAAGAGTTCCAGAAAACTTATCCCTCTCAGCTATGACGGAAACCGAATTCACGAAGACGCACTTATCTCCCGAAGAGACTCTCTCTACTAAGTCCGAACTTGAGGAAAGCGGGTCTACGTCCTCTCAGGAGATAGAAAATGCCTCGCAGGCTGAGGAGATTACTCGGCTTCAAGCAGAGGTAGAAAATTGGAAGGATAAAGCGCTACGAGCTGCGGCGGAGCTGGAAAACTATCGCCGGCGAGTCCAGCGGGACCTTGCCCAGCAGCTCCTCCAGGCCCAGATAGATGTTTTACGCCCTTTGCTGTCCATATTGGATAATCTTGAACGCGGCTTAGCGGCAGCGCGAGAGGCACCAGATTTGGAACGGCTTAGAGAAGGGGTAGAACTGATTTATCGGCAGTTTCACCACACGCTCCAAAAGCTCTCTATTGAAGTCATTCGTCCTGAGGTAGGCTCGCTGCCGGATCCCCGGTATCATGAGGTGCTTTCTACTATTCCAACGCCAGAGGGTACGCAGCCTCACACCATAGTAGAAGTCGTAGAGCCTGGATATTTATACCACGGACATTTACTGCGTCCTGCCCGCGTCATTACTACGGAATGAAAAAGGACTATTACGCGATTTTAGGCGTTAGTCGAGATGCTGATATTGAAACTATTAAGCGAGCCTATCGTCGCCTTGCTTTAGAGTATCATCCCGATCGTAATCCCGGTAATAAGGAGGCAGAGGAACGCTTCAAGGAAGTGGCTGAGGCTTACGAAGTGCTTAGCGACCCAGAAAAGCGGCGTCAATATGATCTTTTTGGAAGTGTCGGTGGCATGGGAGCAGTGGGAGCGGAAAGCATATTTACTCAGGCAGTAGAGGAGATTTTTAGCAGTTTCTTTGGCGGAGCGAGCCGCGGCCGGCGTACGCACGAGATTGTCGGCGAAGATGTGCGTATTCAGATAGAGCTCTCCTTGGAGGAGATCGCAAACGGAACCGAAAGAGAGGTAGAGTACCTGCGGGATGACCTATGCGAGGCCTGTGATGGAACGGGCAGTAAACACAGACGCGCACCCCAGGTGTGTGCCACCTGTGGGGGTACTGGTCAAGTGGCTTACCGAGTGGGAGGAGGGTTTTTCCAGCAGATTGTTTATCAAACCTGTCCTGATTGCCGAGGTAGTGGAATGCGTATTATTGATCCCTGTCCTGCATGTGGTGGAATGGGCGTGCGCAAGAAGCTACACAGACAGGTGATCCAAATTCCCCCTGGCGCTAACGGCGGAATGACCTTGGCTCTGAAAGGCGGTGGTCATCGCGGACCGTGGGGAGGGCGTCCTGGCGATCTTCTCATAGAAGTCCTGGAAAAGCCCCATTCTACATTTATTCGGGAAGGAGACAATCTAATCTATGAAACATGGTTGTCCTATCCAGAGCTTGTGCTGGGGACTACCATCAACGTTCCTACGCTCAGCGGTGAACCTACTCCTCTTCGTATACCCGCGGGGACGCCCTCTGGTGAGATATTTAGAATACCTGGAAAAGGACTTCCGCGCTACGGGAGTCGCAAGCGCGGCGATCTAATAGTGCAGGTACATGTATGGGTTCCTCAAAAAATTAGTAATGAGGAGCGGCGCCTATTAGAGGCTATGCGAAACTATAAAGCATTTCAACCCGCTGAGCGCAAATCGGAAGGGCGCTTCTGGAAACGCGTGCGAGACCTCTTCAAATAAGAGCGGCCCCCATTCTAGAGAAGGAAGGAGCGTTACAAGATTGGCACCTGTTCCCGAGCGTATATATTTAGGGCTGTCCGTAGAATTTCCACAGCCTGCTCCAGGTATGGGGTTTCCAGGACGTAAGCGATTCGGACTAAGCTTCGGCCTCTCTCGGGGTCGGAGAAAAAGCCAGTGCCAGGGGCTACCATTACCGTAGTTCCGTCTATATCAAACCGTTCCAGAAGCCATTGAGCAAAGGCGTCACTATCACTTATGGGCAGTTTCGGCATCAAATAGAAAGCCCCTTGAACGGTAGCGACAGTTACTCCTGGTATGGAGCGTAGCCCTTCTGTGAGAACATCTCGCCGCTTTTGAAAAGTATCCCTTACATGGTCATAGTATGACTTGGGTAGAGACAGCAAGGCGAGTCCACCGACTTGTCCAAGGGTAGGGGGGGCAAGGCGAGCCTGCGCCCACTTCAAGGCAGCATTGATGATATCGGTATTTCGGGAAATGAGAGCCCCGACTCTTGCACCGCAGACCGAGTAGCGCTTGGATAACGTGTCAACTACGACTACGAAATCTTCGGCTCCCTCTACCTCTAATGCAGAGAAAAATTTCTCTCCGTCGTAGCAGTAATCACGATAAGATTCATCACTGAGAAGATATAATCCATGTCGTCGACAGATGTCCGCGATTTTCCGTACTTCGGCTTCTGAATACAGTTTGCCTGTGGGATTGGAAGGATTGCATAAGAGGATCCCACGGGTATGCTCATTTATAGCGGCCTCCAAAGTCTCTGGCGTAGGTAGAGCAAAGTCGTCTTCAATATGGCTCTGCACTGGGTGAAGAAGAACGCCCGTTGCCCAGCCCATACCGATATAGTTAGCGTAAGTGGGCTCTATGACAATCACTTCATCATTGGGAGAAAAGAGAGTGAGAAAGGCAAATAGGAGGGCTTCCGACCCTCCGGTGGTAGTGAGAAAATGCTGCGGCTCTAGAGGAATGTTGTAAATCTCGTTATAGAAACGAGCATAAGCTTCTCGGAAAGCAGGCATACCCGCAGACTCGGTGTAATCTAACACCTTGATTTGAGCCTTCTGAATCGCTTCCCAGAACTCGGGGGGAGTAGGCAGGTCTGGCTGGCCGATATTAAGATGAAGGACTTTTTTTCCTCGAGCTTTGGCTGCATTAGCATAAGGAACTAACTTTCTGATTGGTGAGGGCGGAACTTTCTCTGCTCGCTCTGATAACCTATACATGCTTACGAAGGTATAACAAATAACTTATGTTTCGGTTCGCATTAGAAACCAGAGGCCTCGCTTGTTAGGCAGGCCCAAAGAGGTGCAATAGCCATTTTGCATTTTCTTACCTCAGACTTAGGCACATGCTTCTACAAATGCCGAAAAGAGGGGGTGCGGTTCTTCTACCCGACTCTGAAATTCGGGGTGAAACTGTACGCCGATGAAAAAAGGGTGATTAGCCAGCTCTATGATTTCTGCCAAATTTTTCTCAGGATAAACCCCACTGACTATAAGGCCTGCTTCTTCCAGCTTAGGACGGAGCTCGTTGTTTAGCTCGTAGCGATGCCGATGTCGTTCATAAATCAGCGGCCTCTGGTAAATGCGCCAAGCCAAAGTCCCTTCTTTTATGGCGCAGGGGTAGGCGCCTAATCGCATAGTGCCGCCTTTTGTAGCGATAGTCCGCTGCTCAGGCATGAGGTCTATGACGGGGTAGGGTGTGGCAGGATTTATCTCTGTAGAGTGAGCTTCGGTCCATCCAAGTACATGCTGGGCAAACTCTACCACAGCCATTTGCATGCCTAAGCAAATCCCCAAAAAGGGTATCCCTTGAGTTCGAGCATAGTGAATAGCAGCGATTTTGCCTGGAATGCCTCGCTCTCCAAATCCAGGCGCCACTAAAATCCCTTTCGCCCCCTGCAGTTTGCGCTCCACATTCTCAGGCGTTATTTCAGCAGAATGAACCCACCTAATCTCCATTTCATAGCCTTTCCAGCCCGCAGCGTGAATCAAGGCTTCGTGGATAGATTTATAGGCATCGTGGAGTTCTACGTATTTGCCTACCAGAGCGATTGAAACCTTTCGTTGGGGATGCCTTAGTCCATGTAAAAATGTATGCCAACGTGTTAAGTCTGGCTCACCTCGCAAGGGAAGCCTAAGCCGACGCAGTAGCACTTCATCTAACTTTTCTTTTCGGAGCTGGAAAGGGACTTCATAAATCGTAGGCACATCTAATGCCTGAATAACGGCATTTTTAGGAACGTTAGTGAGGAGCGCTATTTTGGAACGCATTTCTTTTGAGAGTGGCTTGGGGGTGCGGCATACAAGCACATCGGGCTGAACGCCTGCCCTTTGAAGCTCGCGTACCGAGTGCTGCGTAGGTTTGGTTTTAAGTTCTTGGGTGGCTTCTAAATAAACTATCAGCGTCAGATGAACAAAAAGCACACGCAGTGGCCCCAGTTCGTAATGAAGTTGCCGTGCTGCTTCTATGTAGGGAAGGGATTCAATGTCTCCGACAGTCCCGCCAAGCTCCGTGAGGATGATATCATAAGGCTCGTGCTGGGCCAATAAAGTAAATCGTCGCTTAATCTCATCTGTTACATGGGGAATGACCTGGACAGTTTTGCCTAAATACTCTCCGGCTCGTTCCCGTTCTATGATAGTTTGATAAATTTTGCCTGTAGTTACATTATGGTGGCGTGTGGTTTGTATGCCGAGAAAGCGTTCGTAGTGCCCTAAATCCATGTCTGTTTCGGCCCCATCATGGGTGACAAACACCTCTCCATGCTCATAGGGGTTGAGCGTGCCAGGGTCTACATTGAGATAGGGGTCAAACTTTTGGAGGGTAACTCGGTACCCTCGGGCTTGAAGCAGTTTAGCTAAAGAGGCCGCTAAAATCCCCTTGCCTAAGGAAGAGACTACGCCTCCAGTAATGAAGATATATCGCATGTGGCCTTAGAGAAGTGGAGCCCAAAGCGTTCCAATGTGCTGGTTATATCGGTAAGCAGGGGTATGTAAGAGCTCATACACCCCTTCGGCGGCGGAGACAAGTAGAGGGCTGGGGTAAAATAAACCAGCGATTCCATTGAAGGCGTAAAGGCGCTTTTGGCGAAAAGCATTCAATCCCTGTACCTGGGGGAGTCGACTCCATCGAGCCAAAGCTTCACCAGCTTCCTTGAGCGTTCCTCCCCTTGTAGAAAGGATAATCACTTCGGGGTCTATTTGTAATAGCTCATCCATGGAAAGCCGCTCTCCCCTGTAGGAATAATCGCCAGCGCTCCAACTGACGATCTCTATGGGCCAATCTTTGATGATATTTAGGGGAGATGTCGGTTCAATAAAGATTACGGTAGGCTTGTGGGAGATAGACTGAGTGACTTTTATGAGTTTATCTATTTTTCGCTTCTGATTGTCAAACCACCGGTCAAAACTGCGGCCAGCTAATAGATTCTCTTTTAGGTCCCTAACAAGCTGCTCATATTCAGTCCAATTGCGCGCTCGTATCGGGATAAGCTGCACGGGATAGCCGACGGCATTTTGAAATAGGGTGTGAAGCTCCTCGTTGGAGAGATCCGCAGGGGGAGCCGCCGCGAGGAATGCCACACCCGTTACCCGCAGCGTTGATAGAACGCCGTAATCCGGGGCATATGGACCGAAGTAGAGTTCCCATCCTTCGCGCTGAGCATTAGGACGGGTGCAGATGGGGAGCTTCTGCACAAAGGAAGGAGTAATGCAGAGGTGGCTGCGCCCTGCCAGAGCTCGTTTGCCTCTTGCCGTGAGTATCCAGAGAGTGGCCTCGGGCGCAAGAGATGCCCAACGCATGCCCCCAAAGCTACAATTTACGCTGCGTAAGCTGTGCCCATAATATCCCTGTACCCCATAGAAATGAAGTGAGGCCCACCTGACGTTCCAAAAAAGCTTCTATTTGCATGAGAAAAAACCAGTAGATGAGCCATCCGCCCCATACCAGTCCCAAGCGTTCTCGTAAGGCTTTTGCCCAGAAAATCAAGAATATCCCTAATCCGATGATGCCGAAGCCTAAGGCGTATTCTACAAACTGGCTGTGGGGAAGAATGTAGGTTTCTTTATCCCATCGGTAAGGGAGCTTATCTATCTCTGCGAATACAGCGGCTTGATTATCGGCAATACCGACGCCCCAGAGGGGAGCTTTCCAAAAAACCTTCCAGCTTGCCTCTAATGCAGCCAAACGGCGAGCCACGGACGAATGGGTGATGTATCCACCAGGCTTATAAGTAGCCAGGTCCTCAAGGAGACTATACCAGCGGCGCTTCATAGGGGGGAAGCACTTTATCAGACTGAAAAGACCTATCCCGAACGCAACTATAATCAGTATCGTCCAAATCCAGCGACTTGCTTTCCGAAGAGACCAAAGAATGAGAAGTAGAAAAGCTGTGACATAGCCCGCGGCCAGTCCCGTGCGCAGGGCCAAGGTGTGTAGCACAAGGAAATGTATCCCCCCCACCACCCAACGCCACCATAGGGAAGCAAAAGGAGGCAAAGCCCACAAGAAAAAAAATCCGCTTCCCACCAGAGCTGCATAATAAATGTGAGAGATTCCTCCTACCATGGGGATATATCGCCCCTGCCGAATCTCTTCCAAACCCCAGGAAAAATTAGTGAGAAATCGTACCAGCGTACCTATCCCTACCACCAGCAGTCCTACCTGAAAGACTAAATGAATCAGCTTTTTTTCTCTCTCCGAGAGGGTAATCCATGTTACTATGGTCGTAGGCAGGAGGAATAACATAGGCAGCTTGATACGCATCTCTACAAGCCATTGCACTCTATCGGATGTATAAAACCATGAGATGGCGTGTAGGAAATAGAGCCCTAAAAGCGGGAAATACAGCCAGCGCCACTTTGGAAAGGACTCCCGAAGCTGGTGTCGAAAGGTAGGGTGGATTAGGCAAGCTATCAGTAGCCCTCCTACGCCGATGCTAATCAGACTGTGAGACAAGCTTAGCCCAATGGCGATACATAGCATGGCCAAGGGCGGGAGCTTGTCTATGAGCTGTTG
>JBCNVG010000025.1:0-23947 GCA_039630325.1 Bacteroidia bacterium
AAAGTTAGTTAGGGAGAGTGATAATACAGTGACCTCCTTTCACTGTTCAGTCTCTGCAATAAAAACAGCTTTTCTCCTGGACGCTTCACCCAGTAATGGCGACGGGCGTGATATTCTTGGGTATAAGGGTCCTTGCGCAAGGCCTCTTCTTCTTCTCGTAGGTTTTGAATCTCGCGCTCGTAGAAGTCTAACTGGGCCTTCATTTGGTGCAATTGGCGGGAAAGCCGATACTGCTGCCACCAACTATGGGTATCCAGAAAGCCTATCCACAGGAGAGCCAGTATAGTAATCCAGAGGTAAGGACTCCTAAGCCAGCGCCATGGACGCTTAGAGACCATACTGAGCAGTTTCTCCCAGCTCTTCCTCTATGCGCAGAAGTTGATTGTACTTGGCAATGCGGTCGGTTCGGGTGAGTCCGCCGGTTTTGATTTGCCCAGCGTTGACTGCGACTGCCAAATCTGCAATGAAGGTATCCTCAGTCTCTCCACTCCGATGACTGACGATGACCTTATAGCCAGCGCGCTGCGCTATCTGAATCACGTCCAGCGTCTCCGTAAGCGTGCCTATTTGATTGAGTTTGATAAGAATAGCGTTAGCAACATTGCTGCGAATGCCCTGAAGGAGCCGTTCTGGATTAGTAACAAAAAGGTCATCGCCCACTAACTGGACTTTTTCTCCCAACTTTTTAGTGAGCTGCGCCCATCCTTCCCAGTCTTCCTCCGCGATGGGGTCTTCAATAGAGAAAATGGGATACTGCCGCACCCAGCTTTCCCACATCTCTATCATCTGCTCGGTTGAAAGGGTAGCGTTAGTGGATTTGAAGCGGCGGTACTTTCGGATGTCCGCATCATACCATTCCGTAGCGGCCACATCCAGGGCGATACTAATCTCTTTGCCAGCCGTAAAACCTGCTTTTTCTATAGCTGACAGAATAAGCTCTATGGCCTCGGTATTGTCTCGGAGCCCTGGGGCAAAGCCGCCCTCATCGCCCACATTTGTGGACAGGCCCTGGGATTTGAGGAGCTGCTTGAGGGACTGAGAGACCGCATATGCCCATTCTAAGGCTTCGCTAATAGAGTGAGCCCCTATCGGCATTATCATGAACTCCTGGATGTCCAGGGGGTTATCGGCATGTCGGCCTCCATTGAGAATATTCAGCATAGGGACGGGAAGCTTGCAAGCAGCTACGCCCCCTAAATATCGATACAGGGGCAGGCCGACAGCCTGAGCTGCAGCCCGAGCTACCGCCAGAGACACCGCTAAAATGGCATTTGCACCCAGCCGAGACTTATTAGGCGTACCATCTAACTCTTTCAGTTTCTCATCTATGAGCCGCTGCTCCAAGGCAGAGCTGTCGGCAAGAGCTGGCCGGATAACTTCGTGAATATAGGTTATGGCACTGCGCACTCCCTTACCATTATAGCGAGAGGCATCGGCGTCCCGAAGCTCCCAAGCTTCATGAGACCCCTTAGAGGCGCCCGAAGGCACCGCCGCCCTTCCTACGTGATCTGTATCCAGGATAACCTCTGCTTCTATGGTGGGCGTGCCACGGGAGTCTAAAATCTCTCGTGCGCGTATATCAACTATCCATGGCATGCACAAACCTACAAATCTACCCGCAGAAAACTTGTAGCTTTGCCTGCATGGAACAAACGCTGGGGCTTATCAAGCCAGATGCTATAGCTGCCGGTCATACCGGCAAAATCATAGACCACATCCTTCGAGCGGGGTTTCGCGTCCGAGGATTGAAGATGGTGCATCTAACTCGGGCCCAGGCCGAAGCGTTTTACGCTATGCATCGAGAAAGGCCGTTCTTTGCCGATTTAGTAGAGTTCATGACCTCTGGGCCTGTCATAGCTTTCGTCCTTGAAAAGGAAAATGCGGTGGCTGCCTACCGAGAGCTAATGGGAGCGACAGATCCCGCCAAAGCTGCTCCTGGCACCCTTCGAGCTTTATATGGACAAAATATAGAACGCAATGCCGTACATGGCTCTGACAGCATAGAAAATGCTCAGCGAGAAATAAACTTCTTCTTCAGTCAAGCTGAGCTAATCCCCACCCAATCTCTCACCCTTTCTGTGGTATGAGTGTATTTGCGGCTCTTCAAGAGCTCGGACATCAGCAGGTGGTATTCGGCTATGATGAGGCTGTAGGCTTGCGCTGCATCATTGCTATACACGACACGACACTGGGACCAGCCTTAGGCGGGGTCCGCTTCTGGCCCTATGCCTCAGAAGAGGAAGCCCTCACGGACGTTTTGCGTCTATCTCGGGGCATGACCTACAAGGCAGCCGTAAGCGGGCTCAATCTCGGTGGCGGCAAAGCAGTCATTATCGGTGACCCTCTACAAATCAAATCTGAGGCTCTTCTGCGTCGATTTGGTCAGTTTGTAGAAAGTCTGGGAGGCCGATACATAACGGCAGAGGATATGGGAGTCTCTGTTCGTGACATGGAATACATTCGTATGGAAACTTCCTATGTGACAGGCCTGCCCGAGGAGCTCGGCGGAAGCGGCGACCCTTCCCCAGTGACCGCATATGGGGTATATCTCGGGATGAAAGCTGCATGGAAAAAGCTCACTGGCACTGACTCTCTAAAAGGCGTCAAAGTATTAGTTCAGGGGCTGGGGAAAGTAGGTATGGCTTTAGTAGAGCGATTACATGCCGAAAATGCCGTTATTTATGCCACTGACCTATCTGCTGCCCAGTTAGAATATGCTCAGGCCCAATTCGGTGTACAACCTGTCCCTCCCGACACCTGGTATATGCAGCCTGTAGATATACTTTCTCCGTGCGCTCGAGGCAGTGTATTGAATGCAGAGACTATTCCCCATTTACGCTGTGCTGTCATCGCAGGTTCGGCAAATAACCAACTGGCAGACGAAAGAGCGGATAGCTATCGGCTTGCGGATAGGGGGATATTGTATGCCCCAGATTTTCTTATTAATGCTGGAGGCCTTATCAATGTCTATACAGAGCTAGAGGGTTACAGCCGTAAACGCGCCCTTGCCCGTACTGAATACATCTACGAAGCTACCCTTCGTACCTTTTCTGTGGCCGAACAGCGAGGCATATCGCCCCATGAGGCAGCCATGCAGCTCGCCGAAGAGCGCATCCGATCTATATATACCCTACGTACTCGCAGTTACCATTCGAACCTGTCTCTTTCTATTGCCTAAATAAACCTCAAAACCATGAGCGAATATAAACCACTTGAGTCTGAAGGGATGACCACTTTACCCGAGGGCACTTCTCCGCTTATTGTACCCCGACACAAAATTCGTGTACGGGTGATGCAAGCCATCTACGCCCATATTGTCAGTAATACCCCACCAGAGGAAGTATATGCTCACTTGTTAGAAGAGCTATATGAAGCGGCTCACTCGGAAGCTCCCCAAAATGCAGAGTTTTTGAAAGAGCTGTACTTTGGTGTGATTCGCGAAATGCCAAACTTGCAAGAACTCATAGAAAGGCATCTTCGCGGCTGGACGTGGGATAGATTGTTCCTGGTAGACAAGAGTATTCTCCTCTGCGGCACCTATGAGATTACGCATTTCCCCGATATTCCCCTGCGGGTCACCCTAAATGAATGGATAGAGATTGCGAAAATCTATGGAACCCCACGCAGCCCGAGTTTTGTAAATGGACTCTTGGACGCTATCCGACGCACCCTCGCCGAAGATCCGTCCAGTCTAGTCAGTCAAAAAGCATTGTAGGCTGATTAGCTCGGTTGATGTGAGTTGAGGAGCCGGGGGCTATAACTCTCCTCGGCTCCTACTTGTAGTTCTAAACTAAATGACCAGCAAATCCACATCAAGTGACTCCATTTGGAGAAGGCGAGCAAGGGTGTGATTAGTGAGATGGCGTCCATAGGCGTATACGCCTGTCTTAAGCATGTGGCCTGCAGCGAGAAGTGAACGAATCCCCCCATATTCACTGATTCGCAAGAGCATAGGTAAAAGTACATTACTAAAAGCAATAGAGGCAGTTCGAGGCACACGGGAAGGGATATTCGGAACACAATAATGTATCACCCCGTATTTAGTGAAAGTGGGAAGATCATGAGTAGTTTGAACGCTTGTTTCAATATTGCCTCCCTGATCAATCGCCACATCAATAATCACACTTCCTTCAGCCATGGTAGCTACCATATCGGTAGTTACGACCAGATGCGCGCGGGACCCCTTTCGGTAGAGAGCTCCTATGAGGACATCCATTTGGGGCAAAAGCTCTCGCAAAAGCTCGGGCTGGATAAGCCCTGTAGCTACTGGATAGCCTAGAGCGGACTTGAGGCGTTGGAGGCGATAGACCTCCTCATCCAATACAGTGACAGAGCAGCCGAAGCCGAGTGCTGCTCGCGCTGCGTTGAGAGCAACTGTTCCCGCCCCTAAAATAAGCACGCGAGCGGGTGGCACTCCCGTAATGCCTCCTAAAAGAGTAGCCCTACCCTGCTGAGCTAAAAGCCCCGCAGCTATCTGTATCGCCGCATAGCCAGCAATTTCACTCATGATGCGCATGATGGGCAAGCTGCCGTCTTTCGCCTGAAGAAACTCATATCCTATGGCGATCACATTTTTATCCAATAAAGCGCGGATATATTCAGCTCGAACCGAGCCCATGTGCACTGCAGAAAAAAGGACCTGCTTGGGACGCAAGAAGGAAAGCTCGCGTTCAGAAGGCGGAGCTATCTTCACGATGCAATCAGCCTGTTCATATACCTCTTCAGGAGCATAAACAATTGAAGCTCCCGCTTCCACGTATTCCCTATCAGAGAAAGAGGCATATTCTCCAGCTCGATGCTCAATTATGACTTCATAGCCCCGAGCCGTGAGCGTCGCCACAGCTGCCGGCGTGAGGGGAATACGCCGCTCTTGAAGATGCCTTTCTCGGGGAATCCCAATCCTCAAAGAAACTGAGCGCGTCGGAATACGCTCAACTTGAGCCTGTGGCTGAATAGAGGGGACTCCTTTTTTCCCCACCATACTTTACTCTACACTCAATATCTCCACAGTATAAGTGAGAGATTTACCCGCCAGCGGATGATTAGCATCTACTCGTATACTGTCCTCATCTACTTCTACCACATAAACGTATATCTCCTCACCTTCAGGAGTACGCAAGGTGAGGAGCTGCCCAGGCTGAATGGGTTCTTCTGAATGACCCACAATCTGCTGGCGGCTCAAACGAAATACCCAATCCTCCTGATAAGGCCCATAGGCTTCTTCTGGAGAAAGCGTGAAGGTTTTCTTTTCACCCACCTCCATGTCTAAAATAGCCTCCTCAAAAGCAGGAAGAATGTCTCCTTCTCCAACGACAAACTCAAGCGGCTCTTCGCTCTCATATAAAAGGCGGCCACTTTCGTCAAATAAAGTGTAGCGCAGAGCTACTGCACAACCAGGTAGGACTCGCATAACCTCTAAGGTACAACTTCCCTTTGAACTCTTTATGTAATATCCTCAATGGCTCAGACAGTGGATAGATGCTGATCCTCGTACCAGGTTTTATACATTACGTACCTGCTTGCGTACAACTTTAGGCTTTCAATTTGTTCTGGGGAGAGTGGTTTGACGAGCCGAGCCGGTATACCTGCATATAAATAGCCCGATTCCAATTTCATGCCCTCTGGAACAAGGGCTCCCGCCGCAATAAGCACATCATCAGGTACATAAGCATGATCCAAAATAATCGCCCCCATTCCCACAAGGACCCTATTTCCAATGGTACATCCATGAACGATGGCCCCATGTCCGATAGTGACTTCATCTCCTATCGTCAAAGGCGCTTGCTGATAAGTACAGTGCAGGATAGCGCCGTCTTGAATATTAGTTCGGTGACCTATCCGTATAGCATGTACATCCCCGCGAATCACTACATTGTACCAGATACTACAAGAGTCCCCAATCACTACATCCCCAATAATAACGGCCGTCTCAGCAATAAAAGTATTTTTCCCAATCTGCGGCATTTTACCTAACAAAGGACGGATAATAGGCATAGCTCAAAAGTAGGTGCTATCCGCTAACTTTTATGCCTTTTCGTCTGACGCCGTAGCATATAAAATAGCCCCACACCCGGCGCTTGCCTCCTATGAAGTTAGAATAAGCGTTATCGGGCGGCGGACTAAATCCACCACTGCCCCCAAATGCATTTCTCAGGAGCTGGTCATAATATCTAACCACGTCGGTAGGTATCGTCATAAGCTCCAAAGCGAAAGTATCCCCTACCTGCAGCTCATAAGGAAACTCAAAAACTACTGGGCGGCCATCTATGTAACGGTCATCGGCATATATCCAGTCCACAGTCCGATTAAATAAGGTGTCATTCCTCCAAACTCGCGCTCTATAAGCATTTTTCTCCGAAGGCGGATCCTGGGCTACCCCAATAGCTCTATACCCCTCAGGTAGGATTCCAGTAGCTGGGCGCCAAAATACAAGGAGAGTGTCTATACCTACGGCACGCGGCATATAAGTAGTGGCGTAGATATTTTCTTCTCCTACTTGCACCCGCAATGTATAGGTGTGCCCCACCCGCGGAGTAACTCGGCCCCCTACACGCACGTACATCGTATCACGCCACTGAAAGGTATCTACTGCTCCCGTCTCTACCTCTTCCAGAGTTACCAATGCATTGGAGATAAAGGGGGGGCGTCCCTCCCTAAAATAGGGAACCGTTTGCGTCAGCTTGACGATAGCACTGTCCTCATCATTATAGTAGGCTTCTATCACCCACTCCCCTGCATCAGCCGGCACATCCACATCTATGAGCTTCAAACACCCCGCTTGAAAGGCTAAAGCAAGAAAAATTAATGAGGGCCCCCACCTTTTCATACTACTGCAGAAAACAAATATACGTTCACAGCGCTCATGAGCGCCTAACTAGGTATCTCCAAGAAAAAAAATAAATCCCTGACTGGCCAGAAAGGTGAAGTTTTGAAGCCTACGCTCATGAAAAACGATGGCATTATTCCAAGTTTCATTCCATCATTATAAAAGCTCCCCAGTAGTACGGCTCCTGATATTTACGCCGAAATAACCGGATTGCTTGAGTGAATGTGTCATTTAGGATAGAGGATTGAGGCTTAGGTTTTTTATACTTCGTGCGCTTTCGTTCAGAGGCTATCCATTGGCGATAAAAGAGTATCATGAGGTCTTGAGTGGCCGCGTCGTCTATCTGCCACAGAGTAGCGATTACTCTGAAGGCTCCGGCTTCCAGGAATGCTCTTTGGAGACCATAGAGCCCTTCTCCCGTGATATCCCCTAATCCAGTTTCGCATGCAGAGAGCACCACTAAATCGGTACCGTGCAGGTTCATTCCAGACACTTCTCGGGCGGTCAAATGCCCATCCTCTACTCCTGCAGGAGGATATAAACTATCCCAGATCCCCGCGCCAGCTAAGAGAATCCCTGAACGCAAAAGGGCAGAACCCGGTCCTTCTCGGAAGTATCCATGCGTAGCTATGTGGAGGACTTGCGGATTACTCAGAGCCTTGATTCGCTCTTCTGTAGCTGAATCTCCTATGAAAGGAGAAACCCCCAATAATGCAGCGATTTCTCTTGCTTCTATCTCTGCCCCAGGTAAAGGAGGAATTCCCCCTTCAAAAAGTCTATGGCTACGTATGCCTGTCCCTTCTGATGATGCTTGATAGAAGGCTGGATTGCCTATCACGACAGGCTTCTGAGAAGGAAGGCGGCGTCGCTCTATTATCAATCGCCGAGAGGTGGCGATGTATCGGACTTCATATCTATCTGCTACGAAGGATCGACCATCGTACAGCGCCCCGACATTGATGCGATAGTAGATACCATCAGGAGAAAAATATACCCTTCTTATGCCTTTCGGCAAAAGGCTATCTATGAAGCTCCACAGTAAACGATAGGCAAATGTGGTGAGCCGCGAATTCGGCATACGAAGGATTTCAAATGAATTCTGAGCCTGTAGCTCCCAGGCAGAATCTACTCTATGTACGTAAAGTCGCACAGAGATTGAGCGCCTCTCAGGAATAAGCAGATAAAACAGATACCAGATAGAGTCTCTTTCTTTCAATCTAACGACTTCTATGACAACCTCATTACGATGCAGCTTAGGGTCCGATTCTGTAAAAGGATCAGGTAAAAAGGTGCGCACTTCTGGTAAAAGCTGAACCAGTCTCTGTTCTACTTTGGCCGCCATCTGCCAGAGAGAGTCTGCTTCAATTCTTCTATTCTGCATAGCCAACATTGCCGATCGCGTCACAAGCATCTGCCACTGCATAAAAAGCCGGCGAGTAAGAGTATCTGAACTCGCCTCAGCGAGATAGCGTAAACCTTCGCTGGTGGTAAGGATCATCCCTTTGGTGCTTCGGGCAACTCTATAGCCCAGGTGCAAAATAGGCGGACTGGATACCCCCCGTTGCGCTACATATCGATGGAAAGTCCGAATACGGCCCATGAGATTGGCTTCTAAAAACCGTTCCTGGTAAGCTGTGGGAAGCCCCGCCATTTCTTGTCGCACATACTGAAAAGATTTCTCTATCACTACTTTCCATAGAGAATCTGCCGTAGCGTATCGGCCTAATCGTCCCGCTAAATCTGCTATTCGATACAAAGTAGAAGTATAGTAAGGATGACGAGAGCCCAGAGCTCTCCGAAATCCCTCTGCCACATTATGATATAGCGACTCGGCTTCTGAAAATCGCCCCTGTCTATATGACATAAAACCGATCCGTTGGAGCGTAATCAGATAATCAGGATGAGCAGCTCCTAATATTTCGGCCTGAACCTCTGCTACTTCTCTGTATAACTTTTCTGCCTCTGCATATTGTCCCTCTCCTTCGAGGACCTCAGCTATCCCTGACAGAGCGATAAGGTATCTTGGGTGTCGAGCCCCCAAAGTTTGCCGCAGAGTCTCGGCTACCTTTCTGTAGAGGGATTCAGCTATGGATAGTTTGCCATGTCGAGCATATACGACAGCCAGGTTATACACCGTCGTGAGGTACTCCTCAGCCTGCGGGCTCAATAGGCGGGCTTGAGCTTCAGCCACGCGCCGATACAACTCTTCTGCCTCAGTGTATCGGCCTTGCCGTTCATATACTTTAGCCAAGCAGCTTTGAGTATTAAGATAAGAAGGATGAGAGCGACCTAATACACTCGCCTTTAGATCTGCTACCTTCTGGTACAGAGCTTCTGCTTCTGCATAATCCCCCCGAGACTCATAGATGCTCGCCAGATTATGCAAAGTAGAGAGGTATTCCGGATGATGAGGGCCTAATATTCGCTCCCGAATTTCAACTACTTTGCGTAGGAGCGTCTCCGCCTCAGCATATCTACCCTGCTCTTCATAGATTACAGCCAAGTTGTTTAGGGTAGTAGCATAATCTCTATGTTGAGTGCCTAAAACTTTCGCTCTTGCCTCGGCTACCAGGTGGTATAGGCTTTCCGCCTGCGCATATTGGCCCTGTCGGTAGTAAACAAGTCCTAAGTTGTGGAGAGTAATGAGATACTCTGGATGAAGTTTGCCCAGTAGTTGAGATTGAAGGTTGGCTACTTGCACATATAGACTTTCTGCAAGCTGATACAGCCCTTGAACTTCATAAAGGAGGGCCAAGTTTCCCAAGGTAATCAAATAGTCAGGATGTTGAGAACCTAATACCTCGGCTTGAGCGGCTAAAACCTTCTTGTAAATAGATTCAGCCTTGCTGTAATGACCCAAATGTTCATATACGATAGCCAAGTCATTCAATGTCAAAATGTACTCAGGATGTTTTTCTCCTAAATACTTTTTCTGCCACTTGGCTACTTGAATGTATAAACTTTCAGCATTTACATGTTTTCCTTCCTCGTCCCACAACCAAGCTTGATAATACCATAGCTTCACCCATCGCACTGTATCTCGAAACTGAATGGCCACAGTTTGGGCCCGATGTATCCAATCGAAAGCTTTTTTGTAATCATGTGTATTTATCAGACATTCAATCGCCCCAAGGTAGGCTTGCAGGGACGAGAGGTTGGCAGGAGCCGAGTGGGTCAAAATGGAGTCATACAAGACAAGGGCGGTTTGGCAATCCCCCGCCTCACGGAGACTATCTGCAGAAGCAAGGACCGATGACTGCGACAGAGCAATATAAGGCAGGAGTATAAGCCAGCGCATGAGCAAAAATATCGCCCTACCTTTGTTTGGTTTCTGTTTAATCTGAGGGTATGTGGCTCCTTTTGCGCCCAGAAGCCAATCCTGAACCCCTCTTACAAGCTTTGCAGGCCGAGGCTCAGGATGTGCGTCTCCATCGCCTGGGTGATCGCTGGGCTTTAGAAGTACAAGGAAACGGACATTTATCAGAATTGCTGTCTCAATATGAGGAAGTAGAGCGCGTCCTGCCCGCCCATAATGCATACCCTCTAACCCATCAGTGGCAAGATGCTATACAGCTATCCACATGGCGACGGGGCGAAACGCTATTGTGGATAGCTGGTCCCTGTAGCGTAGAGAAAAAGGCCGAATTCTTCCGTCTGGCTCAAGAGTTGAAACACATAGGAGTTCATGTAATACGAGGCGGAGCGTTTAAAGCCCGAACCTCACCCTACTCATTTCAGGGATTAGGACAGGAAGCATTAGAATGGCTAGTTGAGGCCAAAAGTTTGACAGGGCTCCCGATTTGCGTAGAAGTAGTCAGTGAAGCTCATCTTCCATGGTACGACTCCGTGGACATCTTACAGATAGGAGCCCGAAACATGGATGACTACTGGTTATTGAAAGCGGCGGCGGCTCTTAGGAAACCGGTACTGCTCAAGCGCAATCCTCAAGCCACTATAGAAGAGTGGCTATTGGCAGCTGAATACCTTCTCCTCTATGGAACGCCTTGGGTACTCCTGTGTGAACGGGGTATTCGCACCTTTGAACGCAGCCTGCGATATACATTGGATGTTGGAGCTATTCCTCTGGTGCAAAATCAGACGCGTCTCCCGGTGATAGTGGACCCCTCTCATGCAGCAGGGAGATGGGACTTTGTAGAATCGCTAGCGCTCGCTGCGATCGGCGCAGGCAGTGAGGGCCTAATGGTGGAAGTTCACCTTGAGCCATCCAAAGCGCTCTCCGATGCAGCTCAGCAGCTTACTGTAGAGCAGTTTCAGCAGCTGTACGAAAAGGCCCAGACCCTCTATGCTGCCCGCTCAGGGCGCTTCTCGCAGCCATTCTAAGCCTATTCGTAAAAGGTTTCGCATGGCCTCTTCTGGAGAGGCTCCCCCATTTTGGTAAATAAATTCTCCCCGCTGCCTATGGGCTATGCCTAAGCACAAAGCTCCTGCTTCGTGACCCAATACCTGAGCCAGATAGTAGAGGGGAGCCACTTCCATTTCTATATTTTGTACTTTATATCCCTCAAACTGAAAATTGCTAAGAATCTGAGGCAAATCAGCATGCCGAGCAGAATAGCGAGTCTGACGTCCCTGAGGAGCGAAAAAGCCGGGCGCACTGTAGGTAATGCCTGAAATTACCTCTCGGCTTTTTAGCGCCTGTTCAGCCTTTTTTCGGAAAAACTCAGAGGCATTCACTCCATACCAGGGGAGCTCACTCCCAGACGTAGCACGCCAGTATGCTCGGATAGCATTCGTAAGTGCAGGATGTCCAGCGGGCGGATAAAAAAACGGCAGGGAATCAGTGCCTACAGCCCATTCGCTAAATATTACAGAGCCTAATGGCGTCTCATTCTGAAGAAGCCCGCTCGTACCTACGCGCAGGAGGTATAACTTCTTTTGAGTGGGGAAAGGGATACCACGACTCAGGTCTATATTGTGAATAGCGTCTAACTCTACAAGGGCGATTTCAGTATTATCTGCGCCGATGCCTGTGCCTATCACGGTAATCAGAACTTGCCTATAAATACCAGTGATCCACACGAACTCTCTATTTCCTCCCCTATGAAGGAGAGAAGAAAAAAATGGCTCACAAAGGGCTACGCGCGCAGGATCTCCCACCAGAAGGCAGCGATGGGAAGCTTCTCCTGGACGCAGTGCCAAATGATATACGGCTCCATCCGGCCTAAGAGGAAGTTCACTAGGTTTCACCTTAACGAAATTGCAGGTTTCGAGTTATTCCAGGCCACGAAGCTCTATTCTGCCCAGAAGGCCAGACCTACTCCTTGCGTAGCAAACAAAAAAGATAGCCGTTATCTTTGCCGCAGTGGCTGATAGCGCCGAAACTAAGGCTCGTCGGCGCCGCTGGTGGCGCGAGCTATTTATCGCCTTGGGGGTGATTCTATTTCTGCGCACCTTTATTGTAGAAGCTTTCCTTATCCCGACCAGCTCCATGGAGAGGACCCTTTTAGCGTGGGATCTGGTATTTGTAAGTAAGCTGCATTATGGTCCGCGCCTGCCCATGGTCCCTCTCGCTATTCCGTTTATTCACAATCGCATCCCTTTTACAGGGATTCCCTCTTACTTAGACTGGATTGTTCTGCCCTATGTACGTCTCAAGGGATTCAAGCCTATCCAGCGAGGGGATATTATTGTCTTCAACTACCCTGCCGACGATATCATGCCTAATAGTCCTGAACTTGGCCCAGTGTATATTCCAAGCCTAAAAGAAAACTATGTCAAACGATGTGTAGGCGTGCCAGGGGATACGATAGAGATTCGGGGCGGAGATTTGTATGTCAATGGCAAACTTAGCTATCACCCACGCTACGTCCAAGAGCGCTATAGGGTAGTAACCAAAGGTGCCCCGCTCACTTACCGGGTCCTCAAGCAGTATGGATTTCGTCCACCAAGTAGCTCTAACCTCAACTGGATAGCCTTAGATGAAAAAACTTATCTCTTAGACATGCCTCGTTACCTCGCTGAGGAGTTTCGACAGAAGTTTGCGGAGTTCTTGGATACTTTTCACAGGGCGATCGATACAGCAGGTAACTTCCTCCCTCAAGTCTATCCGAGAGATACGAGCTTCCGATGGAACTTAGACTATTGGGGGCCATTTTATCTACCTAAGAAAGGGGATCGCATTTCCTTGAACCACTACACTTTGATTTTATACCGTCGCCTCATAGAGGCCTACGAAGGACACACGGTCCATATCTCCAACGGTCAAATCTACATTGACGGCAAGCCCCAGAACGAATACACCTTTACTCAAAACTACTACTTCGCTATGGGAGATAATCGCTATAACTCATTAGATGGCCGATTTTGGGGTCCTGTACCAGAGGACCACATTGTGGGGAAGCCGATTTTTGTCTTACTCTCCATTGAAAACTGGACACCTCGATGGGAACGGTTCCTGAGAGCCGTACAATAGCCGAAATAGCTGGGATCGCCCCCGAGGAGTATGAGCGAATCTTAGCTCTCCTGGGACGCGAGCCACGCCCAGTGGAGATATGGATATTTTCAGCTCTATGGAGCGAACACTGTAGCTATAAAAGTTCTCTGGCTCACCTACGGCGCCTACCCCGACAGGGTAAGCACACCCTCCGAGCCGCCGGTGAAGAGAACGCAGGTATATTAGATATTGGGGGTGGATGGGCTATTGCCTTCAAAGTAGAGTCTCATAATCACCCCAGTGCTATCGCCCCCTACCAAGGCGCAGCTACAGGCGTAGGGGGAATTCACCGTGATATTCTGGCCGTAGGGGCCCGTCCCATAGCGGCTCTCGATTCTTTACATTTCGGGTATCCAGTAGATGCGCAAACCCACCGTATCATAGAGGGCGTTGTACGAGGTATTGGGGATTATGGAAATGCCCTCGGCGTACCCACTATTGGCGGAGAGACTTATTTCGCCCCCGAATATCAAGGCAAACCTATTGTGAATGCTTTTAGCCTAGGATTGGCTCGCATAGAGCACTTGGTCAGTGCTCGGGCCCAAGGAATAGGGAATCGGATACTGTATTTAGGCGCCGCTACAGGGCCAGATGGCGTAGGCGGCGCTGCATTTGCCTCTGAAAACTTAGATGAAGAGAGCCGAGACAATCTTCCTGCTATTCAAGTAGGGAATCCCTTTCGCGAAAAGCTACTCGTAGAGGCGATTATGGAGATGGTAGAGCGTAAGCTAATCGTAGCCATGCAAGACATGGGCGCTGCGGGGCTTGCCAGCTCTACCGCTGAGACGGCTGCCCGGGGTGGAGTGGGCATGCGCATCTATCTGGATAAAGTGCCTTTGCGCGGCGGCGTCTCCCAGCCCCAAGAAATCCTCCTCTCTGAATCCCAAGAAAGAATGCTCCTTATCGTCCGCCCAGAAGCGGTTGAGGAAGTGCAGCGTATCGCCGCTAAGTGGGAACTTCCTTGCGTAGATATAGGAGAAATTACGGATACCAGCCTCGTAGAGTACTGGTGGAAAGGACAAAAAGTAGCAGAACTACCCCCAGCCCTCCTTTTAGCTGGCGAAGGCGCCCCTGTATATGATCACCCTCGTAAGCCCCCCGCTTATTTGAAGGAAATAGAAAGTTTTGACGAAAAATCTTTACCAGATATTCAATCAGAGCGCGATTTTGTAATATTTCTCCGCTACCTTCTGAGGCACCCCAATATCGCCAACAAAAGATGGATATATGAGCAGTACGACCGCATGGTGGGAGCCTGTACCATGGGCAGTGCAGCGGAGCTCCCAGGGGCGGCTCCTACGATTAGATTGCCCTTCGATACCAGGGCTCTGGCAATGACCCTAGACTGCAATCCATGGTGGGTAGAGGCGAACCCTCGAATAGGTACAGCGTTAGCAGTGGCTGAAGCAGCCCGCCAAGTAGCCTGCACAGGAGCAGTTCCCTTAGGCATTACCAACTGCCTGAATTTCGGCAGCCCGCGCCATCCAGAAGTCTATTGGCAATTTGTAGAAGCTGTAGAGGGCATGAAAGAAGCCTGCGAAACCTTAGGCCTTCCCGTTACTGGTGGCAACGTCAGCTTTTACAATCAAGACGAAGCAGGGCCCATCTTGCCTACGCCAGTTATCGGGGTCGTTGGACTCATAGAAGATGCGCTTCATCGTTGGGTACCGATGGGCCTCCCCCCAGAAAGTGCTTATCTCTATTTATTAGGAGACCCTCAAGCGATTCACCAGCCGACATTGGGAAGTAGTCATTTTCTCCGAGAAATACACAAAGTACGTTATGCTCCCCCGCCGCGACTAAACCTTTTAGTAGAAAAATCTCTGGTGGCGATCCTCCCTCAGCTTGCGGCGGAAGGACTTTTATTGGCTGCGCAGGATGTATCAGATGGCGGTCTTCTAATTGCGCTCTTAGAGATGGCTTTTTTCGGGAAAAGCGGATTCAAGGCAAGTCAACCTCATCAAACTCGCATAGATGCGTTCTGGTTCGGAGAAGATGGCGGCCGCGTGATAGTAGCCGTAGCTCCACCTTACGCAGAGCGGTTCCTCCACCGAGTAAAGAGAGAAGGGCTTTATGCTTATTTTTTAGGCGAAAGTATTCCCACCGCTGGATGGGCGGAAATAGCGCTGCCCATAGGTCGTATTCGGTTAGACCTTATAGCGCTGCGAGGAATCTGGACCACTGCATTAGAAGAGACCTTGAATATGATGAAAAGCTAAGTTTAGCCTATTTTTGCAGTGGCCCCATAGTTCAAGGGATAGAACGTGAGCCTCCGGAGCTCAAGATCCAGGTTCGAGTCCTGGTGGGGCTACGTAGAGGTTTCTCTGGGAGGAAGTATAGGGGGCGGGGCCAGCGCCGTAGGCGCTGGCCCCGCCCGTCTCCTCAATAGCCCTGCCGATCCCTTCTACCGCTTCACCTGCAGAACAGATAATCCGAAAGCAGAGAGCAATTTCTCCGCTTTTAGCCAAGCTTCCTCCCATTCAGCCACCGGATCAGAATCATAAGTGATACCGCTGCCGACTTGCAAGACAAGGCGCCTTGAAAGCTTGTCGTATATCCAACTCCGAATCACTACCGCAAAATCTGCCTCCCCTGAGGCAGAGATATACCCAATCGCCCCCGAGTAGAAGCCCCTTCCTATTGGTTCGTATTCGTAAATATAGCACATGGCTGCGTGCTTAGGCGCCCCCGTCATAGAACCAGGCGGAAACAGGCTCTCTACCACACTCGTCCAGGAAACGGTTTTCACTCGCTCCCCACATACGGTGGATACAAGATGATGGACGCCCGGAAATGTCTGTACCCCAGCTAACATCGGTACATACACAGACCCAGGCATGCACACCCGTTGGAGGTCATTTCGCACCAGATCCACTATCATGATATTTTCGGCAAGCTCCTTAGAGTTGTGACGCAGAGCTTCTATGGCCGCCAAATCCTCTTCCCAGGTCATGCCTCGGCGCGCTGTACCCTTGATAGGCTGCTGAGCGACGAGATGATTCCACTGCCAGAAAAATCGCTCAGGTGAAGCCCCAATGACATACTTCTGCTGATATTTGAAAATATAGTTGAAGGTCGTCGGAAATGCCTCCAGCAGCCTAAGGTAAGCCACTACCGGATCTACTACTGCTTCCCACTGAAGCCCTAAGGTGAGATTGACTTGGTACACCTCGCCATAATGAATATGCTCCCGAATTCGTTCCACCAGTCCAGTAAACTGCCCCTGGTCCATAGAACTCTGCAAAAACTTGGCACTCTTGACGGGTGAACGCTTAACAGCCTCTCTCTCCCACTCAGGGGCTTCTGTCTGGGCAATTACTATCTGGGGGACAAAGAAAGCTTGCTTAGGAAACTCAACCCACGCTTTTTTGTGACGAGCTTTCCATTCGTAGGTCCATCCCCCCATATACCAGCTTCCGTCCCGAAAGGGCCCTTTGTAAGGTTTTTTCGCGACCCCCACTATCCACCGATAGTGCGTCAGATCATCATACGGACTATTTTGTAGATGAAAATAAAAGTAGGGGTAACGGTCAGCCCAACGCAGTATGTCAGAGATTTTCATCCTTGTATCGGTCTATAATACAGCTTATTGCATAGAGCTTCTAATGAGGTGGCGACTTTTACAGGATTTTCAGAAGAAGTGCCCCGCCAATGCAAATAAATTCCCCCCTCAGCAATATCCCACAAAAGCAAGTTGCCAAATCCATCGTACGCCAAAGGCAGAAAACTATCAGGGTATACCCCCTTCAGTCGGCTGCGATGAATGAAAATATTCAACCTTGTGTCCGAAAGGTCTAACACATGAACAATCTTGACCGAACAGAGAGTGCCCTGCCGCCACACGTCAAACATAGGTAGACGGCGAACCGTGGATAGCCACTCAAAAAATATAGGCGGCAGCATAACCTTATCGGAGACACTCTCTGTCATTTGGGTCAAAAATAGTATCTTTCCCTACATGTTAGCACGCTACATACTGATTATGGGGCTGATCTGGGCCCAGACTGGTGGATATAATCCAAACGAAGTCATAGGAGACGAAGATGCTGAATCTGCTCCGCCTTCTGTACCTCTTCAAGAGGAAGCTGCTATTCGGGTCAACGGACAATCCTTTACTTGGACAGACCCTCTGATAATCAAAGGCGGAACCAAGTATTATATTCATATCACAGGCTTGAAGCCTCACTCTAAGTTCATTATTCGGCTCTTCAAAGCAGGGCAAAAAGCTGGCGCCACTCATTTTGACGCCAATGAGATTGGGGAAATAGAACTTGAAACCACCCTAAATAAAGGGAAGTTCCAGGGAATTGCAGAAGTGGTGTATTATCCCTCCAACGGTAGGGAAGTACGCCGACGCTTTAAGGTCAAAGTCGAGTAATGGGAGCCGGACGCAAAAGGCGCCTCCCCCAATAGGTCTCCGCCGCTAAAAGCAAAATCGCTAAGAGTAGCCATATATGCCAATCACGCCAGGCCCAGTTTAGCTCCCGGGTTCGGAGGTCATCGCCAGACCATTCCATAAGTCGAATCGGTAGGCCAGCTTTTTGCCACGCCTCTATAGGAAGAATGGATGCAGAAGACTCCTCAGCGGACACATTCAGTCCAAGTAATCCATAAAGCTGCGTCCCACCTCTGACTTCGTATAACCCCAAAGGAAGTGGCTGATCCCCGAAGCTAAACTGCCACAGGGGGCCTTTTCGCTCAGCAGGAAGGACATATTCAGTGCCAGTAGCAACATGGCGAAGGCGCGGCCGCTCTATCCCCTTCAAAGTAAAAAGTCGCCGATGCCCCGCCGCCGTAGCCCAAAGATAGCTCGAAGATTCCCCCCATCCATATAATCGGGCAAATAGAGGCACCACAATACTATGCCTACCTAAATTACTACCCTCCCACGGAAAAGCAAAAAGATATACCCGACCTTTCCCCCACGGAATTTCCCACAATAGCGGGATGCCTTCTTCACTTAGAAGAAGAGGACGCCCCGCCGAAACGCGAAACTCATACAGCCTGCGACTCAACAGCGGCTCGGCCAATAAGCCCATGTTACGCTCTATCGGTAAAAATACAGGTTCCCAAAATGGCCCCTCTACTGGTCGTAGCCCTATTGGCCGGGTAATTTCTCTTCCTGCAACCAGGCTTATCTCAGCTGATAAAAAATTTCGCTGCCATACAGATGGCGTAAGCTCCGGAGACGGAAAGGCTATTAGCGTGCCACCCTCTGCTACCCAAGTCGGAAGGTTGTCTGGCAGGTTGGGGAGCTCCCCTACATAGATGGAAAGATCGCTCCAATCCTCCGGATGCCGCTGCAGCTTGGGTTGTATGCCCAGCAGTTGATGTAGCTTCTGTAAAGAGGGATCCATCGGCACTCCCCAGCTTATTTGGTCCGAATAGCTGTCTCTTAACCCCGCTACGAAGAGATTGTCAAACTCCACCTGATCGCCCTCTACTTGTAGCCGCAGAGAAGCCTCCTCCCCAGATAGGCGAAGTTCATGGTCCCCAGGTAAAAATGAACGAGCAAAGTTTTTCATTCGGATTGTATAGAGCCGCCCAGCCACCCCATGAAGTCTAAATTGAACCCGCCATTCCCTCGCTTCGCGAAAAACGCGTACGGAATCTATATAGGCATTTTCTGCCAGAGGAGAGGCCACAGGTATCAAAGTAATCTCACTAAACGCTTGAGGGGAAATGCGCGCAATATCTCCAATGGAAGTGCTCTGAAAATCAGAGAGAATATAAACTTTATGCACCGAATATTGGGCATTAGCGAAAAGCGAGCTGCCTCTTTCCAAGAGGGTAGCTATGGGGTATCCCATAGAGGCAGGCTGCACTTCTCGGAGACGCTCCATGAGAAGTTTAGCACTAACAAACCCCCCTCTAGGCAGGTAGCTATCCGTAGTGAGCAGCCGATATTCGTACGACGAGGGATCTTTCTGTAAAACTTCTGCCAGGAGCGCCTGCGCTTGGTTGAAAACGGGTATCATAGAGGGCGATACATCCCATACGACGAGCACCGAAGCGCCTTCGCTCTGAAGGACAGCCGAGGTTGCTATTTTCGGACGAGCAAACAGAAATACAATCGCCGTGACAATCCCTAATCGCAGCAGTAAAAGAATCCAGTGTCTCAAACGCAGATACGGCCGACTGGCTTGACGCAGCCGTTCTATGAACGCTACTTGAGAAAACTCATATTTTTTTGCTCGCCTGAGGTAGAAAAAATGGACAATTATCGGCACCCCCAGGGCTACAAGGCCCCATAAAAAAGCCGGCGAGAGAAAAGTCATGACAAACGCCGAGGCTTCACATGCCGCTCCGAATGATAAGATGAACGCACGAGCGGCCCACTCTCCACATAATCAAAGCCCATCATCATCCCAATCTCCGCATACTCTTGAAACTCCTCAGGCGGAATGAACCGCTGCACAGGAAGATGAGCTTTCGTAGGCTGTAGGTACTGCCCCAGCGTCAGTACATCGCATCCATGAAGCAAAAGGTCCTGCATTAGCTCTAAAACTTCCTCTTTAGTCTCACCCAATCCTAACATAGCGCCTGACTTAGTGCGAAAACCTGCTTCCTTGGTACGGCGAATTTGCTCCAAGCTGCGTTCGTACTTAGCCTGGGGACGCACGTGCCGATAGAGACGCTTGACCGTCTCCATGTTGTGAGAAACCACATCGGGCTTTTCCTCTAAGACTCTGTATAAGGCGTCCCAGTTAGCTTTGAAGTCTGGAAGGAGAACTTCTATGGTAGTTTCAGGCATGCGCTCTTTGATAGCTCGAATAGTGCGGGCCCAGATTTCAGCCCCTCCATCCTTGAGCTCATCGCGATTGACAGAGGTGATAACGCAGTGTTTGAGCTGCATGAGCTCTACGGCATGGGCCACTCGTTCAGGCTCCTCCCAGTCCAGCTCTGTCGGACGCCCCGTCAGTACCGCACAGAAACCACACGAACGGGTACAGATATTCCCCAAAATCATAAAAGTAGCAGTGCCGGCTCCCCAGCACTCTCCCATATTTGGACAGTGTGCGCTCTCGCACACCGTATGAAGCTTGTTTTCATCTATGACTTGCCGAACCAATCGGTAGTTTTCTCCCGAGGGCAGCTTGACTCTCAACCAGCTCGGGCGAGACGGAGCATTCATACTATGTCAAATATACAACAGCCCCGCTCAACATCTCTAACCAGCCCAAAGCCTTAGCATTTCCCTTCTAAGCATCATCTTAGCCTGCATAATGATTAGGAGCCGATGCGGAACCTGATCCTCCAAGGACATCTCAGAAAGAAGTACTTGCAAAAATGAGTTATTTCATTATAACTTCGGGGTATGCGAACAGCAATATGCGTGGCTTGCTTCACTGCGCTCCTCTGGGCGCAGAATGTGGGCATAGGTACCTCCACCCCTTCTGAACGACTCCATGTAGCAGGCAATCTCCGCTTAGACAATGCTTTTATGCCTGGAAATAATGCCGGAGCCGTGGGTAATATTCTCCTTTCGCAGGGGCCAGGGGTAGCCCCTACATGGCTTCCCAATGGGGCTATAGGCTCTATTCTGATGATTGGTCCAGGTGGTACACCGATGTGGGCGCCGAATCCCATTTGCACCTCTCCCACCCTCAATCGCTTCATCAAGTTTACCTCTACCACACCGACGGCGGTATGTAATACGACCCTCGCAGAGCAGACGAACGCCCCTAACAATATATGGAATGCAGATGGGATAGCTACACCTGACCCCACCGATAAGTTCTCGATATATAGTTTGTCAGCCGCCCCGTGGGCCATAAACGCCTATGCATCACATAATGGAGGTGCCATATTTGCTTCCGTCGATATAGGAAATCCTACAGCCTTCTCTGCGATAGATGCGGTCTATCTGGGCACAGGAAATGGAAGTGGCGCTATTATTACGCACCAGGGCTCAACTACAACTGGAACAGGAAAAGGTATTGTTACTGGACGCTTAGGTGGAGCGACAAATGCCCCCCCCGCAGGCACTGGATACTACGGCCCTTCCAATACTGGGTCCCCATTTACGAGTACTACTGGAGGATTTTCCTCATTTACAATAGCCGGAACTGGGGCAAACCGCTATACATTCGGAGTGCATGGAGCGGTATGGGTACTATCTTCGTCTACCACGGCTGGGACGCGCACAGGTGGCGTTTTGGGCTCTCACGAGGATAATGCTGCCTATAATGCTTGGGGAGCGTTAGGGTATAGAACCTCTGGAGGTGCTCATAATGGAGTTTATGGTAGCACTGGGTATGCATGGGGAGGAGGATTCAACCATGCCATAGGCTTGGAAGGGGCTGGTGGAGGGTTTTATGGAGGAGTAGTCGGGAGCTGGTCTCGCAGTGAAGTCATAGGGACCTTAGCATGCGGGGAGCTATTAGGAAGCTATACCCTTGGTCCTGCAGTAGTATCGGGCTACACCGCCGAAATAGTCTCTACCTCTAAGGGTCGCAAACCTGTGTATGCTACCACCTCTCCTCAACTGCACGTTTATACTGCTGGTCGTGGTACGCTTCGTGGGGGACGGGTCGAGATACGATTTGATAAAGACTTTCAAACTCTCCTGGGCGAAGTGCCTATAGTTATTGTTACCCCTCAGGGCCCTTGCCATGGGCTCTATGTGTCTCAAGTCACCAAAGAAGGATTCACAGTAGAAGAGCTGAACGGGGGAACTTCTGATGTATCCTTCGCCTGGATGGCTTTCGCCCAACGCATAGATGCTAAAACCTATACTTTCCCTTCTCAGCTTCTGCAAGCTGACTTTGATGAAAAGCTAAGGGGCTACATGTTCAACGAGAATATTCAAGATCGAACTGGCCTCCCTATGTGGTGGGATGGACAAAAGCTGCGATTTGATCCTATCCCTGAGGGAGTGGGGGGTATGCCTAAAAAGCAGACCCAAGCTCATGCCAAACAACAGGAGGCCCCAACAATGCGTGTTAGGCCCCGTTTGCAAGACTAAGTGAGGACGTTTACTGCCTCTGTAAATAGGCCAAGGAGGGAGAGAAGAATGTTTCTCTCCCTTCTTTTTCTATTTGCATGTCAGGCGAGTCACGCTCAAAATCTTCTGCCCTCTCTTGAGGAGAGGATTCGCATTCTTTGCTCAGATAGCTTAGAAGGGAGGCGGGCGGGTACCGCTGGTGAGAGGCGCGCAGCGCACCTGCTTATCCAGTGGCTAAGCTCAGTTACGGGTGAAGTTCCGATTCTTGATTCTTTCCCTTTTACAGATGAAGACAACACTCAGCGAAAGGCCTATAACATATACAGCACTTTATCAGGTCTTCATGATAGTTTCATTGTCCTCGTAGCTCATTATGACCACTTAGGATGGGGCGGTCTTCGTTCCCGCTCCTTAGGACGACATCTAATCCATCCTGGCGCTGATGATAATGCCAGCGGAGTAAGTTTACTCATAGAGATTGCCAACTATCTTGCTTGCACTCGACGGCGATACTCGTACATTTTTGCCCTCATCTCGGCTCATGAGCCTGGACTCTGGGGGGCTCAGAGACTCGCGCACTTTCTCAGACAAAACCTCTATCATAAAAAAATGCTGATGATTGTGGTTTTGGACATGGTAGGACGCATGTCATCAGACAACCCGCAGCTATATGTTCAATACTTTCCCTCAGATACTTCTCTAAGAGCTATGTCGAAAGTAACAACCTATACCCACTCCCAATTCATCCTCAGATTTGAGGAATCTCCTAACCTGAGATTTACGGATTGCCTGCCAATGATAGAGATGGGGCTTCCTTGCATTTTGATCACCACTGGATACCACGATGATTATCATCGGGTCTCAGATACACCTGAGAAGCTGAACTACGAAGGGATGCGCAATATATCAGAGTATTTGAAAACATGCTGCATAGATTGAGGGAGCATCAATCTCACCGATGCATCTGGAGTAAATAAGAACAATCTGTATGTCTGAGCGGAGACTTATACCAGCTCGTACCGCCGCAGGATCTCCGCTAAGTCCGGATGGGTGCGAGCATACTCCCGCAGCGATTGGACCAAACGACTGAGCCGCACTGAATCCTTCCGCAGCTCATTCACCTCCTTTTCTACCGGCTCTAAGGACTTCCGTCTATCCCAAAGGATAAATCCTATCAGCCCTGCGATAGAAGCCAACATAAGGCCTATCAGGCTCAGTAGGGTATAAAACTGCGCATCCGAACGGCTCTCCATCCGAGAGAGCTGGGCACGCAGTTCGCTCATCTCCTGTCGATACTGCTCTTTGAAAGCCGTAAGCTCAGCCTCTACCCGTATCAGCCTATCTCTATCTGCCAATGTATAAGGCACCGGCTGATTGGCCGGCTCTTGCGCCCATACCAGCAGCCCCAGAAATGCCACTCCCACTTTCACCCTATCACATCTACGAAAACCTCACCCCAGCTCGTACCGCCGCAGGATCTCCGCTAAGTCCGGATGCGTGCGAGCATACTCTCGCAACGATTGGACTAACCGACTGAGCCGCACTGAATCCTTCCGCAGCTCATTCACCTCCTTTTCTACCGGCTCTAAGGACTTCCGTCTATCCCAAAGGATAAATCCTATCAGCCCGGCGATAGAAGCTAACATAAGGCCTATCAGGCTCAGTAGGGTATAAAACTGCGCATCCGAACGGCTCTCCATCCGAGAGAGCTGGGCACGCA
>JBCNVG010000026.1:0-34324 GCA_039630325.1 Bacteroidia bacterium
GGGGGGCCCCCCCCCCCCCCCGGGGCCCCCCCCCCCGCCCTGCCGGCCCCCCCCCCCCCGCGGGCGGGGCCGCGCCCAGTATCGACCATGCCGCGTCTCCCCCAAAGGTGGACAGGGCCGATGCTCCTCAAAAATATCCGCATAACGCTAAACCTATAAGCCCCTTTCTCTCATAGCTTACTCAATCCCAAACTAAACCAGCTTCCTAAGCTCGGCTGATACAAATACCCTATATCCAGGGAGATATTTCGATGGAGCAAAGAAAATCCTCCGCCTACGCTCAGGTGGGGTACAGCTACTCCACCTCGCAGGGTCAGGATTCGATGTGGAGTGTAAGTAAAGGCCGTGTGGAAGTTCAAAAGGCCACTTTCTCTAAGGCTTAGCTGTATCAGAACTTGACCAAAGCTGCTGGGCTGGTAGGTGGCTCCTATGGCATATTCAGTATATCCTGGCATCCTTCCCCATCCTCGGGCCAGGAGGTTATATCCATAGCCTCCTACATACCAATCTCTTGAGAGCTCAAATAGGCATCCCATGTCGGCTGTCGCCTGATAGAGGCGGCCGTATTCAGAGAAGTTCGTACTCAGTAGTCTTCCCCTTACGCCGAGAATGATTCGCCGATGCCACAATCGCAAAGCATATCCGAAACCAGACTCTGTCTGGGTGATTTTGTCAAAGTTCCACTGCTGGAGGAGCAGGTGTATGTTTTGGAGGCTATCCCATGAAAAGCTTCCTGAGGCAGAATAGAAAGCCAACTCTGGGGCCGGCACAAATATGGCTGCTTGGGTAGATAGGCCCAAGCGCCGTTTAGGAAAGCTCGTAGCTGGGTTGGCACATAAGCCGCAGGACGATAAAGTAGCTTGTGTCTGGGCTGTACCCATAAGGTAGGGGGTATAGTATTGGGCATATAAGGCGCTTAGGCAGTATAGGTAGGGTCGCACTTTTACCAAAGATAATCATTAGTTTCTCGGGACAAGGCATCCACGGAATCTCTTTTGAAAATGAGTTTGTCCGTATACGCTACCTTTGTGGCGATATGAGTCATCCGAATGCTACGGGTAAAGTCGTCCAGATAATCGGTGCAGTCGTCGATGTCGAGTTTGATCCTAAGGATGGATATCTGCCTGAAATATATGATGCGCTGCTCTTAGAAGCTCGGGGGAATAAGGTGTATTTAGAAGTGCAGCAGCATTTAGGGGAGTTTCGCGTGCGTACAATTGCGATGGATAGTACGGACGGCTTCAAGCGGGGGGATCTGGTCAAACCGCTTGGAGGTCCTATTTCTATTCCAGTGGGCGAAGGGATTCGGGGGCGACTAATCAATGTCGTAGGAGAACCGATAGATGGGCTTCCACCTATCCAAGCTAAAAAGTCTTATCCTATCCATCGGTCTGCGCCGCCTTTTGAGGAGTTATCCACAGAACCTCGGGTACTCCTGACAGGCATCAAAGCGATAGATCTTCTCATTCCCTACAAAAAGGGCGGAAAAATCGGACTCTTTGGAGGAGCAGGGGTAGGCAAGACGGTGCTGATTATGGAGCTTATCAATAACATTGCCAAGGCTCACAAGGGTCTATCTGTATTTGCGGGGGTGGGGGAGCGGACTCGGGAGGGGAATGACCTTTTGCGTGAAATGATAGAGGCAGGAGTAGCTCGGTATGGAGCGGAGTTCAAGCACAGTATGGAGAAAGGGGGGTGGGATCTTAGCAAAGTCAATCTAAATGAGCTCAAGGAGTCGCAGATTACCCTGGTATTTGGTCAGATGAATGAACCCCCTGGGGTGCGCGCTCGGGTGGCACTCACAGGCGTTACCATAGCAGAGTATTTCCGGGACGGAGAGCCAGAGGATACAACTGGACGGGACGTTCTATTTTTCATAGACAATATCTTCCGCTTCGTGCAAGCTGGCTCTGAGGTGTCGGCCCTGCTTGGTCGGATACCTTCGGCCGTAGGGTATCAACCTACCTTGGCGACTGAGATGGGCACTCTTCAAGAACGGATTACTTCTACGCGTCGGGGCTCTATTACGTCCATTCAAGCGATTTATGTGCCTGCGGATGACTACACTGATCCAGCGCCAGCTACGACCTTTGCTCACTTAGATGCTACCACAGAGCTCTCCAGAGCCATAGCCGAGCTGGGGATTTATCCGGCCATTGATCCGCTCACTTCTACTTCACGCATGCTTACCCCTGAGATTGATCAGCAGACGGTCAAAGGGCATTACGAAACGGCTCAGCGAGTCAAGGCCATCCTCCAGCGCTACAAGGAGCTGCAGGATATCATCAATATCCTTGGGCGAGAAGAGCTATCGGAGGAAGATAAACTGGTAGAAAGCCGAGCTCGCAAGGTGCAGCGGTTCCTGAGCCAACCTTTCCATGTGGCGGAGGCCTTTACGGGTATGCCGGGGGTATTTGTACCGATAGAGGAGACGGTTCGTGGGTTTGCTATGATTTTGAATGGAGAGTTGGATCATCTTCCAGAGCAGGCTTTTTACATGGTAGGTACAATAGACCAGGCGATTGAGAAGGGCAAGAAAATCTTAGCAGAAATCGGCGCCTGATGAGAGTCGCGGTATATTCCCCAGACGGTACGCTCTTTGAAGGAGAGGCTCAAAGGGTCGCTGCTACCAGCCCAGAAGGCGCTTTTGAAGTATTAGAGGGGCATGCACCCATGATAGCCCAGCTTGTTTCGGGCTCTCTTAGAGTCGCAACTTCGGAAGGCGAAAGGAGCTTCCCCCTACGAGATGGGTACCTCATTGTATCGCCCCAGGGAGAGGTGAAAATACTTCTGCGCCAAACCGAAGGAGAAAGCCTCCGTTCCTAAGAGCGTACAAGTAAGTACATAATATAGCTGCCATCTAACTGGGTGGCAGCTATTTCGTTTTGTGCTTGAGAAGTGAATTCAGAAGAACCGCAACATAAGAAGTAGTCCTTGCCTGATCTGTACAAAGAGAAATAAAGCAAAGGGCTGGGAAAATCACTGTTTTCCACTTAGAAGCAGGCGGATAAGTGTGGGTGACTTACTCTGCGCTTTTAGCTTGTTGCGGGGGTGGGATTCGAACCCACGACCTTCGGGTTATGAGCCCGACGAGCTACCGCTGCTCTACCCCGCGATGCGGGGCAAAATTACGACTTTTCCGAAAAAGTCAAGTCTCCCCAGAAACTATCAATCCTATTACCTTTGAGGGGTATGCTGACCTACATTGTATTGGGGCTATTAGTTTTACTTCTCCTTTCCAGCCTAAAAGTCCTACCAGAATATCAGCGGCTCGTAGTTTTGCGCTTGGGTAGAGCTCTTCCTCAGGCGAAGGGCCCTGGCCTCGTGGTAATCATTCCTGTGATAGACACCCCTATTCGGGTGGACCTGCGGGAACGCATCATGGAGATACCTAAGCAGACTTGCATTACTCGCGATAATGCCCCTATCTCCATAGACTTTTTGATTTATCTCCAAATCGTCGATCCGCTGGCTTCGGTGGTGAATGTGCAAAATGTCTTTCAAGCGACCGAAGGGTTAGCTACTACCACCCTGCGGGCTGTCATTGGTGATATTGCATTAGACGATGTGCTTTCTAAGCGAGATGAGATTAATCAAAAGCTGCGGGTCAAGCTGGATGAGGTTACGCATCGCTGGGGTGTCCAGGTGAATGCCGTTGAGATCAAAGAAATCCTACCTCCCGCCGAGGTGCAGGAGTCCATGACCAAGCAAATGGCTGCAGAGCGTAATCGTCGGGCAATGGTAACCGAAGCAGAGGGCATCAAGCAGTCTCAAATCTTGAAAGCAGAGGGTGAGAAAGCGGCTCGTATATTAGAAGCTGAGGCTCAGAAGGCTTCAGCTATTTTGCAAGCGGAAGCGCAGCGAGAAGCTCAACTCCTTGCCGCCGAAGGGTACGCTCTCGCCCTTCAAAAGATCAGCGAAGCCGCCAACCGCTTAGATAGCAATACTATGATTATCCAGTACTTAGAGGCGCTCAAAACCGTAGCGCAGTCTCCCTCTGCCAAGTGGATTTTGCCCGTAGAGATCACAGGTTTGGCTCGACAGGTGGGTGAAATGATAAATAACCGTGCTCGAAGCTAAGTGATACCGCTACGAGACATAAATCCCTCTAGTAGGTTTCCGCTTCTCACTTTTTTGCTGATTGGAGCAAACGTATGGTTTTTTGCTCGGCATTATGGAGAGGCGGAGGTTTTTGGGGAAGCCTTGTTAGAGTTAGGCTACATTCCCGCTGAGCCTTTTTCTCTGAGTAAGGCTTTAACTTCCATGTTTATGCATGGGAGCTGGGCCCATCTCATATTCAATATGTGGACGCTATGGATTTTTGGGGATAATGTAGAAGACGTCTTAGGGGCAATAGGGTATGTGGTGGTCTATTTTGCTTCCGGCTTAGCAGCGCTTATAGTGCATGCCTACCTGTATTCAGACTCGTTTGTACCCGTAGTGGGGGCTTCTGGGGCTATTTCTGGTGTTATGGGAGCATACTTTATCCTTTTTCCCCGGGCAAAGATTTGGACGTATTTACCTCCTTTGTTTCTTACAGCAGTTTCAGCTCGTTTCTTTTTAGCCTTATGGTTTATTCTCCAGCTCATACAGGGCGTCATAGATAAAGTAGTGAACTGGATTTCGGGGGAGGCAGGAGGCATAGCATTTTGGGCGCATGTCGGAGGTTTCGTTGTAGGGTGGCTTTTGGCTCAGGTAATGGCTCCTTCTCCTGCTCGTATAGAGAGATGGGACTACTTACGATAGGGGAAGTACCTTTGCGGGAGTGAAAGCCCTCCTTTTTACTGGGCCAAGCGGCTCAGGAAAAACCACTATTGCTCAGCTTCTTCTACAGAAATATGATGTATTGACCTTTTCTATTTCAGCTACGACGCGCCCTCCTCGCCCAGGAGAGAAGCATGGGCAGGACTATTACTTTCTTACAGAGTCCGAGTTTGATGAGGAGATTCAGAAAGGCGGGTTCTTAGAATGGGAACGGATTTTTTCTGGCTATCGGTATGGCACGCTTAAGCGAGAAATCGCTCGGATTGAGCGGTTAGGGAAGATCCCTGTATTTGTAAAGGATGTAAAAGGCGCTCTGAGTCTCAAAAAAGTTTTTGGAGAAGAGCTTGTTACGGTGTTTTTAGTGCCGCCTTCTATAGAGGCTTTGCGAGAGCGACTCCTGAGTCGGGGCCTCAATGATGTAGAAGACTTGAGCCAGCGCCTTGCTCGTGCCGAAGAGGAGCTACGATTACTTCCCCTTTTTGACTATATTCTCTACAACGACGACATAGACAAGGCGATGAAGCGACTTACCTTGCTTGTTCAGAGGAAGTTTTTATGAAAGTTGGGTTGCTTTTCGGCTCTTTCAATCCGATACATATGGGACATCTGATATTGGCTCGCTACTGGCTGAATGAGACTGATCTTGCTCAGATTTGGCTCATTGTCTCACCCCACAATCCCCATAAGAACGTCAGCGAACTTGCTTCTGTAGAGGACCGTTTGGCAATGGCACGCCTTGCTGTACTGGATGAGTCTCATATTCAAGTCAGCGATATTGAACTGAGTCTTCCTCGGCCTTCCTATACGATTCGTACCTTAGAGAAGCTCCGACAAGAGTACCCACAGAATTCATGGGTTCTTCTCTTAGGTGCCGATGCAGCTCAAGGTCTTTCTACTTGGCGAGAGGGTGAGCGCATTCTTTCTGAGTGGGAAATCTGGGTATACCCGCGCCGAGGGATATCAACCGAGGCCCTACCCCAAGCTTCTCGGCTTAGATTGTTTGCAGAGGCGCCGCGCATAGATTTATCGGCTACTCAAATCCGAACGTATCAGGCTATGCAGAAGCCTATTCGGTATCTCGTTCCTCCCTTAGTAGAGAGCTATATTCTTGAAAAAAAGCTGTATGCGAGCCCTTTCGTATCTTCCTAACCTTCTGACCTTAGGCAACCTTGCGGCGGGAAGCTGGGCTATTGCGTTGAGCTATGAAGGAGATTGGACAGGATTTGCCTTGGCTTTAGGTATAGCGATGGGGTGCGATTGGTTAGATGGGGGATTGGCCAGGCTGCTCCATGCAGAATCTTCTATGGGAAAGGAGTTGGATGCGCTGGCGGATCTGGTAAGTTTCGGATTAGCGCCCGCTTTTGGTCTATATAACTACCTTCGTCCAGAGCTTCCTCTGCTTCCCTACTCGCGGGAGGCTAAGACGTGGATGATAATGGCGCCATTTATTCTACCCTTTTTGGCAGCCTGGCGATTGGCCCGCTTCAATGCTTCTCCTCCATCGGATCTACGCTTCTTTGCGGGATTGCCAACTCCTGCTCATGGAGCCTTTTGGAGTCTGTGGCTGATTTCAGAGCCGTATGGGTATTGGCTACATCCTATTGCATGGATGGGACTTATTCTTCTGGTCGGGGTCTTGATGGTGAGTAAATTTCCCTTTTTTTCGCTCAAAAGCCGCCAGAATATTTTATGGGCAGCTTTTACTATTTTTTCAGTAGGGCTGGGATGGATGTTCTTATCAGGGAGTGTCTGGGTGGTATTTGCCTTATTAATGTATGCAGGGGTGAGCTATGTCGCTGCCCGATTCCTCTGATGTGGGGATAATATGGCGAGTCCGAGCCGACACTCCTCGATTACGATATGTTTTGCAAGTTTTATGTGAGCACTGGCTGCATATACCATATCGCATAGTTGCAAGCCCAGACTGGGGGGCCCAAGCGGTTCCGACGGGGTGGCGCGTAATTGGCTATGATGGAGACCATTCACAAAAGGCAGATGTAGTTCTACCTTATTCGGGATTTATAGAACGAAGTGGCACCAACTTCACCCTCCCGCCATGGAATGAAGGAGGTTTCTTTCCAGGGGAAGGAGACTTCGGATGGGATTTGCCAGCTATGGCTTTTTATATCCTTACAGCTTATCCTCTCTATGAGTGGCCTTATGGATATGATGAGTGGGGAAACTATGCATGGCACCGAGCCCCATTTTATGAGGCTGCTTTTTGGAAAGAGCCCTTCGTTCTCAAGCGCTGGTACGAGCTGCTCCAGCGATTGGACATGCGTTTCCCCAAACCGGCTTTTCACTGGGAGATGGGCTGGGATATTGACCATTTGTACTTATGGAAAGGGCGTTCGGGTTTGCGATGGTGGCTGGGAGGTTTGCGTCATGGAGACTTGTGGAAGCGCCTGAAAGTTCGGTTCGGGGTAGCAGCAGACCCCTACGATACCATTCACATTATCACTCAGCTCTTTTCGCCCGAACATAGCCGGTTTTTTTTTCTGCTGTCAAATCGGCATCGGCGGGATAGCCTGGTTTCCCCTTTTCATCCTGAGTTGCGAGAAACTATTCGCTCTCTCGTAAATCAGGGATATTCAGTAGGTATTCATCCCTCTTTTGAGACTCGGGATAAGCCCTTACGGCTTCAAGGTGAGATAGCTCTCCTCACGAAGTTTGCTGGTCAAGCCGTTAGACAAAGTCGGCAGCATTATCTGCGCTACTGGATGCCTCAGACTTTTCAGGCTCTTGCTGAGGCAGGCATAGCCGAGGACTTCACCTTGGCTTTCCCCAAACGCAGTGGTTTCTTATTAGGTACGACGCTCTCAGTGCCTTTTTACCGAGTGGATATAGACAAAGTGCTACCCCTTCACTTGTGGGGACCAGCGCTAATGGATAGAGCCTACATAGATACCTTTCCGCAGGAGGTTGAAGGGGAAATCCAGCGACTTTTCCAGGTAGTGCAGGATACAGGGGGACGCCTGCACTTTATCTGGCATAACTCGACCTTACATTTTCTGCCTCAGGTGATTTTCATGAAGCGTCTTCCTTAGTCTGCTAGAAATACCTACTCTTTTTTCTGCATATCCGATAGTTTTTTGTGCCATTGTCGCAGAGCATGTATAGTATCTGAGGAAAGGAAACCGATTTTTTGCCAGTAAGCTATTGCGTGCGGGAAGCTTAAGAGACAGATAACTGGATATGCTTTGAGAAGATCAGAAGGTAGGTCGTACGTCCATAATGCCGCCACAGCTGCCACATGAAAGCCTTCTTCTCGCAAGATAGCAGCTACTCTGTGAGAGCTTTGCCCTGTGGAGATAAGGTCTTCTATTAGAAGGACGCTCGTGGGCTCCGTTAGTCCTTCTACTCGGCGGCTTAGACCATGGACTTTAGGTTGAGGCCGCACATATCCTACTGGAAGGCCGAAGTAGTCTCCAAGCCAAGCAGCCCAGGCAATTCCACCGGTGGCTATACCCACCACCGCACGGAAAGTATACCCAGCCGTGGAAAGCTTTTTGGCAAGGGTTTCTACGACCCAGCGTCTCCAGGTCGGATGAGCCAAGAGCCGCCTGTGGTCTACATAAATTGGACTTTCTATGCCAGAGCTCCATTGAAACCAGGGAGGGGCAGTTCGTATTTGAGCCACCCCTGCTTCCCACAAAAAGCGCGCATATAACTCCATGAATGCAAAAAAAACTACGCCCGTCCGATTGCTGGACGGGCGCTGCAAGAGAAAGTTCAGTGCCAGCTTACTTCACCTCGATGCGGGCGACCTGAGCCTTCTTTTCATCCTTGGGTAGGTAAAGCTTCAAGATGCCGTCAACATACTCGGCAGATACGGCATCTGCTTTCACGTCATCCGGCAAGAGGAAGCTCCGCATGAAGGAGCCATACTGGGTTTCTACCCGGTGATAGGTCTTTTTGTCTCCTTCTTCTTTTTGGAACTTCCTTTCACCGGAGACGGTAAGCCGCCCTTCGGTCAGCTCGACCTTGAAGTCCTCTTTCTTCATGCCTGGGACAGCTATGTGGATTTCGTAGGCCTTGTCGGTCTCTACGACATCCACCCGAGGCACAAAGCTTTCCATGCGGGTGAAGTTGCTGGCGGTTTCATTGAACATTCGTTCTACCAGTTCTTGCATTGCACGGAACCGCTCGGGAAGGGATTCCGTCCAATCCATCAGTCGTACTAGGCTGCTCATAGGCTTTTCTTTTTGGGTTGTTTGCATGGTAACATCTTCACATAAACTGTACCATATGGAGGAAAAATGACTATATGACATAAAGTCAGACAAAAAGTCTACATTCTGTCTATTGCGGCGAGTGGTTTTACATTTGTTAAAGAGATTACACATATATGGCATCGGTGGGTTACAAGGATTACTACGCCATTTTAGGTGTACCACGTAATGCCTCACAGGAGGAGATAAAGAGGGCTTATCGTCGTTTAGCTCGGCAATATCATCCAGATGCAAACCCAGGGAATAAAGCGGCCGAAGAGAAATTCAAAGAGATTCAGGAGGCGTATGAAGTACTAAGTAATCCCGAGATGCGAGCCAAATATGACCGTTTGGGTAGCAACTGGCGACTGTATGAAGAGGCTGCCCAACATGGAGCTGGTTCGCACATCAACTTGGAAAATATAGGAGGACCATTCGAGGGGTTTTCCGATTTCTTTAGGATGTTCTTTGGAGAGGATTTTATTCGCCAAGTCGCTGATACGGAGTACACTTTGCCTGTCACCTTGGAGGACTTGTATAAGGGCGCTAGAAAAATCATCCGAGTTGGAAACCAAGAAGTAGAAATCCCTTTGCGTCCTGGTATGCTGCCCAATACACGCTTACGTCTGCGTCAAAAAGGTCCAAGAGGCGGAGACTTGATAGTGAATCTGGAGCTTATGCCTCATCCTACCTTCAAGCTGAAAGGCAAGGATTTATATGCTTCTTTGTCAGTGCCTCTTTACACGGCCCTATTAGGAGGGAGTGTGGAGTTTCAGCACTTAGATGGGCGTCGTTTACGTCTCAATATACCGCCTGAAACGCCCAATGGACACATCCTACGGTTGCGGTCCAAGGGCTGGCCAGGGAATCCGCCCGGCGACTTGTACCTCACTGTGCAGGTTGTATTGCCAACGCATCTTTCTCCTCGGGAAAAGGAACTTTTAGAGGAGCTACGAAGACTGCGCCCAAATTGGACATAGGGTGGTTGGGAGAAAGGATTGCGGCTGAGTATCTTCGCCGCCAAGGATATAAACTTCTCTATCAGAGATGGCGAAAGGGAAGTCATGAGATAGATATCATAGCTTGGGATAAGGGGGAATTAGTTTTCGTGGAGGTGCGAACTGTCGGAAAACATACAGCTTGGGCAGCCGAACAAACAATTGGGAGGCATAAGCAGGCAGGCCTTCGTCGTGCCATAGAGGTTTTTTTATCGGAGAATCCTGAATATTCTCTATTGCCTGCTCGGATAGATGTAGTAGCTGTGCGCTTAAGCGCTCCACCAGAGGTAGTACTGCTTGTGGATGCATTCAGATGACGAGGCGAAAGGGCTCTGTAATCTGGGCTATTAAAGCAAAAAGGCGGAAAGTCAAAACGACTCTCCGCCTATACTGTCGTGGGTGTGAAGTAAATCAGAACCAGAAAATAAGTTGAAACTGGAGGGAGCTTAATCGACCTTTGAGGTCTTTATAAGGCTTGAGATCTCGATAAGTTCGGTTATTGACATTAGCGGTAAACTTGAAGTCTTTATCAAAGAAGTTGATGAGCCCGTGATTATAGAGGACGGTGAAATCTACTGTTCCCACCCCCTCTATATCAATATCTACTCCGGCTCCTGCAGAAGCTTGAGCTAAAAAGGTACTAAAATGATCTCCCGTACGAGTCCTATCCTGATCTATAAAGTCGGCGGATACCACTTGTCTATCAGAATTGGTGGTAGAGCCGACGCGGATATCTACTTGCCCTCCTAACATCCCTTTAGCTCGAATAGGGGTAGAAGCGATGGGATTGGTGCGCATTTTGATAAACAAGGGAACATTCACTGTAGTTACCTTATAGCGGACTTCCTGAGCAGAGGTAAGGCCGGCTTGAGATAGGTGTAAAGTATCATTTTCGCCGATGATAGCGTAGTTAGGCTTGAATTCTACCTTTCCTCCTCCTGTGCCTACCCCTGCTCCTAATAGAAGAGCGACATTATCGGAGAATCCAAAACTAAGCATTAGCCCTCCACTGAACCCGAATATTCCTGAAGAGGCTAAATTTTTGACTGTGCGTCCGCTAGAGTCTACGCTGAAAAACCCTATGCCTGGCGAAACTCTTAGCCCGAATTTTACCCCTTCTTGGGCGCTTACGCTGCCGAGAATAGCAGCGCCTAAAATTACTCTGCTTAGGCTACGCATACTACGGCAAAGGTATGATAAATCACTGGATTCGGGCTACAACCTGAATAGCAAAGCTACGCTGTTCATTCAGAGTACCAGGGAGAGTAGTATATATCCGATTGAAAGCATTGAATATGTGGAATGACCAGCGGACTCGACCAAACTCATATGCCAGTATGAAATCCCACACGGTGTAAGGCTTAGCAGCGTAGTTTTTGTAAAATTCCTCCAACCCAGCCAGCTGATTTGGATTGAGAGCGCCAAGCAAGAAGAAGAGCTTATCTACGTTCGTAATGCCGCTGCTATAACGAAAGTTAGTGGTGAAAGAAAACTGTCCATATCCGACTTCTAATATGCCTCGAAGTATCTGCTTGTTTCTATACTTCAAAGTATAAGGAATGTCGTTAGCGATTTTATATCTGGGGTCATCCTGAGAAGGAAGCTGTAGGGCGGTATTGAGCACCGTGAATGCACCTGCTATGTTATTCATCGTATCCAAGGCCTTTTCGCCGTCCGGATTGATGGGTTCTATGAGGGTCAGTCCGCCACTTAGGTTGGTATAAAACCGACCTTTTTCAAAGCGAAATCCCCAGAGGGGCTCTAACCCCTGAATGAAGGCGCGGGAAAGATTTACGGCTGAAAACGGAAGTCCGGGAAATCCATTGATAAGGGCTGTGGAGTTGACTTGAAACTCCACCATGTCCTTGAATTCCATCCTGAAAGCGGAAATGTCTATGAAGCCCTTGAAGAGCTCTCCTATTTTTAGATACTGCCTCAAGCCGACTTCGGCACTGTATCCGCGCTCTACTTTGACAGAGGGATTAGGTACCACTGTGATACCGCCTGCGCCAGTAGTCGTGAATCGTTCAGCGACAGAGGGACTTCGGAGTCCTTGGCCAAACGAAGCTCGGAGGGTCGTCCCTTGAAAAGGGGTGAATGTAATCCCAGCCCGAAAGATAGGTTCGCGTATAGTTACCAACTCTACTTCTAAAGGCACCTCTCCCTTAACAACGCGTCCTTGACGAACCTGAATACTGGTATCTCCTTTGATATCCTCGTATTGATAGCGAACCCCAGCGCTGATATGAAATTTCCATACATCTATTTCTGCTTGGGCGAAAGCTGCAGCTTGGCGTCCGCGAGCTTTACCGAAGACTTCTTTAGCATAAACTCGGTTTTCGGTGTAGTTTCCACCGACAATGACCTTTCCCCACTTATCAAGATTATGGACATACTGATAGTCATAGTAATGTAAAGTAGCTCCACCCGATTGGGGCGTGCTTAGATCATTGACAGTGCGATAATGGCGCCCCCTGAGCCAGTGCCGATGGCCTTTAGGGGTAAGATAAGAAATAAAAGGGTCTATCATATACCTCTGGAGCATCTGATAAGTCAGAAAACCATCGCCTGGAAGGTTGGCGCGGTCGGGAAAGCTGTCCCAGGCAATGTAGGTAGCACTTGAGTCTATATTGGCTTGAAGGGTCACACCATATTGTAGCCCATCTAAAAAAGGAGCATTATGCTTAATCGATACCCAAGTGCGGGCGCGATTAGAAAACCCCTCTTTTCTAAAGCCCGTATCCCTGATTAGATCTAAAAGGGCAGAAACCTCCCAGTTGCCTACGCGTTGAGCATGGAGGATGTGTGCGGCTGATATAGTAGCAGAGCTGCGTCCATCCCAATCTCCTACGGGGGGACGAGGAGCATCAAATACCTGGTGCTGTAGCCGTAGAACGGTTCTCGGCTGAAACTTCACCTCTTCTGATACTACATTGATAATGCCGCCAAGAGCCCCTGTCCCATATAGCACTGATGAAGCCCCTTTGACTATTTCTATCTGCTTGATGTTATCCACAGGTATCAGGTCAAACTGTGTACTCAGCCGGTCTGGGCTCATCATCGGTAGACCATCCAAAAGGAGAAGGACCCGTGAACCCGCTCCATAAGTATAGCCGCTACTCCCTCGGATGCTGGGTTGGTCCTTGTTAGTAGAAACGCCCGGTGTTTGTTCCAAGGCCTTGATAGGATCTACGGAAACCAAGTTCTCCACTTGGCGGGGCCGTATGAAGTCCATAGAGACAGAGACTTGCTCTATCTTTTGTTCATAGCGAGCGGCGGAGACCACTACCTCTTGGAGGATAGTGTTTTTAGGGGCAAGGGATAGTTCGAGCGTTACTTCAGTCTGGTCTGGTGGAACTTGGAGGGTAGTTACTTTTTCTTCGTACCCCTCATAAACTACTTGCACCTTTATCGTGGGGGCTCGATCTACTTGTACTTCAAATCGCCCATCTGGGTCTGTGAGTGCCCCAGCTTGCCCGTTTCCAATCACAACTTTGGCCCCAATGAGAGGCTCGCGAGTAGCTTCATCGGTAATTCGTCCCTTGACTGTAACTTTCTGAGCGAAAAGGATGCTCATCCAGCTTGCTGCGAAGAGTAAAATCTGCCTCATCGCAGCGAATATAGTAGTTTGTCCCTATTGCCAGCTGCGCAGAAAAGCGATCAGGCTGCTTACCTGTCTATCAGAGAGATAGGAATGGGGTGGCATCATCCCTTTGCCATTGCGAATGACGGCTGCCCAGTAGTTCGTATCGGGATTTTGAATCGGGTGGAGAGAAGGTGATTTGCGATATTGGGCTTGCCCATCCTCTCCGTGGCAGCGGCTGCACAAGATAGTATATAGCTTTTGCCCCTCCTCTGCGGAGATGACTTGTGTGGCTATAGCTGCTACCTGCTTTTCCTCCGACCTAAGCAAGAAGTCGCGCTGAAGTGAGAGCCCATACACATAGCTCAGCAGGACGAATGCCGCCACAGATAGACGCTTATCATTGCGGCGATTGCCTACTACGGCTAAACCTACCGCTATAAGCGTAAGAAGATATTTGGCCAGATAGGGGGAACTAAAAGCCGCTGGAGCCTTGGTGAGTAGATATATCCCTGTCAAAACGAGTAGAGAGTCTAATACCATATGAACCTTCCTTACAGCCTTTGCCCACTGGGCAAAGACGATAGGTACACCTATCAACACTATTAATAGTACAGCCAAAAGGTGATGAGTGTGGAGGATGCCTGTATCCATCTCCTCACGAAAGTAAGATTTTCATAGCCAAAGTATCCATATAAGCAGAAGCAATCCCGCTGTGGCAAAGTATAAGACATACGCAGGTAAGTAACCAACCTGTAGGCGCGTCAGGAGGCGGGCAGCTGACTCCAATGCAACGGTAATCAACTTAGGAGCCCATCGCCCTATCCATATGCCCCACACATCCTTGGCAAAATCTGCAACGACATAATAGGGTTGTACAAAGAGTTTTTCATATAGCTGGTCTATCCCCAGTTGTTCATTCAAAAGTGAGTGAAGGGGGCCAAGCTTAGTTGAGACTTGTTCGTCAGCTGATAGGGCACTCTGTCTGAATAGAAGCCACGCAGTTCCTATTCCAGCTATGGCAATGAGTACTGATGCGATGATGAGAATAATCTCGGTGTCATGGGTGAGGGGCGGTAGGGGGATAGGTTTGGTACTCTGAATAAGCCAGCGCTCCCGGAGCCAAGAGGAGCCCAGTAGAGGAGGTACGCTTACCAGACCACTTACCACCGAGCCCACGGCTAAAACCGCTAGGGGTAGAGTCATCACAGCAGGAGACTCATGAGGCTTGCTTTGACCACGATATTCCCCTTCAAAGGTCAGCCATGTCAAGCGTCCCATGTAAAACGCTGTCAAGAATGCTACAAGAAGTAGTCCGCCCCAAAACATGAAATATAGACTTTCACCAGCACTACCCCGAGCATATACAGCGGCTAAAATTTCATCCTTGGAGAAAAATCCAGCCAAAGGGGGTATGCCTGCGATAGCCAGTGTACCTATCCAGAAAGTCCAGCCTGTGACGGGCATACTGCGTCTCAGTCCCCCCATCTCCCGAATATCCTGGGTGCCAGTGGCATGAATGACACTACCACTTCCTAAAAAGAGTAGTGCTTTGAAGAAGGCGTGGGTAAATACATGAAAAATAGCTGTTATGTAAGCTCCCGCACCCGCAGCGGCAAACATAAACCCTAACTGCGAAACGGTAGAATAGGCAAGGATTCGCTTGATGTCGTATTGACGAGTAGCGATGAGTCCAGCTATTAAGGAAGTGGCCACGCCGATGCCGCTTACGACCAAAAGAGCTTCAGGTGCAGCCGTGAATAAAAAGTCCATTCGGGCTACCAAATACACGCCTGCCGTCACCATCGTAGCAGCATGTATGAGGGCCGATACGGGGGTCGGACCAGCCATCGCATCGGGTAACCAGGTGTATAAAGGTATCTGAGCTGATTTGCCCGTCGCTGCTAAAAACAGTAAAAGGGCAATGCCTGTGGCAATATCTGCTGGAAAAATGTAGCCCCTGAGTAGAGAAATATCAAATGTGCCAGTCTCTGCAAATAGCCATATCATCCCTGCTAAAAGTCCAAGGTCCCCGATTCGGTTCATGATAAAGGCTTTCTGAGCCGCTTGGGCATTTTTTTCCTCAGCAAACCAGTACCCTATCAGAAAGTACGAGCAGGCGCCTACCCCTTCCCATCCCAAGAAGAGTAACGGCAATGAGTCTGCCAAAACAAGAACTAACATGCTGAAAATGAAGAGGTTTAGGAAAGCGAAGTACCTCCAACTTCCCGCCTCTTCTGCCATGTATCCTATGGAATACAGGTGAATCAAGGCGCCTATGCCTGTAACTACCAGAGCCATCCATAGGCTGAGAGTATCTATCTGGAATCCAAGGGATAGACGCATGGGCTCTATCGCGAGCCAGTCCCACGCGCGCACTTGAAGGGGGGCAGTATAGCTTAGAAATGTCGAAAGAAATATGCCAAAAGAAATTGCTACAATTGCAGTGGCTACCGCACCGAGGAAGTTTCGCTGGGAGCGTAGTCCCGCAAACCAGAGCCCACCTATTCCGATAATGGCAGCACTCAGCGCTGGTAGCCCTATAGCCAGAGGTAAAAGCTGTGTCACCATCGCAGAGCCGTCAAATTAGTGTATCCTAAATCCTGGTGCATACGAAACACTCGTACTACGAGGCCTAAACCAATTACCGCTTCGACAGCCGCCAAACAAATCCCAAAAAGCACAAATATGGCTCCCGTTGGTTCATTGTGGTAGCGGGAGAAGGCTAAGAAGTTTAGATTAGCCGCATTGAGCATAAGTTCGATAGAAAGAAAAGCTAGGAGAATATTGCGGCGCAGAAGGAGCCCTAAAAGTCCGAGGCTAAATAGGCCCGCCGCTAAAGTCAAGGTGGCGTAGAGAAGCTCTACTTTCATATTTCATTACGCTTTTGTACCAGTAAGGAAGCGCCGACTATTCCAACAATGAGGGTAATGGAGAGCAGCTCAAAGGGGAAAGCATAGGCGGTGAATAATGCCTTGCCAATAGGGGGGAGAGTTCCGAAGAGATACTCATTAGTGGGCATGCTACTTACCTCTGCCGGATCAGGTAGCTCCAATACTGACCGAAGAGCTAAGCTGAGAATAAACATCCATGCGACGGATAGAAAGACAGATCCATATAGCGATAGCCCTCGGGGTAGGGGTGGAATATCTTGAGGAGATAGATTCACCAGCATGACCACAAAAAGGAAAGTAACCAGAATGGCTCCTGCATACACAATCACCTGAATTGCCCCTATGTATTCTGCTCCCAAGATGAAATACACCGCTGCCAGTCCTATCATAGTTTTTACGAGAGATAGGACGGCATACACGGGATCTCTTAGTATTACAGCTAAAGCTCCCCCGAGTAAGGCTATGGCCCCGAATACTCCCAAGGCGACAAGGGTTACCACCCTGCAAACATACCTCAAAAACTCTTTATCTTTGCCTCGTCTCCATAGCTCAGCGGTAGAGCAGCGGATTCTTAATCCGCGGGTCGCAGGTTCGAATCCTGCTGGAGACACAAAGGTTTACTTCTCTTCATGCGGTTGGCTTTTGGGGTCGCCCTTCTCTGGGCCCAAAGCGTAACTTGGGATTCTTATGTTCCTGAGTTCCTTCCTCATGTAGCCGAGCCCCTGTATGGTCAGTTTGAGTGGGCAGAAAAGTCTTTACCTGCTTGGCGGGACAGTATAGGAGATTTTCAAAAATGGGTAGAGCGTATTCCGTGGGAAGAAGGCCAGGAATGGTACCCTGTGCAGTGGGATACCCTTTACCCGCTGATATATGTACAAGGGCGGCCCATGCAGTACCTGGTACGACATGCATGGCAGCTCCATCGGTCTGGACAGCGCCTGCGGTTGAGAACGAGTTATCCTCCTTATCAGCTTCGTGCAAGTCCGATGGTTTCGCTGAGGCAAGCTCAGACTCGTTTTGCTTCTCAATCAGTTCTATCTACGGGGGCTTGGTATAAGGTGGCTACAGGGGAAGCAGGTATTTATCGCATTACCACTCAAACCCTTCGCTCCTTGGGAATAGATCCCGCTACCATAGACCCGCGCACGCTCAGAGTTTATGGACAAATAGGAGGGCCTCTGCCTCAATCTAACGCTACGCCCCAGCCTGACGATTTAGTAGAGATACCCATTTTGCTGGTCGGAGAATCGGATGGTTCTTGGGATGTTCAAGACGTGGCTTATTTCTGGGCAGAAAGCCCCCATGCTTGGTATCCCCATGCCGACAATCAGCGCCCTTACTTTCATCAGCGTAATCCCTACACGGATAGCTGCTACTATTTTTTGACTTTTGAGCAAGGTAATGGCCGGCGCATCCAGACGGCTTCGCCTCCTAATGGCACGCCTCAACCTCGTTTCCAAGTCATTAGTTTGTATTTTTATGAGCAGGAACTCACTAATCTCGTGAAATCAGGACGGGTATGGCTCGGCGAGAATCTGAATCCTACAAATCCGTCGCTTTCTCTCACTCTACCTCTGCCTGCCTCTGACTCTTTGCGTCTGCGTATCCAGCTTGCGGCTACCAGCTTTTCGAGTAGCGTATTCAGTGTAAATTGGATGGGAAATTCGTTGGGTAGTGTAGTCATTCCGCCTATTCCTGGCCCGGCGGATAATCGGCAGGCCCAATGGGGGGAGTTGACCCGTTTGCTGCTCAATACGCCGGCTTCGCCTACCCTGACTCTGAGTTATTCTGGCACTCAGCAAGGCTATTTGGACTATGTAGAGGCGATTGCTACTCATCGTCTGGGATATCAAGGGGGACAAGTAATCTTTCATGTGCCTGCTGGGGCGCTGTGGCAGGTGATAGGAGAGGGAACTAAACCTGCCTACTTATGGGACGTAACTAACGGAGTTTCTCCCGTGGCGGTATCTGTCGTTCCGCATTCTCAGGGATTTGCATTTATTTCCCCCGGAGATACTCTCCGGCGCTACTGCGCTTTCAGCTTGGAGAGTGCCAAGGATGTACGGCCAGTCGGGCGAGTAGCAAATCAAAACCTTCACAGTCTGCGCGATATTCGGTTTGTCGTAGCCACTACACCTGTCCAGGCTGGATTAGCGCAGCGCTTTTGCGAGCTTCATCCCGAAGCTGGTCCTTGCGTGGTGGTCACCACAGAAATGCTATACAATGAGTTTTCTGGGGGGCGCCCTGACATATGTGCTTTGCGAAACTTCCTGCGCATGTTGTACACTCAGGCAAGCGCCCCAGAGAAACGACCACAATATCTCTTGATTGTAGGGGCCGCCAGCTATGACTTCCGAGCTTCGGGTAGCACGATTTTTCCTACCTATCAAAGTAGGGAAAGCTTCTATCCTCCTTCTACCTATGGCAGCGATGACTTCTTTGGATTTCTCGATGATACAGAAGGTTTTTGGGGGGAGGGAGCTACCGCTTTCTGGTATGACCCTCGTGATAGGGCGGTTCAAACGCATGGGCTGGATATAGCTATCACCCGGATCCCTACTTATTCCTTTGCTGACTTGGAAACTTATATTGCTAAGGTCTCTGATTATCTCCAAAATCCTCAAATAAAAGGAGATTGGCTCCAGAAAATCGTCTTCTTTTCTGACTACAAAGATGGGGGCGATCATACTCGTCAAGCTGAGCAGATAGCCCAGCAAGTTCGCCGTGGATTACCCTATTTGGATCAGGTCAAAATCTACATTGACCGCTATTCTGCTCAACCCCGCGCCTCTGGATTGGCCTTTCCGCAGGCGAGGGAAGCTTTGCAGTCTCAGCTCAATGCAGGTGCTTTTATTGCTCACTATGTTGGACATGGGAATGAATACGCCCTTCAAGGATTTGAGTTTTTCCCTTTAGCGGCCGTCCGCCAAATGCAGAATCAACAGCGGTATATCTTTTTCGTCACGGCTACTTGTGAATGGGGAAAATGGGATGATCCGCGTATACGTAGTGGCGGCATAGAGGCTTTATTCCTCCCTCGTCGAGGCGCTATTGCTCTTCTCACTTCTACGAGGAAGGTATTTTCCACGCTCAACTTTGCCCTTACCCAAAACTTCTACACCGACCTTATAAACAGAGTATCCGCTCAATATCCCATTTACTTAGGAGACCTGATGCAAGGCACCAAAAATCGGAGCTGGGGATTGGGCATGGCTATCAATACGCGTTCATTTTCCTTCTTAGGAGATCCGCTTCTACCCTTAGCTATTCCCGAACATCGCGTGGTAGTCACCTATTTGGGCTCAAAAGCCCCGGATTCCCTTCGACCAGATACGCTGCGTCCCCTCAGACCTATTCGCATAGAAGGGGAGATTCAGACTACCGCAGGTCAGCTTCTTCAAGACTTTGATGGAGAGGTGACTATTCGGTTGTGGGACAAACCAGTGACTCGTCAGACGCTGATTAGCAATACTTCGTTTATTTCGCAGGACATTCTTCTCTTTAGTGGAAAAGCTTCTGTACGCCGTGGTAGATTTAGTCTGACTTTTTATTTGCCCATAGACATGTTACCTGAACCTGGGCGAGGCAGGGTCTCTATATGGGCTCAGAGTTCTGATGGGCGGTCTGCGGCGGGGGTAGAAGATCGTTTTATCGTGTGTTGTCCTGACACTATGCTCACTGGGGTGAAACCGCCCACCATTCGCCTCTATATCAATGACTCTTCGTGGATCAGTGGGGGGTGGACGCATCCAGAGCCGCTTATGATAGGTGTCATTTCCGATAGCTTGGGGATTAATTTATCTTCTCTGGCGGTTGGGCGCGAACTGAAAGCCACACTTAACGACCGAGAATACTTTTTGAGCGAGTATTACCGGGCTCGTCGAGACCAGCCTAATCAGGGGGTAGTAGAGTATCGTTTTTCTACCTTGTCCCCCGGAGAATATACTTTGCAGCTACGAGCATACAATCTGGCCGGATTAGAAGGGCGTGCTGAGACTCAGTTTATTGTCGCTGAGCGCGATAAGCTCAAACTCGGTCGAGTTTTCAACTATCCTAATCCCTTTACGACTGCTACCCGTTTTTGCTTTGAGCATAATCAGCCAGGTCAGCCCTTAGAAGCTCGCATACTTATATACACTGTCTCTGGCCGCTTGGTGCAGACGCTTACAACGCCCATCACTACCACGACCAACTTCACGCAAGAGATTTTTTGGGATGGGCTTGATGCTTATGGAGATAGATTGGGGCGAGGAGTGTACATTTATAGGTTAGAAGTGAGAAATCCTATTACTGGGGAAAGCGCTTACGCTACAGAGAAGTTGGTCCTATTGCGTTAGGTGCGCCATAGCCATGTTATGCCGATTAAGAGACCTGTGGGCCATAGAAACTGATTTACCTGGTGGGTGGTTTGGAGATACAAGTATCCGTCACTTTTTAGCCCTTCTCTGAGGCGGAGCTGTCCTTGCAGGGTTATATTGAATATCCATGGGGAGATAACTTTCTCCACATCAGAGAGCTCTACTCGGTTCCATTCTTGAATAGGCTGTCCATCGGAGGTCTCGTATTCCAGCATAAGACTTTGTCCCAGTAGACGTAGAAGTTGGGGGCCCATTCCTATGGTGAAAGCTCCCTCCTCATCAAAGCTTATTTGCCATAGAGCTTGGAGGTATAAAAAGTGCGTATAGGTGTGGGCTCTGGCTATCCCTGTCAGCGGGCGACCTGTAAGGGGTGAAATATATATTGCGCTATCCAGTACTAACCGAGAATGCCCCATCAGATAACCAAAGCTTGGGGCCACCCCGTGATGAACACGAGATTTTCGGCTGGTAAAAAGCCGAATGTGTCCAGTTGCCCCTATTTCTATACCTGCCCTGGCATAGAACTGAGCGTATTGGGTGCGATATTGATATAAGCTTATGCCCCCTCTGAGTCCGAATTCATTTGTCGCTTGGGCGTTGCCTATCCTTGGCAGAGTAGCTGCGAGGCAGGCAATAGAAAAGACTAATGCTCGTTTCATCTCTCAAAGTTATGCAGAGCCCATGTATTCCAGAAATGTCTTTAGGGATGAGTGAAGGTATTCCAGCAACTCTCAGGTTTCCTTACCTTTGACAAAATGGCGAAGGTTGAGATGGAGGTAGTCGGACTGAGTCGCTCTCCAACGGAACCTTACAACGCATTTGTAGTGATGCTTAGAGAGCGGTATGGTTCTCGCCGCTTACCGATTGTGATTGGATTTCCTGAGGCGCACGCCATTAATACTGAGCTGGAAAATATCAAGCACCCGCGTCCACTGACGCACGACCTGTTTATCAATACGCTGCGCGACTTAGGGGTATCTTTGGTAGAGGTTACGATAGATAGACTGCAGGATTCTACATTTTTTGCCCATTTAGTTCTGGAAAGTAGAGGCAAAGAGATCGAGATAGATTGTCGTCCGAGCGACGGGATTGCTTTAGCCCTGCGAGCACATGCGCCTATTTATTGCGAGGAAGATGTCCTGGTCAAGGCTGGTCAGCCTTTTGTAGAAGAGGAAGAAGAGGAGCGTCTTTCCTCTTCGGAGCGATCTACGAAGCGTCGTTCATCTAGTTCTCGAGAAGAGTTGGAGCGTTTATTGGAGGAGGCTCTGGCTCGGGAGGACTATGAGACAGCGGCTCGTCTGCGTGATGAGCTCCGTAAGCTCGATGCCGCTGAGGATGATCCTGAAAGCTGATGCAAGCCCTCCTGGGGATTCCCATTCTTTTACTGGCGGCCTGGCTTGCTGCTGAGAAGCGGCGTCCCATCACGTGGCGGGTTATTCTGGGGGGGCTCTTTCTACAAGCCATTGTAGGGATCTTGGTGCTCAAAGTACCTGTCGTACGTAGATTAGTAGAATGGGTAAGTAAAGCTTTTGTGCGGACTTTGGACTTTGCTCATGAAGGCTCGGAATTTCTTTTCGGGAATCTGGTTCGGCCTGAATATGCTCAAACCTTTGGATTCATTTTCGTCCTGCAAGTACTTCCTACTGTCATATTTTTTTCGGCGCTGACGGCGGCGTTGTACTACCTGGGGCTACTGCAGATTGTAGTTCGGGCCGTAGCATGGGTCATGCGGCGCACCTTAGGTACTTCTGGTCCTGAAAGCCTCTGCGTAGCCTCCAACATATTCCTTGGGCAGACCGAAGCTCCGCTGCTTATTCGGCCGTTCATTGGGGGATTATCCCGCTCAGAGCTACTGGCGGTCATGGTAGGAGGGATGGCTACCCTCGCTGGAGGCGTATTAGCGGCTTATGTGGGGTTTTTAGGAGGGAACGATCCCGTTATGCGCCAGAAGTTTGCCCTGCATCTCATGGCAGCTTCTGTCATGAATGCTCCTGCTGCCCTCGTTTTGGCTAAGATTCTCCTGCCAGAGAGTGATCCAGAGGCGCATCAAAAACCCTTAGTCGTCAGCTCTGAAACCTCAGCTTCTAATCTCTTGGAAGCGCTTGCTCAGGGTGCAGCTGATGGAGTGCGCTTGGCTGCTAACATCGCAGCCATGCTCTTAGCTTTTATTGCTACGCTTGCTCTGCTCAACTACCTCTTATTACGATTAGGCGACTTTCTCGGATTGAACCCATGGATCGTCCAGACGACGGGGGCGCTTTATGAGGGATTATCACTGGAGTGGATATTGGGTCAGATTTTTCGACCAATTGCTTGGCTCATTGGGGTAGAGTGGCGAGAGAGCTTAGGAGTTGGCGCGCTAATCGGGCAAAAGGTTGTCATCAATGAGTTCATCGCCTACACTAAACTGGCCGAAATGAGCTCTCTCAGTGAAAAAGCGCGCATAATATCCACTTATGCTCTTAGTGGGTTTGCCAATTTCAGCTCCATCGCCATACAACTGGGAGGCATCGGAAGTCTGGCTCCCCATCGTCGCCGAGAGATAGCGGAGCTGGGGCTGCGGGCTGTATTGGGAGGTACCTTTGCTTCTCTTCTCTCCGCTTGCTGGGCAAGTATCTTGATAGGGTAAAGCCGCTCATTCTAACTCGCTTTGTCATGCGCAAGTAAAGTACCTTTTTGAGGCAGTCTTCCCTTGCCTCTCCTTCTTTTTACCTAAGTGGGCAACCCGTGGAAAATAAAATCCTCAGAGTAGCGATATTTGCGTAGCCTGTGCTGTATATGCGGTATTTAGTCATTCTTTGGGCTTTTCTGAGTGGATTGTGGGCCCAAAGGCTTCGTTCTCGGGAGAAATGCACAGGCCCTTCATGTAGTGAGAAGGTCAAGGTAGAAGAGGAAAAGCCGAGACGCAGAAGTTTGCGCCGCTCAGAGGCTCGGGTGGATAGATTCGGCTATCCGAAGCGTCCCAGACGCTACGAGCGATTTCGAATGGAGGTCTATTCTCCCCGCCACAAGCCAATCCACCGTCAAGAGGCCTTCTCTCCTTATCAGCCTTCTGTGCGTCATCGCCAACGAGCAGAGAGATTTAGTTTGTCTCAGCGTCGAAGTAGCAGGCGCAGTCTGGCCCGAGCAGAAAAGCAGGGATTAGCTCAGGTAGGAAGGATACGTCATCGTCAGCGAGCGGAGCGATTTACTTTAGTTCAGCCTCGCCTAAACCGACGAAGTCTCTCACGAGCAGAGCAACAAGATGTGGCCATAGTAGGGAGGCTTCGGCATCGTCAGCGTGCAGAAAAGTTTAGTTTGACTTTCCCCCGCCCAAGTGGGCGTAGCCTATCGAAAGCTGAGCAGCAAAACTTAGCACAGGGCGGGAAGCAGCGTCATCGTCAGCGAGCGGAGCAGTTTACCTTAGCGCAGCGGCGCCTAAGTCGACGAAGTCTCTCCCAGGCCGAGAAGCAACAGTTTTCAGAAAAAAGAACCCATCATCCCCACCGGGCCGAAGAGCTTAGTTTAGCTCTACCTACCCCTACGCAGCGCAGCTTGCGTCGTGCAGAGCGGCTGATACCGCCTGTTCCTGCGCCTCGCCACCTGCCCCGGGCGGAATACTACCGCCCTAAGGAACTCAACCCGCGCCACAAGAGGACCCCAGAGGGCAATATTTATACCCCCCAGCGCATCAAGCGTCGTCGTCCTTCCCAATCGGGGTGTGAGCCCCCTCCCATACCTCATAATGATTATGCTGAGCAGCTCAGTTGTGAGCCTCGTCCCATGCGCCGCATAAACTTTGATAAGTACACCTGTCAAACGCCTTCTGTCAGGCATCGATTGCCTCGTTCATACGAGGGTCAAAACTGTGCCCCCCCTCCTATCTCGCATAAAAACTTCGATCGCTATGCCTGTCAAGAGGTTAGAGTCAAGCACCTCCCGCCTCGGGCTTATGAATACCAGGCTTGCATGCCCCCTCCCATTCCTCATAAAAACTTCGACCGCTTTACTTGCTACGCGCCTCAGATAGATCATCGTTTGCCTAAGAACTATGATGTACCTTGCGATGCCCAGCGTAGAGGCGTTATGACTGCGACGGAGCGCTTTGCGCATGATCTGCGATACATTTTCACGAATCACAAGAAACACTGCGAAGTTGCCAGCGCTTATAGTGGAGTGTCCATCGGTGAGTGGGTGAATACCGAAAGTTATGGTCGGGTACCCGTGGCTGGATATGTAATGGGGTATCGCACTTACGTATTTGCGCACTTTTACGACAAAGAGGGTCGGCCGCTTAAGAAGCCGAGGTTAGAGCGTCGTAAAGTTTGGGCTCTCAAGCAGATAGAAGTCTGGGTTGTAGATTCTACCCACGAAGGCAAAGGCAAGCGTCGCTATATCAAAGGACTACCAGGGGTAGAGGGTTTCGGAGGGGTGGGAGGGGGTATACTAGTTCGCAAGCGCCTCTCTATCCAAGAGACTCGGGCGATTCAGATAGAGAAACTTATCCGTAAGCGGCAAATCGCATGGCTGGTGCGAGCCTATCCCGAAGAGCGAGTACGCTTACACGAATGGCTCAAGAAGTATGCAGGTCCGAAGCCAGAGCATTTCTGGCCCGGGGTGGATTATCGGCTCTTGGAGATATGGTAGCGTACCATAGGGCCCATTTCCCTAATATCAAAAGGTGCCAGAATAGCATGGCGAGGGCTGTTTCTCCTCGTACGAAGGCTGAATATAGTTTCTGAACCATCGCCATTCGGAGTCCTAGGGTATGCAGGGGGCTTTCTTTACTGGTAGTTAGGTACCTAAGCTGCTCCTCTAAAGGGCCCTTCAGCCATATCGCCAGAGGTGGAGCAAACCCTTGCTTAGGTCTCTGCCATAGCTTAGGCGGGAGGTAGCGAGCGAGTATGTGTCGTAAGATGCGTTTGTATTGCTTGTACTTATTGGGTAAGCTGCCCCCAATTTCTACCAGTTCGGGGTCTAAGAAAGGCTCCCTTGCTTCCAATGCGTGAGCCATAGTAGCCCTATCCACTTTTTGAAGGACGTCATCGGGGAGGTATATGGTTAGATCATAATATTGACGGGTGCCTAGCCCATCCCAGGATAAGGGCTCGTCATAGTACGGCAGAGGGGGCAGTTCACAATCTATAAGAGTCTGAATGACCGTTTCGGGTACGGATTGAACTAATTCGCCGTAGTGCTCGCCGCGAAAGTGATAGAGCTTGAAAAGCTTAGTGGGCAGGTTATGAAAGTATCCTTTGGGGAAAAGGCCAGCAAGTTGAGCAGGGGAGAGAGCCAGTACCCGCATGATCCGAGCTATCTGGCGGGCAAGTCCTGCGTGCACAAAATGCCGTACATATCCTCCGAAAAGTTCATCGCCGCCGTCTGCGGAGAGAGCCACTTTTACTTCTTGCCGAGCAAACTGGGCCAGGGCATCTACCGCCAGAGCTGATGCATCTCCAAAGGGCTGTCCATATAGCGCAGGGAGCCGTTCTATACGACTCAGAAGTTCGCTGTCACTGATATAGAGAGTGGCATGGGGTAAGCCTAAATACTGGGCTATTTGCGCTGCCCATGGCGCTTCATCATAAGCTGCATCTGTGAAGCCAATCGTGAAAGTAGGAAGGAGGGTCCCTTCTCGTTTAGCAAGCAGGGCGGCCACGAGCGAGGAGTCTATACCTCCACTGAGAAAAAGTCCGACAGGTACATCAGCTACTAATCGCCGCTTGAAGCTGCGGTGAAGTGCCTCTTCCAAGGCCTGTTCTGGAAGAGGGCGCTTTTCTGAAAAGAAGTATGGGCGGGGATCCCACCATCGGCGTTCTATAATCTCTGTCTCGGTGATTTGTAAGTAAGTGCCTGGACGAACTTGCCGAATCCCCTCATAGAAAGTATAGGGGGCTCGGACAAACCCATACGCTAAATAAGGGGATAGAGCTGGTAAATAAGGAGACGGCTTTTGCCTCAGGCCTACTATAAGGGCTGGGAGTTCAGAGGCGAACATAACTTCTGTCCCTGCCTCAGCATAAAAGAGCGGTTTGACGCCAAACCGATCTCGGACGAGATATAGGCTTTCTCCATCCCATAGAGCGAAAGCCCACATACCACGCAGTCGAGGCAGGAGCTCTGGTCCCCATCGATGCCATCCGTGCAGAAGCACTTCGGTATCGGATTCACTGGCAAAGGTGTAGCCCTGGCTCTGGAGGAGCTGGCGTAGCTCACCATAGTTGTAGATTTCGCCGTTGTAGGAGAGCGTCAAAGCGCTGCGAGACATTGGCTGAGCTCCGGCGGGTGAGAGGTCTATGATGGCGAGGCGGCGATGAAGTAGCCCCAGAGACTTTTCGGGGTGGATCCAGAAGCCCTCTCCATCGGGTCCGCCATGCGCTTGAGCTGTGGCCATTTGGCGTAGTCGCTCTAATAGAAGCGGCTGGGGAAGGGCATTTTGCCGAGACCAGAGCCCCCCAATCCTGCACATGCGGCGAAGGTATAAAGTAGCTTTGCCTCATGCTGGGCAAGCAAGAGAAAAAGCGGCGCTATCTTGCCTCTCCGTATGCTCTATATGGGGAGCGGGTTCCTCAGCGCGGCTTGTGGCGCCACAGTTTGGGCTTTTCAGAGGAAGCACAGTTGATTTTGGAGGTTGGATGTGGCAAAGGGGAGTTTGCGGTTCATTTAGCGCAGCAGCAGCCCGAAGCCTTAGTGATTGGCTTAGACAGACGGGCAGATAGATTAGCCGCTGGATGTCGAATGGCTGCGGCGGCCTCCCTATCAAACATCCGATTCTGGCATGGAGATGCCCTGACATTAGAGGCTCACTTTGCCCCCGGAGAGGTCTCGGTTCTCTGGTTCAACTACCCTGACCCCTATCCCAAACGGCGCCACGAAAAGCACCGGCTTTTCCATTCGCGTTTCTTGCGCCTATATCGTACGATTCTACGACCAGGGGGGGAGCTTTTTTTCCGCAGCGACTCTCTAATGCTTTATGAATATAGCCTTCAAAAGCTCATGGAAGACGGGTGGCAGATTGTCTTCAGCAGCGCCGAACTTCAACCAGGAGAGGCTCCAGAATCCGCTTACTTTCCTACTGACTTCCACCAGCGTCAAGGTGGAGCTATTAGGTACATTCATGCGGTGCTTCCCAGCACTTCTCGTTCTCACTCCTTCTGAAGGGGAATCTCGTCATCCTGCTCTTCACGGTACCTTTGCCCCTCATGCAGGAGATAGCCTCTCGCATATGGTACTGGAGGCGTTTTCAAGCTTCCAGCATTTACGGGCTGGTCTTATGGAATGTAGGTAGTCGACACGACCCTCTTACGAAGGAAGGGCTGATGCACTTTTTAGAGCACAGCCTCTTCAAAGGCACTAAGAGAATGCCAGGCAGATCTATCTTTCGCCGAATAGAGAGGGTAGGAGGCGAACTCAATGCCTTCACTACAAAGGACAAAATGGGTATAGAGGTCAGAATCGCCCCGACAGAGCTTCGCACAGCGCTCACTCTCTTATATGAGCTGGCCTACGAGGCTACCTTTCCTGAGGCAGAGGTAGAGAAAGAGCGGGAAGTCATTTTGGAGGAAATGGCTATGTATGAAGATATTCCTGAGGAGTCCTTAGCTGACCACTTTGAGGAGCAGATTTTTACGCAAGGCGGTTTGCGGCATCCCATTATCGGTTATGCAGAGTCGGTGCGCTCTATCACTTCCGCCGACTTGCGTCAGTTTTATCAAGACAAGCTTCACCACTCTCCTTTTGTATTTCTCCTCACTGGCCCGCTCTCCGAAAAAGAGGTCCTCAACGCCATCATGCGTAGCCGATGGAGCGAAACTCTATCAATCAGCACCCATAAAAGTCCTCCAGTCCCTGATGAAAGGCTGGCTACTCCTTCTATTCGGCATGTGAATCGGCATAGCCAGCAGGCCCATCTGATGATTGGAGGGTTAGCGCCTGTCATTTATGAGTGGAGCCACAGCATCCCTGTACAACTGCTTCTTCACTATCTGGCTGGGGGGATGAGTAGCCGACTAAACCTCATTCTGAGAGAAAAGTACGGATGGACCTACTCGCTGTATAGCTTCTATCACAGCTATCCAGATAGAGCGGTATGGGGGCTGTATGCAGGGTTGACGCCCGAAGCCTTCGAACGGGCGCGTCAGATTGTGCGTAATGAGCTGGCTCGTCTCATGGAGAGGCCTCTCTCTCAGCGTTCCCTCTCAGAAATAGTCCGAGGCTTCCTCGGGAAGCAGGCGCTTACTTGGGAAAGCCCTATCTATCGGGTGAATGTGTATGGCAAGAGCTTATTAGACCTTGGGCGCTTAGTTCAAGAATCGGAATGGCGGGAAGTAGTCAAGGCGCTTACCCCTTCTCACCTTCAAGTGGCTGCAGCCTCCACTTTTACCCAGCTTTACGAATGGGCCTATCTCCCCGAGACATGAAAGGCTAAAAGCCCGTTAGCGTATCTATGTGGCTGAACTGAATAGGGTAGCACTGAGCGTGCTTTCCTCGCTACTCCGAGCTCCTCAGAGTTTGTACCTTTGCGCCATGACTCAGGAGGCCCTCAAAGCTCTCAAGGAGCGCCTCATGGCGCTAAGGAGGTTTCTTTGACATCCCCCGTCGAGAGGAGATTGTCGCGCAGTTAGAAGCTGAAAGCCAATCTCCTGCCTTATGGGACGATCCAGAGCGAGCGCGCAAGCTACTGGCTCAACTCAAAGCCGAGCGAGAATGGATAGAAAAATATAATGCCGCAGCTTCGGCGGTGGAGCTGGCTGAGATGGCTCTCGAGCTTTACAAAGCTGATGAGATGAGCGAAGCAGAGGTAGGCCGAATTTTCTCAGAGGCAGAGCAATCCATAGCTGATTTAGAATGGCAGAAGATGCTCTCTGCTCCCGAAGATGCTTACGGATGTGTCATAGAAATCAATGCAGGCGCTGGCGGTACTGAAGCCCAGGATTGGGTAGCTATGCTGGCGCGCATGTACACGATGTATGCGCAGAAAAAAGGTTGGAATGTAGCCATTGTAGATGAACTTTTGGGCGATGGAGCAGGATACCGAAATATCACCTTAGAGATTGATGCGCCCTATGCGTATGGCTACCTGAAAGGGGAAAGTGGAGTCCATCGGCTCGTACGTATTTCTCCTTTTGATGCGAATGCTCGTCGGCATACCTCCTTTGCTGGCGTTTTTGTATATCCGCTGGTGGATGATCGCATAGAAATCAAAATAGATCCCAATGATTTGGAATGGGATACTTTTCGAGCAGGCGGCCATGGCGGACAGAATGTGAATAAGGTGGAGACGGCGGTGCGGGTTCGGCATATTCCCACAGGAATCACCGTCTCATGCCAGCAAGAGCGCTCTCAGCATCAGAACCGAGAAAAAGCTCTTCAAATCCTCAAAAGCCGACTCTATCAGCTTGAGCTACAAAAGCGTCAAGAGGAACGAGCCAAGTTAGAAGCCCAAAAACGACCAATTGAATGGGGATCCCAAATACGCAACTACGTCCTGCATCCGTATAAGCTGGTAAAGGATTTGCGGACTGACTACGAAACGAGTGATGCCCAGGCCGTGCTGGATGGGGACATAGAACCTTTTCTGAAGAGCTATTTGCTTCAACTCACCTGAAAGTATTCACATGTTCGTAACTTTGGCTGCATGGCTACTCGCGTGTATAAGGGCGTCTTGAAGCGCCCTAAGACTCTGAAGGAGCGCATTCTTCAAGGAATCGTCGACTTTGTTGAAGAAGTAAATGCCCGATTCTCTGTGCATGGGAATCCGCCCGTGTATGACAAAGCTCTGTTTCCATGGGCAAAAGAGTTGGAGGATAACTGGTTGGTTATTCGGTCCGAGTTAGAGAAGGTCCTTTTACGCAAGGAAGAGCTTCCAGCCTTCCATGAAGTGGTACCTGAGGTGAGCACGATCACCCAGGACAAAAAATGGAAGACTTTCCTTTTCTGCGGCTACGGGCGATGGAGTCAGCGCAATACTGAAATGTGCCCAGAAACCACGCGTCTACTGCGCCGGATTCCCGGGATACGCACGGCGTTTTTCTCCATACTGGAGCCAGGAAAGTACATCCCTCCTCATAGAGGACCCTATAATGGCGTTTTGCGCCTCCACTTGGGGCTGATTGTGCCTGAACCGAAAGAAAAGTGCTGGATTCGAGTCCACGATCAGAAGCTGTATTGGGAGGAGGGGAAAGTGATGATTTTTGATGACTGCTTTGACCATGAGGTGCATAATGACACGAATGGGCTGCGAGCAGTCCTCTTTGTAGACTTCGTACGTCCGACCTATTTCCCAGCTAATCTACTGAACTGGCTACTTCTCAATATCGCCTACTTCACCCCGTATGTGACAGAAGCCGAGGAGCGAGAACGGGCATGGGAGCAGCTCTTTTACGGCGATGGGAGTAAGAAGTAAAAAAAGCGAAGGAGACGATAGTTGACGAGTGGGGGTGGAAAGACCACCCCCATTGCTCATCTTACAGGGCGTCCTACCAACTGTTCCAGCTCTGCCAGAGAGATAATCTTTATGCCTAAACTGCGGGCCTTTTCTAGTTTGGAAGGCCCAGCATTTTCTCCTACAACCAAGTAATCCAAATTTTTGGAGACGCCGCTGGCGTATGTACCTCCATGCCGTTGAATGTATGCGATAATCTCCTCTCGTGAGATGCCTTCGAAAGTCCCGCTCACTAAGAGCCGTTTGCCGCCAAGGGGGAGATCGCTTGCGAGTAGACTTTTAGGGGCAGTGGAAAACTGAAGGCCCAGCGCACGGAGACGCTGGATTTCACCCCAGTTTTCTTCATCGTGTAGGTAGCTATACACACTGCGAGCTATTACCTCGCCGATGGTATATACCCTGGCAATCGCTTCTTCGGAGGCCTCGTACAAATTGTCAATCGTAGGAAAAGCTTCGGCAAGCTTATGCGCTACAGCCTCTCCCACATGCCGAATCCCCAAAGCATATAAGACCCTCGGATAGGGGGTGGCCTTAGAAGCTTGTATGTTTTGTACTATCTTTTGAGGCATTTTTTCGGCAAAACCTTCTATGGTGCTGAGGACCTCCGGCGTAAGCTGATATAAGTCGCTAAACTTTGAAACAAGGCCTTTTTCGTACAGCTTCCGCAGAATCTTCTCGCCCAAGCTCTGAATGTTCATGGCTTTGCGGCTAACGAAGTGCTCTAATCGACCGATTACTTGGGGCGGGCAGTGCTTGTAGTTGGGGCAGTAGCGGCCTACTTCGCCTTCTGGGCGAATAAGAGGCGTACCACACTCAGGACAGGTATCCGGCGGAATGACAGGCTGGGCATGAGGTGGGCGTTTCTCTGGTACCGCTCGGATCACCTTTGGGATAATCTCTCCGCTCTTCTCCACGATTACGACATCTGGGAGGTGGAGGTTCAAACGCTGGATTTCATCGTAGTTGTAGAGGGAGGCTCGTTTGACGATGGTGCCGGCGAGCTTGACAGGTTTGAGTTCCGCTACGGGTGTAATGTAGCCCGTTCGTCCGACTTGATAGGTAATTGCGCGCAGTTCGGTCTCTGCTTGCTCAGGTTGATACTTGAATGCTATGGCCCAACGAGGAGCTTTGGCAGTAGAGCCAAGGTCCGCCTGAAGAGGGCGTTCATTCACTTTGACAACTATGCCGTCTATATCGTAAGGCAAGGAGGCCTTAGCGCTTGCCCATTGGGTGATGAATTTCTGCAGTTCGGTTAGCGTGAAGGGGCCGCCTGTTTCTACCACTGGAAATCCCCAGGAGCGAAGGCGTTCCATGACTTCGTAGTCGGTAGGCGGAAGGCCTTCTCCATCAGCGAAGTAGGCCAAAAACCTCAAGCGACGCTGAGCTACTTGGGCAGAATCTTGTAGTTTGAGGGAGCCAGCGGTGGCATTGCGGGGATTCATAAAGGGCGGTTCGCCCAGCTCTTCTCGCTCTTGGTTGAGGCGATTGAAGTCTGAGCGGAGCATATAAACCTCCCCCCGTACTTCCAAATAGGCGGGACAGTTGCCTCTTAGACGGAGAGGGATGTCGCGAATCGTCTTCAAGTTAGGCGTAATGTCATCTCCTTGGAGGCCATCGCCCCGCGTCAGGCCTTGGACAAAAACGCCGTCCTGGTAATGTAAGCTCACAGCTACACCATCTATTTTGAGCTGAGCGATGTAAGAAAAAGGGGTTTCCGGGAGGAGACGCTTCAATCGCTTTTCAAACTCTTGGAGTTCTTCTATGGTATAGGCATTGTCCAGGCTGAGCATGGGGCGGCGATGGGGCACCACAGGGAACTCTTTAGTCACCGTACCTCCTACTCGCTGAGTAGGGGAGTCAGGGCGCCTTAGCTCAGGAAATAGCTCTTCTAATCTGCGCAGCTCTTGGACGAGACGGTCATATTCACTATCGGGTACAACAGGCTGAGCCAGGACGTAATAGCGATAATCGTGCTCATTGATTTCGGCAATCAGCTCGGAGATCCGCTTCGCCGCCGCTTCGGGCGTGAGATTCATTACTAAGCGGTCCGGACGGGATTCGAACCCGCGGCCTCTGGCGTGACAGGCCAGCGTTCTAACCAGCTGAACTACCGGACCAGGCAGCACAAAGGTATAGCTTTTCCTCCATTCCATGCAACTGAGGAAAGGAAAAGTTTATTCTTACCTTTGTCCAATGCCCCCCTGCTTAGTTTTCGCTCTCCTCGGGATTGTATTCGCTCAGGCTCCCGTTTCCATTCACCAGATAGAAGCGGCTAAGTATCGTCCCCTTCAGCATCTGACAGAGCAGCAATGGGATAGCATTAATGGATACACAGGTCCAGCCGTAAACCTGCGTAGTGGCTCTTCTTGCACGCTCACTAAGCAGGTCATGGGGTTTCACCCATACTGGGCTGGTACGGCTTTTACTTCCTATCAGTGGAACCTGCTTTCTACGGTGGTATTTTTCTCCTACGAAGTAGACCCAGCTACAGGCTCCTACGCTAATCCCTCCGTAATCAATACCTGGCGGACGACCTCTTTGGTCACTACTGCTCATGCAAACGGGACCCAGGTCCAGCTTTGTGCTTCCCTATTTGGGGGGACGAATCTGACCAACTTCCTGACAAACCCTACGGCTCGCTTGCGGTGCATAGACTCGCTTATCCACCTGATTACCATACGGAATGCAGATGGAATCAACATTGACTTTGAGGGGCTGCCTGGGTCCCAGCGGAATAACTTCACAAACTTCATGCAGCAGCTTCGCGATACGCTCAATCGCCGCCGTCCTACAGCTAAGCTCTCCGTAGCCCTTCCAGCCGTGGATTGGAATAATGCCTTCAACGTAGCGGCTCTCTCAACTATTTGCGACCAGCTTTTCATCATGGGGTATGATTACTACTGGAGCACGGCGCCTACGGCTGGGCCGACGGGGCTTCTGCATGTAGGGGGCATTTGGGGTAGCCGTTGTAATAGCCGTAGCATCATAGACTACTTGGCGGCTGGGGCTCAGCGCTCCAAGCTCATCCTCGGGGTACCTTACTATGGCTTTCGCTATCCCACTAACGGAAATACTTTCCCTACCAGCACTACT
>JBCNVG010000027.1:0-77085 GCA_039630325.1 Bacteroidia bacterium
GTGCATTGAGCCGACAGCACGACGGCGACGGTTAGCTGATAGGGATTTTGGTAGTGGAGTTCGGTGGTGACAGGGCCATAAGTCGCTTCTAAGACAGGGAGGATGCGCTTGACTTTTTCTGCGGGTGAGAGGGGCACAATGCAAAGCTGCAGAAAAAGGACAAAGGGGCGGCGGCGCCAATGGCGCCGCCGCCCCCCCTTCATCAGCTCACCATCAGAAGCGTCCCTCTACGACGAGCCGAGGCAATAGCATACCCTTCTTCAACTCATCGTTAGGGAGACCTCAGCATTCACACTTGAATCGGGTCTACTCTCCCCAAAGCGTTGGAGAGAGGCGGCAAGCTTAGGCAGCTCGTCTAATGCTCGGCGCAGTTCCTCTGGAGTGCGAGCTTCCATGAGGCTAAGACGAAGCGCTTTCGCATGTGGAAGCCCACGGAAATAACCCGTATAGTGCTTACGAAGCTCCAATACGATTTTCTGCGGCGGCTCTGGCAATAGTCTCAAGGCATAACTGAGGTGCCTTTCTATCATCTCTATGCGCTCTTCTAAGGTAGGCGAAGGAAGTAGTTCCCCCGTTTGGAAGAAGTGCTTAATCTCTCGGAAGATCCACGGATAACCAATGGCGGCTCGGCCAATCATGAGAGCATCGGGCCTGTAGGTATGATATAACCGCCAGGCGGTTTGAGGCGAGTCAATATCTCCGTTCCCAATAATTGGAATGTGAATCTCTGGATCGGCTTTTAGTCGTCCGATCCATTCCCACCGGGCTTGACCGGCATATCCATCGGCGCGCGTGCGAGCATGCACAGCTAAGGCGGCGATTCCTATGGCTTGGAGACGGTGAGCCACTTCTATGATGCGGATAGAAGAAGCATCCCATCCTAACCGAGTTTTTACAGTCACTGGAAGGGTGGTATGGTGCACTATCTCTCGAGTGAGGCTTTCCATACGGTCAATATCTCGGAGAATGCCTGCGCCCGCCCCTTTGCAAACTACCTTGCTGACGGGACACCCATAGTTGATGTCCAGCCAATCGGGTGAAACTTTTTCTATGAGGCGGGCGGCTTCGCGCATGGCTTCTATGTCGCCGCCGAAGATTTGGATCGCTACTGGACGCTCTTCATCCCAAATGCGAGCTTTCTGCCAGCTTTTCTCCACTTGCCGGATCAGCGCTTCGCTGGAAATGAATTCTGTAACTACCGCATCAGCGCCCATCTCTCGGCACAATCGCCTAAAAGCTGCATCACTGACGTCTTCCATGGGCGCCAGAAAGAGCGGGGGTATTTCGTCAGACCACTTTACCCGTCCGATTCGCACAGAGGCAAATATATTTGCTGCGTGGCGCTCATCCTTTACAATACGCTCTCTCGCCGAAAAGAGCCTTTTACCCCCCTTCATCCGCCATATGTCGGTATGTACGTGTGCGGGCCTACGGTATATGGAGAGCCCCATTTAGGCCATGCTCGAGCCGCTGTGGTGTTTGATGTATTGTACCGATATCTGCAGTATCTTGGCTACCGTGTGCGATATGTGCGCAATATCACTGATGTTGGCCATTTAGAGGGCGATGCAGACGAGGGCGAAGACAAAATCCTCAAAAAGGCGCGATTGGAGAAAATAGAGCCTATAGAGGTAGCACAGCGTTATACGGCACTGTATCATCAAGCGATGGACGCTCTCAATGTTCTGCGCCCCTCTATCGAGCCCACAGCTACAGGGCACATCGCTCAACAAATTACTATGATCCAAAGGATTTTAGAGAGGGGCTACGCATACGAGGTTAATGGCTCTGTCTACTTGGACGTAGAAAAATATCGCCGGGATTTTCCTTATGGCATTCTTTCTGGTCGCAATGTAGAAGAGCTATTGGCTGGTAGTCGTGAATTGGAGGGTCAGGCGGAGAAAAAACATCCCTGGGACTTTGCCCTTTGGAAGCGGGCTGAACCTACCCATTTGATGCAGTGGGATTCGCCATGGGGACGAGGCTATCCTGGCTGGCATATAGAATGCTCGGCAATGAGTACGCATTACTTAGGCGTACCGTTTGATATACATGGTGGAGGAATAGACTTGATTTTTCCTCATCATGAAGCCGAGATAGCCCAAGCTCATGCTTGTTTCGGAGAAGCGGCTCATCATGAAGCCCGTTTCTGGATTCATAATAATCTCGTTACCATAGAAGGGCAAAAAATGAGCAAATCTCTTGGCAACTTCATCACAGTGGAGGAAGTTTTCACAGGTCGCCATCCCAAGCTTAGTAGAGGCTATCCGCCGATGGCCTTGCGCTTTCTGATTTTACAAGCGCATTATCGTGGCACGCTGGATTTCTCTGAGGAGGCTCTGGCAGCAGCTTACAGGGCCTACTTGCGTTTATTCGGGGCTTATCAGCGATTGGGCCAGGTGCTCCCGCATGCTTACTCTACTTTTTCCGTACAAGCTTGGCGAGAAAAAGTTTTCGCTGCTTTAGATGATGACTTGAATACCGCAGCGGCTTTGGCCCTATTTTTTGAGCAGGTTGATACTATCACGAAGCTGTACCGAGGAGAAGCTTACCTTTCTGCAGAGGACTTAGAGCTTCTGCGCAGCACATGGAAAACGGTTCTACTGGATATTTTGGGGCTTCGGCCGGTACAGTACATCCAGATGGAGAGGTGGAATAAGCTAATAGACTTTCTTGTGCGACTGCGGCGTCAAGCTCGCTTAGAGAAAAACTATGCCCTGGCAGATATCCTGCGAAATGAGCTTCAAGCTGTGGGAATAAAGTTACTGGATTTCCCTGATGAGACTCTATGGGAGCTGAGCGAGTGAATAGAAGCTTGGGAAAGCTTTTGGCGTTGATTACTTTGCTCAGGGCTCAATCACTTTCCATCACCACTGGGGTGGTGGGGAAAGATCCACGCTTCATTCTGGAAAAGCCTTCGGCACCTTACGTAGACTCGCTGCGGCGAGCAGCTCGAGCAGGGCATCCTGCTGCCCAGATGGCGATGGTAGAGTATTTTCAGCTTGTAGATTTGAAACCTGATAGTGCTCGGTTATACCTGCAGATGGCTGCTAAGGCTGGGCTTCCGGAAGCTCGGTACCTTCTGGGAGTAATGTATTTGCGAGGCGTAGAGGGTCCTAAGCGTCCTGCGGAAGGACGCCGGCTCCTCGAGCAGGCTGCCGCTCAGAATCACATTCTGGCCCTGCGCGTATTGTATGAAGTATTGGAGCCTCCTGATAGCGTTTCTCCTCTGTATGTGAAAGTTCTACCTCATGATGCAGTCCAGGCATTTCGGTATGCTCTGAAAGCTGCTGAGCTGGGTGATCCCCCTTCCATGGTCAGAGTTTCGCGCTGCTACTCTGCGGGGAAGGGTACGGCTCGCAATGATTCGCTCGCTGAATATTGGCTACTGAAAGCAGCCGAGCAGAGCTATCTACCAGCTTATACACTCTTGGCAGAGTGGTATACCAGCTCTAAAGGCTGGAATCCAGAAAAAGCCCGTCTATGGGCTCAGCGAGTACTTACTAATGAATATGCCCCCGCAGAGGACCAAATTCGGGCAAGGATAGCTTTGTATTATGCGGAAAACTTTCCTGCCTGGATAAGCTGGTTCAAGCAGTGGCTTAGGCTACCGCCGCAGATGGTGAAGTATCTGCCCTAATTCCTCACTATTATCGCTCCAAAAGGGTTTCTGATAAAGAGAACTTTGAGACGGGAGGCTTTCTAAACGAGAGAGAAGATCTCTGGGTGTGGAGTAGAATAGGCTTGCGTCCCTGAGATCCTCTTCGTCGGCAAAAGCTGTATGAAGCAAAAGAGGTTTCCTGTGGATGAAAGCGGAAGAAAAGGCCCCTGTGATTTGGTATTTGAGGTAACTTTTAAAGTAAGGCGTACTTGGATGAATTAGAGGTAGCACAGCTTCACATAGCCGCAGATATGCATGGTACGCTGGAAATGACAATCCTTCTGGAAAGTGTACGAAATGTTCTAATAAGTTGTAGCGGATAAGCTGAGTTTTGAGAATTTTCCAGTCGCTATAGGGTGCATGAGCTGGTCCTAATAGCAAAAATCGCCATTCCGGGGGGGGACGATAGACAGCTAAAGCGTGTATCAGGTCTTCGTAGGCGCGTCGTTTGTACTCTATCCGACCAGGTATAGCGAACCAGCGCTGCTGAGGCGGCTTCTGAATAGAAGGTATTTGTTCCCAGAATGAGTGGGGTAGGCTATGAAGATAGAGCGTATAGGCTTTTTTTCTCCAAAAGAAGGGGAGGTTTCGCCGTAGCTTCTCCCGCAGTACGAAAAAAGCCTTCATACGGGCTGCCATGCGCCATCCCATATAACTGGGTCGGCAAAGCTTAACGGTGTTATGAATGATTCCAAACTGGGGGAGGGTGCGGGCTTGAAGAGCTATATCCAGTGAGAGTCGTCCGTAAGCGGTGTTATGAAACAAGGCTTCTACTTCTTGAGCTTTGGCCTGTGCTAATAAAGCCTCAGCAGTAGAAGGGAGAGCAATAAAACTTTCTACTTCTTGAAGGGATTCGTAAAGCGCTCGCATCGCCAAAGGGGCCGCCACAAGAAGGCGTACATTATGAGCTCGGGCGATAGGGATAAAACTGAGTAAAGTCTCATGATGATTCAGAGAAGCCTCTATGCATAGGATTCGCATGACGGCTACACGGAGAAAAACTCTTCTATCAGCATACGAGCTTGCTCAGCTTGGGATTCTGGTACCCATAAGCGCATAGGGCCAAAAGCTAAATTAGTAGGAGTGGCACAGAGGGGCCCAGCGCCAAATATAGATTGAATATGTTCGTTTTCTACCCAGGTCTGTACGCCGGCTCCTTCTAAGTAGCTACGCAGGAGGGCTATCCACAGCCCTTCGGGCGACTCAGTAAGAAGTACCCATCCCCTCACGGAAGAATGTATGCCGTATCGGTTCGAATCCGATTGCTTTCATGCCCCGCGCGGTCTCTGAGATAAATCTCAAAGACAATCGGTTCCAAGGCTGCATTAGGGTCTATACGCACTACACCTGGTAGGGTAATTTCTATCGTTCCTTGAATGGATTGAGCTGAGCCTTCGTAGAACCGGGGCATATTATATCGCAGAATACCATCATAGCCTGAAGGGAAACGAGTGCTGTCCCGTAAGTCTATCAAGAAAAGATCAGAAGAACCGTCTGGCTGACCACCTAAATCTCCATCTCCATCGCGATAGCGGATGAGTATACTTAGGGAACCCAATTCCTGCACTTGTCGTGGACTTATTCGGACAAACTCTATCTCGGGTGTCGTAGAAAAAGCTATAGGGTCACGTCGGCATCCGATAAGGATAAATACCACACTTACGGGCAAATATTTCATGACCATTTCATTCGTTGAAGGGTGTTGGCAGAAATAACAATCATTTCTTTGATTGCTACCTCCTCGGGAGGTATCCATACGGGGGTCTCTTTTTGAATGGCCTCCTGTAGAGAGGTAAGATAAGTCTCGCGCTGAACCAGAGGAATCTCTGTCAGCCAGGGTAGGCTTTCTAAGGGCGTGCTAATGTCTACCACAGAGGTTTGGGCCTGGGAAACTCGAGCTAAGGCCTGTATACTCTGATGAGTCGAGGTGATAGTAGCGGAGACTCGCTCATAAGCAGTGAAGTATGCAACCGATATGTGAAGGAAATTCTTAGCATCATAAGAAGTCATAGCAAAGGGTTCGCTAAAAGCCATCAGGGTCATTCCTGAAAGCCCAGTAGGAGTGAAATACGGGATTACAAGCCAATAATTTTTATCGCCCTCAATCCCAAGGTCAGCCGCAGAATAACAACCTGCCTGTCTGCTCCGCTCTAAGCCCTCCAAAATGGCCGAAGGAATATTCCATTGAGTAGGGAATGAGATACCAGCTCTTTTTGAGCTCCAGGAAAATAGAGTATGCCATCCTTTATCAGTATGATAGAGAAGAGCTGCACCTTCTCCGTGGAAGTATTGACTCAGTTGGGCAAGAAAAATGCGTGAGATACTTCGGAGGTTATGAGGTACGGCTGCAGCCATCAGCGTAAAAAGATCAATGATAAAGTTCTGGCTGTCTCTTTGTTTGCTCAGAAGCTGCTGAGCTCGTCGCATTTCTTCTTGAGTTACAGCCAGTTCTTCTAAGTTTTGACGAAGTTCTTCTTCTCGGGTGATGAGTTCCTGATTTTGAATCTGAGTTTTTTCAAGGAGTGACTGGATATACCGACGAGAGCGCAGAGTCTGTAAATATGCAGCCCATTTGTAGAGAAAGTCTTGCCATGTTGGCTCTGCAAGCGTGGATAAGATATCTCCTTCTGAAGCGATGCACCAGACTCCTTCTACCTGCTCCTGATAGAGGAGAGGAATGGCTGAAATGAAGATCTCTGTATTCTGTAACAGAGCTGTAGAGACGGAGTGGCCAAGCATCTGCGTAGAGACTCTCTCTGAGAGGGGTCGTTTTTCTTTGACGACTTGGCCCAGAAAGCCCTCTCCTATGCTAAATTTTGTGGGTATTGGGGGTTCTACTACGCCAGCTCCCGTTTCAAACACATAAAGCTCAGGATCTATGGCATCACCTATGTATAGCAAACTGGCTCCTGCATGTAGATGAGCACAAAGGCGGGCTTGGACGACTTCCAGGACTTCCTTTACTTTCTCTTCCGGGACAGGGACAAGTAAGCTGTCTAATGGTTCGGTCGCTGTCGGTGCTTGCATTGTTGTAAAATTATGCAGACACGCGTTTACGCTGCTCTTTTAGAATGCGCCACAAAATCGGACCTGTGGTAAGTAATACCATCCCTATTACAATCCATCCATAGTATGCCTGTACCCAAGGAATAGCTCCAAGAAAGTATCCACTCGTCACGAGTACAAGAGGCCATGCCACTGAACCGATAATACTCATGGAGAGGAACTTATGGTAAGGAAGCTGAATTACCCCGGCCAGCAGAGGGGCAAATGTTCGGACAATAGGTAGAAATTTTCCAAGGATGAGGATTGCTGCGCCGTATTTTTTGTAGAAGTTTCTGGTCAGTTCCACATACTCTGGTCTAAAAAAGAAGCTTTTTGGGCGATTAAAAAAGGCTTTTCCCGCTCGCCAGCCTATCCAGTACCCACTTTGGTCTCCAAGACAAGCGGCACCAGCAATCACAGCTATCACCGCTTCTATGGGTAGGTGAATCACCCTAACTGCGGTGAGCAGTCCAGCGGTAAAGAGTAGAGAATCACCTGGGAAGATAATCCCTATGAGCAGACCTGTTTCTGCGAAGACTACTGCTGCAAGTAGGCCAATTCCGCCGACATATATGATAGTCTTGGGATTGAGAAGATCAAGCATGAAGTACAGGTTTGGCATCCCCCCATAGCTCTTCCAGGCGGTAATACTGACGCGCCTCGGGCGAAAGTACATGTATCACGATATCTCCAAGGTCTAAGAGAATCCATTGGCCTACTTCGTAGCCTTCTATTCGATACCCTGCTCTCTCCCCTTCTAACGCCTTGAGGCGTTCAGTAATCGCATCTACAATCGCTTGAGCTTGCCTATCTGACTCTGCTGTAGCCACTACAAAGTAGTCGCAGAGGATATATTGCAGCTCTCGGAGGTCTAAAGCCACTATGTCTTCTGCTTTTTTGTCAGATAATACGGTAAGGGCCAATGCCAGCCGTTCTCCAGTAGGCAGTAGATGGGCCGATCGTTTTCTCATCTCTAAACAAAGATAAACTTATTTGGCCCTGTGTACAGTATTCTAAAGTGTAGTTGAGCTGTGGAAGGAGTGCGTATAAGCGAGTATCAGAAGTTTGCTACCTTCGTTTTATGGGATTTAAGGTACGAGTGGAAGCTTTACGTGAAGCATTGGGTCGAGTGACCCCTATTGTCCCTTCACGCTCCTTATATCCAGTGACGCAGAATGTCCTTTTGTATCAAAGTGGAGATACTTTGGAGATACGAGCCACTGATTTAGAGGTAAGCATGCGTACTGTCCTCCCTGTCGTGCCCGAAGAGGGCGATTCGGTGCGGATTGCCCTTCCTCCTAAGCCCCTTACTGATTTGCTCAAAGGGTTTTCAGAAGATGAGGTTATTTCTGCTACTCAGTCTGACTATACTCTGCGTCTCACATCCGCTTACGGAAGTTATGATTTTGGAGGTATAGCGGCAGAGGAGTTCCCAGCTTTCCCAAGTGTGGGGGATATTGGAGCGGTATCTTTTCCGATAGATGTATTAGACGAGGTGGTATCACAGACGGCTTTCGCTGCAAGTAAAGACGATGCCCGTATAGCGCTAACTGGCATATATTTTGATTTTCAGGAGAGTCATACGAACTTCGTTTCGACTGATGCCCATACCTTAGTCAGGCTCAAACGAGAGGATATTAGGCTTAGTGGAGCGCCCAAGCTTCTTTTGCCCGTGCGTGCTTTACAATCTCTGCAGCAATCTCTAAAGGGATTGCCTTCAGGGGATATCATTACCCTCTATCCGACGGAAGGCCAGGCCTTTTTTCATCATCCTGTTTTGGATATGGTATGTCGTCTAATCGACGCACGGTATCCGGACTACCAAAGTGCCATCCCCCCGAAGCCGCCCTATATGGCTCGCATCAGCACGGATGCTTTTCGTCGGGCTCTTCGGCGCCTTATGGTACTCAGCGATCGAACCTCCAACCTTATACGATTACACTTTGAGGGCAATACCCTGACAATCAGCGCCGAAGATTCTATGCAAAATCGGTCTGGTAAGGAAACTCTGCCCTGCAGCTATGAAGGGCCTGACTTTAGAATAGCCTTTCGAGGCAGTGTGATTGGAGGCGTGATAGATCACCTCCAATCGCCAGAGTTTATTCTACGCATGGAGGCGCCAGGCCGAGCGGTGATTATAGAGCCTGACCCGCAGACTCCCCCTACGGAGGCTTTATTCTTAGCCATGCCGCTCATCATGTGATTCTATACGGAGGTGGAGACCACGCGCTCGGGCTCTGGGAGATTATACAACAGCTCGAGCTTCCCTTTCACGGCTTCTTTGATGATGGAGAGGGGCCTTTTGCTCTGCCCCAAGAGCTTCATCTTGGTCCTTATGATCCTTCTCTTCATGCTTCGAGCCCTATCATTATTGCCATCACAGACAATACCATTCGGCGCAACCTATCCCTTCGGGTGCGTCATCCTATTGCCCCTCCCCTAATCCATCCGAAAGCTTACGTTTCTCCTTCGGCTAAGTTGGGATTAGGGGTAGTTGTTTTACCTGGAGCAGTGGTGCACAGCCGTGCGGAAATCGGCCCCCATGCTATTGTCAACTCAGGGGCGGTCGTCGAGCACTTTGTACGCATAGGTGCCTTTTCTCATCTCTCCTCCCGAAGTGTAGCCGGGTGTCGAAGCGAAATAGGAGCAAGCTGTTTCATTGCTACGGGAGCTATTATTGCTCCTGGGGTGCGTGTAGGAGAAGGCTGCATCGTAGGAGCTGGTAGCTTGGTCCTCCATGACTTAGCACCATTTACACGAGCTTGGGGGGTACCTGCTAAGCCTCAAGAGAGACAGTTTTAGTCCGGCCTCTTGGTGATATGAAGCCAGCCTCGATAAGGATCGGTTTAGCTGGGGCGAATTTTTGATTAGTGTGTCGAGGGACTTCTACTGGCCGGGTTAGGAGGAGAATGAGGAGGGAGTAGGAGTGAAATCGCTTCTGACAGTAGCGTCACTGAGTAGGGCTGGCAGGCCACCTCGTAGGCTGTAAATATCTCGGCGGCTCGTCTTTCGACGCAGAGCATAGGCTATTTGGCGACTGCGATGCCCTGCTTCACAGACAATCACTACCGCAGAAGGCGGAAGGTCCCATTCTTCCCATTTGTACCACGCCTGAGGGGTAGCCGGGACTGGCAGAGGCTGCGCTTTCTCCTCCCGGATATCTATCCATGTCACAGGGCTAAGATGTAGAGCCGCCTCTACAGAGATTTCTATGCCGATTTCAGCCGAGGGCTCAGTGGGAAGTATGTGAAATACTTCGCTAGTTCCAGTGCGCAAGTCGATGCGATAAAGGCGGTTCTTGATGGGGGAGGCGGAGTCTGCGAGATACTGAGCAGCAAAGGCCGCTTGCCAACTGCCAATGATACCAGGCAAAGCACCGATGACCCCTGCTTCACTGCAGGGAGGACTTTCAGCACTTTCCCCAAATAGGTCTCGATAAGACAGGCCTTCCAATAGAGCCACTTGGCCTTCCCACTGGAATATCGCTCCATACACCCAGGGCTTATGCAGCTTGCAGGCGGCTTCATCTATAGCTAGGCGACTTTGTAAGTTGTCTGTACCGTCTATCCAGATAGAAGCCTCTTTACCTACATCACATAAAAAGTCTTCGTCTACCCACACAGGGTATTTCTCTATGACGAGGTCAGGTCTTAGGCGAAGGAGATACTCAGCGAGTGCCTCTACTTTGAGGCGTCCGATATCTGAGGGGGTGTACAGTGGTTGGCGATGGAGGTTTTCTTCGGCGACGGTATCGGGGTCAGCGATGATGAGGCGTCCGATCCCCATCGCCGCTAAATACAATGCAGCCGGCGAGCCTAATCCGCCAACGCCCACAACTAAAACCGTAGCCTTTTGAAGGTCAAGCTGCTGCCATCCTGGCAAGCGAGTTTGGGCGAGGTATCTACGGTTCGGTGACTGCTCGGGCGGTGCCGCGTTCATATTCCCAGATAATCAAACGATATTTATCACACGCTGGTGGCAAAGTATAAACATTGAGCAGGCCTTGGTATTCCCCCGAAGGAGGGGTGTGGCGTTGATAATAGGTAAGGAGGGCTTTCAAGCCTTGGGCGGCATCGTACCCCTGGGCATGAAAGAAAGTCGCTCGTGGCACGTACTGCTGGCGCATGTGCTGAGCAAAAGCTGTCCATTCGGAGCTGTCAGGTACGAGGGATTGAGGGATGCGTATGTGCAGGCGAGGGTAGTCGGATAGGTTCGTGTGCTTGAAAAGTTCCCAGCTTTCTAAGCCGATTACCAGGGGGGTATCTAGCGAGCTTCTGAGCATGTTCAAGGTGTGAAGGGCATAGTTCACATGTTCTTCTTGGGACAGGAATAGGCCATACCAGCTCAGCTTGCCGAGAGAATCCAGGAGCATCGACCACCTTTGAGTCATGTCTTGAAGGTTAGAGGGGAGTTCGAAGGTAGGAGCGGGCCAGCGGTGTCTAAACCCTTCGGCGACTGCTTTGCCTTGGGGGTCCCCAGCGGTGTAGAACAGGGCTCCTTTGCCTGGGCCTTTTTTAGATAGGGCCTCTGCCAGTCTCCATCCGATGCATTCCCCCGGAATGCCCAGAGGAGCAGTCATGCGCCGGTGGGGGTAGGCGGGATTGATGGGAACTAAATGCCATATCCCTTTACGCTCGCAAAAATCAGCGATGAGTTGATTCAAGCTCCAAGAGACTTCTCCAATCACTACATCAGGGGGCGAGCTTTCCCAAGCACTCAGGAGAGTTTGTACACGGGCAGGATCCCGCTCTGAGTCTTCCACGCGTATCTCCCATACAGGGTATAAGGAGCGTACCTCTGAAACTCCCAACTCAAATCCTTGCCAAAACTCCATGAAAGGCGAAGAGCGAGGTTGAGCCGCCATTAGAGGGAGTAGAAGAACTATTCGCAGGGTCTCTGGGGAGCTTTCGCGAAGGAGAATTTCTAAGCGCAGGCTATCAGGCACAGAATCACATCGGAGTGTATGCGCCATTTCCCACAAAGGCCAAAGGCGCCATTCACAGCTTTGTCTGATTTGATACAAAAGGGAGGGGAGAAGGTAGGGATAAAGAGAAGGGCTTCCTTCGGAAAAATAGGCCCATAAGCTGCCCAGGTCATTCTCGTGCCAGAAAAAGTGCTCTAAACGGCGCTCTACGGCGGCTCGCAGGTCAGGAGGCGTCAGAGGGTCTTCTATGAGGGTGCGGAGAAGATAAAGGCCGCTTTGACGCGTAGCATGACTTTTGAGAAGGAGGTCGGCTCTCCAATAGGTCGCTTCGTAGATAATCGGGGAAGGCGGCTTTCGCTGAGAAAGCAGATACCATTCTCGGAGGGCGTCCTTTTCTCGGCCGCTTTTGAGAGCGAGGTAGCCTTGAAGTAAATAGGCTTCCTGTCGCACTAAGCTGTCTGGGTGCTCTTTCGCCTGCGTCAGTAAGCGTTGAGCATTAAGGGTTAGACCGCGTGAGAGGAATTGATACACTTCGGGGAGGGGAGAGGGCCGCTGAGCCCAAACCGCCGAAAAAGCTATTACAAAAAGCAGCTTGGATATAGAATACCACAAATCACGCACCAACGAGTTGCCTACATTATTCCCACTCAATGGTGGCCGGCGGTTTAGTAGAGAGGTCATATACGACGCGGACGACATCCGGCACTTCGGCTAAGATACGACGAGAGACTTCAAACAGCAGCTCGTGGGGCAAAGCAGTAGGCTCTGCGGTCATGCCATCGGTACTATTTACAGCCCGCAGCACGATTGTTTCGCCGTACCGCCGCTGATCGCCTGCTACGCCCACAGACTTCTGGGGAAGGAGCACAGCAAAGGCTTGCCAGGTGCGGTCGTACCATCCGTGCGATTCCAGCACTTGTAGGAAGATGGTATCTGCCTGTTGCAGGCGTGCCACCCGTTCAGGAGTCACCTCTCCAATAATCCGTACAGCTAATCCAGGCCCTGGGAAAGGATGCCGCCGCAGAAAGGATTCGGGAAGCCCCAGCTTTCGGCCCAGCGCCCGTACCTCATCTTTGAAAAAGAGTCGAAGGGGTTCTACCAGCTGTAAAGCTAACTTTTCGGGTAAGCCTCCTACGTTATGATGGGACTTGATAGTGGCAGAGACGCCAGCTCCGCTTTCTACCACATCTGGATATATGGTACCCTGGACCAGGTAGCGTACCTCTGCCAGCTTCTGGGCTTCTTTCTCAAATATTTCTATGAAGAGATGTCCGATGATCTTTCGTTTGGTTTCAGGGTCTGTGACGCCGCGAAGGGCAGAGAAAAAAGCCGCTTTGGCATCTACCTGGCGAATAGGTAAACCTACCTGCTGGTAGGCCTTTAGCACTGTGTCTACTTCCCCAGCTCGGAGGAGACCAGTGTCTACGAAAATCCCTTGAAACCTTTCGCCGATGGCTTTGTAGGCGAGGAGAGCCGCAACGGTGGAATCTATTCCGCCTGAAAGGGCGCCGATAGCGTACCCTTCGGGCATCTGCTGACGCAGCGATTCAATAACGCTATCTATTTCCCTTTCTGGTCGCCAGTCGCCTTCAAAATGGCAGATTTCATAGAGAAAGTTTCGGAGAATTGTAGCCCCTGCTTCTGTATGAGCTACTTCTGGATGAAACTGGACGGCATATACGGCGGCTTCTGCTATTTCATAGGCGGCAAAGGGGATAGTCTCCGTGCGGGCTATGGGGCGCGCCGCCTGCGGTAGCTGAGTGATAGTGTCGCTGTGGCTCATCCATACTCGGGACGAGACGGGTACGCCGTGCCATAAAGGCGACTCGTCGATGAGCTCCAATTGGGCGGGACCATATTCCCTGGCGTGGCTTTCGGCCACTGCTCCGCCGCCCTTAGCAGCCAGCCACTGCGCACTATAGCAAATAGCCAAGACGGGGCGCCTGCCTATCCACGACTCTGGAAGAGGAGGCCCCTCAGAAACCGACGCATAACTCCCCGAGAAAACTATCCCTTTGACCTCTGGCGGGATATCTTTCGGCAGAGCATTCCACGGGACCAGCTCCGCATACACTCCCAGTTCTCGGGCTCGTCGGACTATTAGTAAGCTGTACTGGGAGCCAAAATCAACTACCCATAGCTTCTCCACTTAGCTTCTGCGAGCAGCCTGAAAGTTTTTCTCTGCCTCTTCCCAGTTTACGACATTCCACCAGGCCTTGATATAATCTGCCCGACGGTTTTGATACCGCAGGTAGTACGCATGTTCCCACACATCCAGACCAAGTATAGGCTTGCCTTTGAACTCGCTAATGTCCATGAGGGGGTTATCTTGATTGGGGGTGGAGCCGATCTCTAATTTGCCTTCGCGCCACACCAGCCAAGCCCATCCTGAACCGAAGCGGCCCAACGCCGCCGCTGTAAATTTCTCCTTGAATGCTTCAAAGCCCCCAAAGGTATCCTGGATAGCCTTCGCAAGCTCGCCCACAGGCTGCCCTTGTCCTTTCGGGGTTAGGAGAGGCCAGAAGAAACTGTGGTTCCAGTGGCCGCCACCATTATTACGAACGGCTGTGCGAATATCCTCGGGCAGCTGTGCAATGCTGCCTAAGATTTCCTCAAATGGCTTCGCTGCCCATTCGGGATATTTCTCGAGAGCAGCTTTGAGGTTAGCGAGGTAGGTGCCATGATGCTTTTGGTGATGAATCTCCATGGTCATCTGGTCTATGTGCGGTTCCAACGCATCGTATGCATACGGAAGCGACGGTAGTACGAACTCCATGTGTACAAAGGTAAGGCGCGACGATGGATTGAAAAAAAAGAAGAGCTTTTAGCCATATTTGCGCGGTGCGGTTCGGGCCTGTGCGTCTGAGGGCAGAAGGGCTGCCTGAGCATGGACATTCCGTGTATTTGCATTTAGAGGCAAGAGGCCTTCGGGAGATAGCGCCTGCAGATGAGCCTCCTCGTGCAGAAATATCAGTAGGATGGGTGGATATGCTGTCCTGGACTCGTCAGCCCGCGATGTCCTCAGCAGAGAGCCTGCATAGTTTAGCCGAGAGAGCTCGCCGAGGTGGAATCACGCACCTCTTTGTAGGTGGCTGGACGGGCTGGCATGATCCTTCAGTTTTAGCCCAGGTGCGAGCCGAGGTTGAATCATTGCCAGTGTGGATTCATTGTCTGGCTACATGGGCGACGCCGGAAGGGTATTTGGCCCCTGTGGAAAGCCTTCGTTTAGAAGGGGCGGCAGGTTGGACTTTGCCCCCTCATCAGTCCATACCTTGGCGAACCCTTGTTCAAGCTTTGCCCTATCTGCGGCATTTAGGGGGGGTCTTGCTTGTTCTGCCTTTCTGGGAAGCTGCCCCAGGGGAAATGGGTGTATCGGAAACGCCCCTTTTAGCCCTTTCGGGCTGGCGCGGTATTCCGGAGTGGGCTGAGAGCATCGCAATACACGCTTTGGCAGCGCTCCACCAAGCTTATGGAGGTCGTATGCTAATCGGTCCTTTGACCTCAGCCGCTGGGCACAAAATAGCCTGCGATTATGGGCTATCATCCTTCACTACCATCAGCTATCTTATAGCTCATGCAGGAGAGCTCCTTGCCTATGACCCCTTCTGGAAGCTTCATCCCCCTTTGAGAGGGCCTGAGGACCAGCGTGCCTTGGCAGAAGCTGCATTCCAGGGCCAACTGCACGTTGCGTCTGGGGATATCTTAGCCCCCCCCGAAGAGAAAAACTTAGAATGGACGGCGGCAGCTATAGGACAGCCAACGGTAGACGCTTTCGCCCCTCTCCTCTGGAAAGTCGGCTCACAGTTTGATTCTGGTGGCAAGGCTGTATCTAAATTAGTTTGGCTTCTGTCAGAAATGCCTCGTCGATTTTTAGGCCTTGCGCCTTTTAAGGTAGAGGTAGGTATGCCCCTAGACTTTACCGTGTTTCGAATAGAAGAAAATTCCTATGACCTACCCCCTCCTTGGAACAAGTACAGCTCCACTTTGCGCGTGATGGGCACTATCCGCAGCTTAGCCGACGCTTATAATCTTCAAAGTCAAATGTCTTGACTATACGGAAACCTCCATTTTCTGTGATGACAATCGCAGGGTGAGCCACTCCATTGAAGGTAGTTGTCTTTACGAAAGTGTAATGCGCCATGTCATGGAATGTGATGCGCTGCCCTACCTCCAAAGGTTTAGAAAAAGAGTAGGGGCCCATCTCATCGCCCGCTAAGCAAGTGACTCCGCCTAGCCAATAAGTTGGATAAGCTGGATTGACTTCGGGGAGCGCTTCTCGTACAATCGGGCGGTAAGGCATTTCCAAAGTATCTGGCATATGAGCGGTGAAAGAGACGTCCAGCATAGCCCATCGGCGTCCTTCAGTTTGCGTGATGTCTAAGATTTCGCTTATCAGGACGCCCGCCTCCCATACAAAAGCGGCGCTGGGCTCTATAGAGATTCGCTGTATATGCGGCAAGCGGTGCCTAAGCTGTTTAATCGTATCTACAAATAGAGAGACATTGTACCCATTGCGGGTAATCAGATGACCTCCACCTAGATTGAGCCACCGAACCTGAGCGAGCCATGGGGCAAACTGATGGAGTAAGGCCTCTATGAGCGTCGCAAATGCTTCTGCATCAGCCTCACACAGCGTATGCACATGAAGCCCCGATATACGGGGTGGGAGCGGATATTGGGTAGCCGTAGGAGGCACTCCCAACCGCGATCCAGGTCGCCCTGGATTGTAGATATCGGCACTGGCATGGCCGTAATGGGGATTTACCCGAAGGCCTATCTCGATCGACTCAGGCAGGTAGGGGTGCCAGCGGTGATAGGCTTCTAGCGAGTTGAATACCCATGTCCCCGTAATCGGTATCAGCATCGGTACATCCGCTGGACGATAGGCCGGCGCATACAAATGAACGGGCTTTCGGCTGTACTGGTAGCCCAGAAGGGCTTCATTCAAGGAACTGGCTGCTATCCCATCCGCTACGCTTAGAATGTCCGGCATTAGGGCCGGTAATGCGAAACCCTTCAAAGCAAATAATAATTCTATCTGCGCGGCCTCCTTCACGGCACGAAGGACAGTGAGATTTGAGAGCACTTTTTCGCGCTCAATAACAAATGCAGGTGCAGGTAGCATCGGGCAAAAATGCGTAGCTTTGAAGCATGTTTGGGCTCGGATATGGGGAGTGGCTACTAATCTTTGCGGTGCTACTACTACTTTTTGGAGGTCGGAAGCTCCCAGAGTTAGCTCGGGGCTTGGGTGCAAGCATTCGAGAGTTTCGGGAAGCGATGCGTGGGGACAGCACTGAGCGCAGCCTCAAAGATTCCGCCCCCTCCTCCAAGGATAAAGAAAAGACGCTGGAATGACTACCTCTTATGCCGCTTTGCGTCAGGCAGTAGAACGAGGGGAAGCTACCTTTACGCAGGCCGTAGAGCAGTTCTTAGAGCGAATCAAGCAGCAGAATTCGCGTCTCAATGCTCTGTTAGAAACTTATGATGACGAAGCCTTAGAGCAGGCTCGTCGATGGGATGCGGCTTGCAAAGCCGGCGAGCCCCTTCCTCGTTTGGCAGGGTTGGTTTATGTGCATAAGGACAATATCGCCGTCGCTGGTCACCGACTGAGTGCAGCTTCTCGGATGTTGGAAGGGTATGTATCGCCATTTGATGCGACGGCCATCGAGCGGCTCAAACAGGCAGGAGCTATTTGTATCGGCCGAGCTAACTGCGACGAGTTTGCTATGGGCTCTTCCAATGAAAACTCTGCCTTCGGTCCCGTAGAACATCCGCATTTAGAGGGACATGTGCCTGGCGGGTCTTCGGGCGGATCGGCTGCTGCAGCCGCTGCGGGTTTTTGCCACGTAGCTCTGGGAAGCGATACTGGCGGTTCTATCCGTCAACCAGCGGCCTTCTGTGGATTGTACGGGCTCAAGCCAACCTATGGTCGTGTATCGCGCTATGGATTGATAGCATACGCTTCCTCCTTCGATCAGATAGGCCCTATGGCTCGCAGTTTAGAAGATCTTATCGCCGTTTATGAAACGATTGCTGGATTTGATCCCCGAGATGCCACCACTGCCACTGAGGATCTCATTCCGTGGCACCCTTCTGAGCCTATGCCTAAGCGATGGGCGCTCCTTATGCCCCGGGGGATTCATTCGGTGGTAGAAGCCACTATTGCGAATCTTATAGACAAGCTTTCCTTGGCTGGTATCACCGTGGAGCGGGTGGATTTTCCGTATTGGGATTATCTGATACCGACCTACTATATCCTCACCACGGCCGAAGCTTCCTCTAACTTAGCTCGGTACGACGGAGTCCGCTACGGCCATCGGACCGTAGAAGCGCCTACCATGGAAGCTCTGTACGCCCGCTCCAGAAGTGAAGGTTTCGGACGTGAAGTCAAGCGTCGTATCCTACTTGGGACTTTTGTGCTTTCCGCTGGGTACTATGAAGCTTATTATACCCGAGCTCAAAAAGTGCGTCGGCTTCTTTACGACTATACCGAATCTCTATTTGCCTCGTACGATGTCATAGCTCTACCCACGAGTGCGACACCACCCTTTAGGCTCGGTGAGAAGACTCAAGACCCCATTCAGATGTACCTCTCTGATCTCTTTACAGTGTATGCAAACTTGACTGGCCACCCCAGTCTGCAAATACCTCTTCCCAACTATGTAGGCCTCCAATTAATGGGCCCATTATTCAAGGAAAATCGCTTATTTACGGCAGCTTATGCGATTACTCGTATGGGGGATTAGTTGCCTATTGTGGCTGCGCGCGCAGAGCTGGCATGAGCGGATTAGGCAAATGGATAGTCTCCTCAAATCCTACTTAGCGTGGCAGCGAGAGGGTGGAGAGGTACCCCCTGTACAGCCAGAGCTCCTTCCCTTAGATCCTCAGGTTTTTGAGGAGAGACTCCAAGCCTTACATACCACAATTCCGCTTGATGCTAATCCTATCAGCCTTCAGTTCGTTCAGTTATACTTGTATCAGCAGACCAGACTAACGGCGTATCTCTTGGGGCTGGCGGATTATTACCTGCCTATTATTGAGCCGATTCTGCGCTCATATGGATTACCTTCGGAGCTTCAATACTTGCCGATTATAGAGAGTGCGCTTGTTCCTGAGGCTCTTTCACCGATGGCTGCGGCTGGCATTTGGCAGTTCATCCCTAGTACTGGGCGGATGTATGGCTTGCGGGTAGACAGAATCATAGATGAGAGGTACGATATCATCAAGTCTACTCATGCAGCTGCTCGATATCTCAGAGATAGCTACCAAATATTAGGTGACTGGCTCTTAGTGATTGCCTCATACAACTGCGGAGTTGGACGAGTAGTACGAGCGATAAAGATGGCGGGCGGCCGAACAAACTACTGGGAGATCGCTCCTTACCTTCCTTTAGAGACGAGAGGATATGTGCCAGCCTTCATAGCAGCCTGTTATATCATGAACTATGCTCAAGCCCATGGTATTCAGCCGATTTTTCCAGATATTCCCAGAGAAACCGATACAGTGACTTGTCCTATCAAGACGAAGCTCTCTCTTATAGCTTCTGTGGCGAAGGTACCTTTGTCTTGGCTCAAGTTTCACAATGCTGAGTTGCGAGCAGATATCGTACCAGCTGGGTATGTTTTACGGGTACCTGCTATGGCTGCCTATGAAGTAGCTGAAGCCATTAGACGCTTAGGTGGAGGGGAGCTCGTTATGCAACCAGTGAGTCAGCGATATGGCGCGCATAAGCAAGTGATTTGGCATACTGTCCAGCCAGGAGAGAATCTATACACTATCGCTCGTATCTATCAAGTCTCACCATATCACCTCGTCCGAGTCAACCAGCTGTGGGGGTACAAAGTCATTCCAGGAATGAGATTGCGAATAGTCCCTCAGTCTGATACCATGGAAAGCTTAGAAGAATGGGGGGTCTACATAGAAGGAAGTGCTGCATGGAAGCGCCAGTATGTAGCTGTACTTCCATATATTGTTCCCCGGTTTATTCCATTCGAGCTGTCAGTAAAAGTTCGTCCAGATACGATTCCTGCCCCAGACCTGGTAAAGGTAGAGCTTCCATCCGCCACCCCTCGACGACGACGCTTCTAAAAAATTCTGGCCAAAGTGTTTTATTGTGAGTATGTTCATGAAGCACTACTACATCGCCAGGGCGCAGGTTTTTGAGTAGCCAAGGTAGCCAAATGGTACCATATAAATAATCAGCTGGCATAAGGTCCCAGAAGATGAGCTTTATTCCTTCTGGAAGGCTTGACAGTCTCCAGTGTCCATAAGGTGCTCTGAATGCTGGTATAAGAGGTACCCCCACTTTTCGCCATAATCCCCTTGCTCTAATAATCTCCTCAGCGGGGCGTCTTATTCGCCATCCACTTAGGTGGGTCAACCCATGTAGCCCTACATTGTGCCCTCCCTCCCAGAGTTGGGAAAGTATAGACGAGACAATGCGTTCCTTGTATTTACTCCATGTCCAAAAAAAGGTAGCTTTCCCCTTCCATATGCCAAGTAGATCTATGAGGAGGGGCGTCCAACCAGTAGGTCCATCATCAAAAGTGAGATAAAATACTCGGTCGTTTGTCACGGGGGGAGTGTATGCACCCACGATATGTTGAATCAACCGAGGAAGGCGTCCCAAGAGATAGGTAGGATAGGTAAATCCATCCTTTCAGGACTTTCTACAGGCTTGCATGTAGCGTGAAATGTGGTTATAGGGTGGAGGGGTCATCTACCTCTCGAGTCAGTAAAGGGAAAAATAGCCAGGCTGCTTGATTATTTATCTCGGTTTCTGGGAACGACTGCATTGCAGGGAGTATTTGGGCTGGGTCACTGAAATACGCAATCACATCTGCTCCATATGAGCGGCTTGCCTGAAGTAGCAAGCGTACTAAGTGCATGCCTTCCCACACTACAGGCTCATACTCTACGTTCTCGGGAATGATGTGCTGAATCTTCTTATGAATTTTACTGAGGTGAGGTGTGGGGGGCAGCAAGACTAAGCCAGCCACGGATGAGACGACCTTTTGGGTAAGAAATCGTAAAAATCTTTTTCCAATCGGAGACTGGAAATCCGGGTGATACGCTATCAATAAGCGTCTCCACTGTACTTGGCTTTCAGGAAATGTAATCAGAACAGGTATAGGGGATCGACGAATGAAATGTCGCGCATGAAAACCAAGAGTTGTACTTTCGGTTTCGCTTTCTCCCCGCGAGCCAAGCGCTAATAGAAGGTACTTTCCTGTCTCTAAGTGCTTAGATAGCCCATCTGTGAGAAATTCTCGCTGCGTAATGATTTGAAGCCTACGAACATCAGCAGCAGGAAAGGTTTCGTACAAAAAGCGGCGGAGCCTTTGTTGAGCGGCTTTTTCTGCTTCCATTTCCATGTCTTCAATCACATGGGCGGAAAGGAATGGCAGGCCTTTGGGTAGCTGGTAGGCATGATAGAGAGCGACATTGTATCGCGTTGCCTTGCGTATCATGAGAAGGGCTTCTAAGGCACGAGTACACGCCGGGCTATAGTCAATCCCAGCGATTAACTTAGCCATATAACAAATGTATGTTGATTTTCTCGTACCTTTGTACGGCTGTATGGTGGAGCCTCAAACTCCTGAGCGGTCAGATGCAGAGGTCTCTTTTCCTGAAGAGCATCTGAGGAAAACCTTAGAAGAACTCCTTTCAGAAACCTCTGAGAACTTAAAGCGCGAACTGGACCGCCGTCGTCCGCATTTATCTGAAGTTGCCTTGCTGACGGAGTATCTAACTACTTTACCGTATCAGCGCAGCTTCAATCCGCTTGTGCAGGCTTTCAAGCGATATGTCACCCAGCACATGACCGAATGGCGTTCTAACCCCCGAGAAGACATTCCACGGTTAGAAAGTTTTCAGCGCCGATTTGAAGATGCTATCATTCGCTTTGAGGAAGCCCGAAAAGCTTACGAGCAGCGCTGCAAGGAAAATGCTGAGAAAGCCCGAGCATTTTTAGCCGAGCTGAAAGATATTGTGCTCAATGAGCAGTTGGATAACTACACTCGGGTTCGTCAAATTACTCGCGAATGGTCTCGTTTGCGTCGAGAGCTTCTTCCGAGCGATAGGAGGGAGTTAGAGCGGCCCATTCAGGATTTCTTGAAGCAGTTTGATGCTTTGTATCAGCGCTACAAAGACATTTTTGAAGGGGAGAGGAATGCGCTATTCCAGCGTCGCAGTCAAATCATTGCTGAGATAGAGAAGCTTTTCCCACCCGATGGGGCCCAGACTACATTTGAGTTTTGGCAGCAGCAGCGGGATCGCTTAGCTTTACTACAAAGTGAATGGCAGTCTCTGCCTCGGCTGGGAAGCCGTCAAGAGCGAGAGTTGGCGACGACCTATCGTCAGCTTATTCAGCGATTCCGCGAGCAGTATAATCTCTTTCGCTCTCAAGCCTACCAACGCATCCAGAAAAATCCCATCCTCCAGGAGACTTTTCGTCGTAAGCGACAGATCATAGAGCTGCTTCGTCCGTTAGTGGAGAAAGAATACAAAAACCTGGAAGAGTGGCGCCAAACTAATCAGCAGGTCCGCCAATACGTCAAAGAATGGCGTACTCTCACAGAAAAGTCCCTTGCGCAAGATGACTCTAAGGAAGTTAGACGCTTCTATGCTCCGCTCAATCAGCAGTTTAGTGAGCTACTGGATACATTCAATGAAAAATCCGAAGCGTTCAGTCAAGAATATCGCCGCAAGCAGATCGCTCGCATAGCCGATATGGGACGGAAAATTGTAAAAGAAGTCCAAAAGTATCTCAAAGCCAATAACGTGTTAGAGGCAGTGCGCGTATTCCGCTCACAGATGGCTCCATGGAAGCGCAGGGCTCATCGTTTTCGAACCGAATCTGTCATCAGTGAAGTAGGACAGCAGCTTGCCGAGCTCAGTAATCAGCTAAGAGAAGCTCAAAAAGCCTATACACAGAAGCTGAATGAAAATTTAGAAAAGCGCATTCACCTGCTCAATGAAATGGATGAACTGAGCGAACAAGCTACACGGGATAAGTTGGATCAGTTCGTCGCCAAACTGGTGGAGTATGAGCAGGCTGGTGAAGTAGCTCCTTCGCATCGTGAGCGCCTGCTTAATCGGCAAAGGCAAGCTATTCAAAGGTTTTTAGCTAATGCCCACATAGAGGAGGCGGTTTTCCAAGAAGCATGGATGGCTGCCCAAATTTCTCACCAATCTCCTACTCAGGTACGGAAAAGTATAGAGTCGCTGCGTACCCAGCTTGCAAAGTATAAGCAAGATTTACAAGGATACCAAAATACTCTATCCCTTCTTGCTCGTGGTAAAGGAAGCGAGGCTCTCCGCAAAGAAATAGAATCCAAGATAGCAGAGGCAGAGGCGCAGATTAAGCGCACTCAGGAGATGATTAAACGGCTGCAGCAGCGGCTTCATTCCGCCAGTGCCTCCTCTGCCCCATCCGCTTGAGTTTTATCGGCGGTTACACGAAAGACGACATAGAGACGAAACGGGGCTTTTTTTAGCTCCAGGCAAGAAGCTTCTCATGGAAGCGCTCGGTACCCTTCCCGTCGAGCGCTTCCATGCTATATTTTATGACCGAGATTACGCCCTCCCTGCGCTCCCAGCATCGCTCCAATCTAAGTGTTATGCCCTTCCCGAGTGGCAAATAAAGCGCCTAAGTGGTCAAGAGACGCCAGAGGGCATTGTATCCGTGCTCTACAAGCCATCCCATCGGGAGCCCTACGATTTTCCCCCTGCTATTTTGGCTGAGCGCCTTCAAGACCCCGGTAACTTAGGGACCTTGCTGCGCTCCATGGAATGGTTTGGATACCAGCATCTCTGGCTTACTGCAGATAGTGTGGACCCTTTCAGCCCGAAGGCAGTGCGGGCGAGCATGGGTAGCATTTTTCGCGTGAAGGTGCAGCGGGTAGAGAACTGGGAAGCTCTACTGAGAGCTTATGAGGGGCGATGTGTAGTCGCAGATGCAGAGGGGGTACCTGCCCATGAAGTCCCTTGGGATCAGATTGATTCTATCTATGTCGGTAGCGAAGCGCATGGGGTGTCTCAGGCTCCTTCTGCATGGATGAGAGTTTCCATTCCGCCTTCTTCTACCTCACGTGCAGACTCCCTGAATGTAGCCATAGCCGCAACTCTACTCATGTATCTACGGCGGGAGATTACAGCCGGTAAGCTACATACTTTGCCGCTTCAATGACTTTACGCGGGTTAGGGAGAAAAGCTTCTACTAATGTCGGAGCATATCCCATAGGTGCATCAGCCCCCGTCACTCTCACAATCGGCGCATCCAAGTAGTCAAACGCTTGGCGCTGAACCATAAATCCTACTTCTGCCGCTATTCCTCCCAAAGGCCACGACTCCTCTACGATGACCAGCCTATTAGTGCGTTGGACGGACTGAATCACTGTACCGTAGTCTATCGGGCGGAGGGTCCTAAGGTCTATAACTTCAGCCGATACCCCTTCTTTTTCTAAAATCTGTGCAGCTTCTAAGGCTACATGAACCATTTTCCCAAAACTGACGATTGTTACGTCATTTCCAGGACGCTTAACATCAGCTGTGCCAAGTGGTATCAGAAACTCAGGGTCCTCAGGCACTTCCCCTTTCATACCGTACATGAGCTCAGACTCCATGAAGATCACTGGGTCATCATCTCGTATGGCGCTTTTGAGAAGGCCTTTGGCATCCCGAGGTGTGCTGGGAGAGACTACTTTGAGTCCTGGAACATTCGCATACCAATTTTCAAAGGACTGCGAATGCTGCTGAGCGAGCTGACCAGCAGAACCGCTCGGTCCCCGAAAGACTATTGGGACAGAGAACTGCCCACCGCTCATATGCAGCATTTTGGCCGCATGATTGACGACCTGATCTATGGCAAGTAGAGCAAAATTGAAAGTCATAAACTCTATCACAGGGCGTAGTCCTACCATTGCTGCGCCTACGCCAATCGCAGCAAATCCCAGCTCCGATATAGGCGTGTCTATGACTCGCTGAGGACCAAACTCTGCCAGAAGCCCTTCGCTAACTTTGTAAGCCCCATTATATTCGCCCACCTCTTCTCCCATGAGAAAGACACGCGGATCTCTCTGCATCTCTTCACGCAAGGCAGCCCGTAGGGCTTCTCGAAATTGCATTATAGCCATGCGGCAAAGTTAGCGCCGTCGTTGCGTGATACCGATGGTGAAGACCCAGACTTGCGTGCCTTGTGGTAAGGCGCGTAGAGCCGCCGTGAGGGTCGCTCCCGTCGTGAGGACATCGTCTACTACCCCGATGGGAGAAGGAATGGGCCGGAACCAATAAAACTCCTTCTCCATGGCTTGCCATCGTTCGGTTCTGGTACGACCAGTTTGGGAGCCGATACTTGGACGGCGTTTCCAGTAATTATGGAGAAGGGAAATGCCCCAGACCTCGGCCAGTCCCCGAGCCGCCCATTCAGCTTGATTATAGCCGCGTTGATTGAGCTTAGTCTCAGAGATTGGGATGGGTAAGAGGCCTTTTAGTTCTCGTAGATGAAGCCAGGATGATTCTCTCATGAGCGTAGCCATGTAGCGAGCAGCAGCGTGTAGCAATTGAGGTTTGCCTTGATATTTAGCAGCTTGTATCCAGCTTCTCAGCGGACTTCCCATCGCATACCAAAATCCCGAGACAACCCCCTGGAGATTGTCTACATGAGGGGCTAAGCGCAGGTATCCTTCATTATTTTTGGGAGCATTCCAGAAATGCGTCTGAGGCAAAGCCGTGAGACATCTTACACATGCATAGCGTTCAGAGGGCAGAAGCGGCATTCCACAAGACAGGCACACAGAGGGGAAGAGCCATTCTTTCATGGCATTTCACCTGCCTGGATGCGTTCTATTTGCCGGCGATAGTGGCCTGCTTTTTCTGGGTGCTTTTGAGTCAAAACTTCATATATCTCTATGGCTCGTAAGGTGTCTCCTTGAGACCAGTAGAGACGCGCCATAGTTTCGGTGTAGATAAGCGGCCCCTTAGAGCTGGTTTCCCAGTTCGGGATAGAAAGTTCTGGAAGTTCTCGTTCGGTAGGAGGTGCAGCTTGCGCCTGAAAGGTAGATAGTTTATTGATGAGCTTATCGATTAGATTTTCCTCTTGAATTGGTGGCGATGAATGAGGTTGTACTATTCTACGGGCTAAAAGCCGTCGTATGAACTCGTGCCGCAGGTTCTCAAGCTCTTTCGTTACAGAGAGACCTTTAGATTCGGAAAGGGGGAGTTCCTTTTGAAGTTCTTCAAGAAAAGACTCCCAGGTGGATTTTGGTTTGAAGTCAGGGGTAGGAGAGGATTGGTTTTCAGTGAGAGGAACTGAGAAAGAAGGGCTATCATTGGATTCGGGCTCTGGGATGGGGAGATGGATTGACGCTTCGGGATTAATGTCTAAGGGAATAAAAACCCGTATAGGTGATTCACTCTTGAATAAGTCGATATCTTGGGATATTGGGGGGGGGGAGCTTGATTGAAATGTAGATGATGTCTGAGGTGGGCTGGCAAAGGAGGTTTCATGGACAGCGGGGGATACAGATTCTGGGGCGAGGATGGACTCCGTTGAAGAGGATTCAGTATAGGAGGATGGAGAGTCGGGCAAATGAGAAGGTAAATGAATAGACCCTGAAGTAATCTCCAAAGGAATATATGGTCGATGGAACTTTTCTTTCAACTCATCAAAATCAGAAGGGGGAGATAAGAGCTGCTCCCCCTCAGTTGAGTATGGCTCAGACTGGCCAGAGGTTACAGGGGGAAGTTCTATATGCTCGGCCGAGGTGGAAGGAGGAGAGCTATCCTCGGAAATATTAGAGGGCAGATGAATTGGTGCAGTAGGGGAGTCTAAAGGAATGTAGGGGCGATGAAACTTTTCCCTCAGCTCTTCGGACAAAAAGCTCATCTCCTGGGCAGAAGCAAAGCTTGTCTCAGCCGATGAGTCAGAAGATATGAGCTGTGGTTCGGGACTTGTAGGCTGAGTTTCCAGCATGGATGATGAAGAAGTAGCAATAGAAAGGGTAGGCCCGCCTCCTCCTTTTGAAGGGAGCTCTACTTGAAGGATAGAGCTTATGCCCAGAGGTGAGAAGATGAGTGGGGGGTGAATAAATGGTTCTAAAGGTGTAGGCTTATGAGGTGGTTCATCTTGTGCTATTTCAGGGGGGGGCTGGATGGCTTGGGGCTGAGAGATGAAGCCGGACTGAGCAGGAGTCTCTACTCGTGTGAAGCTTTCCGTGTTAGATGGTTCGGTAGGTATTTTTTCTGGGAAGGGGGTAGAAGTGGTTTGAACACTTGCTTCCGGGCTTATGGGGATGGGGTCTGATGGAAGCGGGGGAGATTCTATATGTTGGGTGTCGGCGGAAAGGGGAGCAATAGGAGTCTCTGGGTGGACAATAACAGCTTGAGAAGGGGGCTTGGAGGGATGCACTGCGGAAGGGGGAAGGCCCGCTGCTGGACTTTCCGATACTATCCTAAGCTGAGAACGAATATGCTGCCCTGCTTTGGCGTACAGGACTTGTCGAGCAGCTATCCACCCCTGGAGGGAAGGGAGAAAGGCCTCAGAATACGGCATTTCAGCGGGGCCAGGCTCTTCTCCAGAAGGGGTTTTGTCGTCTTTTTGTTCGTTGCGAGCAGAAGGGGTCTGAGGTTCTCGGCCAGCCGGGGTGAGCCGAGGGGGGGGAGGTACCCGCGGTCGCATTTTTTCTTCCAAAAAGAATGCATAGTGCTGTCGAGAAGGCGCATATAGCGCTCCTAAGAATCGTAGCTGTTGAGCTCGTGGATCCCCCAGCTTGGTGGCTACCTTGGCCATCATCATTCGGCCCATGGCGAAAAACGGATACTTCTCTAATGCGGATGCCAGCTCTTTTTGATAAGCTTCATCCAGGGCGGTTCCCGCTTTCATGTGCAGGTATACTTCATGCCAGTTCATATCACCAGAAAGATAAGGTTTTATTCACAATGTCTTGGGCTAATCGATCACAAATATCCACAATCAGCTTCTCTTGGACAGCGGAGAGGGGCTGTGTAGCCGGAAAATCAGCGAAATTCATGAAGCTCTGTTCCCAACTGAGTGCTGGATGGCGAGAACTTACGCAGCGAATGTGGATAGTGATACTAAGACGATTTTGAGCTGCTTGTTGAGTCCCTTGAATAGCAATGGGGGCGACCTTGAAGTCAGTGATTCGTCCATACAATAGAAGGTCTCCTTTATCGGTGACGAGCCCTAAAGGAGACTGGGAGATGAACTTTTGTCGAATCGCTTCGGCCAGAGTCTGCGAAAGGGTGGGAATAACTACGGTAGCTTCATTCTGAACCGGAAAAACCGTAATAGTGCGTACATCAGGGGGTAAAGCCCCACTACGAAATGAATAAGCGCAGCTACTTAGACTACTCCCTATACAGATCGCTAATACCCTAAGCCTCAATGGCATATTCTTCTATTTTGCGGTATAGAGTGCGTTCGGATATCCCTAAGGCTTGGGCAGCTTTTTTACGGTTGCTATTATAGCGGCGTAGAGCTGCTTCTATGAGGCGCCGTTCGTTCGCTTCCAAGGATAAATCTTCGGGTTCAGGAGGCGGGGGTGGAAGTAGGCGGCTTTTGTCTGAAGTTAGTACATGCTGCCCTAACTCGCGCAGCATACTTTGAAGCAGTATAAGGTGCTCTTGCATGTGCGAGAGTCGCGATTCAATGCTCTGCAACTTAGCATACAAGAATTCATCCCGTGAGGAGTTTTCAGAGGTCCGAGCAGTGGAAGCGTGTTCTCGCAGAGGAGGTAAGATAGGCAAGAGCATTTCCCTTTCTGGGAGGTATTCTTGCAAAATTTCTCCCGTAATGCGCTGGCCCGGATGAAGGATCATCAGCTTTTCTACGAGGTGCTTGAGCTCGCGCACATTTCCAGGCCAAGGGTACTGTTTGAGTTTTTCCAGTCCGCTACTGTCAAGCTCTATGGGGGGGGCACCAAGCTGTCGAACCTGCTCATCTACAAAGAACTCAAATAGCAGCTCTATGTCTTCTACTCGTTCTCTGAGGGGGGGGACGTGGATTGTGATGGTGTTGAGGCGATGAAAGAGGTCTTCGCGAAACTTACCCTTGCGGATGAGACGAAGCAAATCCCTATTAGTAGCCGCAATCAGGCGGACATCTGTTTTTTGGACTTTGCTGCTGCCTACTCGTAGGTATTCGCCTGTTTCCAGGACGCGTAGGAGGCGTGCTTGGGTGCCTAAGGGCATCTCCCCAATCTCATCTAAAAAGAGGGTACCGCCGTTAGCGACTTCAAAATAGCCTTTGCGACTTTCATAGGCCGAAGTGAAAGCTCCTTTTTCATGTCCGAAAAGTTCAGAGTCCATTGTGCCCTCTGGAATCGCCCCGCAGTTGATGGCAAGAAATACTTTATCGCGCCGAAGGCTAAGTTGATGGATAATATGAGCAAAGATTTCCTTACCAGTCCCATTTTCACCGAGAATAAGGACGGGTACATTAGTAGGTGCGACGCGAGCGGCTAGCTCTACCGCCCGCAAGAGTTTAGGAGATTCTCCAATCAGTCGAAATCGGCGGGCAATGTCGCGCGGTCGCTCAGTTAGAGGGGACTGCATAGCCTATAAGGGTGGCAGAAGTAGCATCGGTAATATTCACTTGGAGAATATCTCCTGGTCGAGCTATGGGAGCGGCGCCTCGGACGACCACGGCTCGTCCAGAAAAGGTTCGGCCTGCTAAGTCAGCCGGATCTCGTCGAGAGGGTTTTTCTATGAGAACGCGCTGCTGCGAGTTTATCTGAGCTCGATTGCGTTCTAAACTGATGGCTTGAGCTAGGGCAATCACACGCTCTAATCTCTCCTGTTTGACACTGGGAGGCACATCATCGGCATACCGGCGTGCCGCTAAGGTGCCAGGCCGCTCGGAGTACATGAACTGATATACCGAATCAAACTGTACAGTTTTCATTAGGGACAGAGTATCTTCAAAATCTTTTTCGGTCTCTCCGCAAAAGCCTACGATAATATCCGTAGAGATCACCGCATCGGGCAAATAACGCCGAATCGCTTCTGCCCGGCGGATATACCACTCAGCGGAATAGCCTCGGTTCATCCGTTGAAGCACGGCATCACTCCCTGCCTGGACAGGAAGGTGAATGTATGGGGTCAGATTGGGATAGCGGGCGATCGTTTCTAATACTTCGTCCAGCATATCTTTGGGATGGGAAGTGGCAAACCGAATCCACATGTGCGGTACCGCTTCGGCCACTTTGCTCAAGAGCTGCGCAAATCGGACCCCTCGGTCATTGTAGGAATCTACATTTTGCCCTAAAAGCGTCACTTCTTTATAGCCTGCCTCTGCGAGAGACCGAACTTCCTGAATGATACTTTCCCATGGGCGGCTTCTTTCTCGCCCGCGAGTGAAGGGCACTATGCAGAAAGAGCACATGTTATTACATCCACGCATAATGGAGATATAAGCGCTCACTTTGTGCGGCGAGAGCCGCAAAGGGGCTATATCGGCGTAAGTCTCTTCCCGAGACAGAAGTACATGAATCGCCTTTGTGCCACTTTCTACCTGGCGAATGAGCTGAGGGAGGTGGCGATACGAGTCTGGTCCCGCTATCAAATCAACCACCGGCTCCTCTTCTAATAGCTTCTTTTTGAGCCGTTCGGCCATGCATCCTAATACCCCGATTATGAGGTGAGGGCGCTCTCGTTTGATGGAACTGAAGTATTTTAGTCGCTGCCAGATTTTCTCTTCGGCGTGCTCTCGAATAGCGCAAGTATTGATAAGAACAAGATCAGCTTCTTCTGGCGAAAGGGTAAATCCATACCCCGTCGCTTGCAAGATGCCTGCTACCAGCTCACTGTCAGCAAAATTCATTTGGCAACCATAAGTTTCTATGTAAGCCTTATACAACGCTTCTGGATAAAGCACCGTCTCTGCCCGTTGCCCAAATACCCGTTCATGCGCCAATGCCATATTTTCACAAAGGTAGGAAGTTTTTTCATTGCTGTTCCAGCTATCCTTGGAGCGCAGGGGCCCGTGAAACTCCTTTTAGGTCCGGATAGCATTCCTATTTATGTAATGGAGCCTGTAGAAATTGTAGAGAAAGCCCCCCCTCCTGAGCGTATCGCCGAAGTGAGAAAGCAGTGGGCTGCTTTTTATCGGCTGCGCCGAAATGTACATTTGGTATATCCATTAGCTAAGGAAGCCGCTCGTATCGTTCGGGAAGTAGATAATGAGCGTGCGCGCCTCGGTGAGCGAAGCCGAGATTACAAGCGCTACTCAAAGCGCTTGAAAAAAGAACTATTTGAAAAATATGAGCCCATTCTACGCGAAATGACAGTGACCCAGGGAATTCTGCTAATCAAGTTGATTCATCGGGAGACTGGCATAGACGCCTATCATCTGATAGAGGACTATTTGGGTGGGTTACAAGCGAGCTTTTGGCAAGGCGTAGCACGGCTATACGGTTCCAACCTCAAACTTACCTATGACCCTCAAAAAGAACCTATTATAGAAGCGATTATTGCTGAGATTGAGACAGGGCAGAGTGCGGACTGGGTGATTCAAGCGTATGAGATGCCTGTAGAATAAACCGATGGATGTCGCGTATCAGAGGCTTCCGATGTGTGAATATCAACGCATGTCCTGCGCCCGGATACAGGATGAGATGAGCGCTCGGAATGCGCTCGGCTAAAAGCTGGCTGTGATGAGGGGGTACCATAAAGTCACCCGTTCCCCCTATCACAAGCGTAGGTTGAGTAATCGACCGCAAATAGGGGCGTCCATCGAAAGTGAAAATATTCTCTGCATCTGCCAGAATAACTTCTAATCGGAGGCTACGCAAAACCCTCCTATACCACTGGATGACTTCGGGCGGAAAGTTTTCGGAACCGAAGATCTGCGGGTATAGGAGATTGGCAAGAGAGTTTAGAGGGACCATCTTTAGCAGCCGCGGGAGTAGGCGCCCCTGCCACTGCTCTAAAGCCGTAGCGGGCTTGTAGGCAAAAGTACAAGCTAAAATAAGTCCACGCACAAGGGCTGGATACTGCCGCACGAGAAGCTGCGCAAGCACTCCTCCCATAGAATATCCCATTACCCACACGGGTTCGCCTTGGGTAAGGGTTCGCAGTAAATAACTAAGGTCCTGAACGCGCTGAGAAAATGTATAAGGCCCTTCCCAGTTCCATGCGCTACCATATCCGCGTAAATCAGGGATAATCAGGCGATAATGCTGAGATAAAATGCTCTCAACGGGTAAGAACATCCCTCCATCCACCATATAACCATGTATTAGCAGCAGCCAGGGACCTTGACTCCCTATCCTTTTATGTGGTAGAAGAGGCTGGGTCATCTTTCTTTTGAGGAAAGACAAGAGAAATTAAAATACTTAGAGCCAAAGTACTCACGATAAATACCAGAGAAATCTCAGCAGAAATGTGTAAGCCTACAAGGTCCTGAAACATCTTCAATCCAATAGCTGTGAGAATGATAGATATACCATATTCTAACGCCCAAAAGCGGTTGATTACAGCCGCTAAAAGGAAAAACATAGACCGTAAGCCCATTACCGCCAGAATATTTGAGCTAAATAGGACGTCCTCATTTTGCGTAATGGCAAATGCCGCTGGAATAGAATCAATGGCAAAAATCAAGTCTGTAAGTTCTACCATCATAAGGGACAATGACAGAAGAGTAAAAAAGCGTTTATTATTTTTGTATATGATGAAACGTCCGTGATGGGGAACTGTCGTTATACGAAGATAACGACTCAAGAATCGCAAAAGAAAGTTTTTATTAAGGTCAGGTGGTGAATCAGAACGAAAAAATAAGCTCTTTATGCCAGCCCAAATCAATAAAAGTCCAAATATATACAATACCCAGTGAAAATTTTTTACCAAAATAAGCCCTGCAAATATAAATATTCCTCTCATGAATATCGCTCCTATTACTCCCCAGAAAAGAACCTTATGGTAGTATTGAGGTTCTATAGAAAAATACCTAAATATAAGCAATATTACGAAAATATTGTCCATAGATAGAGCATATTCCATAAGATAAGCAGAGTAGTATTCAGCGGCAGCAGTGCTTCCCTTTTGGGAATAGATAAATATCCCAAATACCAAAGCTATGACTACGATAGTCAAAGATTGCCAGGCTGCTTGGCGTAGAGTGAGGGCGCGAGCTTTTTTCTGAAAAAGGCCAAGATCTATGGCTAAATATCCAGATACTAGCGCAATAAATCCCCACAGTACTGGATGATCAAGCATATGTGGTCTTTGAAAGTCGTAAAAGTACCAGGGCAATCAGACTCCCGACAGTCCAACCTAAAAGGATATCGCTTGGATAGTGTACGCCCAGATACACTCGGGTAAAGCTATGAAAAAGCGTCCATACAATCCCTACTAACCAGGCTATGGGATGACGCATCAAAGTTGCATAGCTGATGAGTCCGGCAGCGGAATTAGCCGCATGATTAGAGGGGCAGCTATAGAGCCCGCCTCTGTAGCCATGTAGTAGGCGCAGCTGCTGCGCAAGTATGGGATGGTGGGACGGTCGTACTCGTCCAATCATAGGTTTGAGCACCTTACCAGTGAGCAAATCTGCAGCTCCTACAGCCATCATCGTGATAAAGAGGATCCTGAACGCATGTTTTCTTTTCTGCCGTAAGGCCCATATTGCAGCTATAAGATAGAGTGGCAGACCAATCCAACTTTGAGTGCCATACCAGCATATTGTATCCCATGGTTCCTCCCCCGATCTGTTTACAAGCAGGAGAAGCTGCACATCCCATTCACTAAACTGCTGAACTATATTCATATTTCGTCCTGGTTTGGTAGGGGCAAAAACCTGAGATGGTGATAGATTGGGTTAGCTTCACTGCGGCTCTAAGGTACATCATCGTACGAGTTATAGCTCCTATGCAACTCAACTTCATCTCTCATCGTATAAAAGAGCGTATGAAGAGAAATATTTACCTACTCGGTTATCTGCTAAGTATAAGCCTATTAGGTTATGCCCAGCCGTATGGTGAAAATGCATTAGGTATTGCTATCAGCAAAGATGGGATTAGGGCCTTCTCTCTGCGCTTTGCGGTACCAGATAATCCGGCCCTCAACTTTGCCTTCCTCATGGGTACGGAAGCAGGTGGAGGTATCACGGGCGGAATAGCGCTCCAACAGTATCTATCTTATGCTGGCGGCTGTGGTGGAGGGGCGTGCGTCAGAGGGAACGCAATATTCCTGCCTTACTTAGAAGGGGGAGTTCGGATCAGAAAGGTTGTGGAGAGTCCCCATGTAGATGTGCTTGGGCATTTAGGTTTGGGCGTATCAGTGCCACTGGGAAGACTGGAGCTTTTCTCCCAAGGCAACCTTTATACTCTTCTCTCATCAGCCAAGCCTCTGACAGATCTAATCGGCGGATTCCGTTGGAAATTCTAAATGAAACTCTTCCGTCCGAGAGATGTTTTTTGCCCCCGAAGGGGGGCGCCGCATTTAAAAGGGGCTCTACCTCGCGTTTTAGGAATGCGTTTTGCTTATTTTGCGTTCAAATAGCTTAACCTATGGTGGCTGAATACTTAGGTCAAAGTCTTCGTCTCAGTGAAGCGGGTCTCTTGCGTGAGGCGCTTACGCCCATCCATGTAGGATTAGGCCTTTTTCCTTATAGTCCAGAGCTATGGTATGAAAAATACCGTCTTCTGAAGAAGCTGGGAGAAGAAGAGGCTTATTCAGCGCTGGTACAGTGCCGACGAGTTGCCCCCACATATTTACCAGCTCTCCGTTCTCATTACGAAGAGCTCTTAAGACAAAAGCGAGTTAGAGAGGCCTATCATCTTCTACATGAGCTCCTTAAGCAGGATCCAGAGAATCCTCGCTGGTGGGCTCATAAAGCCTTCTGGGCGATGCACTTTGGCGAGATGGAAGCAGCAGAAGAAGCTCTGCAAAAGGCCAGTGAGCTTTCCCATCAAACTCCCGAGGTATTGTACTTCCGAGCGCTATTTTTAGCTCGTCTGGGACAGCGTTCGGAGGCGGCGCAAGTTTTGGAAAAGTGCATTCAACAAGATCCTGCCCTGCTATCTGATGTAGTTGAAGAGCCACTTCTGCAGGCGCTTTTAGCCAAATAGCCGCATTCGTCTCTCTCTATAGAAACTCTGTAGAATCCCTATACCCCATCCTATTGCGACCCAAGATGAGCCCCCATAACTGATCAAAGTTAGAGGTATACCTACTACGGGAAAAAGACCTACAATCATAGCCAAATTAATCAGCAAATGTATCCAAAGAATGGCTGATAGGCTATATCCGTATATAATTGCGATTCTACTATTCGAATTTTCAGCTACCCAAGTCATTCTTAGAAGGAGGAGGAGGTAGATAGTCAGCACGATTGTAGCACCGAGCCACCCCCATTCCTCGGCTATACCGCAAAATGCAAAATCTGTGTGCCGCTGCGGGATGAAGTCTAACTTGCTTTGCAGTCCTCGTCCATATCCTTGTCCAGTAAATCCTCCTGCAATCACAGCTAAACGGGCTTGAATTGTATTCCATCCAGCGCCCAGTGGGTCTTTATATGGGTCCAGGAGGACTTGAATTCGTTGGCGCTGATGGGGCGCCAATACTTTTTGATAAAGGAAACCCGATAAGCCTAGCCAGAGCCACAAGATGCTAAGCACACCGATGTGCATCCAGAAATACTTTCGTCGAAAGAGTATCACATAACTGATGATAGCTATGAGGAGAAGACCAATAGCAATGTATAGCCACGGATACAGAAGTGTCAAAAATGACAAAAGGCCGAGAATCCCTGGTATCAGAATGACCCATATAGAAAGTCCCCCTCTATAAAGGGGCACAAGATAAGCTAAAAAGGTTAGTGCGGTACCTGTATCCCTCTGAAGGAGAGTGAGACCTGCTGGTACGAAAATGATTGCAGCTATTCCGATGCGATCCCGCCAGTGGGTCCAACGAAAATCATATCTATTCACATATGCGGCTGCAGCGAGACCAGTAGCTACCTTCATAAACTCAGAAGGTTGTAGACGCAAAGGACCGATATCCAACCACGCTTTAGCCCCGCTGACCTCCCGTCCGATGAATGCGGTCAGAAGCATAATGACGGCAAGTACGACGTATATTCCATATGAAAAATAGCGCCAGATCTGCCCCTCTATGAGGCTGGCAACAATCATGACTATAAGACTTACACTTGCCCATACAAGCTGACGAGTATAGGCATATTTCCAGTTCAGCGCTGGAAATCCCTCTATGGAATAGAGGTTGAGTATTCCGATTCCCATCAACAGGGCAGTTAAGGCGTACAGAAGCCAGTCCGGAGCGATTCTATGCATGATTAGTAGGGTACCGTGTTGAGTAGATCGGTAATAAAGCTATCGGTCCGGACGTTTTCAGCGATCGCTGTGTAAGAGAGCAGGATCCGATGTCGGAGAGCAGGATGGGCGACAGCTTTGATATCTTCTGGCAGGACGGTTGAGCGTCCTGCCAGAAACGCTCGGGCTCGTGCCGCCCTGTGTAGGGCAAGTCCAGCTCTGGGAGAAGCCCCGTAGGCTATGTGCCCTGTCCATGTCCGAAGTCCGACGGACTCAGGGGTTCGGGTCGCTCGAATCAGTCGTACGATGTACTGCTCCAATCGAGGGGCTACTTCTATCCGAGTTACCTCTTCTTGATACTCTAAGATCTTCTTTACCGAAAGTATTGGAGCGGGGGGATCGGGATACATCTGACGGGCCCATCGTCTGAGGATTTCTTCCTCCTCCTCAGCGGTCGGATACTTCACCTCTATACGAAAAAGAAACCGGTCTATTTGAGCTTCAGGCAAGGGATAGGTGCCTTCTTGTTCTATGGGATTTTGGGTGGCTAATACCCAGAAGGGGCGCGGGAGGGGGTAGGTTTCGTCACCCAAGGTGACTTGGCCCTCTTGCATGCATTCTAAAAGAGCGCTTTGCACCTTCGCTGGGGCTCGATTGATCTCATCGGCTAAAAGTACCTGGGTAAAAATCGGCCCTTTCCGTACAGAGAAGCGCCCAGGGCCTTCGTAAATTAATCCCCCCGTGAGATCAGAAGGCAGCATATCAGGAGTGAACTGTACCCGACGAAACTCTAACCCTGACAAACGGGCAAGCGTACTCGCCATAAGCGTCTTCGCTACCCCTGGGACGCCCTCTAAGAGGACATGACCGCCAGCTACTAAGGCTATCCAGAGTTGTTCCAGAGCCTCCCTTTGTCCGATCACGATGCGCTGGGCAGCACTTATGAGCTGCTCAAGTAGCACTGCGCAAATATGTTTATTTTGCCGTATATACATGTGGAAGGTCATCGGCTTTTTCGCCCTCTCCCTGCTATGGGCGACCCATGGGCTTGCCGGTCAGATCACCTATACCCCCATCGGCCCTAACCGATATAGGGTGGTGGTCACCTACTATTCTGACTCCGCTGCGGCGGGAGTAGATCGCTGCTTCATAGATCTGGAAGTCTGGAGCGTCATCGGATCCACAAAAACCCTCGTCAACACTTATACGAACATTCCGCGAGCTAACGGTCCTGCTGGGCCAGGGTGTAATGCCCCTGCGCGTATCGGAGTACACCTTCGTCCCAGAGTCAAACGCAGCGAGTATGTCGTGGAAATTACTCTACCCGGACCTGGCTTGTACGAGCTACGGTTTGCCGACTTTGCCCGCGTGGAAAATGTCCGCAACATGGCTAACTCCGTAGCGACTCCATTCTATGTAGAAACCCTCCTCAACAATAACCCTTTTATAGGTACAAATAACTCGCCTCGCCTTCTCAATGACCCCATAGACGATGCGTGTACGGGTCGGCTATGGACTCATAATCCTGGTGCTTATGACCCCGATGGCGATTCACTGGTATATAGTTTGATTCCATGTCAGCAATATGACCCAGCTACCATGCAGAACCCTATCCCTGTAGCTAACTATCGTTTTCCTGACGCATTTGGAGGAACTTTTACCATAGATCCGCGGACGGGGTTGATTACTTGGGATACCCCCCAGCAAGTCGGCGTGTATAATATCGCCATCCTCATAGAAGAGTACAGAAACGGCCGTCGAATCGGCTACGTGATTCGGGACATGGCAATATTTGTCCTTCCGTGCCAAAATCGCCCCCCGGTGATCCAAGTGCCTGCAGAAACTTGTATAACTGCGGGGCAACTGCTTGCTTTCCGAGCAGAGGCATACGATCCTGATCCAACTGACAGCCTTTACTTCTATCTCAATAATGCTGGATTGGGATTCAATGGGCCTTTTCAAGCGCAGCCCAGCCCAGCTACCATATCGCCCAGCAACTTTCCGCTGATAGGGTACAATCCGCCTTTTGCGAGTGCTTTGTTTTCGTGGCAGACGAGATGTGCCCATATTCGCTCCAACTTTTATCAAGTAGACTGGTATGCCCATGATAACTTTCGTAATCGTCCACCTCTGGCCGCTAATGCCGTGACCCGAATATATGTGATTGGGCCTCCTCCCTCTGGCTTGACATTGACGCCAGGACCTCGGCAGATTACCCTCACCTGGCAGCCACCTCCCTGTGCGCCAGATGCTTACGAGATATACCGATCACCTGTCCCTCAAGCCTACGCAGATACCCCTTGCTGCAGAAGTCCTCTGACAGGATATGAGTTGATCGCCACTGTTCCTGGTTCTTTCACTTCTTACACTGATTCAGATTTGGAGTTCAGTCCCCGATACTGCTACCGATTACGAGCTCGATATAGAGGTAGTCTAAGCTGCCCGACAGCAGAAGTCTGTATAGACCTGCCCCTAAACTTTCCGATCATGCTGCAGGACAGCGTTCACACCACCGACGCCCAAAATGGCGCTATCCTGGTAGCTTGGCAAGCTCCCCTGGTTTTGGATACTACTTTTTTTCCGCCACCCCACACCTACACCCTGGAAAGAGCAACGGGCTTTACTGGTACGGCCTTTCAAACAGTTGCTACTGGGCTTACTACGGACAGATACTTAGATCAATCTAACCTCTCCACTGATGCTCAGCCTTATCGCTATAGGGTGCGACTATTTGATGGGACTGGACGAGAGATTGCATCCAGTAATACAGCTACCAGCATTTTCCTGAGTATATCGCCACGAGACGGCGCCCTTCTCCTCCAATGGGAGCAAAATGTACCCTGGATAAACGATACTTTCTTTATTTTCCGAGCTAATCCGCCCCAGCCGAGTCCTTTCGTCCAGATAGCGGCTATACCTGCGCAAGCTACTGGGCGGCGTGTATTTACCTACTTAGATCAAGGGCTTGTCAATGATCAGACCTACTGCTACTATGTCCTGAGTCGAGGAGGGTATGGCGTGGCTGGGATTCGCTCGCCGCTCTGGAATGCCTCCAATATCGCTTGTGCTGCTCCTCGAGATACTACGCCACCTTGTCTGCCAGATCCTGCCAGTTATGAAATCCAGACAGATTGTGAAGCGTATGTAGTGGATCTTCAATGGGAACGGCCTGATAGCAGTTGTGGGGGGGACGTAGGTAGTTATGGGATATATCTTTCATATTCTCCGTCAGGGCCTTATTCGCTGATTCAGTATATCACAGAGCCCCAACGGCGATTTACCTGGCAGGCGCCAGGTACGCTCAACTTCTGCATAGCTCTAACCGCCCGCGATACCAGCGGTAATGAAAGCGCTTTGGGGTCCCCCATTTGCTTCGATAACTGCCCCGTGCTCATGCTCCCTAATACCTTTTCCCCTAATGGAGACGGGATTAATGATGTCTTTCGGCCATTTATCCACCGAAATATTCGCTCTATACGCTGCTGGATATATGATCGATGGGGCAGTCTCATAGCTCAGAGTCAGGATATTGAAAACCTTTGGGATGGCACTTATAAAGGAAGGCCCGCGGCCGAAGGTACTTACTTCTTTGTCGTGGAAGCCGAGTTAGATACGCGGGAGAAACGCACTTTTCGCAAAGCTGGCTCTATTACCCTTTTACGCTGAGCCATGTTTTCAGGAATAATAGAAGCGATAGGTATCGTCCGAGCGATTGAAACGGTGGAGGCTGGGCGGCGATTTTGGATCCAGGCTCCCTTCATAGACTCCTTGTCTTTAGGGAGTAGTATAGCTCATGACGGGGCGTGTCTTTCTGTGATTGCCATCAAGCACCGCTTTTACTGCGTAGAAGCCGTTCAAGAGACGCTCAATCGGACTACGCTGGGCGAATTAGACTTGGGCGATAGCATAAACTTAGAACGGGCTCTACCTGTGTCTGGCCGGTTAGAAGGACACCTCGTCCAAGGGCATGTAGATACGGTAGTAGAAGTCTTGGACATCACTCGAGTTGGGGGAGAAAGCTTTTATTTCTCTTTTTCGCTTCCTGAGCGTTGGGCTCCCTTCGTGGTGGAAAAAGGCTCCATCGCTATCAATGGCGTGAGCCTCACCATAGCTGGGGTAGAAAAAGGCGCTTTTAGGGTAGCGATTATTCCATGGACATATCGACACACGACTTTTTCCAATCTAAAACGCGGCTCAAAGGCGAATGTGGAGTTTGATATCATCGCTAAGTACTTGTGGCAGTGGGCTCAGGCATACAAGATACAGCCCTATGGGAGTTTTTCTATAGAGGGGCCTTCCGCTGAAAAATAGTTTCGTGTAGTATGCGCACCTATTATGATCTGTTTGGATTGCCATTTGGAGCTTCGGAAGAGCAGGTCAGACAGCGGTATCGAGAGCTTGCCAAACGCTTTCATCCCGATGTGAATCCCTCGCCTGAGGCAGCCCGCCAAATGCAGCTTCTAAATGAAGCCTACCGGACTCTAACCACGCCTCACTTGCGCCTGGCTTATCACCTGCGAGTGCTGGCGCTAGTCAAGCGTCAAAGAGCGACCTCCACAGAAAGGCCTCCCATCGTGTATTCTCAGGTGCAGTCTATTGCATATTCTGATAGCAATCTGAGCCTCCTGCTTCTCCCTCTCATCGGTATCGTGGTAATAGCTGCTTTGATTTATCACTGGATGCATCCTTTCCCTTTCCAGAAAGTTGACCTTCATCGGTTCTACCTGAATAAGCTTCCTGCGTATTTGCATATTCCCGCTACGATTCAGCGGGTAGACTTGTCGCATAATCGTTTCACCAGCATTCCGCCTCAGCTGGAAAAGCTTCCCTTGCTACTGAGCCTCAATATGTCACACAATCGGCTCACTGAACTTTCCTCGCGGATAGGGCACTTCACCCAGTTAGAAGAACTGAATCTGTCCTACAATCAAATCAGAGCTCTCCCCCTCGGTATAGGAGAACTGACAAGATTGCGCCGGCTTGACCTAAGAGGGAATCAGCTTACTGACCTTCCAGAAGAGATTTTTCTCCTGCCCAGTATAGAGGTTTTAGACCTCAGAGATAACCCCCTCTCACCAGCCGCTCGAGACAGGTTGCGGCAGTTCCAAACAGACTGCGGGTGTCAGGTGAGATGGTGATGAACTGCTCACATGGAGCGTTTTCAGATAAACAAGAGAGGTTTGGGTTTTAGGACTCAGCGGAGACTTATCGCATTTGCTCTAACTCGCGCAGCGCTATCTCTGCCTCAGGAAAACTCCCCGCAATCTCAATAGCCTTTTTGTAGTGGTACTTGGCCTTTTCATAGTTGCGTTTTTGCTCTTGAAGGCTGCCTACCATAAAGTGGGCGCGGGCATCTTGAGGATTGAGTTCTGCAGCTTTGGCGAAATCATCTAAGGCCTTGTCGTATTTGCCTATCAGAAAATACACATACCCTCGATTATAGTAGGCCTGGGCATGAGCTGGATAGGCTAGGATAGCCTGCGTGTAAGCCTGTGCTGCTTGAAATCCTAAGGCAGCTCGCTCTTTGAGGTGACCTTTGTCGGGTGGTAGTGCGCGCAGTTTGTGGAGGTAGTAGTTACCCAGTTGAAAGTTGAGAAGCGGATCAAAGCGCTTATAGCGCCAGTAGGGGTCTAAATAGTATTTTTTGGCTGTTTCAGGCTGTGAAAAGTCATTTAGGTAGAGGTCGTACAAAAAGGTACGCGCTTTTTCATGTGTAGAATCAAAAGCTAACGCTTTTTTCCAATACTGCTCAGCTTCTTTGAGGCGCTTTTGGAGGTGGGCCCAAAGCCCCAAAGCCACCCATATCTCGCCATTAGTGCTATCAGCTTGGAGGGCTTGGGTCAGATGATAGTAAGCCTCTTTCCAGCGCTGCTGCGTCAGATAAGCTGTACCCATTTTATAGTGAAGGGTAGGAGAAGTCCCCCCCTTCTCAATAGCTTGCTTGTAGTACCAGAGGGCTAGGCTATCTTGTTTCTGAGTGTAGTAATAGTAGCCTTTGATTTCGTACAGAGCGGGCTCGTTGGGAGCTTTTGAGAGAGCTGTATCTATGAGGGCCAGAGCATTAAGGGTATCTCCGCGAGAAAAAGCTTGAAGACTTTGGCTCAGCAGGACAGGCCAACTGGTGGTGTCATGGGCAGTCGTATCGGTGGTAGGGGTAAGTTGGCGGGGGGATCTACAGGATACCCCCATTCCGCTCCACAGCAGGATTGCCAGAGCTGTAGCACCGTAGCGTTCCATTTGGGTAGGTAAAAGTAGGGCGTTATATCTTTCCACGGACCTAAAACAAATGGGCGATGGGGAATCCACGGATGGGGCAGAGTAAGTCGAGCAGTGGTGAGGATGATGTCGCCGTAGGCTAAAAGGTCCAAATCAATCACCCGAGGGCCCCATCGACGCCTCAGCCCTTGAGGCCTCCCCATGCGGAGTTCAACTTCCTGGAGTACTGACAGGAGTACCTCTGGAGCCAGGGTGGTATGCACTTCCCAGACAGCATTGAGATATAAAGGCTGTTCTACTTCGCCCCAAGGCAGCGTCTCATAAATAGGGGAACTGGTAATTACTTGTACCTCTCGCTCCTCCAAAAGCCGCCATGCAATGGAAAGCGCCTGCCACCTTTCTCCCAGATTGGTTCCTACACCGATGAAAATCATCTATCCTGCCGTTTGAGGGCTCGTTCCACCGCGGCGATGATGTGCGAAGCGGTCAATCCATACTTCTGCAAGAGTTCATCTGGCTTGCCGCTTTCTCCGAAGGTATCCTGCACGGCGACCCTTTCTACGAAGCGTGGTCTGTACTTGGTAGCCAGGTGGCTGATGATGTCGCCTAACCCATTATGTACTTGATGTTCCTCTGCAGTGACGATGACTGGGGTTCGTTCGAGCCACTCTACGATGCCCATTTCATCGATCGGTTTGAGCGTATGAACATTGATCACCGCTATGAAGAGTCCTTTACTTTCTAATGCATACGCTGCTTGGAGGGCATGCCATACCATATGCCCTGTGGCAAAGATGACGCCGTCGCTTCCAGGGAGAAGGACCTGAATCTTGCCAATTTCAAAGGTAGGGTCATCTACGGGAGTGAAATTAGGGACGGGCGGGCGTCCAAAGCGTAAATATACTGGTCCTTCCCACTGAGCTGCAGCTAAGGTGGCGAGTCGAGTCTGATTATAGTCGCAGGGGCTAATCACTGTCATGCCAGGTAATCCTCGCATGAGGCCAATGTCTTCTAACATCTGGTGGGTCGCTCCATCTTCTCCCAAGGTAAGCCCAGCATGGGACGCGGCAATCTTGACATTTTTTCCCGAATAGCACACACTCTGACGAATCTGATCATACACGCGTCCTGTGGCAAAGTTGGCAAAGGTGCCTACGAAGGGAATAAACCCCACCGTAGCTAAGCCTGCAGCTACCCCTATCATGTTGGCTTCTGAGACACCAGCTTGAAAAAAGCGTTCGGGAAACTGCTTAGCGAAGGCATCCATCTTGACAGAAGCGGTGAGGTCAGCCGCCAGCGCCACAATCCGAGAGTCCTTCTGCGCTGCTTCTACTAAGCCAGCGCCAAATCCCGAGCGGGTATCTTTAGCCCCCGAATCTACAAATCGTGGTCTCATTTTTAGAAGTCTTGTAGGGTAGCTGGGAGTTGGGCGAGGGCGCGTTCATACTCAACTGGGCCAGGAGACTTGCCATGCCAGCGGTAGTCGTTTTCCATGAAGTCTACGCCTTTGCCCATCGTCGTGTAGGCAATAATCATAATTGGCTTGCCTTTCCCTGAAAGGGAGACAGCCTCTCTAAGTACCGAGAGAATCGCTGGTAAGCTATGGGCTTCATGCAGGGAGAGGGTTTCCCATCCAAATGCGCGCCATTTTTCTTCCAGGGGGTCGGTATTTAGTACTTCTCGCGTGTCTCCGTCGATCTGCTTATAGTTGCGGTCTATGATAGCGATGAGATTGTCCACCTGGTGATGAGCAGCAAAAAGAGCGGCTTCCCATATTTGGCCTTCATTGCACTCGCCATCGCCTATCATTACATAGACATGATGCGGGTCTTTGCGGAGTTTTTTGCCTAAGGCTATACCGATCGCTACAGAAAGCCCTTGACCCAAAGAACCGGTGGCCACTCTCACCCCAGGCAGTTTCTCTTTGGTGGCGGGGTGTCCTTGTAGGCGACTATTGATTTGCCGAAAGGTTTTGAGTTCTTCTATCGGGAAGTAGCCGCTTCGGGCAAGCACTGCATACCACGCCGCGCAAATGTGTCCATTGGAGAGGATGAACACATCCTCCCCCTGGCCATCCATAGAGAAGGGCTGGGGGCGATGTTTCATGTGCGCAAAGTAAAGAGCCACAAAAATGTCCGTTGCCCCAAGCGCGCCCCCAGGATGGCCAGATTGTGCCAGGTATATCATTCGTATAGCATCGCGGCGCACTTGGGCAGCGATTTTTTCCAATTCTTCTATACTCATGCGCCTCAAAGTTAGCCAGAGCCTATACTTTTGTAATATGCTGATTCGTGGTCGTGTCTGGGTCGTTATGCTTGGCTTTGTGATCTGGGCGGGGTGCAGGCGAGGCTCCTGCGAAGGGGTGGAGTGTCTCAATGGCGGCATATGCCGAGGCGGACGCTGTGATTGCCCTGTGGGATTTGGCGGAAGCCGCTGCGAGCAAAAGTGGAGTGATAGATGGGTAGGCAACTACACTGTAGATGATCGCTGTAATGTCGTAGGCCTTATACCGCAATATGATGCTTCTATCTCAGCCTCTACGATTTACCCGGATGTGCTTTATTTCGAAGGGTTTGGCGATATACGCTGCGAAGGGCAGCGCCTACGAATAGAAGCCCGCCTCCTTAGTGCTACAAGCATAGAGATCAACCGCCAGAGTAGCTGCAATCGGCGCTACACGATTGAAGGGAGGGGCTGGTTGAACTCTGACTATCGGGTGATTACGGTGGAATACTACTACCACGACTTTCAAACGGGAGTGCGCGATACATGCCGAGCAGAATGGCGCCGCTACTGACTTGCGTTCAATCAAGGGTTTTTTATGAAAGGAGTGATTGTTTACCTTTGTATATGCGGCTGATAAAATACTTTGCCCTTGTAGGCGGAGTACTTTGGGCTCAGTTAGACACTATCGTTATTCACAGCTCTAATATAGTCTGCCAAACCTGCCGCCGCACCATCATTCGGGGACTTTCTACACGAAAAGGGATTCGTTTTGTAGAAGTAGATGTGCCTAACCAAAGTATCTTCGTCATATACCGATCCGATAAAACTAATCCGATGGAGATTCGCCGCTCGATTGCGCGATTAGGGTACGATGCGGATGAGGTTTTTCGGGATAAGGAAGCGTATGAGCGTTTGCCAGCTTGTTGTAAATCTGGCCGACCGCACTAAGGACCTATGGAGCCTATCCTGCCACCTGGAACTGGATGGATAGAGGTGATCTGCGGTGGAATGTTTTCGGGCAAGACGGAGGAACTCCTGCGCCGGGTGCGTCGAGCCCAGATAGCTGGACAGAAAGTTTTCCTTTTCAAACCTGACATAGATACACGGTATCATCCTTTAGAGGTCGTTTCCCATGACCAAAACTCCCTTCAAGCTTATCCCGTTCCGAACTCGGATTCGCTTTACCTCATGAGTAGCGAAGCTGATGTAGTGGCCGTAGATGAGGCCCAGTTTTTTGATGAGGGGATCGTTGAAGTGGTAGATAGGCTGGCAGATGAAGGCAAACGGGTAATCATTGCCGGTTTAGATATGGACTATTGTGGGCGTCCTTTTGGGCCGATGCCTTCCCTCATGGCCATAGCAGAGTTTGTGACGAAACTTCATGCCGTTTGTACCCGTACTGGACTTCTTGCCCATTACTCTTATCGGCGCGTTAGGTCAGAGGGGACCATTTTGCCTGGAGGAGCTGAGATTTACGAACCTGTCTCTCGCAAAGCTTTCTATGAGCTGGGGGCTAAATGTAGAGATGGACTTTTATAGCCGAGTATGGCACGTCGTCCGGGCCATTCCGTTTGGTCGAGTAACGACCTACGGAGCTATAGCTAACTATCTTAGCGTCAAACGAGGGGCCAGGCTCGTTGGATATGCCATGAATGCTAGCCATACAGCTACTCCGCCCGTACCTGCCCATCGGGTAGTAAATCATGCAGGGTATCTCACAGGAAAGTTTCATTTTCCTACTCCTACGACCATGCAGGAGTTACTAGAAGCTGAGGGGGTCGTGGTAGTCAATGATAGAGTTCGAGATTTTACTAAGGTTTTTTGGGACCCTCTGCGGCATTTGCCTTTGCCAGAAATCTTTTTTGCGGAAGCACTACGCTCAGGCTAAGTCCGCTGCGATATGGCTATTGTCGGGATTTTTGACTCGGGCTTAGGTGGGCTTCTAACCGCTCAACTTGTCCATTCCAAACGGCCTGACCTGTCCTTACTTTACTATGGAGATACAGCTCACCTCCCATACGGTGATAAATCGGCCAGTCAAATACGCACATATGTAAGCGATATTGTGCATTTTCTGCGGCTACAAGGAGCAGAGATTATCGCCATAGCCTGTAATACGGCTTCTGCCGTCGCATATGATGTAGCCTGCGAAGCAGCTGGTGATATACCCGTACTAAGTGCGATTTATCCGGCACTAAATGCCTTCGCTGAGCGGCATTTTCCTGAACCTGTGGGGATAATAGGGACCTACACGACTATTCGCTCGGGGATATATGGCGAATCGCTAAGGAAAATGGGCTATACCGTCCGTGAGCTGGCCACCCCCGTGCTCGTGCCTTTGATAGAAGAGGGCTGGATAGAACATCCAGCGACCACAGCCGCTATCCATTCATACTTGTCTGAGTTAGGCGAGATAGGAACTTTACTTTTGGCCTGTACTCATTATCCGCTCCTTCAGAATCAAATACGAAACTATTACGCTGAGTTAGGCAGAGAGGTGCATATCCTTAGTACAGCAGCCCTGCTGGCAGAAGCTATCATAAGAGAAACCACGCCGGAGATAATGCAGAACCCAAGCGCAAGTACTCGCTTCTGGGTTTCCGATGCTAATCCTCGCTTCTTAGAACTGGCCAACCGTTTCTGGGGAAAAGCCATTGTTTTGAAGGAGGTTCGAGCAGATGGACTGACAGCGTCTGTATCTGGTGAGCTTTCTCGCGTGCGATGAGAAGGGAAAGTTAGAACTCCAAACTTTTGTCGAACTTTAGATTTGCTTGTGAGGTAACTTTCGTACCTTCTTGTAAAAAAGCCTGTATCTTTGAGACATGCCTACTTATGCAGAGACGATTCCGTTGGGCACAGTCATGCCTTCTTTCAGCCTGCTGAGTGTATGTGGAGAGCTGGTGGAGAGTCGAAGCTTCTCTGGCAAACCCCTTGTAGTAGTTTTCACGTGTGGACACTGCCCCTATGTGCAAGCCGTAGAAGCGCGTATGATAGCCCTGGCTAAGGAGTTCATTCCCAAGGGCATCTCTTGGGTGGGGATCGCAGCTAATGATCCGTCGCTCTATCCAGACGAGGATTCCCCTGAAGCGCTGTGTCGCCGCACTCGGGAGAAGGGGTATCCATTTCCCATCTTGTTCGACGAAACGCAAGCGGTGGCTCGTGCTTTTGGGGCAGTGTGCACCCCTGAGTTTTTCGTGTATGATGCGTCTCATCGGCTGTATTATCATGGGCGGTTGGATGACAACTGGAAGCAGCCAGAGGCTGTAACTCGACAAGATTTACGCCTTGCGTTGGAAGCCTTATTAGCTGGGGCGCCCGCCCCGATGCCTCAATACCCCGCCATGGGCTGCTCTATCAAATGGCGTACAAATTGAGACTCTGCCTTCTCTGGGTGCTGCCGAGCTTAGTATCGGCCCAGCGGTTATTTGTAGGACTGACAGGCAAGGATACGGTATTGCCTGCTGGAAAGATTAGCGTACGTTACCGGGCCCCTGCGGGATGGCAGCGGGATACCTTCCTGTTAGTGGTTAGAAATGCGCTCGGTATCGTACGGCGCAGCTGGCTCCTGCCTCACTCTACTGGTCTCCATCAGGCTGAAGTAACCTTGTCCAAACCTGGCTTTTTCATTGTACTCGTGCTTCATCCTCGCATGGGGGGACGCATTTGGGCCACTCACAGACTATATGTGCTTGCTCCCCCTTGTACCACAATAGCCCAAGCCCGAGCCTATCATAATGCTCTCGTGGAGCGCAAGCTTAATCCAGATCAAACTATGTCGGTCGCCCTACCCGAGGAAATAGAACCTCTCCATGAACCATTCCCAGACATCCCACCTTTGCCAATCACAGAATTGGATGTGGACTCAGATACCGTAGAGCCCTCATTCGAAGAGCCAACTTTTTTGCCAGAAGAGACCTTTTCGCCTGATGAATAAGCTTACAATAGAGTCTTGGTATTGAAAGGAGAGGGAGACTCCTTGGTAGAGGGGGAGGATGAGACTGATTCCGGCTCCTGCTCCATCCCTAATCGCCGTAGAGAGGTTTCCATTTGCCGTAGCTCCCATTCGACTTTTTGGCGAAGGAGACGATGGCGTAGCGCCTCCATGAAAGCTTTTCGTTCACGAAGATCCTGCTTGTAAAACTCCTTCAGCTTTTCGTATTCCTCCGGGGAGTATGCCATTACAGCAGGGGACTTTTACCTGCATTTTCTTGTTCTTCTTGGCGTGGGAGAGGCTGGACGGCGGGTGTATCCAACCCAAGTTCCGCCTTGAGTCGGGCCAGCGATTCCCGCGCTTGAATTCTTTCCATCTCTTCATCTACCTTGAGGCGCGAGGTATCTATGCTTTCTAGGGCTAGTTCTAAACGAGCCTCATAGGCGGCGGATTTCTCTTGGAGGCGGCGTACCATCTCATCATGAGTCTGGTCGATCCCTCCCACTTCAAACTGCTCAAATGCATCAGCAATCTTAGCTTGCCACTTTGCCCGTTCGTATTGCTGGAGAGCGGCACGAGCTTCCTGGATTTTTCGTTCTCGCTCCCGCATAAAGAGCTTTTTGACTTCTAAGGCCTTCTCATAAGCCTTTCGAGCTGCTTCCAGTTCTGCCTGAGTTTGGGCGATGCTTTGTTTGAGCTTTTCTATCCGAAGGGCATACTGCTCAGCTAAGTCTTCCCGATTTTGATTGAGGGCGGCCTTTACCCGAGCTACGAGGTCGTTATATTCCTTCTGGTACTTATCTAGCTCCCGTTCTAATAGCGTTACGGTGGCTTTGACCGAAGCAATGTGTTCATTCATTTTGGGGACCTGCTCATTCAGCTCGCGAATATTCTGCTCCAGAATGAGCTTGGGGTCCTCTATGGTGTCTACGGCCTTACCGAGGAGCGCGCGTAGGGCGCGCTTAAACCGTTTCCACAGAGACATGACTATGCAAGAAATTAGTTATTCGGTCTATTTCCTCGGCTGGGCCGAGAAATAGCGGTGTGCGCTGATGAATCTTCTTAGGTTGCACCTCTAAAAGGGGCTGAATGCCATCTGTGGCTTTACCCCCTGCTTGCTCGGTAAGCCAGGCCATGGGGAAGCCCTCATATAGAAGGCGCAGTTTGCCTTCGGGCTTCTTTACCGTACCCGGATACATGAAAAGTCCTCCCTTGAGGAGGTTGCGATGAAAATCGGCTACCAGCGAACCGACATATCGCAAGGACTGCGGCTTATCGGCGGCGCGATTACGGGCATGTAGGTCAGCTACATAGCGTTGAAGACCTTCACTCCATTCATGGAGCTGATTATCATTGAAAGAATAGTAGGTGGCTTTGAGGGGCATCTGTACCTGAGGATAAGTAAGGATGAACTCGCCCGCTGCTGGCTCTAAGGTGAAACCATGCACGCCCTGGCCCGTGGTGTAGAATAGCAAAGTGCTCGTCCCATATAGCACATATCCCGCAGCTACTTGTTTTCGCCCTCCTTGGAGAAAATCCGCCTCGGTACAGGGCGAGCCAATGGGCGATTGGCGGCGATAGATAGAGAAAATGGTACCAACGGGTACGCCCACATCAATGTTGGAAGAGCCATCCAGGGGATCTAAGAGGATTACATAGCGGCCTTCTGGGTTCGCTGGTATGATATGCTCTTCTTCTTCGGTAGCTATGCCCGCTAAGTGAGGGTTTTTAGAAAAGAGTCCGATAAAGAGACGATTTGCCATGTCGTCGAGCTTTTGGACGCTTTCACCTTGAATGTTGGTAAGTCCGAGTTCGCCTAAGAATCCAGCTAAGGAGGCTCGCCTTAGATAGAAGCTGACTAACTTGGCTCCAAGACCTATGTCGCGTAGTATTTTGGAGAATGCGCCTGTCGCTCCTTCAAATTCTTGCTGGCGGTCAGCAATAAACTGCTCCAGCGTCACCATGCGGAGGGAGAGGGATTCGAACCCCCGAGCTCGCGCTAAGCGAGCTACCTGATTTCAAGTCAGGCCCGTTCGACCACTCCGGCATCCCTCCACAGCAAAAGTACAGCAATATTGCTTTACATTTGCGAGACGGGTTTTAGCTCTCTCTGTATGCGAAAACTCATTGTTTTAGTTGGGCTTTCAGTCCAGTTATATGCCCAGGCTCAGTCTACTCCCTCCGGTCAGATTCGCGCGATTACGACGGCGGTTCCTTTTTTGCTCATTTGCCCAGATGCGCGCAGTGGGGGCATGGCCGAAACCGGCGTAGCAATTGTACCCAACCAGTATAGTATCCACTGGAATGTCGGGGCGCTGGCTATGGCCCCAGATAGAGCAGGGGTAGCAATCTCCTACACCCCTTGGCTGCGGGCTTTGGGTATAGGAGATATCAATCACTTTTTCTTGCCTTTCTACCTGCATATGGGGGAGCGCGCAGGGACTGTGGCTGCGTCTATGACTTTTTTCAGCCTGGGTAGGATTGAGTTCACTGACAATGCTGGCATCAAGACAGGCGAGTATGATGCTAATGAGTTTGCCTTCACTGGGGCCTATAGTCGGCAGCTTACCAGTAACTTATCAGCTGGCGTAGCGCTCAAGTACATTCAAAGTAACCTTACAGGGGCTACTACCGTCGGTGGACTGACGACACAGCCAGGACGTTCCGTAGCAGGAGATATGGGCATTTATTATCAGAAGGATTTTACCCTCAAAGTTCGTCCGCAAGCTATACCTACGACATTTCGCTGGGGCGTCAATATTTCTAACATCGGTGCCAAGATGGCTTACACGGCATCTGGTCAGCGGGATTTCATTCCTACCAACCTGCGAGTAGGCTACTCCTTTACTTTCAAACTGGATGAGTTCAATAGCATTACATGGGCAAATGACTTCAATAAGCTTATGGTACCCTCAGCTGGCGGGGCAGCCCAAATACCCCTACTGGAAGGAATGTTCAAGAGCTTTGCGGATGCCCGAGGAGGGTGGCGCGAGGAGCTTTCGGAAATCTACTGGAGCATTGCAGCGGAATACGACTACAACCGCCTCTTCAAAGTTCGGGGAGGCTTTTTCTACGAAGATCCTATGAAGGGAAATCGCCGCTTCATTACGTTAGGGGCTGGGTTGCAGTTTAGGCGGATTGGGATTGATGTAGCTTATCTCACCTCCCTCGTACAGAATCATCCCCTCCAAAATACCCTCCGCTTTAGTGCTTCTTTCGCATGGAACTAAGAATAGCCTGTGCGGCGATCTGAGCAGCTGAATGCTCACCGAGCCGCTCTCGCAAAGTGCGTAGCTTAGCTTGGACGGGCTCGCGCTGAGCTATCTGCATTCCCAGCGCTTTTACAAGGGAGGGTAGATTGTAATCCTTTTGAATCAGTTCAGGGAAGACAGGTTCGCCAAGAATCAAATTAGGCAGGCCAATAAAGGGTACGCGCACAAGCTGCTTTGCTAGTAGATAAGATAGATAGTTGCCCTTATACACGATGACGCTGGGCGTACCGATGAGGGCCGCTTCTAAGGTAGCCGTGCCCGAGGTAATCACCGCAGCCTCGGCCCCAGCTAATAGGCTATAAGTTTGCCCTTCTACCACAGCTAGTCGCGGTGCAAGCTGCTGGTAAAGAGAAAGCGGAAGGTGCTTGACGCGAGATACCACAAAGTCCCAATCTGGTAGTACAGTAGGTAGCTTAGCCATGAGAGGTAGCATGTTCCTCACCTCATGGAAGCGACTGCCTGGCAAAAGAGCAATGTAAGGGCGTGGCCAACTAAGTGGAGTGATGCCTCTTACTTCTTCAACAAGGGGGTGCCCTACATATAAGGCCTCTATGCCATACCGGGCATAAAAGTTTGGCTCAAAAGGCAGAATACACAGAAGTTGGATAGCGGGGTGGCGAAGATACCGCACGCGTCCAGGATTCCAAGCCCAGAGCTGAGGGGGGATGAAATACGTCACCTCTATGCCTTGGCGTACCGCCCAGCGAGCTAAGCGTAGATTCAACCCAGGATAATCTACCAGGATTATCCTGTGCGGATGATAAGCGAGAATGTCAGCTTGGAGCCGTTTGTAGAGCCGAATGAACTTGGGTAGCTGGCGAAAAACCTCGACAAACCCTACCACAGCGTAATCTCGCCAGTGAGCAACAAGTTGCACCCCTAAGTCGGCCATAAGCTCGCCCCCCATACCCCTCATCTCTATGGTCGGGTCCAGCTGCCGAAGGACCTTTATTACTGATACCGCTCGCATTTCTCCCGATAGCTCCCCTACGACCCAATACAATCGCATCTCGTCCACTTAGGCGAAGGTATGGGACTGGAGTCACTCTAACATGCTACCTCTCAGTAGCCTTTCCACCTCATAGGTCCAGTTTTAGAGGTGTACCTCATTGGAATAATCCCAGCTTTTCCAGGAGAGCCTATCGAAGGACATCTAAGAAGTTCCGGAGGTCGGAGGGGGGAGTCGCCTGAAATTCTGCTGGAGGCGAGTGAGGATAGTCTGCATTAGGGACTGCAGCTGCTGCTGAAGCTCCTGGGTTCGGAGCCGATCAGAGAGATGGGTCATGATGTCATCCGAAAGGTCAGATAATACTTTTTTGCCAGACTCGCTGCGTAGGTAAGTTTCTATATCCAGTAAGAACTTCTCGGTGGCTTGACGAGCGACTTTACGCAGGAGTTCTATCAGCCTTTCCCGAGGAATGCCAGGGAAAGAGGGGATGGTTTGACTCAGACTTTGGCTGAGGCTATCTTCCACGAGCTGAAGAAGGGCCGGGGTGCGTCGCAAGCTGCCGATGAGGGGGCCAGCCTCCTCCGTGATGACCCTTCGCAAGAGTGGGCGCGCTTCATCTAAGATCTCTCGGGCCAAGCTAATTTCCTCACCTCTTTGGGTTTGCCGCTTTACCTGCTCCAAGATCTGATAGGCGACTTCATCAGAGATGGCGCGGGCAATCAAGCGAGATTGTTGAGTGAGAAATCGGGCCAAAAGGGTGTTGGAAAAGTTGACCACTTTACTGCGATTGAGCCTCAGGTAAAGACTCCAAATCCTTAGGAGACGAAACCATCGCAAGCTGCGCAGGGGTATCAGGGCTAAGACGTCATACCAATGAGTGATGGGATACATCCACCAGTACGCATAGCGGCGGGTGCGAATCGATACCCCCCATGCTACCCAAAACTCTATCCAGAAAAATATCAAAAAGGGCAGATCCAGCTTCCAGAAATGATCGACATAATCTCCTGAGAGGTCATATTGGCGGTAGTAATTCACCAGCAGGTAGTACCGCAGCTCTCGTTGATAGAAGTCTAAGTGCAGGGCGGCATTCTCTGGCTGAAGCTCCCAAAACTTTCTAAATGCCTCACTGCTACGTAGGCTGAGTCCGTATTGCTCCTTTATAAAAGCTTTTACAGCGGCTTTCAGACGCTCCTGGTAGGCCATTAGTCCAAACCGTTCATAGGGCCGCTCAGACAAAATCTTAAGTGAGAGCGCATAGAGGGTGTCGCCAAAAGCTTGGAGCTCTACTGAGGAGAGAGGAGCGGATTTTTTCCATCTTGAATACAGGCTATCGGCCAACTGACGATATGTATCCGTGGTCCAGTGCGGCTCTATCCCCTTATACGGATCATACCATTTCGTGATAGCAGGAATGTACTTGATATAGGTAGGGCGCAAACTCAGGTAAGTGAAGTCAAAAATAATCAGTAGCAGATTGGATATAGCGATACCCAGCATGAACACATCCCATAAGATCTCGATCTTTTGACGGTTCACGCGGCGAAGGTATGGTAGTTTTGATAGATGCGGCGAGTCCGAATGATACTTCTGGGGGCCATGGGACTGTTTGCCTTCTCCTTCAAGGCGCTCGAGCCTCAGCAAAACTCCCCTCCTCCTATGCGCAGCAGTTGGGAAGTGTTTAGGGAGCGCTTTTTACCCTCTCAGAGGCATTTGCGTTGGATAGTGATTGCTCACCGACCGACTCATACACTGATAGATAGCCTTCTCAGATATGGTGTCTCTATCCTGCGGATCTATGCGCCAGAACATGGCCTCTTTGGAGAAAAAGCCGCTGGAAAGGTAGTACAGGATACCATGTACCGAGGGATTCCCGTAGTTTCGCTTTACGGAAAGCGCCGCGCACCCACAGCCGACGAGCTTAGACAGGCTGATGCTGTCCTTTTTGCCCTGCGGGATGTAGGAGTACGGCATTACACCTATTTGAGCACTCTCACCTATATTCTCAAAGTGGCGGCTGAGGCTCATCGTCCAGTATGGGTTTTAGACTTTCCTAATCCTCATGCCCATTATACATACGGGGCAATCTTGGACAGTAGCTTGTTTTCATTTATCGGAATGCATCCCATACCGCTCGTTCCAGGACTGACCATAGGAGAATACGCCCAGTTGATTGTAGGCGAAGGCTGGGTTCCGCCAGTGGCTCTACAGGTAGTGCCGTGGGAAGGCTGGCGAAAAATCATGCCTACCCCCGAGATCTCTCCATTTTTTTCGGAGCCGCCTTCTCCGGCTTTGAGAACCCTGGCTGCAATCGAACTGTATCCTATCCTGGGATGGTACGAGGGCACATGCTGCGTCAGTGTAGGTAGGAATACCGCTCATCCTTTTGAGCAGGTAGGACTGCCCCTCAAATACCGCCTACCTCTGCGAGATACCATTTTATATGGCTACGAGCTGAGGGCCACGCAGTTTCGTCCACAGGGGGAAAGCGAAACATATCACGGTTGGCGCATTCGTCGGGTATATGAAGGCAAGGTACGACCCGATAGCCTTTTCAGACTGGGCTTTTTCCTTCTAAAAACCTTCCGCCAAGCTATCGGTGATGCAGAAGCCTTTTACAATGAAACTTTCTTTGACAAAGTTTTTGGCAGTACTTTGTGGCGCAAGCATGAGCATGAACCCATAGAGCAGCTATACATGCGATTTATGACTCCTGCTGCATGGGAAGAAACTCGGCGAAAATATCAACTGTATGACTGAGTAAGATCAGTTAGAGCCCTTCCAAAGACTCAACTCACAGCGCTATGCGAGCTTTCCTACAATCTGTCCTACGCCCTTTCACACCGCTACAGGGGCAGGGATAGGAGGATGATATTTGTAATCTATCAGTCGAATGTCCTCGGGAACAAACTCGTCCAACTCGTGACGGATGCTTGTTATTTCTATTTTGGGGAGGGGATAGGGCGTCCGAGTGAGCTGCAGACGAGCTTGTGCCTCATGATTGATGTAAAGGTGAACATCTCCCAGAGCAAAAACCACCCGATAGGGTTCGTATCCTGTCACACGCGCCACTAAATGAAGGAGGAGAGCATACGAGGCTACGTTGAAGGGGAGGCCTAAGAAAGCATCAGCGCTGCGCTGATAGACCTGGATGGAGAGGCGATGCTCGGCTGGTTCAGCATAAAACTGAAACATCACATGACAGGGCGGTAGCTTCATCTCGGAGAGATGAGCCACATTCCAGGCAGACACCAGCAAGCGGCGGCTGTATGGATTTTCGCGCAGAGTTTTCACGACGGCGCCTAACTGGTCGTACACTTCTCCATTGTATCCTTTCCATCGGCGCCATTGATAGCCGTAGATCGGCCCTAAATCGCCATTTTCATCGGCCCATTCATCCCAGATTGTAACGCCGTGGTCGTGGAGATACCGAATGTTGGTATCGCCGCGCAGAAACCAGAAAAGCTCATAGAGGATGGATTTGAAATGCACCTTTTTAGTTGTGAGGAGGGGGAAGCCTTCACGTAAGTCTACATCCAGGTGTATGCCAAAAAGTCCTCGTGTCCCTACGCCTGTGCGATCTAAACGGATGGGAGCACTCAGCAGTTTGTCCAGCAGAGAGAGGTAATCTTGCTCGTAGCGGCTCATGACAAATAAGGTAGAACAAATCTCATGCCTATTTTACACCACTTTTTCACAAAGTGCGCAGCCAAGCCGCTATGTCCAACTGCTGCGCTAAATAAGGGCGTACCTGAGCCATCGGTAGTCGTATCTGCTCTAAAGTGTCTCTGAAACGCACCGTGACGGTTTCATCTTCTAAGGTCTGGCCATCGATGGTGATGGCGAAGGGGGTACCTTTGGCGTCATATCGCCTATAGCGCCGTCCAATGGAGTCTTTTTCTTCGTAAGCGACGGTGAAATAAAAGCGTAGCTCCTCGTATAGGGCGCGCGCTTTCTGAACAAATTCCTCTTTGCGAATGAGCGGAAAGACCGCCACCTGGATCGGGGCTAAGAGGGCAGGTAGCCTGAGCACTATACGTAACTCTTGACCGCCTTCGGCTGTAGGGGCCATTTCTTCCGCATATCCCTGTGATAAATGAGCCAGTACCAGCCTATCCAGCCCTGCGGAGGTTTCTATAACATAGGGAGTGTAGGAGCTATTGAGGGTTTCATCGAAGTATTCCAGCTTTTTGCCGCTATATTGGGCGTGACGGGACAGATCATAGTCGGTCCGAGAATGAATCCCTTCTATTTCGCGGAAGCCAAATGGGAAGGCGAACTCTATGTCTGTCGCTGCCCGAGCATAATGGGCTAAATGCTCATGATCTTTGAAGCGAAGTCTATCGGCGTGAAGGCCTAAGCGCTGGTGCCAGCGCAGGCGCTTCTCTTTCCATACTTCGTACCATTCTCCTTCGGTACCTGGGCGCACGAAAAACTGCATCTCCATTTGCTCAAACTCGCGCATTCGGAAAATAAACTGCCGAGCCACGATTTCATTTCTAAAGGCTTTTCCGATTTGAGCTATTCCAAAGGGGATTTTGAGGCGAGCCGTTTTCAAGACCAAAGGAAAGTCTACAAAGATGCCTTGCGCTGTCTCAGGGCGCAGGTAGATCTGCTGAGCCTCCTCAGAGACGGCCCCCAGTTGGGTAGAAAACATGAGATTGAATTGCCGAACGGGAGTCCAGTCTGTAGAGCCGCTCTCTGGACAGGGGATTTTCTCCTCCTGAAGCAAGCTTGTTAGCGCTGCCCAATCTTTTTTAGCCATTGCTTCATTGAGACGGGTTTTGAGCAGCTGAGCTTTTTGAAAGTCCTTGTGCTCATGAAGAACTGTTTCTACTGCTTCTGAGGGAAGGTTGGCTTTGCGAACCTTTTTCTCCGCCTCTCGACGCGCGCGCTCCTCTAACCGCTGGGCGTAGTCTTCTATGAGGGTATCTACCCGATAGCGCTTTTTAGAAACTTTATTATCCACTAGAGGGTCATGAAAGGCTTCTACATGACCAGAAGCTTCCCAGACGCGGGGGTGCATCAGGATAGCTGCATCTAAACCGACGATATTCTCGTGGAGCTGGACCATCGCTCGCCACCACAAGTCCGCGATTCGCCTTTTGAGCTCCACGCCGAGCGGCCCGTAATCATAAATCCCCCCTATCCCATCGTAAATCTCGCTACTGGGGAAAATAAATCCCTGCTCCTTCGCAAAAGCGGCCAGCTTCTGGAGATCTAAACTCATAGGTATTCAGCTTTCAAATAGGATTGTAGAGCTTCTGGCACGCGTAAGCGTCCATCTGGGAGTTGGTGCGTTTCCAGTAGGCTGGCCACGATGCGAGGTAGAGCCAAAGCACTACCATTGAGCGTATGAAGAAGGGCCGTGCTTTTGCCTTTGCGATAGCGCAGCTTCATCCGATTACTCTGGAAGGTTTCAAAGTTGCTGATAGAACTCACCTCTAACCATCGCTCTTGGGCAGGGCTCCATACTTCTACATCGTAAGTTTTAGCCGAAGCAAAGCTCATATCTCCCCCGCATAAGAGGACGACCCGGTAGGCAAGCTCCAGCTTTTCTACCAGCGACTGGACATATACTCGCATCTCTTCTAGCGTTTCGTAAGAACGCTCGGGTAGGGTGATTTGAACGATTTCCACTTTGTCAAACTGGTGGAGGCGATTGAGGCCGCGTACGTCTTTCCCATACGAACCGGCTTCGCGTCGGAAACAGGGCGAATACCCACAAATCTTGAGGGGAAGGCGCTGCTCTTCGATAATCTCATCTCGGAAGTAGTTCGTCAAAGGCACTTCGGCAGTGGGAATTAGATAGAGCTCATCCAAGGGAATGTAGTACATCTGGGCATCTTTATCGGGTAGCTGACCTGTCCCGAAGGCGGTGTCAGTATTGACTAAAAAAGGAGCTTCCATTTCCAGATATCCTGCTTTTTCCGCTTCATCTAAGAAGAACTGGATGAGGGCGCGTTGGAGCTTGGCTCCGATCCCCACATAAAAAGGGAATCCTGAGCCTGTCACCTTAGCTCCTCGGGCAAAGTCAATCCACCCCCGCTTCTCAGCGTATTCCCAGTGAGGGAGGCGACCATTAGCTGAGAGAGGCGGAAGTGGCCCCGTATGCACGACGACATTATCGGTTGCACTTCGACCCTCAGGAACTGAGTCATGGGGGGGATTCGGTAATCGGAGCAAAATCTCCTCCATTTTGGCTTCCAGTTCACGCATTTGCTCTTCGTACTGAGGTAGCTTTTCTTTGATAGATTGGCTTTCTGTCTTGAGAGTCTCTGCCTGAGAGGTATCTCCTACCTTGATAGCTTGTCCAATAGCTTTGGAGAGCTCATTGAGGTGGGCTCGGGCCTCATCGAGACTTTTCTGGAGAGTGCGGCGTTCCGCATCATACGCTAAAAGCTGCTCTACCAAGGGACCAGCATCTAAGCCTTTTTTGCTGAGGGCTTGGATGATACGCTGGGGCTCGGCGCGCAGACGGCTAAGCTCTATCATGGAGGCAAAGTTAGCAGGTGAGCTATGGGCAGAGAGATTCTCATACCTTGTCGGCTATTCATTCAGAGGGGACAGGCTCCGGCGAAGGGTAGTCTTTCTAAGCCTACTTTACCTTATCTCGGAGATGCAGTCTCTGAGGCTTCCCAGATTCCAGGCTCTACTATCTCTATGCTGTGACCATCAGGATCTCTGAAGTAGAAAGAGCGCCTTCCATTTTGCCACACCGCTTCATGTTCTATGGAGATGCCATGGGATTCTAAGTAGGATTTCCAGCTCTCATAATCCGGAGCCTCAAATGCGAGATGTTGAGGGCCCTTAGCCCAATGCGAGGGAAGGGTGGGATGACTTGCAGAAAAGTCTGGAACAAAGCATAAAAGCATATCCACTCCTACTCGGAAAAACGCAAGTTTCTCTGGGATTTCAGCGATGCAAGGCAGGCCTAAGATACCCTCGTAAAATGCGCGAGTTCGCTGGGTGCTTTGAATATATAAGCAGGATTCTTTGATGTGACTAAGGGAGGCTGGCCTTGAGCTGAGCATATCGGGCATCGTAGGTCTGGTTGCCGCCGCAGTTCAAGTCTTGTGCTTTTCGACGAATGTTTTGGACGCGCTCACCAGGGTCTGGGTGCGTACTGAGAAATTCTGGGACACGAGGCCCTCCAGCTTGCGTGATATATTCAAAGAAATAAGCTGCCCCATCAGCCTTGTACTCTGTGGGACACAAATAAATCACCGAGTGCTCATCTGCATCCCGTTCATGGTCTCGACTAAAGGAGAGGAGGAGGAGATTGGTGGCTATTTGTTCTATGAGGGTTGGATTCTCTCTACCTGTGATGAGGCTCAGGAGGGTTTGGATGCCATAGGCCTGAGTAAGAAGTTGGGTGACGTGACGGCGGTCAGCATGCGCCATTTCGTGTCCGAGTACTCCCATTAGTTCAGCTTCGTTTCGGAGATACTTGATAATCCCCGTATAAATGTATATATAGCCACCTGGTGCACAGAAAGCATTAAGCGTGCTGTCATCTCGGATGATCCTTATTCGCCAAGGGAATCGGTCAGCATACTTCAGCTTGCCTGTCGCCAAAAGGGCATCTCGCATGCGGTAGAGATGAGCATAGGCCGTAGCATATTGGGCCGAGTCTAAAATGGGATAGTTCTGGGGGTCACTCTCTATCTCTTGAGCGACCTGCTGGCCAAGCTTCAGATCGTCTTCGACGGTAAAGAGGTTGAACCAGGGCTCTTCGGGCTCACCTGCTCCCTTCTTCTTGCAGGTAGAGAGAAAGACGACACTTAGCAGAAGGAATCCCCATCGCTTCATAGCTTGACAAATTTACCTCGGAAGGATTGTTTCCCATCTTGAGAAACGAGTTCTACGATGTATAAACCTGGACGCCAATCTTGCACAGATATGTTGATTTCTGTCATGCCTCGATAAAGGCGCCGCCAGATGAGTCTCCCTTCTGTATCGTAGATTTCCATATCATACCATCCGAAGTTGGGGTCATTTAGGGCGAGGGTGAGGGTATGAGAAACTGGGTTGGGAGAAAGGCGCAGCGTGGAAGCAGAGGAAGCCTGAGCCTTGAGCTGACGCAAGTACAGTAGAGCTTTTTCGCCATCTGGAATGCCGTATCCATAAAGCGTATCTGGATTGCGGGCTCTATCCCCAGATTGTAAGAGCGCTTCGCGGACGTACCAACCAGGAAGTTCTGGGGCGCTCTGCCAAATGCAAGCAGCGAGGGAGGTAATCAGGGGCGCTGCGAAGGAGGTGCCACTGGCTTGTTGTACAGTGCCAGAGAGCCCTACAATATATGTACCCCATCCTAAGGCTACGAGGTCTGGTTTGATACGATGGTCGGCTGTCGGCCCTCGGGACGAGAAGGGGGCGATTTGCCCTGAGCTATTGATAGCGCCTACGGCGATGATACTATCCGCATCAGCGGGGGCTGTAATATACCGCCAGGGGGAGTTTCCTTCGTTGCCAGCAGAGGTAATCACCAATAAGCCTTTTTGAGTGGCTATACGAGCTGCTTGAGTCGTGATTGCGGTTCGGCCATTCATGTCTGCATAAGTGTAGTTCTCAGCAGGATCGTCGAATGTGCTATATCCCAGCGAGCTTTGAATGATATAAGCCCCCATAGAGTCGGCCCATTCAGCCGCTCGGGCCCAGTTCCATTCTTCTATGCGAGATTCTGAGAGGGCATTTTCAGTCCGCGCCAAAAGCACCGCCACATCGGGCGCACCACCGACATACCCGATGGTATCGGGATCATGGGCGATGATTACTGAGGCCACCTGAGTGCCGTGAGAATTATCGCCAAATATGGACGAGTCTCCTGCTACGAAATCATACCCCCCCAAAAATCTTCCGCTGTGAAAGACAGCCCTAAATGCAGGAATCTCATCCATGTACGGAAATCCTGCATCTAATATCGCAATCCGAATGTTTTTGCCTGTGTAGCCTAATTCATGCAGGGTGTGAAGATTGAGCTGATGAAGTTGATGAATATTGACGGGGGAGAGAGTTTTTTGAGAAGGATTAGCAGAACGAGTAGAGGCTACGGTAGCCAGTGCCCTGCTGGAGTGAGGGGCATGGCTGAGCGGTTCTATACACCGAATGAAGGGTAAAGAGGGAATACGCTCAGGGCTGGAAACCTCAATAAGAGCGGCATTCAGCCAACGGGAATAGCCGCGTACTTTGACAAACTGTTCCAGTGCTTTTAGCTTTTCAGCAGGAATGGGAGCATCGGTGAGATTAACTGGAATCCCCTGCAGTTTGCGCCGCTCTAAGGCCTGGGAGGTCAAAAATCGCTCAGGATGCAGTAAAAAGCTATCTGGCTTCTCCTCCAAGTAAGCTAAATAGAGCGTACCTTGCGCCTGGAGCGTAAGGATACTAACCCAAACCCCTATCCGATACATACTGTGAGCTAAACAGCCTATAAGCAAAGATAAAACAAACTTGTGCTTGCTGGCTGTCTCTTTTATCGACTCTGCGGGGATAAAGCCTCGTAGCTAGCTAATCCGCTGGATTCAGTGCTTAGCCTATTTGCGTTCGCTAATGATAGTAATGCCGCTGAAGGAAGCTTGGATTTTGACAGGCATTTTAGTGGCTTTATCTATCCAGATGTGCTGAGAAGCGCTTTCTATCTCTAGGCGTACTCGCCATACAGCGAATGAAACCTCGCCAAGTTGGATAGTCTCCTCCTCTTCCACCGTAAGCTCCGCTTCGGCAAAGGTCTGCTGCTGAATGGAAAAGATAGGTATCTTGGCTTTATATCCCTTGGCTAAGGGCAGGCCAGCTAAATAGTAAAGGAGCGCGTTTCCTATCGGGTAGAGGGGGTGAGTGCCGAGGGATGTTTGAATAGCATTAGAGTTCCCCATATACAGGAAACTGCCCCGAAGCACCTGTCCATCTCGCTGTAGAGAGATGTCTAAGCCCTGCTGGGCGCGATGGTAGCGCAAAAGCTCCCCATTTTCGTCTACTTCGGTAGTATCGCTACTAGCAAGCAAGGGTAGGTCCTTTACCGTCATCTGCGAAATGAAGCGCCATCCTTTTTCAGCTTTTTCCCATCGTTCTAAGCCTTCTCCAAAAATCTCCTTATTAGGGAGCTTGATTTTGTGCTGCCAGAGGGTGCTGACTGGGGTGCGAATAGGGAAGTTTAGTTTGGCTATGGTAGATGAAGGAGCGCCGTCGGTTTCGGGCCCCCTAACCTTAGCGGGGTCCACTGTGATCTCATTGAGGCGACGTGCTATCTTTTCAGGCACGTCAGGCTGGACTCGTCCGCCGAGATGTTCAGCTAGAAACTGCTCTATGGCGACGATCATCGCCATGCGATTGTCGTAGTTTACGAAGCCGTGGCCTTCATCTGGGGCGAGGAGATAGCGTACAGCATAACCTTTCTTGTATAGAGCGGCTACTATCTGATCCGACTCTTGCTGCTTGACTCGCGGATCATTAGCCCCCTGTACAATGAGGAGAGGCACTCGGATTCGCTCTACGTGATAAAGGGGGGATTGGGCTTTGAGTCGTTCGACTTCCTGCGGGTCATTGATATTTCCCACACGATTCTCAAATATTTTCATCAAAGGTCGCCAATACGGCGGTACAGAGCGAATAAGAGTCAGAATGCTGGATGGGCCTACAATAGAGACACCACAGGCATAAAGGTCCGGTGTAAAAGTCACTCCTGCGAGGGTAGCATAGCCGCCATACGAACCTCCCATAATAGCGACTCGCTTGGGATCAAATACGCCATCCTTGATGAGCTGTTGCACTGCATCGGTCAAGTCATGTTGCATGATGCCGGTTCCCCATTGCTTATTGCCTGCGTTGAGGAAGGCTTTTCCATAACCCGTAGAACCCCGGAAGTTGACTTGCAGGACAGCATAGCCTCGGTTGGCCAGAAATTGGGCTAGGGGGTCATATCCCCAAAAGTCGCGCGCCCAAGGTCCGCCATGGACTAATAGCACAGCTGGCAGATTGCGCGGCGGGAGCCCTTTAGGTAAGGTGAGGTAAGCTGGAATCTCAGCCCCATCGCGAGTGCGAATGCGAATTGGACGCATTTCTGCCAGGAGCTCCTCAGATAACTCTGGCCGAGAGCGTCCGATTTCTCGCAGAGAGTCCTTCTGGGCATCCCAAAAATAATACCGTACAGGTTCCCTATCGCTACTAAGGGCTACTACCGCATACCGCTCATCCCTGGATAAAGCACGCAAACTTATCTCTCCTCCTGGTATAAGCTGGCTCCATTTAGCGTACCACTTTTCTAACTTGGGGTCAAAGAAATATCGTCGTGGCTTATCATCTACATACCATACTGCGCGGAGCTTATCAGTATTTTCGTCGAAGAGAGCGCCTGCTACATCTACTTTGTCCTCAGGGTCCCGGTGGATCTCCCGCTCTTGCCCAGTGGTGGGATTGAAGGCTACTAAGCGAATCTTGTCTACGTCCTTATTGGTGAGCAGGTATATCTCTGATCCCTTCTTGGGGATATGAAGTACCCCAGCCGACTCGTCCCATGCTGTTTCATACACCTTTTTGAAGGAAAAGGTTTTGCCCTTTTTCTGCACAGCATATATCTGGGTCTCTCCCTCAGGACCGAGTTTTACAGCAAATCGCGCCTTGCCCTGAGCGTCAAATGCCCAGCCTAAGATAGACTCCCTATTCTCGTATAGCTGAGTGAGCTGTCCAGTAGTGAGGTTCAGTTCATATAAGTCGTGCAGAGTAGGGTCCCTATCGTTGAGTCCAATGTAGGCCACTTCGGGTTTATTTCGTGGGAGGGCATAAACCTGTACAGCAGCGCCGGGGCGCGGTGTGAGGTCAATAGCGGGGGGGATTTTGCCTGCTGTCGCTTCTGCAATATTTATTCGGTAAAGATGCTCATTTTCATCCCCGTCTTTGTCCTGCTCGTATAGGATATATCGGCTGTCTTGACTCCAATAGTGATTCACTATGGGGCGGCGGTCACTGGAGGTGATAGGAAAAGCCTCGCCCAGTTCGCCATTCTGGATGGGTTGGAGCCAGAGATTCATGGTGCCATTATAGGGCTTAGAGAAGGAGAGCCATCGTCCGTCAGGGGAGACATTTACGCTGGCCAGCTTCGCATCTCCAAAAAAGAGCTCCCTATCAATCAAAGGAGGTAGCTGTCCACTCATAATGCCCCAAAATAAAGCGATAGTTCCGAGGCGCATCGCAGCAAAAGTAGAGAAGTTAGATTAGGAGCTGCCACTTAAAGCAGAATATCCTCAGAAGCGGAAGTTATAGGTGATAGCGGGGACCCAGCGGAAAAGATAGAGATTGTAAGCTCGTTGGATGTCTGGATTGTTTTCATCTCGGCGTAAGCGCAGAGCCCACATATTGCGGCGGCCATACACGTTGTAGACTGAGAAGTTCCAGCTAGAGCGCCAGCGCCGCCCTTCTCTCTGGGGGGCATTCCAGGTCAGGGACACATCTACTCTATGATAATCGGGCATGCGGCGATTATTGCGTTCATTATAGACTCCAATGACCTGACCGTCATAGATGTATTTGGCGACAGGAAGGGTAATAGGACGGCCAGTTCCGTAAATGCCGGTGATACCGAGTTCCCAGCGGGCAGTGAGAGGATATTGAAGGACCAGCGTAGCCTGATGAGGGCGGTCGACGTAGTTAGGGAAGGGCTTAGGCGCAATCTCTGGGATATACCGGAAGCTGCGGCTGTATGTATAAGAGATCCATCCTGTGAGTTTGCCAGTTAGCTTTTGAAGCATCCATTCACTTCCATAGGCCCATCCGCGCCCCTGCACGAGGTCAGCTTCTAACTGAGGATTGAGAAAGATATCGGCCCCTGAACGAAAGTCTACAATATTTTGCATGTCCCGATAAAAGATTTCCCAAGAGATATCCCAAGAATGCCCTTTCCAGCGCGGCGTGCCCTGCAAAGCGACGGCGACCTGATAGCCATCCTGACGCCTTACATTGAGAGTAGTAGGCCACCAGATATCCGTCGGCAAGCCCACTGGCGAAAGTGTAGCCACATGAAGAAACTGTTGAACTCGCCCCGCTGCGCCTTTGAGCGCCCACTGATCCGAGAGGGTGTAGCGTATGCTTATGCGAGGTTCTAATCCGCCCCAGGCGTCTATCAGCCTGTTTTTACCATACAAAAGGGTATCCACAGGCCTTCGCTCAGATGAGAAGGTGTATAACGTGGCTGGTCCCAGTAGCCCGAAACCAGCCCATCTTATTCCCCCTTCTACTAACCATCGGCTACCTACCTTGTACCCTGTCTGTAAGTAAGCGGCTGCTTCCACGCCTCGCAGGGAAGGCACCCGAAATGGACGAACATTAGAAGTATCAGAGGTAGGGTCTAAGCGGCCAGGTAAAAAGGTGTGACGCGTAAGACTTGCCCCAAAACGAAGCTTGATTTTTTCTGCGAGGTAGTAGTCTGCATCGGTGCGCCAGCCTATATCCTCTATCCCCGAGCCAAATCGCGCTTGATTGCGTCCCGACTCTACACCGAAGGCATAATCATACTTGCCATAGAAAAGGGTGGTATTCAGAAACAAGCGAGGAGAGGGTATAAAGTTCCAACGGAGGGTCGTAGTGGCATTTCCCCAGTCAAAGTCTAAGAAGCTATTTTTGAACACATCCCTTCCGAAGTACCCAGAGAGAAAAATACGGTGCTTGTCGCTAATGCTGTAGTTTAGCTTAGCGGTGAGGTCATAGAAGTAGAGAGCGGTTCGGCGAAGCTCTGGATCTCGGGCAAAGAGGAGAAATAAGTCTGCGTAACTGCGTCGTGCTGTGATTAGCAGGCCAGCGCGGTCTTTGATAAGAGGGCCTTCTACATTGAGACGAGAAGAGATGAGCCCTATCCCTCCTGCGGCGGTCCAGCGGGGGCTATTCCCTTCTCGCAAGCGCACATCCAGGACAGAAGAAAGTCGTCCGCCATACTCGGCCGGCATATAACCTTTGTATATCTTGGCTTCCTGGAGAGCATCTGAGTTGAAGGCCGCGAATATCCCGCCAATGTGTCCAGGGTTATATACGATTGCTTCATCCAGGAGTACTAAGTTCTGATCAAAAGAGCCGCCTCTCACGAAAAAAGCCCCACTTCCATCGCCCGCCGTAGCTACGCCCGGCAGCAGCGACAAGGAACGAAAAATATCCACTTCTCCGAAGAAGGCAGGAAGTTTTTTTAGTTGCTGGACATCTATGCGATTTTCGCTGAGGGCCGCACTCTCAAAGCGCCGCTGCTCGTAGGTTTCTACGATTTCTACGGTCTGTATTTCGACACCTTCTTCGGTCAAGAAAAAGTCATGCTTGAGGTCAGATTTGAGGGTCACAGCGAGAGTCTCACTTTGGTATCCTACAAATTGTGCTACCAGTTTGTAGTTTCCTCCTGGGAGCCGCAGTGCGTAGTATCCATAGGGATTGGATACTACTCCTGTGCCCCTCTCAAGGACTATTACCTTAGCGCCAGCCAGCGCTTCTCGGCTGACTTTATCTCTGATATATCCGCTTACCGTGAAACTGCTTTGGGCAAATATCCAACCTACCCATACGGCTCCCCACCAGCGCATGCCGTAAATAACAAAAGTACCCTTACTCCAAGCTCATGGCATTCTTACCAAAACTCCGAGGCATTTCGTATATTTGCCAAGTGCTGAAACTTCTGTTTGGAAGCTCCTTGTTAATGCTTCTATTATCTATTCATCAGTGTAGTGAAGGCAAAGGAGCAAATACCTCAAAAAAAGGTTCGAGTGATACGCTGTATATCGCAATAAATCGTACTGGATGCTATGGTCGCTGCCCTATTGATAAGGTAGAGCTTCTTCCAGACGGGACTGTTAAGTATGAGGGGCAAAGGTTTGTATCCCGAATGGGAATTTATGTCCGCCGCCTAAGTGATAAGGAGATAGAAAAAGTTCGGCGAATGCTCATCGAAGGAAAGTTTGACGTCTACCAAGAAGTTTACGATAATCCGCATATTACAGACCTTCCCTCTCTCATTTTGACTTATCAGATGGGCAGTAGAAAGAAGCGGATACTGTGTCGCATGGATTGCCCACCTGAGCTTCCAGAAAAAATAGAAACGCTGCGGGCTTTCCTTGCCGACGAAGGGAATTTTCAAATGATCCAAGGACCAGAAGAGGACAATAGCAACTCCAATGCGGACTAAGATTGCATGTATTATTATTTTGTGGCTCGGCGGTTGCGGATTATTTCGGGATCCCCGAGCCAACTGCAATCATCCGGAGCATGAAAAGTATTTGAGAGAGCAACAAAGCGCGCGTCTTGCTAGGGAGACGCGCAGTCGCGGCAAGGTAGGAAAATCCCATCGTCCTGTTCGCAAAAGCTGCCCTAATCCTTAGCTTGGGTCTGCTGCATATTTGTGGGGCTTATGCCCCTTGCTTGTGGGATTGTCGGGTTACCTAATGTGGGAAAGTCTACTCTCTTCAATGCCCTCTGCGGCAGTGCCTTAGCTGCTGCTGCTAACTACCCCTTTTGTACCATAGAACCTAACAAGGCTATCGTCCCTGTCCTGGATCCGCGACTGGAAGAGCTTGGTAAGTTTTTCCCTAAGGCGGTTCAGACCCCTACGACCTTGACCATAGTGGATATTGCGGGGTTGGTCCGAGGGGCGCATGCAGGGCAGGGACTAGGCAATCAGTTCTTAGCTCACATTCGGGAGGTTCATGCGATTCTTCATGTGCTGCGGTGTTTTGAGGATCCGAATATTATTCATGTAGAGGGTGCGCCTGACCCCATTCGAGACAAAGAGATAGTGGATTTGGAGCTTCAGCTCAAGGACTTGGAGACCATTCAAAAAGCACTCGTCCGTGCTGAGAAAGAGGCTCGGTTAGCTGGAGACCCCGAGGCGCAGAAAAAGTTATCAGTGCTTCGGCGAGCTGAATCTCACCTGTCTGAGGGACGTAACCTTCGCACTCTTGCATTCGAGCCTGAGGAGCAGGCGTACTTGCGGTCGTTAGGCCTTCTCACGCTTAAGCCTGTCCTGTATGTGGCTAACATAGATGAAGGCAGTCTGCCGTCGGGCAATGAGCTCAGCCGGCGAGTCATCCAGATGGCAGCAGAAGAGGGCGCCCCTGTCTTGACCCTATGTGCAGCGATAGAGGCTCAAATCGTTACCTTACCTCCCGAGGAGCGTACAGAATTTCTAAAGCTCTATGGCATAGAAGCACCAGCCCTTCCCCAGCTTGTTCGAATGGCCTATAAGCTTTTGGGGTTAGTGACGTTTTTCACTGCTGGTCCTAAGGAAGTGCGCGCCTGGACGGTGCGTCAAAATACTCCGGCCGTACGAGCAGCAGGCGAGATACACTCCGATATAGAGCGAGGGTTCATTCGGGCAGAGGTGATTAGCTACGAGGACTACATAGCTTATGGAGGGGAGGAAGGGGCAAAGGCCGCAGGGAAGATGCGATTAGAAGGCAGAGATTATCTCATTCAGGATGGGGATGTAGTGTATTTTCGGTTTGCGGTGTAGGGGTAATCATTTGAAAGGGGCTATGGTAAGTTGCTTTGAAGAGATGAAGTGAAGAGGCTGGGGCGCCAGCGCCTTCGGCGCTGGCGCCCTAACTAAAACAATCTATTTTTCGACTCCAAACTCCGCCCTCACCCACTCATTATGCTCCCCCAAAGCAGGAACCCGCGTGGATCCCAGAGAACTAAACACCAAGAAGCCGTCTCGCCATATCTCCGAAGCCCATGGCATTTGTATGGCTTCCTCAAAGGTATAAACTGGACTGGCGCAAAAGGCGGTATGTTTCAGCCGAGATTCCCACTCCGCCCAGGTCCTCTGCGAAAAAATCTTTTCTATCTCTCGATGGGGGAACTCTTCGCCCACAGCTCTTCCGAAAGGAATCAGATCCTGGCGACCAATAAATTCGCAAAATGCTTCCCAAAATTTGTCTTCAATAGCAGCCAGAGCGATATAACGCCCATCTGCCGTGCGGTAGACTCGGTAGCTGGGCATGGCTCCTGATAAGAAGTCTGTACTCGGAGGGGGAAGCTTTCCTTGGCAGAGGCGATATAAATGGGCATTTGCGATGCTCCAGCGTAGCATTTCGTTTCGCATAGCTACCAGTATATATGTGCCTTGCCCTGTCCGGCTTTGATGATAGAGGGCAGCTAATAGGCGGATTAATCCAGAGGCACTACCACCCAGTAGGTCGCCAAATAAAACCCCCGGCACAATCGGTGGACCTTCGGGGGTCAAACGCAGTCTGTCTAACACACCACTCTCTGCGAGGAAGTTAAGATCATGACCTGGTCGTTCATCTGAGAATCCAGTGATATTCAAATATACTAAGTGGGGATGAGTAGCTAAGATCGTTTCAGGAGCGAGGCCAATTTCTGTCTGAGTTTGAGGCCGGTAGTTGGTAAGCAGCACTTGGGCTTTCTGAAGTAGCTGGCGGAGTACCTCTCTGAGTTTTTCGGCGGACACGGCTACACTGTATTTGCCTCGATTGAGCAGGCTAAATAGCTCTGTTCCGCGTAAGGAATCGCCCTTGGGGAGGATTTCTACCTTGATTACTGTGGCGCCCAAGTCTGCCAAAATAGCTCCTACCAGTGGTGAAGGAAGGAGACGAGCCAGCTCTATGACAACGACGCCCTCAAGTGGTCGCATGCGTCATCTCTCGAACCCTCTCTGCGGTCAATCCCACGATATAACCTAATAATGCGGCTATCATACCATACCAAAGTGGATGTATAGCACTGCCTATCACCTTCATCCCGTAGTAGCCGAATATGCCCAGGATCATGCTAAGGATAGCCCCGTACTCACTGCGCCATCGTGGAAAGTGAAGACCTACTACCATTGGGATGAATAGGGTTACGAGGCTGAATATGGAGGACTCTGCCACGAGCTCATAGACATTGCGTTCATAAAGGCTCATAAGAAGACAGATGACAGCTACGAGCAGGACAGAGAAGCGTGCCCTTCCAAGGGGAGAAAAGCGCTGCCATTTACCCAGAATATTTTCTGATAAAAGGGCTGCCGGGGCTAAAATGCCTCCACTGGCAGAACTCATAATAGCAGAGATTAGGGCTCCCCAGAAAAGTACTTGAATGCCTTCGGGCATATACCCTTCTACGAGACGAAGAATAGGGGAGCCTCCCGTATCGCTTTCTAACCATTCAGGATGGTATATGCGTACAAAAAGCCCCCCAACAAGAGGCAGAAGCCCAATAGTCACATACAAAATAGAAGCACTCACTGCGGCTAAAATAGCAGTCCTTTCACTTCGGGCCGAAACGACTCGCTGATACATATCTTGTTGAGGAAGGGAGCCTAATCCAATAATCATCCACGCCGCAAGGTAGTTGAGCCAAGCTCCCCCTTCCAGTGGAGGGAAAAAGTCTAGAAATCCTTCGGGTAACTGGGAAAGTTTGGTTGCCCACCCTTCTGGTAGAAAGAAGACAAGGACAGCTAATCCAACAATAATTAGAAGGTTCTGAAAGAGGTCAACGGCTGCCACGGACCACATTCCCCCCCAAATCGTGTAAGAGAGGATCATGAGAGTAGCAATGGGGAGGGCGTACATAGCCTCCAAGTGAGAGAAGTGGCTGATAACCTGAGCCATCGCTACCAACTGGGCGGCTATCCACCCGAAATAGGATATGATCATTAGGGGGGTAGCTATCCGTTCAGTCCACTGCCCAAAGTATAAAGCGTAAAAGTCACCGAAGGTTCGTATGGGCAGACGATAAAATGGACGCGCTAACCATACGCCTACTAAAAGCAGGCAGAGCGCACTACCAAAGGGGTCCTCAATGACTGCTAAAAGACCGCCGTGAGCTATAGTTTCCGAGGCGCCGAGAATCGTCTCGGATCCAAACCAGGTCGAAAAAAGAAGAGACATCGCCCATAGAAAGGGGAGTCGCCGTCCAGCGACTAAAAAGTCCTGACTATTTCTGACGCGCCGGGCAGCCCAGGCGCCGATTCCTATGGACAGCAGTACATAGCCTAATACTGCCCATCCCATCATTTGAAGAAACTTCTTACCTGCTGCGCAATATAGTGCATCTGATCTTCTGATAGGAAAGGATGCATAGGCAGGGATAGAACCTCGCTGGCGAGCCTTTCTGCATTGGGAAAAGAACCTATCGGATATTCTGGGCTGTAATAAGCGGGTTGAAGGTGTAGAGGTTTCGGGTAATATACCATGGAGGGGACATGGCGTTCAGCGAGGAAAGCTTTTAGGGCGTCTCGCCGGCCATCCAGGACTCGCAGGGTATATTGATGAAAAATATGAGTGCTCCAAGGAGCCCGATATGGGGTTTGCAGAGCGGGAATATCCTGAAAATACTCGTCATATAGGTCTGCGGCAGCTCGGCGGCGAGCGTTGAACTCGTCCAGGTAGGGGAGTTTTAGTCGTAATATGGCTGCCTGGAGGCTATCTAATCGGGAGTTGACACCAACCTCAACAAACTCGTATAGCGTATCTTGCCCATGATTAGCTATACGGGCGAGCCGGGCCGCCCTCTCCTCCGAAGCGGTGAATACAGCGCCTCCATCGCCATAGCACCCAAGATTTTTTGAGGGAAAAAAAGAAGTACATCCAATCTCCCCAAGCGTGCCCAGTTTGCGCCGTTCCCCTGAGGGAAAAATATAATCTGCCCCTAAGGCTTGTGCCGTATCCTCAATGACAGGGATACCTTTTATGCGGGCAAACTCCAATATTTCTTGCATGGGCGCCGCCTGCCCAAATAGATGGACAGGCACGATCGCCTTGACCTCGGGATTCCATACCCTTTCCAGCTCTTCGGGCAAAAGATTGAAGTGATCTAAGGAGACATCCACCCAATATATTCTAAGTCGCAAGAGAGCAGCTACCTCAGCGGTGGCTACATAAGTGAAAGCTGGAACGATCACTCCATCCCCTGGCTTCAGATTTAGTGCCATAAGGGCCAGTTGAAGGGCATCCGTTCCATTCGCACAGGGGATGACTTTCGTGCCTCCGAGATAAGCTCCCAGCTCTTGAGCAAATTTGTGAACCTCTGGACCCCTAATGAACTGGGTATGGCTTAGGACTTCTGTAATGGCGGACTCCAGTCGAGGCCCCAAGAATCGACGCTCCAACTCCAAGTCCACCATTTTGAGAGGTCTCATAGAGTCCAGTAATGGAGGTTTTCCCATTGATATTGACGATACAGTCCTTTGATATCTACGATGAGTGCACCAGGCTTGCCTAGCCGCTCAAAATCTGATGGTTTGAGCTGCTTATATTGGTGGTGAGCTACGGCTACCACGATAGCGTCATAAGTGCTCTCTGCAGGTGTAGACAAGCTGAAACCATATTCTGCTTCTACTTCCTCAGGATGTGCCAAGGGATCAGAGATATCTACTTGCACGCCGTGAGATATGAGGGTTTGAGCTAAGTCATAAACTTTGGTATTGCGAATATCAGGCACATTCTCTTTGAAGGTAAAGCCCAAAATCAACACGCGCAAGGGAGGAAACCGCTGGAGTTGACTGAGCTTCTGTAAAATCTTCTCCGCTAAATACCGTGGGAAGTGATCGTTGATGCGTCGACCTGCTAATATTACCTGCGGATAAAAGTTGAGAGCTGTGGCTTTGTAGGTCAGATAGTAAGGATCTACACCAATACAGTGTCCACCGACTAAGCCAGGAGAATATTTGTGAAAGTTCCATTTTGTTCCTGCGGCTTCTAGTACTTCATACACACTAAGCCCCATTTCTTGAAAAAGCATGGCGAGTTCATTGATGAGGGCGATATTGAGGTCTCTCTGGGTATTCTCTATGACTTTGGCGGCTTCGGCGACTCGGATAGAGGGAGCTTTATGAATGCCTGCTTCTATGACTTGCCCGTAGACTTGGGCGATTCGTTCTAATGCTTCTGGGGTTTGACCCGAGACGATTTTTAGGATTTTTCGCAGGGGCCGTTCAGGATCGCCTGGGTTTATCCTTTCTGGCGAATATCCCAAATGAAAATCTTTCCCGGCTTTTAGGCCGCTCTGCTCTAAGATAGGGAGGCAAACTTCTTCGGTACAGCCGGGATAGACTGTACTTTCATACACCACCACATCGCCAGGTTTGAGGACGCGAGCAAGCGTCTGACTGGCTTTTTTGAGCGGTTCTAAGTCTGGAACTTTGTACAAGTCTATAGGGGTAGGCACCGCCACGATATAGAAGGTCGCTCGGCGAAGCTCTGTCTCAGCGGTCGTAAATAATAAGCCTTCTTTTTTGAGGGCCTCAGGTGAAAACTCTCCATTTCTATCGTATCCTGCTATCAGTTCCGAGATCCTTTGCTCTGAAATGTCAAATCCTATTACCGTAAAGTGCTTGGAAAACTCTACAGCAACTGGTAGGCCTACGTACCCTAGGCCGATCACAGCTACCACAGGGGAGGGGAGTGGCTGCATTTGAACCACAAAGGTAGCAGGTAAACATGTAACAGAGTATATTTTTTCGTAGTATTGCGCCATGCGATACATTCTCGCCGTTGGCACATGTCTCTGGGCGCAGGTGGACTTATCTGCGCTTTGGGTTGAGCGTGATAACCCTGAGAAAGCTAGAGAAGCTGCCCGTATCATCGAACAGAGTCTCAGCCAGACCCCGCATCAATCTACTCTCATCGTACAACTGGCACGGATTTACTATCTCTTAGGTGAACAAAGTGATGACAAAGCTACCCGGCTATCATATTACGACAAGGGATTCAAACTATGTAGAAACGAGCTTGCGCATCAACTGAGCCTCCCCGTTACGGCTAAGGATGAAGAAATCGTCAAAAAAGCTCAAAAGGAACATATGCCCTTGCTTTACTGGGCTGCAGCAAATATCGCTCGCTGGGGTAAGCATGCGCCTTTTGCTCAGAAGGTTCAGGCACGTTCTACGATTCGTTCATACTGGGATAGGGTAGTGGAGCTGGATCCTGCGTACTTTCATGGAGGGGGATATCGATTTTTTGGTGGCTATTATGCGTTGGTCCCTGCTATCACTGGAGAGCAAGATGTGAATAGGTCGCGTGAAATGTTTGAGAAGTCTATCTCGACTGCGCCCCATTACTTGGAGACCAAAGTCCTGTATGCTGAAGCCTACGCCGCTCATCCCAAAGTGCGAGATAAAGAGCTTTTCCGAAAGCTGCTGAATGAAGTGATAAGTGCTGATCCAGGTAAAGACCCCGATTATGCGCCAGAAAATCGTCTGGCTCAGAAGAAGGCACGGACTCTCCTTGCTCAAGAGGCAGAACTGTTTGAGAATGAATAACAAATAATAGCCGAGTGTCCTTATGCGATGGTTCGTAGGTTTTTGTATAGGGATAGCTGCATGGGCGCAAGTGAAACTCAGAGTTGGTTCCATGGTGCCCTACGACAGCCCATGGGAGGAAGCGCTGAATGAGTACATCAAGTCAGTCAATAGGATAGCAGGGGAGGGAAAAATAAACTTTCGCAAGTTTCTCAGCGGTCAGATGGGCGGGGAAGTGGAAATGGTGCGTAGTCTCCGAATGGGTACCTTAGATGTGGGAATGTTCTCTATTGGCGCTATGGCGGAAGGGCTCTCTATGCCCGAGCTCATGGTATTGGAGATGCCGTTTCTATTTGAAAGCGATGAAGAGGTAGATTATGTGATGGATGGATTATTCCATGAGTTCAAAAGTCGTCTATCAGAGAAGGGTGTCGTCCTTGTTTTCTGGGGAGTGAATGGGTGGCGGCATTTTGCTTGTTCTACTAAGCCCATATTATCGCCAGCCGATCTCAAAGGGCTCAAAATGCGTGCGCAAGAGACCCCCATCTACATAGAAACCTACAAAGCATTAGGCGCCACCCCTGTGCCTCTACCTGCTACAGATGTCCTTATGGCTCTCAAAAATCGCATGATAGAGGGATTTGATCAGACGATTGTCTTCGCTGTATCTACGGGCTGGATTGGGCAGGTTAAACACTTTACCCTTAGTCGGCACATCTATCAACCTGGGGCTCTGGTGATTTCTAAGAAAGTTTTTGACAAACTACCTTCGGACATTCAGAAAGCTCTCCTGGTGGAGTCTGAACGGGCGACCCTTCAAGCCAAGGGGCGCAAGCTGGTGCGTGATGAAGAGCAGTCCATTTTGGCCAGTATTGAGAAAGAGGGGAACGTTCGGTTTTACAGACTTTCGCCTCAGCAACGAGAGGCTTTTCGAAAAGCTATTCAGGCGGCTATGCCCCGTATAGAATCCCACCTCGGTCCGCAGGGGAAAGCACTCCTTTCTAAGATTCAAACTAAGATTGCTGAGTATCGCAAGACTAAATCATCAGCAAAGTAGCGATGCGGTTCATTCGGGTATATCAGCGCATTCAAGATAGGATTCATATTGGTGAAAAGGTTATTGCTACTCTTCTGATGCTCTCCATCAGCGCAGTAGTTTTAGCCGGCGTGTTTTCTCGATATATCTTAGCAGAGCCTTTTTATGGAACGGATCGGTTAGCGACTTATCTCTTCGTAGTCTTGAGCTTTTGGGGTATTCAGATGGCGAGTGGGTATTATGAACATATTACGGTTGGGGTGCTGAGGCATTGGCTGAGTCCTTTTTGGCAGGCAGTTTTGTCAGCTCTGGGTTCACTGGTGAGTGCGGCGTTTTTAGGCTATTTGGGATGGGCGGCCTATGGGTTTATTCGGTTCCTATACGAAAATGGGGAAAGAGACCTAGTATTGGACATACCCCTTTGGGGGGTGTATAGCTTTTTTGTTTTAGCAGCCTTCATCTCTATGATTCGGTACTTCGTGGGAGCATATTTTTGGATAGAAGTTGCTCGAGGACGAATAGAACCCGATAGCTTTCAACGAAAATCTATCGTATGAAGGGAACATTTCTCGCTTTAGGGACGCTTATTCTTATTCTCCTTGGAGTACCATTATTCGTGCTCTTAGGGGGGATTAGTTTCGGGCTGTTTGCTTTATATGAGGAACAGCCTTCTGAGGCTTTGCTGAAGTACATTCTGGAAACGCTAACAAAGCCAGCTTTGCTTTCTATCCCCTTGTATATCTTGGCAGGAGCTATCGTGGCTAAGGGGCGTACTGCCCAGCAGCTCGTAGAAGTGGCTGAGGCTTGGCTGGGCTGGCTTCCAGGAGGTTTGGCGGTCACAGCGGTATTAGCGTGCATGATATTTGGTGCTATTTCGGGCTCCTCTCCGGTGACGATGGTAGCTATTGGAAGCTTTCTCTATCCTGCCATGCGTAAAGCAGGCTATCCTGACAGCCTTGCTTTGGGAAGTGTAACGGTGGGCGGTTCCCTCGGTATTCTTATTCCTCCCAGTATCCCGATGATAGTGTATGGTATTGTGACGCGTACCGATATAGAAAAGCTCTTTTTAGCCAGCATAATTCCTGGACTATGGGCTGGCGGGATTCTGGTTATTGTAGCGATTATCTTGGGGCTTCTGCATCGCCTTCCGCGTCAACCGTTTGTTTTGAAGCAGGCTTTTTGGAAGAGTTTTCAAGCTATCCCTGCGTTGGGGCTTCCGGTAGTGGTTTTAGGCGGGATATACGGTGGGCTGTATAATATCACTGAAGCTGCGGGAATAGCCGTGTTATATCTTTTCCTCTTGGAGGGGCTCATCTATCGCTCTTTGGGATGGG
>JBCNVG010000028.1:0-91761 GCA_039630325.1 Bacteroidia bacterium
CTCATCAGCTGGGCTCGAGCAGGCTCTCTCTGGCCTATGCCTATGGGCTTAGCTTGCTGTGCAATAGAGATGATGGCGGCGGCAGGCCCTAAGTATGATATAGCTCGTTTTGGGATGGAACGATTCTCTTTCTCACCTCGGCAAGCCGATGTGATGATAGTTGCAGGCTGGTGCACTTATAAGATGGCCCATGCGATTAAGCGTATCTGGGACCAAATGGCTGAACCCAAATGGTGTATCGCCATGGGGGCTTGCGCCTCTACGGGCGGGATGCATAGAGTGTATGGCGTCGTCCAAGGCGTCGACCAGTTCTTACCCGTAGATGTATATGTACCTGGCTGCCCCCCACGCCCCGAAGTGCTTCTTCATGCTTTGATGGAGCTCCAGAAAAAGATTAGGGAGGAGCACTCACCTATTAGAGACCGTCTGCATTCATTACCTGAAAAGCAAGCCCTTTTGGGAAAATAAAACTCAAGTATTCCAGGACTGCGCCTCTCCCCGTCAAGAAAGAATTATGGAGAGGTCAGTCTTCTGTGGGAGCTAGAATAGCATGAGCTAGCAGGATGCTACGGGCTTGGGAGAGGATAAATAGTTTCAATCAAGATTAGCTGTATTACTTTTGCTGATATGCGATATCTCCTATTGGCGGGGGCGCTATGGGCTCAGTGGGTAGAAATCTACCGAGATACATTCGGTACGCCTTTCATTTTTGGAAAGCGGGATGCAGACTGTGCTTACGGTTTGGCATGGGCTCATGCGGAGGATGATTTTGGACGGATCCAATACCTCCTGGCCCTTGCCAAGGGAAAGTTAGGCCGTCTTATTGGCCAATCTGGCGCGGCTATGGACTATTTTGGCTATTTCACTGGGGCCGACCAACTGGTTAAGCGCCAATATGACAGCCTCTCCCCACAAATACGGGCCGTGTTGGAAAGTTATGCAGCTGGTTTGAATGATTTTGCTCGGCGCTATCCTGAGGCAGTCCTGGATAAGGATCTTTTTCCTATTACGGGAGAGGATGTAGTACGAGGTTATATCATCGTGTTGTGCGGCATGGTCGGCGCTGGCCAAGCTCTTCAGGCGACGCTGGCTGGTGAGCCTGAGAAATATGAATTCAAGGTCGCTGGGTCTAACGGTATAGCTCTAAGCTCCCACAAAACAGCTGACGGAGGCACCTATCTACTCATCAATCCACATGTACCAATAGAAGGAATAATGCGCTGGTACGAAGCCTTCCTCCATAGTGAGGAAGGCTGGCATGTCTTAGGAGGATTTTTCCCTGGGAGTGTCGCCCCAGGCCTCGGCACAACCCCAACAAATGGATGGGCCCTTACGTTTAACTGGCCAGACTTTGTAGATATTTATCGCCTGCGTATCCATCCGAAAAATAAAAACCTCTATGCCGTAGACGGACGGTGGGATACCATCCACACGCGAGAAGTAAAACTCCAGATTCGCCTAATGAAAAATCGTCAGAGATTTGCCCAAGGGTGGCCTATAATGAAGCCGCCCCGGCCACGGGGGCCCATTCTATCTGTTCGGAAGAAGATTGAGTACAGCATTTTTGGACCGGTAGTACGAACCCCAAAAGGGGTGTTTGCCCTGCGTTTCCCCGCTGAAAAAATGTTCCGAGCGCCCCAGCAGTGGTATGAAATGAGTCGCTCCCGTACCTTCTCTGAATTCCGCTCTGCCTTGAAACATCAAGGAATCCCTCACTTCAATATAGTATATGCGGATCGCTCCGACACGATTTATTATCTCTTTAACGCTACCCTTCCTGAACGGCACCCTGCCTATAACTGGCAAACTGTACTCCCAGGCGATACAACAGCAACTTTATGGAAGCGCTACCTCACGATAGATGAGCTACCCCAAGTATTAGCCCCACGGTGCGGGTATGTATTCAGCGTAAATAATAGCCCTTTCGCAGTTAGCTGTCCCACCGAATCTCCCAAAGAGACTGATTTTCCTCCTCAACATGCCTGGACCTGGAATCGCCACAATAATCGCGAGCGCCGAATGTATCAGCTTATAGAGTCTAAAGAACGAATTTCATGGGATGATTTTCACGCTATCAAATATGACCGCTACTATCCCACCGACGGGCCTATACGAAGCATATGGCATGCTTTTGCTTCTCTCCCAGATACGCAAGCCAGCCTCCTAAAAGAAGCTTTACAAACTATTAGAAGCTGGGATTTTACTGGGCTCAGTCACAGCCGAGCAGCTGCCCTACTTGTTTTGGCGACCACTTATGCCCTGAGGAAAGCCGGCCTTCCATCCTATAACTGGTTAGAGGAGGGGAAAGTGCAGCTGCCTGAGCACTTACGATGGGAGGCTCTGGAGTATGCCGTCAAGGAGTTATATCGCTTCCATCGGCAGATTGACCCTCCCCTCTCAGAAGTGCAAGCCATAGAGGTGCGCCACAAACGCTATCCATTTGATGGACTCCCAGAACAGCTTGCCCCTACTTACGCTGAGTGGGACCCCAAAAAAGGGTTTCTAAGGGTCATTGCAGGGGATACATATATCCAGTTTGTGCGATTCAGCCCTACAAGCAACTACCCCTATGTAGAATCTGTCCTCCCGCTCGGCATTTCTGGCGATCCAGAAAGTCCCCATTATGATGACCAGCTACCTCTCTACCTTGCTCGCCGATGTAAACCAATGACCCTCAACCCTGAAGAGATCCGAAAAACAGCCAGGTTAGTAAGACGATTTGAGCGGTGAAGGTAGGGGATTTATGTAGTTTTGCGCTGTAAAATGAAAGTAGGCTTTCTTAGGGAGAGCACCTCTGGCGAAAAGCGCGTGGCCCTTCTACCAGAGACTATTAGACGCCTGAGGGAACGCGGCTTTTCCTTTGTGATGCAGGTAGGTGCAGGTCAAAGCATATACCTTCCAGATGAGGTTTATGAACAAGTGGGGGTGCGGGTTTTAGCCGATACGATCTCAGTGGTGAAGGAGGCAGATATTCTCCTGCGCCTACATATGCCCACAAAAGAGGAAGTAGACACTTTCCCAGAGGGGAAGGTTCTCATAGGAATCTTACAGGCGTGGCGGCATGAAACAGAACTACGCCGCTTAGAAACGAAAAAATGGACCGTCTTTGCCCTGGAAAGGATCCCGCGCATTACGCGAGCCCAAAGCATGGATGTGCTTTCTTCTATGGCGGCTTTGGCAGGGTATAAAGCTGTCCTACTTGCGGCCTCGCACTTTGGCCGAGTATTTCCTATGCTAACGACTGCGGCTGGAACGCTTACCCCCGCCCGCGTATTGGTGATTGGAGCGGGGGTAGCGGGTCTCCAAGCCATAGCAACCGCTCGTCGTCTCGGCGCTCAAGTAGAAGCGTATGACATTCGGCCCGCTGCTAAGGAGCAGGTAGAAAGCCTTGGAGCCAAGTTCCTTCCGCTTACGCTCGATGCCTCTGGCGAAACTACAGGCGGCTATGCTCGCGAGCTTACGCCTGAAGAGCAAGCCAAACAGCGAGAGGCGCTGGCCGCTTACGTGGCCCGCGCGGATATCATAATCACTACGGCGGCTGTTCCAGGACGCCCAGCCCCCAAGATTATTACTGCGGAAATGCGCCGATCTATGAAACCTGGCAGTGTGATTGTAGATATAGCCGCCGAAACAGGGGGAAACTGCGAGGAGACCATCCCTGGAGAGACTCAAATTCTTGACGGAATAACCCTCATAGCACCCCTCAACCTTCCAGCCTCTCTACCTTTCCATGCTTCGCAAATGCTAAGTCGCAACTTTATGGAGTTTATTAGCCTTTTCCGGAAAAAAGAAGGCTCGTTGGTGCTCCACACCGACGACGAAATTCTTAAAGCAACCTGCATCCTCTGGCAAGGTCAGCCATTCCTCCAACCTGTATAGGGTATGACAGAACTTCTATTTGCGATTTTCATTTTCACCTTGGCCGCCTTTTTAGGCTTTGAGCTCATAAGCAAAGTTCCGCCGACTTTGCATACTCCTCTCATGTCGGGCTCTAATGCTATATCGGGCGTGACTATTATCGGTGCCCTTGTAGCGGCTGGGGAGAGCGGTTCAGTATTCCTCACAATACTGGGTGTATTGGCTCTCGTGCTGGCCACCATAAATGTAGTGGGGGGATTTCTCGTTACTGACCGCATGCTTCGAATGTTCAAAAGACGAGATTGAAGATGGAAGGTGTGATTCAAATAGCCTACCTTCTGGCATCGGTGAGCTTCATCGTGGCGATAAAGTTCCTAGGCTCGCCCAAGACCGCCCGCTTAGGAAATCTATTGGGGGCAGCCGGCATGCTTTTAGGGATAATAGCCACCCTCCTTTATAAGGGTATCGTAAAATACGAATGGATAGCGGCAGGGCTTGCGATAGGTGCCGGCGTTGGGGCATGGATGGCTCTCAGTGTACCCATGACTGCTATGCCCCAGATGGTGGCCATTTTGAATGGATTTGGGGGGGCCGCTTCCGCACTCGTCGCTATCGCCGAAGCGGAACGAACCCTCCCCACCCTGCAAGGTGCCATTCCATATTTCACCCTCAGCACCATCGCCTTGAGCGTGCTCATTGGTGCAGTAACCTTCTCTGGAAGCGTGATTGCCTTCGCTAAACTCCAAGAGCTTATAACTGGCCGCCCTATTAGCTTACCTCTACACCATTATCAGAGCTTGATTTTGCTGCTCATATCTCTCGTAGCTACAATAGGCTACCCTATAACTGGCGGGTCCTTCTCAATGCTGTACGCCCTTAGCGGAGCGGCATTTCTATTGGGAATATGGATAGCACTGCCTGTTGGGGGAGCTGATATGCCCGTCATTGTTTCTTTCCTTAACTCTCTTTCTGGGCTGGCAGCATCGGCCACCGGTTTCGTGCTTGATAACTATCTCCTAATCATATCAGGTACGCTTGTAGGAGCCTCAGGCCTCATTCTCACCCAGATCATGTCCAAGGCTATGAATCGCTCTTTGTGGAATGTGCTTTTTTCTGGCATGGGAAAGCTCAGCGCTGGGGCCACTGCTCAAGACCGTACTATTCGCTCCATCACGGCTGAGGATGTAGCACTCATGCTCAGTTATGCCCGAGAAGTCGTCGTCGTACCCGGATACGGCATGGCTGTGGCACAAGCCCAGCATGCTGTCAAGAAGCTCATGGATGCCCTGTTGGCTAAGGGAGTAAACATACGCTTTGCAATTCACCCTGTGGCGGGGCGGATGCCAGGCCACATGAATGTCCTCCTCGCCGAAGCAGATGTCCCTTATGAGCAGTTGTATGAGATGGAGCAGATCAATCCAGATTTTCCGCAAGTAGATGTGGCCCTTGTCATCGGTGCCAACGATGTCGTCAATCCCGCTGCACGAAAAGATCCATCCAGCCCTCTTTACGGGATGCCCATCCTGGATGTAGATAAAGCGAAAACCGTAATCGTCCTGAAGCGTTCCATGAACCCCGGATTTGCAGGGGTGGAAAATGAGCTATTTTACCAGCCTAATACTTACATGCTTTTTGGAGACGCGCGACAGAGCCTTGAAGCAATCACTCAGGCTCTGAAAGAGGTGTAGCCACTTGGCTCTCTCAGCCAGAGAGGAGATCTACGCGCGTAGGTTTAGATTATACGCGCTTATGTGCGGCAGGGATTGTACCTTTGCATATCTCCAGGGAACTTAGCTCAGGGGTTTAGAGCGCCTGCCTTACAAGCAGGAGGTCGGTGGTTCGATTCCACCAGTTCCCACGCCATCTTAGCTCAGCGGTAGAGCAGCTGATTCGTAATCAGCAGGTCGGCGGTTCGAATCCGCCAGATGGCTCGTGCGCTGGGGTATTTTTCTAACCAGCTTGGGATTAGCTCTTTATGTATCCTGCCGAGGTAACAAAGCTCCCCCAGTTTCATCACCTTATTACATAGGAGACAGCGCTTGTCTGCCTTGTCATGCTGATGTCGTGCGAGCCTATAAGGCTACCTGGAAAGCCCATTCTCTCCTCCCGATTACCCCCCAGCTCGAGCGCATCGAAGATTTCTCTCAACCAGCTGTATATGACAAGCACACAGACTTTTACTATAGGGCTGTTTGGGAAAGAGATTCCCTTTTCCTGTACGAGTATCGGCTGAAAGGAAAGGATACAGTTCACTTGCGTCGCGAGCGATTAGACTTCGTGATTGGTTCGGGTCATCAAACACGCTCCTACCTTTTGTGGCGAAATGGCTTTTTATACGAAGCGCCATTGACCTGGTATACCCTACCTAAGAAATGGGACCTCTCGCCTGGATATGCGGAGGGACGAAATAGCCGATTTAGTCGAGAGATTCAGCCGCCTTGCCTAAGTTGTCATGCCAGCAGATGGGAGGCTATCCCGTGGACCTACAATAGGTACCAGCGTGTAGGCGGGCCTATCGGCTGTGAATCCTGCCATGGTCCTGGTAGCTCCCATGTACAGAATCCAAAGGATACCCTCTACTGGTGGAGCCGATGGACTCCCGCCCAGCAGATGGATGTTTGCAGCCGCTGTCATTTGGAGGGCATCGCCGTAGAGAAGCAAATAGGATGGGAACCCGGAAAGCCTCTTTCCCAGTACTGGGCTATTTTCCTTCCAGAGCGAGCCGAACTGGGGCAATCAGGAATTGCCTCACACGCGGAGAGACTCCTGCGTTCGGCATGCTACAAGAAAGGAAAAGTTACCTGCACTACCTGCCATAATCCTCACCCAACCCAGCCTATACCGTCCTATGAAGCTCGCTGTTTGAGCTGCCACGAAGCTGGTTGCAAAAAACCTGACCACCCCAATAGGGGCTGTATAGGGTGTCATATGCCAAAGAGCAAAGCCAGCGATATTCCACACACCCGATTCACTGATCATTACATTCGTGTGGTGCGGGAGGCTCCGTCGACTGCACCCGAACAGCCTCAGCTCGTATGCGCGACTGAAACCACCCCTGATTCTAACGTGATTGCACAAGCTTATTTGCAGTGGTACACTGAGGAGAAACCAGAACCATGGATTCTAAACCGCGCTTTGAGCTATCTACCTACAAAAAATAAATCCCCAGAAGTAGCTGCTCGGGCTTACCTCCTACGAGGAGCTTACCAGCAGGCTCTCCCCTTGGCCGCCCAAGCTCTTCAAACGGATACGACTTTGCCTCTTTTGGAGATGTATGCTTACCTCTTAGAACTCACAGGACAGATTGAGCGAGCACTAAAAGTATGGTCTGAGCTAAAGCAGCGAGCGCCTGCCTATCCTGAAGCGCATTTTCGGCATACACTACTGTCTTTTCAGCTTGGGAGAATCAGCCCGCAAGCAGCCTATCAAGAGCTACTGACCTTGACTCGTATCCAACCGTGGAATGCTCAGTTTCACTATAATGCAGCAGTAATCGCTGGTCTCTTGGGCCGACAAACAGAAGTGAAACTACACCTCCAAACAGCTTTGACTTTCGACCCAGATTACAAGGCAGCCCAAGTAGCCATTCGGAAGCTCTCATAAAGTGCGTACCTTCGCTTCGTGAAACGCTATGATGTTCTGATTATCGGGAGTGGGCCTGGTGGTTATGTAGCTGCCATCCGTGCTGCTCAACTTGGCATGTCAGTTGCACTCGTTGAACGCTATCCCAACCTCGGCGGTACGTGTCTAAATGTCGGCTGTATCCCCTCTAAGGCGCTTTTGGATTCTTCAGAGCTATACTATGAGGCTCGGACGCATTTTGCTGATCACGGAATCGCTTTTGACAATCTCTCCATTAGCTGGGAAAAAATGCTTGCTCGTAAAAATCAAGTTGTAAAGCAGACTGTTGGCGGCGTAGAATACCTGATGAAAAAAAACAAGATTGAGGTATTCCACGGACATGGCCGATTCATCTCCGCAAATGAAGTCGCTGTAGACAGTGGTCCGACCCTCTATGGACGATACATTATCATCGCTACTGGTTCTAAGCCTGCTACCCTACCGCACATACCTCTGGACAAGAAGCGAGTCATCACCTCTACGGAAGCCCTAAATCTGAGTGAGATACCTCGGCGGTTGGCGATTATCGGCGGAGGCGTGATTGGTGTGGAAATGGCTTCTATTTTTGGTCGATTAGGTACAGAAATCATTATTGTGGAATATTTGGACAGACTTCTTCCTGGAATGGATACGGATGCTGCGGAAGAAACTCGTAGGATACTTACTACGGACTACGGCGCTAAAATCTTCTTAGGCTACAATGCTCAAAGCGTTGAAGTAGAGGAAGGGCGAATACGGCTAGTAGCTGCATCCCGGACAGGGGACTCCTCTATCAGTATAGAAGCCGATTATGTACTGGTAGCTGTGGGAAGACGCCCCTATACGGAAGGTTTAGAGCTTGAAAAGGCTGGATTGGCTACAGATGAAAGAGGACGAATCCCAGTCAATGAGCACCTCCAAACAGCCGTACCTCATATTTATGCGATTGGAGACGTGATACGAGGTCCGATGCTGGCCCACAAAGCTTCCGAAGATGGGATTTTCGTTGCAGAGCAGCTCGCTGGGCGTAAGCCCCATCTGGATTATCTCCAGGTGCCCTCAGTAGTGTATATCTGGCCTGAAATCGCTGGGGTAGGTTATACCGAAGAGGCCCTACGCCAGGAAGGACGCCCCTATCGCGTAGGAAAGTTTCCTTATCGGGCATCGGGGCGAGCCCGAGCAGCTAATGAAACGCGCGGCTTCGTAAAGGTCATAGCGGATGCTAAAACTGACCAGCTCCTCGGTATGCATGTGGTTGGCCCGAGGGCGGCTGATTTGATTGCTGTGGGAGTAGCGGGCTTGGCTTATGGCGCTTCAGCAGAAGACATTTTTCGTCTGCCGCTTGCCCACCCAACTTTCAGCGAAGCGCTTAAAGAAGCTGCCCTCGCCGCAAGTGAAGGCGCCCCCCTGCACTTGTAAAGGTGAGGATCGCCGACTATCTCTCAGGGGCTTTGTAAAAGAGATGGTTTAGTAAGGGTAGGATGAGTTCTCAATCAATCACCACATGATTACTTTGCCTGATGTGAAGTTCGTCCGATTCATCTGGCAGCAAGAGGAGTCATTAGGCATTCTGCATAAATCTGGACAGTTCGTCTTGTCACTAAATGCCGTTGGCCGCATCACTGGACGACGCTTTCCTTTTCAGGATATAGAGAGCTACATACAAGCTCGCCTATCATGGGAAAGCTGGGTAGAATGGGTGTTTCATCGGTATCAAGATCGAGGAGAATTTGAGGAACTTCAAGTGCCATATGCAGTCGTGAATGTACTTTCTCCAGTTCGCCGCCCAGTAAGCTTAAGAGACGGGTATGCTTTCCGTCAGCATGTAGAAGCTGCCCGACGCAATCGGGGCCTGGGCATGATACCCGAGTTTGACCAGTTTCCAGTCTTCTATTTCTCTAACGCTCTGGCGGTCACAGGGCCCGGCCCTATCTATGTAGAACCCCGACATTTGGAAAAATTAGACTTTGAGTTAGAGGTAGCCATTATCACGGGAAAATCGGGACGAAATATCCCAGCGCACAAAGCTGACGAATACATTTTTGGTTACATGCTCATGAACGATTGGAGCGCTCGCAGCCTCCAAATGGAAGAGATGAAGCTAAACCTCGGCCCCGCCAAAGGGAAAGATTTCGCCACGAGTCTGGGGCCCTGGATAGTCACCCCCGATGAGTTAGAACCATATCGTACCAGCCCCCCCCCTGGCCATGTAGGAAATACCTTCAAGCTAACCCTGCAAGCCGAGGTAAATAACGCCCCCGTAAGTTATGGCTACCTCTCCGACATGAGCTGGACTTTCGCCGAAATCCTTGAACGAGTCAGCTACGGCGTAGAAATACTCCCTGGAGAGGTCATAGGCTCGGGTACAGTAGGCACCGGCTGTTTCTTAGAGATCAACGGCAGTCGCCGCTTGGAAAACCCAGAGGCGCCAGAAACATGGCTCCAGCCTGGGGATGAGGTCACCCTCATTGGGCAGGAGCTGGGCCAGCTTCATAATGTGATTCGCACAGCATAGGCTACTTTTGCGAGCAGTATGCATTTTCCAGAAGATTTGTATTACACCCGAGAACATGAGTGGCTTCGCTTGACTGAAAACAGCGAGGCATTGGTAGGCATCACGGACTACGCTCAATCTCAGTTAGGGGACATAGTTTATGTGGATATTCCCACGGTAGGGCAAAAGCTGGAGATGGGTACTGTCTTTGGCACAGTAGAGGCTGTCAAAACCGTCTCTGACTTATACCTGCCTGTCAGCGCCACTATCTTAGAAAAGAATCCCTTATTGGACAGAAGTCCAGAAAAAGTCAATCAAGACCCCTACGGAGAGGGGTGGATGATAAAAATACGCATAGAAAAGCCCGAAGAGCTTCAGCAGCTTCTGCGGAAGGAGGCCTACTTGAACTTGATTGGATGAGACGCGCTGTTATCGTAGGGCCAGGGATAATGGGCGAAACACTCGGTGGAGCTTATCGACGACTGTATCCTGAGGGCGACCTCATCTACCTCGCCCCCCCCTCTTCTCGGCGATCTGAAGTAGCACAACGCCTCCATGCAAGAGAAGCTACCCATGCGCAGGAGATAGGTCCTACTGACTGGCTTATACTCGCTCTCAAACCCCAGAAGGCCCTACAAGTGCTCCCCTCCCTCACTCCGCTCCTAGCGTCCAATACCATAGTCATTTCAGTAATGGCAGGTATTACGACCATTCACATGGAAACGACCCTACGACACCCGAAGTTAGTCCGCTGTATGCCCAACACGCCCGGACGAATCGGCGCTGGTATCACCGTATGGACCGCTCTCCACCTAACAGAGGGGGAGCTGGAAGAAATCCACGCTTTCCTAAAAGGCTTGGGTGAAACCTTGTATGTAGAAGATGAAAACTACATAGATATGGCGACAGCTTTATCGGGTACAGGGCCAGCATATGTCTTTCTATTTATGGAAGCTCTCATGGATGCCGGGGTACATATGGGATTACCGCGCCATATCGCAGAAAAGCTGGTAGTCGAGACCCTGGTCGGTTCCATAGCCTACTACAAAAGCAGCCATAAAGGCGCAGCTACCCTTCGTCATGAGGTTACCTCTCCTGGCGGAACCACCGCAGAAGCCATATATAGACTGGAAAAGGCGGGATTTCGTCCTGCCCTCTCACGCGCTGTATGGGCTGCTTACCAGCGCGCACTGGCATTGCGTCCCCCCCTGCCTACCCCCGAGCTTCATTCGTAAAATAGGACCTCCATCCCATTGGACTGTCTCTCGGTACGCCTTGCTGAGAAGTCAAGGGGGTTTATTCTGCATAATGTATTTTTGGGCATGGTCTGGCTTCAGACGCCGGCAGCTCCAGTGAATCTCCCCGCCCCTAAGCCCGTAGAACTTACGCTGCTGGACTTCATCCTAATGGGGGGATGGGCTATGTTCATTTTGATAGCTTTGGCAGGAATAGGGTTGTATATCTTTCTGGAAAGGTATCTCCTCGTGGCGAAATACGACAAAGACCCCCGAGAGTTTATGGAGCAGGTCAAAGCAGCTATTCGCCAAGGAGATATTAGGCGAGCGGAGGCAATATGTGCAGCCAGTCAAACACCTTTTGCCCGAATGGTAGGAAAGGGCGTTAGCCGCTTAGGCTCTCCCCTGCCAGACATCACAGCCGCCGTACAAAATCAAGGTAACTTAGAGATTCTCCAACTGGAAAAAAACATTCCTTATCTCGCCACCATCGCGGGGCTCTCCCCAATGGTAGGATTTTTAGGCACCGTAACGGGGCTCATTCAGGCATTTATGAAAATATCTCAGCTTCAAGGAAATGTCAATCCAGCAGCCCTCGCTGATGGTATTTATGAAGCCATGATAACTACAGCCGCTGGGCTGATCGTAGCGATACCCATGCAGTTTGCTTACAATGTATTGGTCAATCGGATTCAGAGCTTTATTCTTAAGATGGAGGCAGCGAGTACCGCCTTTTTAGACGTGCTCCAAGAGCCTGTGCGCTGAGTATGTTCCGTCGTAGACTCCAACCTCAATCCGATTTTGCACTTGCCAGCATAGCAGATATGGTGTTTCTGCTTCTTATCTACTTCATGCTAACCTCCAGCTTCGTAACTCAGACAGGTGTCCAGGTACAGCTTCCCCAGGGACGCTCCACCCAACCGAGTCCAGCTCCTCACAGCATTACCATCACCGCAAAAGGAGAGTGGTATTGGGATAATCAAAAGATAAAGAAGGAAGCTCTTGAAGGTTATATCCGAGCCGCCCTTACGCCCTATCCGAAAGACCCTCTGGCCCGAACGATCACTTTACGCACAGACAAATCCGTTACAATGGAGGAAGTAGCGTATGCCATCTCCCTAATAGCCGAATATCGAGGAGCCGTCGTTATCGCTACCAAGCGCCCATGAGTACCTACCAGCAGGACGAAGCCCGAGCTCGCCGCACCAGTGCTATTAGCACCTTACTTCTTCTTGTGGTACTTTTCATCCTCGCTCATTTCTGGGTCCTTCTAAGAGGTACCATCCCCCCAGAAGATGAAAATCCCTATATCATTGCTGGAATGATAGACTTCGGCTATACACACACCGTGGGCACTACTAAACCCACCCAAGACGCCTCTCAACCCCCAGAAGCGACCATAACGAGCCCAGAACATAGCCCCGTTCAATCTCCCGTAGTAGAGCCCTCTCGCTTCCCCCCGACATCAGAACCCTCTACACAAACTTCCCCTGAACCTGAAAGCGAAGAGACTGATGAGGAGGTAGAAGAAACAGAGCTTTTTCAACCCGGCGGCTCACCAGAAGCCTCTGAGGCAGGCGACCTGGGACGAGGTCTATTAGAGTTTGGAGAAGGAGATGAAGGAATTGCAGAACGGCGCCTTATCTATTTCGTGGCCCCTAAATATACCGTTCAAAAAGAAGCCCGTGTCAAGTTTGAGCTATTTATCCTCCCTGATGGGCGGGTCTCTCATGCTCGTGCGATTGACCTACAAGCCCCACCCGAACTCAAACGCGCAGGAGAGGAAGCCATTCTTCAATGGCGATTTAACCCCATCCCACGCAACCAGATTATGCGGATGACAGTGAGAATCCGCTTCAAACTTAGATAGCCCCACTTTGCACAGAGCTTGAGTTAAAGTCATTCCTGGCTTCGCTGAGGAAAAGCCGAGTTTTGTTATGACAAGGTATGAATTACTGGCTAATCGGTGGCAGTCATGGCATAGGACGAGCTTTGGTAAATATTCTAATTGGGCAAGGACACACAGTACAAGTATTTTCTCGCACTCGGGGTGACCTTCCCTCTCAAATTCTTCACCAAAGCGGGGATATTCTCAAAGACCCGCTACCTGCCTTACCTGACACTCTTCACGGACTTGTATATCTGCCAGGTAGCATTACTCTCAAACCTTTTACTCAACTGAAGGAAGCAGACTTTCTGTCAGACTGGCAAATCAACTTTTACGGCGCAGTCAAAGCGCTTCAACATGCCTATCCTGTGCTGAAAAAAACAGAAGGCGCCAGCGTCGTCCTCCTTAGCACAGTAGCAGTTCAAACGGGAATGCCATTCCACGCCAGTATAGCGGCTGCAAAAGGCGCCGTAGAAGGCCTTGTACGCAGCTTAGCGGCGGAATGGGCACCTACTATCCGTGTCAATGCCATCGCTCCTTCGCTCACTCAGACGCCTTTAGCTGAGAAGCTCACGAATACCCCTGAAAAGATCCAACAGTCTGCCCAGAGGCACCCTCTACGCAGAATAGGCACCGCTGAGGATATCGCTCATGCAATAGCCTTCCTTCTCTCTCCCCAAGCGAGTTGGATAACTGGGAGCATATGGCATATTGATGGGGGACTTAGCAGCCTTCGGCTATTGAGTTGAGACAGCGTATGGTCGCCTCCTATACGGCTCGTCCTATGGAGTAAGGTGCATTTTGATGGGAAATTGTGATAGCGGCAGCCGCCTAAGGCGGCTGCCGCTACCATCCCTACCTCATGCCTTCAAGAAATCCCTCACACCTGCGGCTCTTCCACAGACACGGGTGAGAAAAAAATTTGGCCCTCTATCTGTCTGAGTAGCACCCCGCTATTAGGCGGAATATCTCCTCTAAGGAGTTTCTCTGCAAGTGGATTGAGCACCAGTTGCTGAATGGCCCGCTTGAGCGGACGAGCCCCAAACTGCACATCGTATCCTACTTCAGCCAAATATTCGACTACATCTGGTTCCCATTCTAAAAGAATGTTTTGGGCCTCTAAACGCGCCCGAACTTGCTTAAGCTGCAGGGTCACAATTTCTCTCAGCAAGGAAGGGGTAAGCGGCTCAAAAAGCACTATTTCATCTATACGATTGAGAAACTCTGGACGAAAACTGCGCTTGAGTAATTCCATGATTTCTGCCCGCAATCTCTCCATTAGCGTTTCCTTTTCATGTATATCGGCCCCTCCGAGACGGTCCATAATCAGATGCGCCCCAACATTTGAGGTCATGATGATAATGGTATTTTTGAAGTTGACTACTCGACCTTTGCTATCCGTAAGCCGTCCATCATCCAAGACTTGGAGAAGTATATTGAATACATCAGGATGGGCCTTTTCGATTTCATCCAGCAAGATCACACTGTAGGGACGGCGACGAATCGCTTCGGTAAGTTGCCCTCCTTCCTCATACCCCACATAACCTGGGGGAGCGCCTATTAGACGGCTGACCGTGTGCTTTTCTTGATACTCTGACATGTCTATACGCACCATAGCTTGCTCGGAGTTGAATAGAGCTTCGGCGAGGGCTTTGGCCAGTTCGGTTTTACCTACGCCAGTAGGACCTATGAAAAGGAAAGAACCGATCGGACGATTCGGATCTTGAATCCCAGCGCGACTACGACGGATGGCATTTGCTACGGCACGAATGGCTTCATCTTGTCCGACCACCCTTTCGTGCAGCACTGATTCTAAATGGAGAAGCCTTTCTCTCTCAGATTGCAGCATCTTAGAGACGGGAATGCCTGTCCAACGACTTACTATGGAAGCAATATCTTCTGCCGTGACCTCCTCTCGTAGTAGCCGCTGGCCTTGCTCAGAAAGGGCATTGAGGCGATTGGAGAGCTCTTCTATACGCTTTTCTGCTGCAGGAATGCGTCCATACCGAATCTCCGCTGCTTTCCCCCAATCCATTTGACGCTCGGCGTACTCCGCTTCTGTGCGGAGCCGTTCTATCTCTTCTCTGGCTGAACGGATTTCGGCGAGGAGAGCCTTCTCCGCTTCCCATTGACCCCGAAGCTCCTGCCGTTTCTTGTAAAGCTCCTCTAACTGACGGGTCAGGTCTGCTACTTTACGCTCGTCCTTTTCTATCTTTAGAGCTTCTCGCTCCACTTCCAGCTGACGGATGCGCCTTTCCAACTCATCCAGCGGCTCTGGAAGAGAGTCTATAGCCAGGCGTAGTCGGGCTGCTGCCTCATCTACAAGATCTATCGCTTTGTCGGGAAGAAACCGATCACTAATGTACCGATGAGAAAGCTCGGCCGCAGCAACTAAAGCTTCATCGGTGATTCGGATACCATGATGCACTTCGTACCGCTCTTTGAGCCCCCGCAGAATAGATATGGTCTCCTCCACGGTCGGCTCATCTACGTAGACAGGCTGGAATCGCCGCTCCAAAGCTTTGTCTTTCTCTATATACTTCTGATACTCGTCCAATGTAGTGGCTCCAATGACACGAAGCTCTCCCCGAGCCAAAGCAGGCTTGAGAATATTTCCCGCATCCATCGCCCCCTCCGCTTTCCCAGCGCCGATGAGGTTGTGAAGCTCATCTATGAAAAGAATAATGCCCCCTTCTGATTGAATGACTTCTTGGACTACTGCCTTGAGCCTTTCTTCAAACTGACCCCGGTACATTGCTCCCGCTAACAGAGAGGCCATATCCAAAGCGAAGACACGTTTGTTTCGTAGATTCTCTGGGGCGTCTCCCAAGGCAATGCGCTGAGCGATCCCTTCTACGATGGCTGTCTTACCGACCCCAGGATGCCCAATCAAAACGGGGTTATTTTTAGTGCGGCGAGCCAAAATCTGCAAAGTGCGACGAATCTCCTCATCCCGTCCAATTACAGGGTCCAACTTGCCCTTGCGAGCCAAATCTGTAAGGTCCACAGCGTATCGGTGAAGGGCATTGAGCTTATCTTCAGCGGAGGGATCAGAGACTTTTCGCCCCCCTCTCAGCTCGGTAATCGCTTTTTCCAATGTAGCGACGGCTATGCCCTGCTCCTTTAGGAGGCGAGCTATGGCATCCTTTCCCTCCGCTAGTCCCAGCCAAAGATGCTCTACACTGGCGTAAGCATCTTTCATGCGGCTGGCATAGGATAGAGCCTTCTGTAAAGCCTCATTGAGGCTGGATCCTATACCTGGGGTGCCAGCGGGTCCAGTCAGCTTGGGCTGCTCCCCAATCCACTTCCGCACTTGCTGGAGGAGGTGATTAGGATTAGCTCCGATTTTCTGAAGGAGATAGGGCGTCACTATCTCATCCTTCTCTAAGAGAGATAAGAGCAAGTGACCACTTTCAACGACGCTATGATTATTGGCTTGCGCGATTTCCACTGCATGTTGGAGCGCTTCTTGCGCTCTAATGGTAAACTGGTTCCAATTCATACTCGGGCCTCATGAGCAAAGACCGAGCCTCTGACAAAGTGTCAGTCATATTTGCCAAAAAAACAAAAGACTTTTCTTTCAGCTTATCAGGAAAAACTCAGGCTAAGTCGTCAATAGGCAGCTTAGCGAGTGCGCTCCTCCAAGCGGTGAAGGATGTCCTTGAGTAGGGCAGAACAGCCTACTTCTCCCAGGAGGGCTTCGGTTTTTTGACGCACTTCGCGAAGGAAAGCTCTCCCCTTCTCACGCAAGCCGAGCCGTTCGTAAAGCGCTAAGCCAAATAGCCGTCGCTCTTCTCCCTGAGTGCTTTCAAGGCGCATGCGTTCTTCTTCACTGGCCTCATTCCATGCCCAAAGCCATAAGAAAGTCTTTTTGCCTTCTGCTATATCACCTCCGCGTAACTTTCCCGTAGATTCGCCAAATGCGTCCAGATAATCATCTTGAAGCTGAAAATAAATACCTATGGACTCGCCGATTTCTCGGAGCTTTTTACGCTCATCCAGAGATGTCTGAGCCAGCGCTGCCCCGACCTCCAACGCAGCCCCTATCAAAGCGCCTGTTTTTTCTCTAATCATTTCAAAGTAGGTGGTTTCTGATACCGAGGTCGTAGGTTGCGTTCCCATTTCCAGATCCAGGAGCTGCCCATGACATACCCGAAGAGCAGCTTCAGACAGAATAGTGGATACAGTCTTACAGATTTCTGGTGGCAGTTTGATTAGCTCTTGATACACTCCTATCAGTAGGGCATCTCCTATTAAGATAGCCGTATTTCCTCCTGCCAAGTGATAGAGCGTAGGTCTGTCTCGCCTCATGTGTGATTTATCCATGACATCGTCATGAACTAATGTGAAGGTGTGAAGTAGCTCCACTGCGCGCATAAGTGGAAGCGCCACCTCCCATGAAGCCTCTTTATTGGCATAAAAAGCGTAAGTCTGCCACACCAAATACGGCCTAAGCCTTTTACCTCCCCCACTCAAAGCGTATTGCATCCACTGTGCCCAGCTCCCAAGCTGGGGCCAACGCAATTCCAGCAGGCTATTCTCGTAAGTCTCGTTTGACCACACTACACAAAGGTAGCGCCTATAATTATCCAGCTACTCCGTTCCTATCGGGAAGTCTTGGTCATTCCGCCTCTACAGCCCGCACTTCGGGGATAAGGCGCGTGAGAAGATTTTCTATCCCAGCCTTGAGCGTATAAAGGCTAGATGGACAGCCGGAGCAGCTACCTCGTAAGCGCAGCTTGACTACACCCTCAGCAAAACTCACAAACTCTACATCTCCACCATCCATAGCTATACCTGGACGAACATACTCTTCCAAGATTGATTTGATTTGACTCTCAATGTCGGAATCCGTAGAGTCATCTGCTATTTCGGGAGCGCGCAAAGGCCCCGCTAGCAAATGGCGCTGCAAAACATCTTTTATCCGAGGAATGAGGTCATGCCAGCTTGTGTCTTCTGACTTAGAAACCGTAACAAATGCTCGGGTAAAAAAAAGCCCTTTCACACCAGGAATGCGCCAAAGCTCTTGAATAAGGGGTTCATCAGACTCAGATGGCTGCGTAACCTCACGGGTACCTCTCTCAATGACAGGATATTCAGGCGGCAAAACGAACTTAAGACTATGAGGATTGGGTGTGATTTCGGTGTAGATGAGCATAGTGGCACTAACAAAATTTTTCAGCGATGAGCCACCCTGGGATCAAGTATATCACAACCCTATTTTGTATAAAAAGCTAAGTCCTACCGTTCGAAACTCCAAAGGCACAGGATCTATTGAGCCTAAGAGCTCAGTATTCCGACGGCTGGAGAGGATATCAAGATTTAGGCGTATAGTAGTAGGATTAGTTCGACGAAAGTTGAAGGTTAGATCCAAAAACACCATAGGATTGATGAAAGTTTGACGGAGCCGTCCTACAGCATTTCCAGACAGAGAGGTATAAAGTAGCTGGAAACTGGTGAGCTGAAGACCTGCGCCGGCCCCGATACCCAACCTCTGCACATTGAAAGCAGTCGCCCCCGCTCCTACCCGAACATACCCATATACAGGTACCTGAACCATCCAATTTGTTCCCAAACCACCCGCAAACTGAAGGGACCCCGTGATTTGAGCCCCAGGCCCTACGGCCAATACCTCATTCTCTGTGTGAAAATAGGCATAGTTGGTGCCCAAAGTCAATCCCCAAAAGTCCGGGGAGTTATTAAAAAGAGGAGTAGTAAGAAAACGGATATCTATGAAAGTGAGGCCACCTCCAAAGAATGGATTGAGTTTTTGCCACACCTCCTCACCGCGCTGAGCCCAAAGCTGATCAAGCGCCAGGAGAAGGAGTATAAATCCAGGCCGTCGTCGCACTTAGCAATATTCGTCAAAAAGCGCCACCAAAGTGCTGGCCACATGCTGAGCCGAATAACCTTCTATTTCATGCCGGGGAATAAAATGAAGCAATCGCTCCCCTTTCCATAGAGCTATGCTGGGAGAAGAAGGCGGATGAGGAGCCAGATACTGGCGCAAACGAGCCGTAGCCTCTTTATCCACCCCAGCGAAAACGCTATAGAAACGAGCGGGGCGCCTCGCATGCTGCATAGCAGCGGCCACGCCTGGACGAGCCGATGCAGCGGAGCATCCACATACAGAGTTGATTAGAAAAAGGGCGCTTTCACCTGTGCTTTTCAGTTCTTGTATCACTTGATCTACTTCCTCAGGCGTACGAAGTTCTACGAGGCCTATTTCAGCGGTTTCTTGGCGAATAGGTTCTACTACGTAAGCAGGGTACATGGCAGGAATTCAAACAAAAAAATCGCTTGATTAGTTCAGCGTTCAGAAAACCAGTATACTTTCGCCGTATGACACAGGTACAAATAGTGGAATGTCCCAGGGACGCTTGGCAGAGTCTTCCTACCCTGATTCCCACCGAGATAAAAATCCAATATCTGACTGCTCTCCTCAAAGTCGGCTTTCATACCATAGATGCGGGATCCTTCGTCTCACCCAAAGCCGTACCTCAAATGCAGGACACGGAAGTAGTCTTGTCCTCTCTGCCTTGGGAAGCATATAAGGAGACGGGAATTTTAGTGATAGTCGTGAATAGGCGAGGGCTAGAGCAAGCTGTGAGGCATCCAGCGGTGTCATACATAGGTTATCCTCTCTCGCTTTCGGAGACTTTTCAGCAGCTGAATGCTCGTCAATCTCGCGCAGAAGCTGAGAAATTTGTGGATGAGCTTGTTTCCATTTGCAGGGAGCATCAGAAAACGCCTGTAGTATATCTTTCCATGGGCTTTGGCAACCCTTATGGAGAAGCATATTCTCCCCAAGAGGTGATAGAAACCGCGCACCGTTTAGCTGCGAAAGGCATTTCTATTATCTCCTTGGCGGACACGGTAGGCGTAGCGACCCCAGAACTTGTTCATCAAGTAACCGAAGCTGCCGTAAAGGCTTTGCCTTATGTAACATGGGGCGTCCATCTCCATGCATCTCCTCAGAATGCCTATGACAAAGTAGCGGCAGCTTGGGCCGCGGGATGCCGACGATTTGACAGCGCCTTAGGCGGATATGGCGGATGTCCTTTTGCAGGCGTACCCGTAGTCTCAAATATTCGTACAGAGGTACTCTTATCATTTCTACGCGAACAGAAAGCGCTACCTCCTCTAAACGAGTTTGCTCTCATGGAGGCCCAGAGCCTTCTGCCCATGGCTTTCTCCTAAAAATCGTAACTTTGAGGGGCGTAATGTCGGTAGTGTGGGGGGCTTTTCTACTGTGGGCCCAGAGTGTATCCCTTCCCGAAATAGAGCTGAAACTGGCGGAAATGGGGCGATTCATCCTGCATGGAGAAGACTTCTATGCAAAGGACTCTGTCAATCGTCACTTCATTGCTTTGTGGGAAAGCGTTCTCACTCGACCAGAGGCTTTCAGCTATCCCTTTGACTCCGTTATTACCGTTTCGGATCTCTGTCCTCCTGATAGTGCTTTCCGCATTTTCACATGGCAGCTAATTGATTTTCAAAAAAATCGGCATTATTACTATGGCATCATAGCTCGGCGCTGGCGCTCTCAAAAGCATGCACCCTGGCAAATAAAAATAATCAAACTAAAAGAAATTCCAGATGTTTTGGAGGAGGACGACATAGAACGTCGGACGCTTTCCCCTGATGAATGGGTGGGGGCCTTGTATTATCATCCTCGTTATGTCAACCATGGGGTATTGCGATATGAAGGAAAAGCCCGGATTCCACGGGGAAGCAGGTTAGTTCGAGAAAAGCTGGTGTTTTATGTACTGCTGGGATGGAATGGATACGATAAAAGACAAAACTTCAAGGTCATAGAAACTTTGTTTATTGATCCCAAAAATCCTGAAAAGATCTTATTTGGCGCCCCCGTTATCTATGTAGGCCCTATACCGAAAATGCGCCTCATCCTCCCCTACGGAGAAACCACAGCTCTTTCCCTTAACGTAGGTTGGTATGTAAAGAAGTATGGGGCAAAAAAGCGCTACTCAGCCATTATTTTCGACCACATTAGCACTTCGCCCCGGGCTAACCGCATGCGGGAGGATGTTCGTCCATTTTTTGGTGCGGATGGAACCTATGACGCTCTGGAATTCTGGAAACGGCGCCAGTTTGAAGGACGAAAAGGCATTTTAGTCTATCGTCGCAATGTTATACCTTACGCCCCGGAGATAGAACATTATGACCCCCGAGTCATCCAGCGGCAGCGTGAGGAGGCTGCCAAAAAGTTTCAGCGTTACGGTCTCGCTCCGTAAGCGCCCGCTGGTATGGATGGCTTTTTTAGCGATTCTATACTCAGCGGGAATTAGTACATTTATCGGGTGGTGGTCTCGTCCGGTATTCTTAGCACCATATAAAGAGGGGGACGTCTGGATGAATGCGGACTTATTTGCTCCGTTTGAGTTTCGGGTATTTAAAAGCTCGGAAGAGGCAGCTCAAGAGATTGACTCACTCATGCAGCGCTATTCCCTGGTGTTTCGTAAGGATACCAGCATTCAGACGGAGGTTCAAAAACAAGTGGATTCTCTCTGTACGATGCTCCCCCGATCGCTGCATGCTCCTCTAAAGGAAGCTTTTCGGTACGCCTACCGATACGGTTACACATACCTTCCATTAGCGAATCAAAAAGGCATGGCTATATTACGCCTGTCGCCCCAAGATGAATATCAAGTCTCAGCAGAAGCTCTGGTAGATAGTGCGAAGCTCTGGTCATGGCTGAGAACCGAATACGGCGACGCTGTGGCGAATCAACTGCGCCCTTACCTTCGCTCCACCTTTCGACCTAATTTGGATATAGATCCGCAAGCTGCCGGCGAAAAGCTCCGTCAAGCTACAAAGAATCTCTCTCCTTACACAGGTACCATTAAGAAAGGCGAGTTGATCGTTCGAAGGGGCGAACTCATCACCCCAGACATCCAACAAAAGCTCAACTCATTGCGTAAGGCCCACGAAACAATCCAACCTTTTCAAAGCCGCTTAACCAGCTTTGCGGGACTTTTTCTGCTAATCTCTATCATCACTTTCATCACCCTTTGGTATCTCCTACTGGCTCAGAAAATCACTCCTCATAACCTACGCCCCATAGCCCTTTTATTCTCGGTATACATATTTATCACTCTAATCATCGCCAGTCTCAATCGCTCTCATATCGAGCCTGTGCAGGGCTTGAATATTCCCCTCCATCATTTATTCCCTTTCGCTTTGGGGCCGATAATATTAGCCATCTTCTTTGACGACAGGGTGGGGTTTATCTCTGCCATCACGCTTGGGGCTCAGATAAGCCTCATCATGGAAGAGCCAGTAGAATACTTTTTCGTTCACGGATTTAGTAGCATGCTGGCGGTATTTCGTCTGAGGGTGCTTCAGCGTCGCTCTCATTTGTACTACGCTCTGGCGACGCTGCTTGCAGGATACATTATCACCTATTCTGGCTATCATTTATTTCGCCAAGGGTATATCTCGCTGGTATCCTGGACGGGAATTCCATTACTGACAGCTAATGCCATCTTGTGCTTATTAGCGTATCCTTTGATTTACGGTATAGAGCGGATATTTCGGCTGAGTTCGGATATTACTTTCTTGGAACTGCTGGATACCAATCACCCTCTCCTTCAAGAGCTCAAACGAAAAGCGCCAGGGACTTATCAACACAGCTTAACTGTCGCAGCCTTAGCTGAGGCTGCTGCTGAAAAGATTGGTGCTCACCCCCTCAAGGCCCATGTAATGGCGCTGTTTCATGACATAGGAAAGTTAGAAAATCCCGTCTACTTCGTTGAGAACCTCTCTGCTATCTCCGTTGGCAACGCTATAAACCCTCACCATAATCTTACCCCCCAAGAAAGCGCCTCTATTATTAAGTCTCATGTCCCCATAGGAGTCAAACTGGCTAAGCAAGCTCGTCTGCCAGATGAAGTGATCAGCGGCATCCGAACGCATCATGGGACGACTTATATTCAGTACTTCTGGGAGAAGCAAAAACGGCAGTGCCCGCAAGAAGCGGCGGCTTTAGAGTCCAACTTCCGCTACGATGGCCCCCTTCCGCGAACCAAAGAAGAAGCCATACTCATGTTAGCGGATTCATTAGAAGCTAGTACACGCGCGCTCTCTAATCCTACCCCAAATAAACTGCGCCAGCACATTCGTACGATTATCCAGCAGCGCATTGCTGAGGGGCAGCTTCGAGAAGCCGCCCTTACCTTTGCTCAGCTTAGCGAGTTAGAAACATGCTTCTACGAGCAGCTCCTCTCCATCCATCACGCCCGCATTCAATATCCCGAGCAGTCCACACTCGAAATAGCAACTAAATCCTAAGGCGTTTGAGGCTTGACAGGAGACATAAGGAAGGTTTAGTTAGGGAAAAGCAGAAATAGACCTCCTTTTAGACTCCTATAGAGAGGGTTCAACCAGAGGAGAGACAGCCAAAGAGGAAGAAAGCGCTCGACTTTACGCTTCATGAGATCTGTCCTTTTGTCTCTTAGTGGATAGGAACACTCAGGGAGCGCGCCTAAGACAGAGCAATATCCAACTTATTTGGCCATCCCTCAAAAATAAGAGGGGCGAGCCTTCGAAGGCTCGCCCTACCCCATAAAGTTCCTGTCCTTACTCTACTATCGCACTATGGCTACATTGAAGGCAGCTTCCCCGTATGGAGTCCTGACAGTAAGCACATACGTGCCCGTGCTTGCTGCACCAAGGTCTAAGGCGTATTTCGCTTGACCAGCGGTCAAGGAGCGTTCCCAGGTTTGAATCATACGACCGTCCAGCGTATGAAGGGCAAACCGGGCTACACCTCCGGCTGGGCTATCTAAGTCTATGTAGATGCATTCGGTAGCGGGGTTTGGATAAGGAAGACCAAAACCTTGCTGTCCCCATCTGAAATTAGCCGTATAGCCTGGAAGGAGAGGCGGGTTATAGTTCGGGTCAAAGCTGATGACAGGGTAGATGCCAAAGTGATAGCTGCGAAGCCTTTCATCACCTCGCCCCCAGTTTGTCCAGGAGACAGAGTTCCAAGCTTCATACTCAAATGCACCAGAAGTAGTATTTCGCCACAGAAGATTCCACATAGAGACGCCCTCTGGTTTAGGCGCTAGACCGTTAATACTATCTGCGACCCAGAGAGGGATATTAGGGGATCCATCGTCATAGGCTGCCCCTAGCCGCAAGTGAAGAGAGTCTTGTACTCCATCTACGTCTGGATCATATAGCTCCGTGGCTACGACAAGATAGATGGTATCCCCTGGATTCACCTCGTACTGGTCTTGAGGAGGGAAGTAAGCTACTGCCGAATTTGTACGCCAGTCATTATTGGCTGCCCCCCAGCACTGATTGAGCGTGCTTCCAAACCAAGAAACCCGAAGCTCTCTTGCAGGCCACTGTACCTCCTTGATAATGGTATCAGGGTAAGTATAAGGACGATCTACGACCACAGTATCCAACGCTGGATCTGCATCTGCTTGATAGATAACGGTATCTCCCGTCAGCGTATCTCGACCTACACTTCGAATCTGCATAGATAGCTCATAGAAACCATCGCCATCACTGTATCCGGCCGAGCCTTCACTCGTACTATTCAAATCGCAATCCCGAGTCATCCCTGAGCCTACGTAAAAGTTATTATACAAGTGGAAGGCAAACCCAACGATACGGAATGGCTGTGCGGTGCTCGGCACATCCAATCGCACAGCAAGCGCATTCCCATCATAAAGTTCGTAAGTCACGCCATTTATAGTCCGAGTAGTCCCTCTACTTTCAATGACGTTGAACCTAATGCCATATGAGCCATTTGCATTTAGAGAGTCAAAGTACGGTTTGAAACACGGTCCTACGACAGTAGAGCCACTTGTCACCTCTGGCATAAGGGTATCATTCACCCGAGAAGGTACAACAGCCAAAACGGTATCCCCTGCCTGATGATCGGGAATATTGTTCTCAACAGCTCGCCTGGCACGCCGGAGCGTATCAGCATCTATATGAGGGGGCAGCCACGGAAGGAAAACCGATGTGTCGCAGTTTATCGCAGTCCGAGCGTTTGCAGTACTGCGGCTGGAAGGCATTCCCATTTCAGAAGGTGGTAGGGGGACTGCTTTTGGACCTGACAGATTCTTGATTTGCCGTTGAAACTCTCGAGGTAGCTCAGAGAGACGAATCGGCTTCAATCTCCTCAATGGGGCTTGGCCATAGAATGCAAGTGGTAGCAAGCCCGCAACTACCAGTATTCTCGTTAGGTTTTGCATAGCAATACAAATATAGGGCATTCTCCGGAAATTCAAGCCTACTTTAAGTTTCTTGCAGAGGTTTGGGGTTTGGCCTTCTCAGGCGGGAGTACTTCACCCATGCAGGAAACAAGGCGTTCTAAGGCCTCCAATCCATCGGCTTCTTCTGGGGCTTTGTCTCGACGCCAAGCGAGGATACGAGGAAATCGCACCGCATATCCGCATTTATGCCGATTAGATACTTGTATGCCTTCAAACCCGATCTCAAATACCCATACGGGGGGGACCTTCACCACAGGGCCTATTTTGTCTACGGCATGGGTCCGAATCCAGCGAGTCAGCTCTCGCATCTCTTCATCTGTGAGCCCAGAATAGGCTTTAGCGAAGGTGACTAACTGACCTTGGCGATCCCACAAGGCAAAGGTGAGATCCGTAAACCATCCTGACCGTCGTCCATGCCCACGCTGCGCATACACGAGTACCGCATCTACACTGAAGGGATTTCGTTTGTATTTCCACCAGTAGCCGCGGCGTCTGCCTACGAGATAGGGACTATCCTTTCTCTTGAGCATCAGCCCCTCCGCTCCCAGAGGCGGCTCCATCCGATATCGCTCCAGCGTCTCCCAATCCCCCACTTCCACAATAGGGGAAAGCTCCACAAAAGGATACTGCTCTCTCAAAGCCTCCAAATGCCGCCGACGCTCCGATAAAGGCCAAGCTCGTATATCCTCTCCATTCCATTCCAGAAGGTCATAGGCAAAAATCGTCGCAGGGCATTCCCTCAAAAGAGCAGGGGAGAGTTTTTTGCGCATCAGTCGCTTCTGAAGGAGAGAAAATGGCTGGACTATTCCATCTCGCACTACCAGCAGCTCGCCATCTATTACGATTCCTGATGGTAGATGTTTGAAGCGTTCGATAATATCCGGGAACCCCTCGGTGATACACACGCCTCCGCGGGTCCATAAAGCAAACTTACCTTCTCTTTTGACAAGCTGGACACGCATTCCATCCCATTTCCATTCTACCTGATAGGCGGATAGGTTTCCTATCTTAGACTGAAAATCTTTCCCTAACTCATCCACCGCATAGGCCAGAAAAAACGGATATGGCGCCAGAGTAACTGTCTGCCCAGCCCGCAGATACTCGTAGAAGTAGGGGGATGGACTCCACTCTGCACTGAGCTGCTGAGCGACCTGCGGCTCTGGTATATGAAGCGCTTCCGAAATAGCTCGGACAAGTAATCCTTCAGCCACACCCACTCGCATTGCTCCCAAAAGAATTTTATGGAGTAGAAAGGCTTCCCAAAAACTGAGCTTCCCCCAATAGTGCTGTAGCCACTGGCGCTGATCTGACTCTGGAAGCTTAGCGAGCTTAGGGAGCTCTACTTCGGCAAGCTGCGTCATGGAGAGTTCGCCACTGAATGGATTGCCTCGGTTAGGTAGAAGCAAAGCTACCGTCTCTGAGAGATCTCCAACATAATGATAGCAATCCTCCACTATCTCTGCAGGCAAGCCCAAATACGCTGCGAGCCACAACCGAAGCTTTCTCGGCGAAACGAAACGGCGAGCATGGCCGCCTTGCAATAGTTTCACCGCCCAGGCGGCTTCGTGTGAATCCGCTGCCTGAAAATATTCTACTAGCGCTTTCAGCTTGGCATTTTGACTCTGAGTCTGGTCCAAAGCCCTATACAGTGCAATGAAACGCTCCATCTATTGCTCATGAACATAATCATCCCAGCTAACATGAAAAGGACCTCGAAGCCTATCATGGGTAGCCTAATGTTTGAGCTATAAGCTAAAATTTATATCTATTCGGTCGCGCAGGGCCGAAAATAACTGCTTCTTATCGTGTTCCCCAGTGTGCTCATAAGCGGCTTCCAAATGTCTGATTAGCCGTACAATGATATATGGGTGGGAAAGTGAGGCATAATGCGCCAAGTTCTCGGACAATCCCGCACTGCGCAGAGCCTGCTGGAGCTGGCCGGCTAATAGGATGAAGCCTTTTCGGTAAGGGTCTATGTAGAAATGAATATTTCCATCAAAATATCGGATTAAGTACTGGGAGCCGATAGAGACCACCGCCACTTGCAAACCAAGCTCCGATGCCAGGAGGTAGTATAATACTGCCAAGGAGAAACTATTTCCTCTACGAGTATCTAACACCTCATGTAGATAATAATAGCGGGGATCCATCGGACGAGTCAGCTCCGCTTGAAAGCGCTCCTGCACAAAAAGCTGTCGATTGATGACTAAAAGCTTCTCAAACGGGTCTCCATGCGTAGGCATTTGAAGCCAAGTCGTATGAATCAGCCGCCTGTATGCATTGGTATATTTGGAGAGATTGAGGGAAGGGTAGCGCAGTTGAGCCACATACATGATCGCAGGAAACAGGGGTTGCTCTGGCGCTAACCGCCACTCATAAAGAAGCTGCCCTACCACCTCGAGCTGTACAAGCTCTAACAGTTCCTCTATTCGGCGTTGTACGATAGGATCCGATGTCTCTAACCACTTCTGCTCTAATAGAGGTATCACAGACTGCCCAGCCGAGAGGCAGACCTCTTCAATATGGGACTGTACCTGCGGATCTGGATCATCTATCAGATGCAAGAGCGCACGAAGCTGGTTGGTCTCCACTATACAAAAGTGCATAGGGGATTGAGATTGTGAAACGAAAGATTTTTGTATCTTTGATGAGATGAGAATCCTCGCCTGCACCATGCTTCTTGCCGCTCTATGGGCTCAAGAAGAGAGCCGATCTCATACCACTACTCCTACTTCTACCCGTTCCCAGACTCGCGCTGTATCTCCAGCCCCCCCAGCTAAACAGGAGGTAGTTGTAATGGAGACAGTATCGGGACAGATTACGAATAAGTCTGGAGAAGGAGTTGCTAACCTAAAACTATGGATTCTGGACAAAGCTACTGGTAAGGTATTGGGGCAAACTGTTACAGACAACGAGGGTAACTATGCCCTCGTGATACCTGCTTCAGCCCAAAGTGTCATCGTACGGATGAGCAAGGATGGCAAATCCTTCACAGAAAAAGAATACAACTTGAATGACCTCATAGGAGCAGCTTCTGATATTGTGTATGACCCCTGAGAAGCGCTAACTTTATCGCATGCGATGGATAGGTCTGCTCCTCCCCCTTGTATGGGGCCAGGAGTGGATATGGCCCAAACGAATTCTATTTGAGTTTCGAGAGAATTACTCAATCCAGAATAAACCTGAAGAGCTGGAAAGCCTACGGAGCTACCTAAATGGAACTATCTCCAAACGGTTCCCCACCCTTCAAAGCAAACAGCCCATATACGCCCTTGACTATCAAGCAGATCTGCCTCCAGGCTACGTGGCCAAGCTCTGGAAACGTAGTCCAGCCGTTGCGTACGCAGAACCAGAATATATTCCTCACCCCTTAGACCCTCTGCCACTTCCTATCCTTTCAATCCCCCAAGAGGAAATCACTTATTCTCCAAATGACCTTCATCCGAATAACTTCTGCATTGCCCACATGCGCGTCCTGCAAGCGTGGGATAGTACCCAAGGGGATACTAATGTAGCCATAGGTATTGTAGATACTGATGTTCGTTTTGATCATCCTGACCTTATCGACAATATAGCCTACAACTGGGATGACCCCATAAACGGGATAGATGATGACGGTGATGGATATGTAGATAACTTTCAAGGATGGGATTTAGTTGGAGCGAGCTATGGAGGTGCAGGGCCTTTTTCTCCCGATAATGATCCTCGGCGCTCTACAGGAGGACACGGCACGTGGGTGAGTGGGTACGCTGGCGCCACTACGGATAATGGAATAGGCATTGCTGCCCCAGCTTTCAAATGCCGCATCTTGCCTGTCAAGACAGCTCCCGATAATCAAGACATCCTCTGGGCAGCTTATGACGGTATACTTTATGCCGCTCAAAAGGGAGCCAAAGTAATCAACTGTTCATGGGGAAGTACGTTTCGAAGCCAAGCGGCTCAAAACTTCATTTCTCAAGTTATAAATACCTATGATCCTCTTATCGTTGCTGCCGCGGGGAATGTCCCACCAGATACGCCGGCAAAGTTTTATCCTGCTCAATACGACGGCGTTGTTTCTATAACGGCTGTAAATACCAATGATGTTTGGGGAGGCTGGGTCCAGATAGGCTATGACATAGATTTAGCCACCACAGGTGAAGGGATTACGACGAGTGGGGTAAATGGCTATTTCACATTTGGTGCGACGACCTCGTTTGCTGCTGGTCAGGCTTCGGGAGCTGCCGCTCTCCTACGGGCCTGGCGCCCCGACTTGAATGCTCGCCAAATCGCTGAGCTTCTTCGAATTACCGCAGATTCCGTGGAGTCTGCTAATCCCCCTCACCTCCGATATCGCCTCGGACGCCGCATCAATCTCCACCGCGCTATCCTCACGAGAGATACACCCGCCTGCCGAATCACCAGCTGGCAAATGTATGATGCTAACGACAGCCTTCCCTTCGCTGGAGAAACCTTTTATCTCACTGCGGCATACACTAACTATTTGTCCCCTGTAACCAATCTCTCCGTCAGCATAGAACCCCTCACGCCGCATCTTCAAGTACAGCAAGGAAACTACGCTATCGGGTCCTTAGGTACGCTTCAAAATCACACGCAGACGGCACCTTTTGCTTTACAGGTACTTCCTTCCTGCCCACCTAACGCTCGTTTACCTATTTTATTCCGCTTCAGCGGCGATGGGGGCTATTCCGATTATCAAGTAATAGAAGTGACAGGCATAAACCCTGCTTATGTGCATTTAGACTCGGCTCAACTGCGAACGACGCTATGCGGAAATGGAAGGATTGGATACTATGACCCCCCCGCAAACACCCAAGGTAGGGGCGTGCTGTGGGACTCCTTCACGGAATCTTGGCTATTTGAGGGAGGCTTAGTTGTAGCGGATGATACAAGTGCTCACCTGAGTACTCGGCGCCCCATAAGTGGTATGTTCAATCATTTTTCACCTACAACTGCAGCCTCTCATACAGTCGAAGGGCTATATGAAATCGGGGAAGTGAACTTTATGGATGCGGGGGGCATTAGCCTAAACTCGCCCACTGGTATTCCAGGAAAGGGGCTTGCTTTCCATGGGCGAGCTTATGCTCCTCGGCACTCACCGGCTGATCCCTTTGTGGCTTTCGTATATCGGGTTGACAATCTCTCTGCGAATACCTACTCTGACCTCTCCATGGGGTGGTGGTTCGATTTTGATGTAGGGAATAATCCTGCCACAGATGCAGCGCTTGTTCATCCTTCCCTGCCCTTGGTATATGCCCGAAATGGTGCTCAGAATCGCTTCATCGGTGTAGTACTTCTTTCAGAGCAACAACCTATACGCTGTGTAGGGAGAGTAGATACATTCACTGCGAGCCTTCAGTCTTATCTAAGCCTACTGCGCAGTGGCCCTAGTGCCACCAGCACGAGTGGAGACGTTTTTGCTGTAGCTGGATTTAGGGGTATAGCTCTTGGCCCTGGCGACCGAGATACCATAGCCTTTGCCCTCGTAGGCGGTACTACCCTCACAGATCTCATGACCCATGCCCAGGAAGCTATACACTGGTATACCTGCTTTATCAATGGAACCGCTCCGGCAGTAGATTTAGGTCCCAATCGTACGCTTTGTTATGGAGATAGCTTGACAGCGCAAGCTCCCACGGCTAATGAGTACTACTGGACTTACGGGGAAAACACACCTACACTTTATCCCCAGCAGTCAGGTACTTATTGGATACTTGTGAGAGACGGGGCAGGCTGCTGGGGTTACGATGAAGTGGAGATAACTATTCAACGGCTCATCGCCCCTTCTATTAGTTTCAGCCCTGGATTAACCCTATCCGTCGGCACCCCCTTCACTGCAACCGAGCAAAGTCCGCTTCCCTATTCATACGAGTGGAAAATAGACGGTCAGACCTATAGTGGTCTTTCCTTTACTCATACTTTCATGCAGGCAGGCACTTATACGCTATGGCTCTACCGCACAGACGGCACCTGCCGAGATAGTATGAGCTGGCAAATAATAGTCTCTACCTCTACGACCTTCTCTGGTGCTCGGAATCGCTCCATACGCTTCTACCCCAATCCTACTTATGGAACCTTCACCGTAGAATACGATGTCCCCACTTTGCAAGGGGAGCGTTTCATCTTATACGACCAAACAGGCAGATGGGTTTGGGAAACAGCTATTCAATCAAGTGGCACTGCTTACAAGCTACCTGAAAGCTTACCTCCTGGGCTATATTTATGGCGCGTAGGTGAAGAACACGGCCCCCTGCTGTATATCCCCTGAGAAGCGTACCTTTGCCCCATGGCTCGTGTTTGCATGGCCACCGGACGGCGCCCTCGTAGTGGCTATAACGTCTCTCATTCTAATAGACATACCAAGCGCCGCTTTGACATCAACTTACAGCGGAAACGGCTCCCTCTTGGTGGTGAAATCACGGAACTCCGCCTCACGACTCGTGCCCTCAAGACCCTTTATCGGAAAGGCTACCTTCCTCACTGAGGAGGGCCATAGCTCGCCCTATCCACCTTAAAAGGATACCGGCCGTCAGGCTGGCAGGATTTTCTCGTTTAGAAAAAAGTCGCACAGCTGCTCCTTGTATAGCGACAGCTACCAGCGTCGACTGCAATGGCGAGACCCCTTGAGCCAAGAATCCCGTAATAAGCCCCGTAAGTACATCGCCCGTACCTGCTGTGGCCAACCCTGGCTCCATGAGAGAAAAAAAGTAAGCTTCCCCCTTCGGAGTAGCGATGATGGGGTTAGCTCCTTTGAGGAGGATGAGTGCCCCTGTTCTTTGGGCCAAATGAAGGGCTGATTCTAAACGACGCGCTTGAATCGCCTCTGAGGTGGTACGAAGTAAACGGGCTGCCTCACCTGGATGGGGTGTCAAAATACAGCTTTGGGGAAGCATAGCCAGAAGCTCCTCATTAGTAGCAAGAATATTTAAGGCATCAGCATCTATGACGCAAGGGACTTTGACCTGGGGGAGGAGTTCCCGAAGAAAAGCCTGCGTATCTGGGACATTTCCTAAGCCGGGCCCCACTGCCACAGCACTTTTGTCTGACAGATGCTGTCGCGCCCAGAGACCCGCAGTCTGATTGAGATAGGGGAAGGCAGGATCCCCATACGAGACACTCATCCCACTCAGCGTACGCCGATGAAAGCTACTTACCGCCGAACCTGGTATCAGTGCTGTCGCCAATCCTGCACCCGCTCGCAAAGCAGCTAAGGTCGCTAATGCTGCTGCCCCTCCTTTGCCCCGAGATCCCCCGATGATGAGAGCATGGCCAAAAGTACCCTTATGAGCATCTAGCGGACGCGCAGGAAAAAATCGTTTTACGCTTCTCAGATTTACCCAGAAAGTCCGCGTCCCTATGCGCTCTATTACCTCCGAGTACATTCCGATATCCACCACATGAACCTTTCCACAATAGAGAGCAGCAGGCGTAACTAAATGGCATATTTTTGCCGTTTGAAAGGTTATCGTATGCTCACATCGCAAAGGTTCATTCACTAGCGCCCCTGTATCCCCGCTCAGCCCCGAAGGCAAGTCAATCGCTACCACAGGAAGATTTAAGCTGCGCAGAAAATCAATCAGAGAAGCCTGCATCGGCTTGAGCCTTTCTGAAAGTCCAACGCCGATCAGAGCATCTATCAGGATGGGGCGTGGTTCACTCTCTGCAAAAGTTTGCAGCTTCCTGAGGCTATCTGGGGAAAGCAAATGGCAGGTAAGGCCGAAACGAGTGAGAATATCATACTGAATACGAGAGAGGGCAGAGAGCTTATCTGGCGGATTAGTCAGAAGAATGAAAAGCTCTTTCCCCGCCTTACGAAGGTATCTGGCAATCACTAAACCATCTCCACCATTATTCCCGCCCCCTGCCGCTACAACAAAGCGTTTGGCGTCGGGATACAGTTTGCGAATCAAGGAAGCAGCCCGCCGTCCCGCCGTCTCCATAAGTAAGACCCCCAAATACCCATACTCTAACTGCATGATTTCGTCTGCCCGGCGCGCTTGTGCCGAGTTAAAGACAGGCTTCATGATTGACAAAACTACGACGGGGTAGGCTTTGCCGCCCGAAAAGCTACAGCTTCCTCGCTTTGAACGAGGGGCTTATACTTGAGAGAAGGGGACTGTAAAAAAGGCCCAATACCGTAGGATTCCCAACGCTGATCCACTCGGGCAATAATATCATCGGACATTACAATCACATTGGGCCAATCTCGGCTAAATCCATCCAGTTCGGCGGTCTTTGTACTCGCATCTAATATCAGATGAGGCAGTCCATCCGAATCCTCCACTATACGCACATCTCGCCGCATATCGGTATTATTGGCAAATCGCCAGAACACATCCCCCAAATCTTGTATCGGCATCTCCCCATCAATCACCAGAATAACCTTCACCCCTCGGAAAGCCGGATGATGAGCTAAAGCTTCGGCGAGACGGCGACCATGATGAAGCTGACTTTTATAGAAAGCACCTATCCACACAGGAATACCAGCTTCTATCAGGCGAAGATTAACTTCTCGCAGCTCGGGAAAATCTTGTCGTAAAGCAGAAAGGGCAAGCTGAGCCGGATCTGGCTTTGGATATACTATTGGAGGCAAAGTATGCTCCTCAGGATACTTGCGTGTACCATCTATGCCCAACTTGCCTCCAAATCCCATTTGGCTGCAAGAGTGATCTAGGACATCGATCGGTCCCTGGGAAAAAACTATATCTGTGCGCAAATCAGCATTCTGGGCCAAAGCCCGCGCCACCGCCCAGTAATCTCGTAAGCACACATCCGCATCCACTATTAGGGCAATCTTTGTGAACATAAGCTGGCCTGCTCCCCATAGTGTATGGATAGCTTTCATACCTTGACCAGGGTACTCTTTCTGGATAGACGCGATAGCCAGGTTGTGAAATACACCCTCTATGGGAAGCTCCATATCCACAAGCTCAGGAATGAAAGTAAGCCTTAGGGGAGCCAAGAATATACGCTCTGTGGCTTTGCCGAGCCAGGCATCCTCCTGGGGAGGAATGCCCACAATCGTCGCCGGATAGATGGCCCCTTTCCGATGAGTGATTGCCGTAACATGAAACGCAGGATAGTAATCTGGGAGCGAGTAGTATCCCGTATGATCCCCGAAAGGCCCCTCCAAGCGCAGAGGTTCATTAGGGTCTACATACCCTTCTATGACAATATCAGCGTCGGCTGGAACCTCTATGGGCTGAGTAACGCATGGCACCAGTTCCACAGCGCGCTGACGCAGAAAACCTGCTAAAATGTATTCGTCTATATTTTCAGGTAAAGGCGCCGTCGCCACATAAGTATAAACAGGATCCCCGCCTAATACAATGGCGACAGGCATTTTTTCTCCTCGAGCTTTCCATGCTTCATAGTGCCTGCGGGAAACTTTATGGAGCTGCCAGTGAATCGCTGTCGTGTAATCATCAAACACTTGTACCCGATACATACCTACATTTCGCATCCGAGTTTCAGGATGGTAGGTATGAACGATAGGGAGGGTGATAAATGGCCCGCCATCCTTAGGCCAGCATTTCAATATGGGAAGCATAGACAGACGCGCTTCTTTCCCTGTATAAACCACCTCCTGGCAAGGTGGCTTGCCCCAGCGCCATCGGCGCGGCATATATCCAGCGACCTCCCCCAGCGTAGGCAGAAGAGCAAGTTTTTCTCGGAGCGAGGCTTTCGGACCAGTTAGCTGCCGAAATAGGCTAAGGATACGCTGTGAAATCTCTTCGATATGCTGCACCCCCAAAGCTATAGCCATTCGTTTCTCCGAGCCGTATGCATTCATCAGGACAGGGAAGCGCGTGCCAGTTTCTTCAAATAATATAGCAGGCCCGCCACTTTTACTCAGACGATCGATAATCTCTGTCATTTCTAAATGCGGAGAGACTGGCACCCGCACGCGCCTTAGCTCGCCATGCTGCTCTAACCGCCTGATGAAAGCCTGCAATCCCCCTACCTTTTTCACACCCAATAGAACAAAACTGAATAGGGCCAAGACTACTGCCGCCTACTCAATGGTTCTCGGCTAACCGTCTTACCTTACTCGACTATGATTTGCACTACCCTTGGGGTAATCCTCTCTCTTATAATATAGAGCCCAGCCGCTACCTCAGGTAGCCTAACCTCATGCTTGCCCTGAGGCAAAGCCCACTGATGTATCAGCTTTCCACTCATATCTCTGAGCTCAAACACCCCTTCTTGTATCATAGAGTTTTCTATGCAAAAGCTCCGCTGAGAAACTACTGTGGGATATACTCTCCATGCCTGCCCCACGCCGCTGCCGTTCTGAGAAAGATAAGTTAGCCCACTCGGGGCATTGATTCGCATGACAAATGCATCTGATGCGCCCTGATAGCCAGCCCCTACATTTGAAGGAAAGTCTGATGACTCTGTGAAACCCGCCACATACATATTCCCTGCGGAATCTACGGCCACTGCATAGGCCCCATCTTCATTGGCTTTTCCAATAAAAGTACTATATAATAGTTGGCTACCCTGAGAATTCAGCATGAAGGCAATAGCATCGTCGTTCCCCCCATATGTTTGGCTGATGCTATTTGACGTCGTAGGGAAGTTCACATTAGTGCCTGACACTTTACCAGCGACATAAACATTCCCATTCGTATCTATCGCAATCGCCTCCCCTCGAACATCCCCAGTCCTTCCTACGACGGTACTGAATTTGAGCTGTAAAGCAGGCTGAATACCCGGATTCGGGTCAAGCTTCATTACGAAAGCATCTCGGGATATAGGCTGGACAGTACCATCATAGCTCCCCGGCGTGGTAGGAAAATCTGTTGCGGTAGTACTTCCCGTTAGATAAACTATCCCGTTTTTATCAATCACTAAGTCTGCAACGGCAGTTACATTATTCCCTGCGATATACGTGCCATATTCTAACCCACTGCCTGTAGCATTTAGCTTGACTAAAAATCCACTTCCGCCCGACCCAGCTGTAAGGTCAAAGCTGCCAGGCACCGTGGGAAAGTTAGTAGAGAAAGTGAACCCCCCCACATAGGCTTTTCCTAAGGCATCTACGGCGATACATGAAGCCTCATCACCAGTACTCCCCCCGATATAGGTCCCATAAAGGAGGTCGCCTACCCCTCCGTTGGCGGGATTGAGTTTGACGACAAATGCATCTGAAGTACCCCCCAAGCTATTGTCATATGCTCCAGGGGTAACTGGGAAAGAAGATGCGGAAGACTGGGTGAAGCCAGCTATGTAAACTCGTCCAGAGGCGTCCACTGCTATATCGCGAGCTTCATCTATGCTGTTACCGCCAATGTAAGTTCCATACAGAAGCGTCGTACCGTCAGCACTCAGCCGCACAATGAAGGCGTCTTTATCCCCTCCGGTAGAAGGTTTAGTAGGTCGATAGGAGCCGGGGGTGGTAGGAAAGGTTAGAGAAACTGTATAACCTGTCAAAAATAACTCTCCCGAAGCTCCGATAGCTATGGCGTATATCTCATCCGTATTTGTCCCACCAATGAATGTACTATATTCTAAGGCTCCGGTGCTTCTATTTAGCCGAGTCAGGAAGCCATCTACGCCTTCATGTGAAGTGTCGTAAGCCCCGGTCGTAGTGGGAAACGTCGGAGAGTGTGTCATTCCCACTACCAGTAAACGATTGGGAGGAGCAAGGGCGATATCATGGGCTACATCAGCATCCCCACCCCCCAAAACTTGACTCCAAACGTAAGGGTCTATAATCAGTGGGGCGCGTTTATTGTAGGGTCCTGTGACCAGACGAACCTTCTCTCCCGTCACTTCCCATCGCACGGGCACAGGGTGTCGGCGCCCTTCAATCAGTTGATAGGCTTGAAGATCACATACCTCTACAAAACCGAATCGGGTACGAAGCAAGAGCCTATTCTCCCGCACTTGGATGTCATACGCTCCTTGTATACGAAGCTGAATAGCAGCAGGATCTGCCCCAGGCGCCACGATATAGTCGTAGCGCAAGCGTCCCTCTTCAAAGTACCATCGCTGAGCGATACCAGGGTATATGTCCTCTAAGATCAGCTCGCCATATAACGGCACTCTACTCGCCCACCGATGCGGATCATTACCGATGAGGTAGTTATGATACGCAGGAAGGGGATTTTGGCCGAGAGCACGTAGAGAGCTGGACGCTCCTACATGATACATGCGCAGAACGTGCCCAGTACGCCTGTATGCGTGAGACGGACGGCTCTGCATCATGACCTCAGGCCCTTCCTTTGATTCATACGGAATAAGTTGATAGAAATCATATACCACTCCTTCACGAGTAATCCATGCGACGAGCCCCGCCTGGTGATGCACATACAAAACTTCCTCTGCCCATTGGCCTTTGTTCTGGATGAAGAACTGAGAATGGCCTTGCGGTCCATACCAAGCATACATCAGACAAGGCAGTAGTGCGAGAAATCGGACCCTTTGACTACCAGATCTATCAAAACCGTTCAGCATACGCTTGGAGGTATGGGACAAATTTTCCTGCGAATCCACACAAAAGTTTAGAAGAAATCAGGCATTTAGTGAAATCAGACCGCACCACAAAAAAGACACAATACCCACGCTACCAGGCATTTATGTTAATATGGTGTGATATGCACGAATGTCGGCTATTGCCATAGGAGGCTTAGGTGTATTTTTGACCGCATGGCTAATCCTACATTCTGGCGGAGTCTATTCCGTACAAAATCCGTAGAAGCTTATCAAAAAGAAGCACAACAAACGACCCTGCGCAGAGCGTTGGGACGCTGGTCACTTGTCTCTATGGGGATTGGGGCGATTATTGGAGGCGGAATATTTACCCTAACGGGAGTAGCAGCAAAGCTATATGCCGGCCCTGCCCTGGCATTGTCTTTCGTGATTGCAGGGATTGCTTGTCTCTTGGCGGCGATGGCATATGCTGAGTTCGCCAGCATAGTTCCCGTAGAGGGGTCAGCATACGCTTATTCCTATGCTACGGTCGGCGAGATAGTAGCCTGGTTCATTGGCTGGAATCTTGTCTTGGAATACATGATGGGTGCGACGACAGTAGCTGTGGCATGGAGTGGATATTTTGACAAACTGCTCCATCTAATAGGCTTGGAACTCCCATTTTGGCTAATGAATGACCCCTTCACAGCCGCTGAAAAAGCGAAGGAAATGGGCCTCCCCGTCCCGACTTTCGCTATCAACTTGCCGGGTTTTGTGATATCGTGGATAGTCACAGCTATACTTCTGCGCGGAATAAAAGAAACGGCCTCTACGAACAATCTGATTGTCTTCATTAAAGTAGGAGCTGTTCTCTTTGTGATACTGGCGGGGATGTTCTTCGTCAATCCAGAAAATTGGAAGCCCTTCATTCCAGCCCCAGAAGTAGACTTAGAAGGTAATGTGCACTATGGGTGGCCAGGAATATTTACAGCGGCAACGATTGTGTTTTTCGCTTATATTGGATTTGACGCAGTCTCTACCCAAGCTGGTGAAGCTATAAATCCTCGCCGAGATGTCCCTTTTGCGATTGTAGCTTCTCTCTTGATTACTACTCTGCTGTATATCGGCGTATCGATAGTGCTTACAGGGATGGTCCCCTATAAGCAGTTAGATCCCCGAGCACCTGTGGCTTCGGCTTTTGCAGGCGCTGGTGTAAAATGGGCGACTTACATCATCACCTTTGCGGCTGTAGCTGGTCTTATCTCAGTTATGCTCGTAATGCTTTTGGGACAAACTCGGATATTTCTCGCTATGGCCAAAGACGGCCTCCTCCCCCACAGCATTTTCGGCTATGTCCACCCCAAATACAAAACTCCATTTAGAAGCACCCTACTGGTGGGCGCCATAATCTCTTTAGTTGCCAGCTTCGTACCTATCGTGAATGTTTCAGAACTCACCAGTTTGGGGACGCTCTTGGCTTTTACGCTGGTCTCTTTATCTGTATTTATTCTTCGTATCAAGCGGCCAGACTTAGAACGGCCCTATAAGGTACCTTTATGGCCACTTGTATCACTTGGCGGCGTCTTGGTAAATATTTTCCTAATGAGCCAAGCCCGGAAAGAAAACCTTCGAGCCTTTACGATATGGGGACTGATAGGTGTGATGATCTATCTTTTATATAGCCGCCGCCACAGTAAGCTCCACCAGCAAAGCTAACTTTGCGCTCCGTATGACATCTCTCCTTTTCCTTCCTATTGGATTAGCGGGCGCAGGGCTTTTATTTTTGCTATGGCGAAGTCGCTGGGTACTATCCCAGAGTGCTGGTGAGGCCCGAATGCAAGCCATCGCTGGCTACATTGCACGCGGCGCATTAGCCTTTTTGAAAGCTGAATGGCGAGTTTTGGCAGTGTTTGCAGTAATAGTAGCGGCTTTATTAGCTTACAGTGGAACCCTTGAAGGCTCGGAAGGGCAAGTACGTTCCCATCCTTTGATAGGAGGGGCGTTTCTTATAGGGGCTTTTACTTCCGCCCTGGCCGGTTACATCGGTATGCGCATCGCCACCCAAGCTAATGTCCGAACCGCCGAAGCAGCCCGCTCCTCCTTAGCCCGAGCCTTTAGTATTGCTTTTCATGGCGGCTCTGTGATGGGTATAGGTGTGGCTTCTCTGGCTGTACTGGGCTTAGGTGGGCTTTTTGTGGGTTTTTATTGGCTATTCGCTGGAGGAGAGCCTCTGAGTCCTGAAGTCCGTCGTGTCATAGAAGTCATAACTGGATTTTCCCTTGGCGCTGAGAGTATAGCTTTATTTGCACGGGTAGGCGGGGGGATTTACACAAAAGCTGCGGATGTAGGAGCGGACTTAGTAGGGAAGATTGAAGCAGGCATTCCCGAAGATGACCCTCGCAATCCTGCGGTCATCGCTGATAATGTAGGCGATAATGTGGGCGATATCGCAGGCATGGGAGCAGATCTTTTCGGCTCGTATGTGGCGACTATTTTAGCTACGATGGTCCTCGGCGGTGAAATGATCCAAAGTGCAGGCGGATTGGGGCCCGTTCTTTTACCCCTATTTCTGGCGGGTACGGGGTTACTATTTTCCATCATAGCCACCTTTTTCGTCAAGGTGCGAGAGGGAGCAGGGCCTCAGCAGGTACAGAATGCCCTGAATGTAGGGAACTGGGGAGCTGTAATCCTCACTGTAGCAGCCTCCTACGGCCTGGTAGAGTGGCTTCTGCCTAAGGGGGCTGAGCTGCGTGGGCAAACCGTTTATCCTTTACAGGTGTTTGGCGCCATCGGAATTGGACTCCTAGTAGGCGCCCTCATGAGCTGGATCACCGAATACTACACGGGTATGGGCAAGCGTCCCGTCCGCTCTATCGTCCAGAAATCTCTCACGGGTCACGCTACCAATATCCTCGGAGGGATAGCTGTGGGGATGGAGTCTACAGCGCTACCTGCCGTGATTATGGTAGGAGGGATTCTGGGGGCATATTACTTGGCAGGGCTATATGGAGTCGCAATCGCTGCCACTGGCATGATGAGCACGACCGCTATGCAGCTCACCATAGACGCATTTGGTCCAATCGCAGATAATGCGGGCGGTATCGCCGAAATGAGTGGCCTCCCAGAAGAGGTCAGAGGGCGCACCGACATTTTAGACGCTGTTGGAAATACCACCGCCGCAATGGGCAAGGGCTTTGCTATTGCGTCCGCCGCGCTTACCGCTCTGGCCCTTTTCGCCGCATATGTCGGCGTAGCTGGCATCAAAGGCATAGACATCTACAAAGCACCTGTGTTAGGAGGACTTCTACTGGGCTCCATGGTGCCGTTTCTCTTCTCCTCGCTCGCCATATCCGCTGTAGGGCGAGCAGCGATGGATATGGTAAAGGAAGTGCGACGGCAATTCCGAGAGATCGCAGGTCTAATGGAAGGCAAAGCTGAACCTGAATACGAACGCTGCGTAGAAATATCCACGCAGGCGGCTCTGCGAGAAATGGTCCTACCTGGCGCCCTTGCTCTTATCATACCCGCTGTAGTCGGCCTCACGCTCGGTGCAGAAGTCCTTGGCGGGTACATGGCAGGTGTTACAATGACAGGCGTTCTGCTTGGACTCTTCCAGAGCAATGCAGGGGGCGCCTGGGATAATGCCAAAAAGTCCTTTGAAAAGGGCATAGAAATAGATGGCCAGATGTATTACAAAAAGTCTGACCCCCACAAAGCTGCCGTTACAGGAGATACTGTCGGAGACCCCTTGAAAGACACCTCTGGTCCCTCTATGAATATCCTTGTCAAGCTCACCGGGATTGTGGCGCTGGTACTGGCACCTTATTTGGCTGCCTGAGCTTCTCTGGGCTCAGAATGTGGATACAACAGGGGGTAAGGGTCATACCTTATCCCCTGTATTCATTGAAGCAGAACGCATAGGGCGCCTCAAACGGTGGGTAGTAGATTCTAGCAAATGGCCCGCTGTGGGCACACATTTATCTCATCTCCTGAACCAGATAGAAGGCGTGTATTTGCGTGATTATGGGGGACAAGGAGGGCTCAAAACCTTATCTATCCGCGGCATGGGTGCCCCGCTTACAGGCGTTACTTTTCAGGGGCTGCCTGCCCGAGCACCGACCCTGGGTCTGGTCAACTTAGCCCCTTTCTTTTTGCCTGCCTTGCGGGAGATAAGCTTCACTCCAGGAAGTGATCTGAGCTTGTCTCCGGGCGCCGTGGGTATCCTTTCCTTATTTTGGCGCCCACGACATAAGCAAAAACTTCTCGGATGGCGGACAGCTCAGTACGGCGAGGCCTTAATCTATGGAGTCCTTGAGTCGCCCGCTTGGCTCATGCAAGCCTCGGCTCTGACAGCAATGAATAAGTACCCCTTTACCGAACCTGAAAAAGGCCTCCGAGAAAACGCCGACTATCGCTACATCCAAGGTACTTGGGCTCATCGCCGTAAAAGCTTTCAGCTTACGGGGTGGGGCTATGGTAGCTGGCAGTTTATTCCTCCCCCCGTATTAGTCGGTGCAGCGGTAGGCCCCTCGGAGAGGCTCCAGCAGCATCTCTTGACCCACACCGCTGAATTGAAAACACCACTCGGGGATCTGCGAGTACAGCATATGGCAGAAAGAGTGAATCACACAGATCGCTTTAGTCAAGTGAGTTGGAGCCATCTGCACACGATACATGGGCAGCTTAAACAGACGTGGCAACACAAGCATTTACTATACGGATTGACACTTTATGGAGCAGCAGACTGGGTGCGCAGTAACCGGATGGCTCGGGGATTTCGACCTATCTCTCAAATATCACAGTATGAAGGCGCCTTGACAGGCTTCTTAGCTTGGCACAAGGGAGCGTTTTTTCTCCGAGGGGAGGGACGGCTCACAGCCCTGAGCCGTTTTAGGCCCCAGATCTCCCTACTCATGCGAATGGGCTGGCAAGGGCTCGGAATAGAGCTCCTGCGCGGCGTACGATTTCCCAGTTTGTGGGAAAGATTCTGGATCGGCTATGGCAATCCTACTCTCCTTCCAGAGCAGTCTCTCCAGGCACAGGTTTTTATGGAAAAATTAATCGCAGCCTGGCGAGTTTATGCAGCGGCATTTTTAGCCCAAACCCAGAATCGAATAGTTACGATTCCGCTCTCCCCGGTACGCTGGCAGACCTATAGCTTGGGCTATATCCAGAGTATAGGCGGCGAAGGACGCATAGAATATCACATCCAGTGTCTATCCCTTTGGCTCGGTGGCACTGTACTCAGTCCCCGAGAATACTCTTTTTCCCGAGGGGAGATTTTACCCTACACTCCCCCTTATTCATTCATTTGGGGTGGTATTTACACCAAAGCTCGCTGGCGCCTGCTCTATCAAGCTACTTACACCAGCTGGCGCACCAGTAGTTTAGCCCTAAGCCAATACACTATCCTGAACCCGTATGTTCTGCACTCTTTGGCATGGGCCTACACGGGGATAGGATGGAAAGTAGAACTCGGTGCAGAGAATATACTGAATGTGCCGTACGAAATTATCCGAGGATACCCAATGCCGCCAAGGCAACTATACCTGCATTGGAGTATGACACTTGAAGCGAAGGATTCACCTGCAAAAGAGTAGCAATATAGGTTTGAGTCACAATACCAGTTGAATATCTACCTTTGTAGAATGGCTCTATTCCCAGAATGGGTTCGTAAAAAGATGGAGGGTATCTCTGACAGCTCGTCTGTGCCTGCCAATAGGCAGTCGAATCTCCCCCTACCTCTAATGAATCTGATGACAGAGATCTATCCTGAGCCGGTCGCTGTATTTGACCGAGCCAAGGATAGGATAGTGTGGGTCAGCGCTGGACTTATGGTGCTCTCTGGGAGGGGGAGTGAAGAGCTTCTCAAGATGAAGCCAGCGGATTTCATACAAGAGTACTTCAAACTATCAGAGGCCGTGCTCCAGCCCTACAATCAAGGGATACCTGATGCTCAAGTTTTTAGTCCTTATAAATCGCCGGAAGGAGAAAAATACGTACAAGCGCTCTGGATGCGCCTCCCCAAAGTAGAAGAAGGGTCGGATTACTTCTTATTTGTCCTGCGAGATGTCACTGAGGTAGAACTCCTCAGACAAGAGCTCCTACAGTATAGCGAAGAGCTTCAACAGCAGGTAGCTATGGCAGACCAGCTACTTGCAGAGCGAGAAAAGGCTTACTTAGAGCTTCGAGAGAAGTCAGAACAACTTCGTCTCATCAGTGCGGCTACGGCCTATTCTAACACGATGAAGTTTATTTTGACGCCTGATGGAACGATCGTCTGGGTAAATAAGCTTTTTGAGAAGGCATCGGGCTGGTCTGCGGAAGAGCTCATCGGCAAAAATGTTCGAGACTTCGGTAGCACATTCGCTCACTTACTCCCCTCTCCAGATGCCCAACCCTCTGAGAGCACCCTGATTACCAATCACCTTCATAGGGCGCCTTTCACCCAGGAAATTTTCGCTTACGATCGGAGCGGGAAGGGCTATTGGGTGCTGATAACAGTGGCGCCCATCCCGGATGAGGCAGGAAATATCACCCACTACATAGGCGCTCTAATAAACATTCACCGCAAAAAGCAGCGGGAAGAGCAGCTTCGCTTGTTTCAGCGTGAGATTCAAGAATCCTTGGCTTATGCAGCTCGCATTCAAAAGCGATTTCTCTCTTCACCAGATGTCCTTAAAGACTATTTTTCAGCCTACGGTATATGGCACAAGCCCATGCTTGGCATAGGAGGAGACTTTTACCACTTTGAGCCGATGGAGGGAGGCATCATCATAGCGTTAGGAGATTGTACAGGGCATGGCATTCCGGCTGCGTTGCTCAGCATTTATGCAGCTACATCTTTACGGTTTGCTCTCCTAAGTCATAAGCAGAGATTGGAACTCGTATATCAATACTTACAAGATGACATTCAAAACATCTTTGGCGGAGCAGAGGGTTCATACGAGGGATTTGAAGTTGCCCTACTCTGGTATGAATCCGCTCATAACAGAGCTACCTTCATAGGGATGGGACGACCACTGTGGATACTGCGTGGTAATACTATTATGCCTCTCCTAAGTGGGAGAGGCGATATCAGTGCTTATTCTACCAATCCTGCTACTCGCACACCCCCAATCCCAATGAGCTTCTCTCTACAAAAAGGCGATAGGTTATATCTTTTCTCAGACGGAATCACTGATCAGCAGAATAGCCAACGCAAGCGATTTTCCACCAGCCGACTCCAAAGTCTCATTCAAAGCACAGGACATATGCCTCTGAGCGAGCAGATCGCAGTTATTGAACACGCTATTACAGAATGGTCCACTGGGGTAGAACAGACTGATGATCTCTCACTTCTGGCCTTAGAAATATAAGGCTTACCAGCCCTTTCATGAGAATAGCCTCGCAGCGATGGCGGCCAAACCAAAAATGACTGAGGCAATCCCATTATAAGTAAAAAAGGCCTTGTTGATTTTAGACTTATCTTGGCTGACGATGTGCTGATACAGAATGAATCCCGAAAACCCACCCCAGCCTATCCAATATAAAACGCTACTTCCTCCCCAGCCATAGAGAGGCCAACCAATAGCCAGCAAAAGAATAATTGCCGCAAGATGGCTTAGGAGAGCTATTCGACGGGCTATCTTCTCGCCGAAAGCAGCAGGAATGCTGTATAGCCCATTCTCTCTATCAAAGGCTTCATCCTGCAATGCATACAAAATATCAAATCCCGCCACCCACAAGGCCACCGCCATCCCAATGCTCCAGATATACGGGCTAAAGCTGCCTTTTACAGCCACATAAGCCCCAATAGGAGCCAATCCAAGCGCCGCCCCTAAAATGTAATGAGACGCATAAGTAAAACGCTTGGTGTAGGAGTAGCCTAAAATAACTAAAAGCGCTACTGGAGCCAGAAGCGCACACAAAGGGTTGAGGAGCCACGCTGCGCCTACAAATACTACCCCACTCCCAATCGCTAAAACAAGTGCCGAGAGCGGCGATACCTCTCCCCGAGGAATTTCACGCTGAGCCGTGCGCGGATTACGCGCATCTATTTCTCTGTCTGCATACCGATTGAAAGCCATAGCCGCTGTACGAGCACTTATTACGGCTATAATCACAAGCAAAAGCTTTACCCCCCAATCAGCGAAAGAGGTCTCTACCGCCGCTAGGGTAAATCCCCATAAAGCAAATGGTAGCGCAAATACTGAGTGCGAAATAACGATGAGACTGGCGTATTTTCTGAGAAGCATAGGATTATCTACGGAGCCTCCCTAAGACAGGGACCTCACACAGGCCACAATCGGTTCCATAGTCCTGGTTAGCCACACTCAAGGTTAGTCGTCTCGCCAATAGTCGTAAATCTTCTCCCGCTTGACTTGAGCTTTCTCTGACAAATAGCGCACGAGCCTGTACACTGCGATGGGATCCAAAAGAGGATAAGTAGGACGCAAAGTTCTTTCATAGTACAAATCACGATAGCGCTGCTGAGCAATCTTAATGCGCTCCTGCGGATCAGCAGGTAGATTTTGCATAAAATAGGCGATAAGCTCAGGACTCACATTATCGCGGGCAGGTTGAGTCTGAGTTTCTAATGGGATATTGAGTAGGGCTGTACGCAGCTCCTCTGGGGTGCGTATACTGCTAATGCGTACGGTAGGCAGCTCTATGGTATCTTCTACGAGATAATGCACCGCATAAATGAGCCCCTGCGTAGTATCACCCACGTAAGAATCTAAGTAAGCACCTACCGAGAAACGTGCTCGCTTGTATCCCAGAGCCGAGAAGATTAGCGTATCTCCTCGGATGACGGGCAAGCTGTAAAACCCTTCTGCATTAGATACGGTACCACGACGAGTCTTCCCTACCCGTATTGAGACAAAAGGGATGGGCTCCCCCGTCGTAGCGCTGAGAATCATCCCAGAGAGCTGATAGACAGTAGGCTCTATTTGAGCGCATACCATCCCCAAAAGGAGCAGCCCAAATGCTGCTTTCATACTCGAACAGCTGCCAGCAAGACATCGTCAGTAAGCGCAGCCCCTTCTCGCCAACTCTCAAACTCTTGTTGTATGGTAAATAGCCAGTCAGAGAGGTCTTGAGGAGGATGTTTGGCGAGGAACTCCCGCACTGCACTGCGTCCATAGCGTTTGCCATCTGACGCGCGTACTTGCCGTTCCCATCCATCAGTCACGAACAGAAGAACCCAGTTCTTCTCAATAGGGATTATCGTGCTTGTATACAAGCGAGGTGATTTCTCTCCTTCTATCTTCTGCCCAATGAGCCGCTTATCAGGAGCCAGCTGCTCCCATCCCAGTATTGGATTATGTACCCAGAGCGGTATTTGCGCCCCTGCATAATGAACCTCCCCTGCATTTGGCAGAACTGTACATACCCCCATTTGCAAACCTTCCGACTGAATAGCCTCTATCTCAGCAGAGCTGGCTTTGGTGGGCGAGTACAAAAGATCTAGTAAGCTTTTATGCAGTTGACTAAGAATCTTTCCAGGGTCCGTAACCCCCCGCATAGTGATAATCTCATAGAGAAGCGTATGTGCTATTGTAGAAAGGATCGCTGCGGAAACGCCTGCCCCAGATGCATCCGCTACGATAAATATAAGCGCTCCCTCTTTACCTCTGCCGACCCAGAGAAAATCACCGCTAACCATACTCCGAGGGACAAGCCAATATACACTTTCGGGAAACACTTGCTTGAGCTCAGCGCTTCCATGGAGGAGCGCCTCTTGGATGCGACTGGCTACGATAATATCCGCCTGAGCCTCCTTCTGCATGCCGATAATGTCCTCTCGCACCACTTTTTGTATGGCCGCCAGAGTATTTTTCGTAACTGCACGCTGGAGAGCTATGTGCTTGTTTGCATACTCTCTATAGTACTTATAAGCAGTTTCGTAGTCGCCCATACTCTCTGCCAAACGAGCCCAGAGCTGAGGCATGACATAGTCAAGCGTTCCATGTTTCGTGTAATCAAGCACTTTATTGATTTTTTCCAGGTTTTCCCGCGCTTTATCCAGAAGATTTAGCTTTAGTTGGCAATCTGCCATCGCTGCGTAAATACCTGCGAGCAGGTGAGGATTCTGAATGCCTGAGGCCAACTTCTCCCCTCGCTCCAATATCTGCATAGCTTGCTCTATCTGGTCCCGTTCTTGCAGAAGCTCAGCCTGAGCTACCATTACTCTCACCACAAGGTCCTCCTCACCCAAGTCAGAGGCAATATCAAATGCCCTATTGAGCCAACTTTCAGCCTTTTCATAATCTTTAATAGCCGAAAATAGCTGTCCTATGGTCATTGTAGAGAAAAACTCTCCATGAGGATTATTATTCTTTTGATGAATTTCTAAGGCTTTCTGATGATATTCAAGGGCCAGCTCATACTCTTCCAGCTCGCCTAAAAGAGACCCCAGATTAGCCAGGGCTTGGGCATAATGAGCCGATAGATCAGGTATAAGCTGCAGATAACGAAGGGAGCGGCTGTAATATTCTACGGCTCGTGCGAGCTTGCCTCTTTGATGGTAGGCCGTGGCAAGGTTAGAAAGTACAAGTCCTATGCCCCGCATATCATCCAGACGCTCAAATAGCGCCAAAGCCTCTTGCAGATACGCTTCCGCCACTTCTGGGCGCCCCGAAATGGCATAAGCAATCCCGATATTGCGAAGAGCCCAGGCTTGTCCAGAGTGATACTTTATGGATTTTGCTTTTTCAAAGGCATCTAAGGCTATGCGTAAGGCGAGGTCCGTATTATTATACCGCTCTTCGTAGGCCTGCGCATTCATTTGGTCGATCAGCTCCCGCTGACGCTGAACCTCTGCTTTAAGCAGCTCGTTCATAAAAGAGAGGGTTGCTTGAGGTAATAGCCTGTACGAAGTCTTTCGGCGATTAGGCCGAAAGTTTCCACTGTACGCTGAACATCCTCCTCTGTATGGGCGGCCGTGGGGATGAGGCGCAAGATGATTTTTCCACGTTCTATCACCGGGTAAGTAACGACGGAACAGAAAATACCAAAGTTTTCGCGCAGGTCTCGCACCAGAGCTATCGCTTCCTGCTCATTGCCCGAGAGATACACAGGTGTAACGGGCGATTCAGTAGGACCAATATCCAATCCTGCATTTCGGAGGCCAGTTTGAAGGAGATTAGTAATATGCCATAACCTTTGGAGACGCTGAGGCTGAGAGCGAATAATCTGCAGGCGCTTACGCGCTCCGATGACGAGAGCTATAGGAAGCGACTTTGCATAAATCTGGCTGCGCAAATGATACCGTAGATACTGTATAACCTCTTTCTCTCCAGCCACAAAGGCCCCAATAAGAGCCATACTTTTAGCAAAAGTGGCCAGCCAAATATCCACGGCCTCTTCTACCCCGAAATGTTCTGGTACTCCTCGTCCAGTCCGACCCATTACCCCGAAGCCATGTGCGTCATCCACGAGCAAACGAAACGGGTATTTAGCTTTCAAGGCCGCTATCTTATCCAGCACTCCCATATCGCCCCGCATGCCAAAAACACCTTCAGTAACCACCAGAATGCCTCCGCCGGTTTTGTCTACATGAGCCACTGCGCGCTGAAGTCTCTCTTCTAAGTGCCCTATGTCATTGTGGCGGAAACTGAACCGCAGTGCTGACGTAAGCCGCACCCCATCAATCAAGCAAGCATGCGCAAGTTGGTCATAAATCACCACATCATGCCTATCCAATAGAGCATCTATCACAGACATGAACCCCTGATAGCCATAGTTGAGGAGGAAAGCGTCTGGCTTTCCGACAAACTCTGCCAGCTCTCGTTCCAAAGCTTCGTGCTCGTCGGTATTGCCAGTAAGCATACGCGAGCCCATAGGATAGGCAAAGCCATATTCCGCCGCAGCCTGGGCATCCGCCCTACGAACCTCTGGGTCATTTGCCAGCCCTAGGTAATCATTCAGCGACCAGACCAGCACGGGGCGCCCCTGAAACTTCATATGAGGGCCTATGGGCCCCGTAAGCTTAGGAAATGCAAGATAATGATGGCCGATCTCCGCATATTTACCTAAGTCCTCGCCCATACGGGCGCGAACCTTTTCAAATAAATCCATACGCAGCAAAGTTAGTCAGGTATAGGCGTAATCTCTAAGGCGACCAATCGTAAAATGGGCTTGGGTGCTCCCTGCGGCGGATGCCAAAGTCGACCCTCCAAAGCAAATCGTACCCGCACTCGGGTGCGAAGGGGAAGTAGCCGACACTTTTCCAGTAACGCATCATGCACTTCTATGGGGATCATCTGCGGAGAAGGCGTTTCTGTTAGAATAATGAGCTGCTGCTTGATGCGCCCCAAGCCATATTTGACAGGCGCAGCGACCGAGTAAAGAAGCCCCGTTAGCTCGTATTCAGGGGCGCCGCTGGTGCCGCTCTCGTAAGACATCTTTTACTGCGTCGGGCGAAATTCCCGCAGCATACAAAAGTACCCATAGATGATATAATAGATCTGCGGCCTCTTCCACTAAACGCTCTGGCTGAGAAATAGCTGCAATTGCCGTTTCTACGGCTTCTTCACCGACTTTCTGAGCCAGTCGGGGCATCCCCAAGGAAAGAAGGCGAGCAGTATAACTTTTTTCAGCAGAGAGTTGCGCCCTCTCCCGTATTATGCGCCATAAGTGACCGAGAAAATCCCCGCTCAGTTCTCCTTCCTCTGAAAAGCAAGTGTAGGTACCACGATGACAGGTCGGCCCCTCTGGTATCGCCCGAATTAAGATCATCCCCATCGCAGTCTAACCGTATCTCTACTACCCGCAGGTAGTGACCCCGATGACTCACCTTTCACCCAGAGCCTGCGCCGACTACGGCTATAGAAGGTTACTAAGCCCGTCTCCTGTGTGTGCTGAAAAGCTTCGTCATCCATATATCCAAGCATCAAAACAGCGTGAGTCTCAGCATCTTGAACGATAGCGGGGAGAAGGCCTTTAGAAAAATCTGGACTCATAAGCGCACGGGAATCCCGCTGTCCCTCAAAAATAGCTTGACCTGTCGAGGGGTGAGGGTTCCTTCATGAAAGAGACCCGCAGCCAAAGCGGCATCTGCTTTCCCCTCAGTAAATACTTCCAAAAAGTGTTCTAACCGGCCTGCGCCACCCGAGGCAATGACTGGTATATTCACTGCATCTACCACACCTTGCGTAAGTTGAATATCAAAACCTTGACGAGTCCCATCCCGACCAATAGCGGTGAGTAGAATTTCCCCTGCCCCCCATGTTTCAGCCTGTTGACACCAGGAAAAAGCGTCTAAATCGGTTCTTTCCCGTCCTCCTCGGATATACACGCGGTATCCGTCCCTCTCAGCCAGGGCATCTACGGCAAGTACTATACACTGCCGACCAAATAGAGCTGCTCCCTCCGAGAGGAGATTAGGCTGAAGAACCGCCGCAGTATTGAGCGACACTTTATCTGCGCCTGCTTCTAATAGCCGCCGGATATCCTCTACGCTCCATACTCCACCGCCCACTGTGAAAGGTATACGCAATCTACTGGCAATTCGTTCTACCGCTCGGGTGAAAGTTCGCCGCCCTTCTACACTGGCTGATATGTCTAAATACACCAGCTCATCTGCTCCAAGCTCCTCGTACAGAAGCCCCAGTTCTACGGGGTCGCCCACATCCCGCAAATGGAGAAACTGAACGCCTTTTACCACTCGCCCTTCATGAACATCTAAGCAGGGAACGATTCGTCGAGTGAGCATATTAATCAAGTGCGAGTTATGCTTTTCCAGGCAGGGGGGTCTGCGTAGAGGGCTTTACCGACGATAGCTGCCGAAATTCCCACTCGGGCCAGCGCCTCTATATCCGCTGGATGACGAATCCCGCCCGACGCAATGATGCGAGCTGGATAGGCTGCCATTTGCAACGTCTGATAAAACCTAATATCCGGACCACTAAGCATGCCATCTCGGTCAACTTGGGTACATAGAAAAGTAGTGACTCCTTTTTGGTGCCACCGCTGGATGAAATCCTCCACCGCTATCGGAGCTACCGTTTGCCAGCCACGATATGCTATGCACCCTCCCCTCACATCCGCCGCTAAAATGAAACGATCAGCTCCATAAGTCTGTATGAGCCTATCTACTAACTCAGGGTCCTCTATAGCGAGACTACCGAGAACTAAAAAGTCAAATCCTGCTTTTATCCCCCACTCAACGGCCTCTACGGAGCGCAGACCACCCCCCAGGTTCATAGTTACTTCAGGAAAGCTCTGACGAAGCTCATATAAGAGCTCTTTTTGCACCAACTGCCCCTCCTTCGCGCCAGAAAGATCCACCAAGTGCCACCAACGCAGCCCCCACTCGCGCAGCTGCCGAGCGGCTTGTAGGGGGGAATCGGCCACCTTCTCTATAGCTGTAAACTCCCCTCGACGCAAACGCACAACATTCCCCTCCCACAAATCTATCGCAGCTATGACTTGCATACTTTGAGAAAGTTTCGCAAAAGCTGCATACCTGCTGCTCCACTTTTCTCTGGATGAAACTGAGTGCCCCAGAATAATCCCCTTCGCACCACGGCGGAAAAAGTCTCTCCATACTCAGACACCCCGACTGTATAGTCTCCTACTTCGGCCCGGTAGCTATGGACGAAATAAGCGTAGAAAGTTTCTGGAAGGCCCGCCTGTAAGGGATCTTCTTTAGACCACTGCACCAGATTCCAGCCAATGTGCGGCAGACGAACTACCCCTCTGAAAAGCTGAACTTGAAAGGGGAAAATACCTAAGCCAGGAGCTGGCCCCTCTTCGGACCCTTGACCTAAGAGCTGCATGCCTAAACAGATGCCTAAGAAGGGACGCTCCCACTGAGGTATCCATTCCCAAAGGCCACGACGCTGAAGGTCGTAAACAGCGGGCAGCGCAGCGCCCACCCCCGGAAATACTAGTCCTCCACATTCCCTCAGCACCTCAGGTTGATCAGAGTAAATCACTTCTACCCCAAGCTCCTCCAAAGCACTCCAAATAGAACGTACATTCCCCCCTCGATAGGCTATGACCCCAATCTTCATAGAGACCCCTTGGTAGAAGGAACTAAAGCGGCTTCTCCCTCCCGATGAAGAGCCTCACGGAGGGCACGGCCTACGCCCTTAAAGACAGCTTCTACAATATGGTGCGCATCTTCTCCACGACTTTGAATATGAAGGGTAATCGCCGCCTCTCGAGCCAGCGTTTCAAAGAAGTGCTTCCACAGAGTCGGAGTAATGCCGCCCAAACTTTCAGTTAGAGGAAGCTGCCAGGTCGCCAGCCCCCTACCGCTAATGTCAATCGCCACGACACTAATCGCTTCATCCATGGGAAGCCAACGCGCAGCATCTACCGATTGTCCATATCGGTGAATTCCCCGCTTGTCCCTAAGTAGCTGATATAAAGCCTGCCCCAGCGTAATCGCTACATCTTCTACCGTATGATGAGGATCTACCCAAAGGTCCCCCTCCGCCCTTAGCTCCAAATCCCACCCAGCATGAAAAGCCAAAAGGGTCAGCATATGGTCAAAAAATCCTATGCCAGTTTGTATCGAGGTTTGACCCTCCCCATATAGCGAGAGGAAAAGCTCCACAGAAGTTTCCTTTGTTTTACGGGATAATCGGATAGAAAATACGCGACGCCTGAGCAATCCTTGTATTTCTGGCCAGCTTTTCACGATATAAGCAAAGGGAAGCGGTTCCTGCGAATGGATGGGATTCGCCATCCATATGCCTCTGAGACCGAGCCGCTGCGCTAAAAGCATATCTGTAAGCCTATCCCCTATCACAAAGCTGCGTTCTCTATCAATTCCCTTTTCTACATATGGCAGAAGCAAAAGGGGGGACGGTTTTCGATAAAAGGAAGGGGTCTCACTTCGACTTCGGTCAATATGGAGACCATACCATGAAATACCCTCTGCAGCAAAAATATCCATAAGAAGACGCTGAATCGTCCAGAATCGCTCCTCAGGGAAACTCTCACTTCCCAAGCCATCTTGATTGGTAATCATTACGAGCTGATACCCCCCCACTTGCTGCGCCCATCGCAAAACCGATATAACCCGGGGCAGAAGTTTTAGACGCTCACAGCTGTCTATTTGCTGCGTATCGGGCGGCTCTACAATCAGAGTACCATCCCTGTCTATGAAAAGGTAGCGCTCCACAGATATGGCAAAGGTAACATTCGCTCAACGCGACAAGGGACTAAGAAGACACCATACAGCGAACTCGGTAACCCCATATCATTAGGGTCAAGCGCAAAACTGATATTTACACATGCGGTTCTCCATCTTGTTAGTTAGTCTTCTAATCGCTCAGACAGGTCTACACTACGCCGACAGCTTGCGGGAAAATGGAGATTACGAAGTGGCTCTCGTTGTATATGATTCTCTGAGGCGACAAGCAGATATTTCAGATACCACCTTGATTCATATCTACCTGAGCGGGGCAAAATGTTTAGCTAATCTGAAACACCAGGGGAAAGGAGCAGTGGATAGAGTCTGGAGTAAAGTGAGCCCAGCGTCTCAGAGATACCCTGGTCTAGAGCACCTTGTTATATTACCTCGCGTGGATAAGAGAGGTTCAAGGCAGGCTAAGCAAAGCAGAGAGTCTTTACACTTATATTTTTTCAGAATCGATATGAATAAGCTCTATCCTTGTTCAAAGAAATAACGCAGCTCGGCTCGCAGATTCTGGGCAAGACTCATCTTTTCTATCTTAGAACACTAAATAATCTCGCGATAACTTATCAAAAGCTAAAAAAGTACGGGGAAGCAGAAAATTTGTATAAAATAACCTCGACGAAGTTGGAGTAACGATTCGGGAAATCGCAGCCATCTTACTCTATCAACTTAGGAAACCTCGGAAGCCTATACGGATGAATAAATACAAGGGGCAGGTTTAGTATGTGAAACAGCAATAAAGCTCCTTTTCGAATATCTGCGTCAGGAGCTTAGCCACCTTCCGACCGCTTGCCAAGAATACTTCTTGGAGAGAAACATTGTTAGTGACTCAAAGAATTTCAGCGATATGTAGCGCTAAGAAAAGACCCTCCGTCTTCGCTTGTTCTTCTTGGCTACTGCGTGGGACGCAGTACCAAAGGCCTGATACTCACAACCAACGAGATACGGCGTTATCTGGCTGAGTCCAACCCTGATAGTAGCATGCGTAAACTGTTCTTGCGCTGCGAGGGCTTATGACCCAGTATGCTACCCTATCCATGCAAGATAAGCGCGCAGAGGCTGACTCCTTTTGGCGAGTTGCCACTGAAATTAGAGCAGAGCCTTCTTCATCGCTTGCCAGAAAAACTTACTTTCCTGATCCCTTTTCTGAACCAGATCCAAAGTTTGGAAAAGAAGAAGCGCTTATAGAAGTGATTCAAACCAGCGTAGGAGGCAACATTCTTTATGCTTTTTACATCTTTTTATCTGACAAGCGGCGGCCTCGGTTAAACCTGTATGTCCATCGGGTAGATTCTGCATGGGAGAGACGGACTCAGAATGTTTTTGACATCTTACATTCCCCGGAGGCCCAGCTTACAGCTGTTGCTTATCGCCTTCTATGGGGTCTTATAGACAGCCTATTACCCCAAAGCGTCAAAGGAGTCTATTTCTCCCCCGACGGAATTTACTACCACATAAACGCAGGAGCTCTCTATAACGGCAAGAAGTTCATCGCAGATCGCTACGGTATATGGTACTTAGCCAGCTCTCGACGATTAGTGCTCAAGGAACGGCATTTCCCCGCTCAACTGCCTGTGGTGATAGGGAATCCTGATTTCAACCATAGCCCAATCTCAACCAGAGGTGCAACAACAAGGGGCTACCGGCTATTTCAGGGCAAACTCCCTCCTCTGCCGGGAGCAGAAGAGGAGGCAAAAGCTGTCGCAGCGCTTTTACAGGTTGAGCCTTTGATTAGTAAGGCCGCTACCAAAGATAAGCCCAAACAACTTCATAGCCCAGAAGTCCTTTATATTGCGACTCACGGCTACTTCCAAGAGGGTAAAAGTTCGCCCTTGCTTAGAGCCGGCCCCCTTTTGGCAGAAGCCGCAGTGTGGGATAGTCTAAATCCCCCGCTGGGCATAGAAAACGGATATCTCACACCACAAGAAGTATCCAGTATGAATCTTTTAGGAACAAGGTTAGTAGCTCTGTCGGCCTGTGAAACGGGATTAGGAGATATTACTAGAAAGGGGCTATACAGCTTACAACGAACTTTCTTAGAGGCAGGGGCACAACGAGTAATTGCAACCCTCTGGCAAATAGATGATGCGGCTATGTGCGAGACTATGGCTTCCTTCTATCAAAAAAATGGACCAGCAACTCCCAAACGAAATCAGTTTCTAAGAAGCACTTAGAGAAGCCAGAGAAGAGTATAGATAAAGCTTTCGCGGAAGCCCTCAGAGAGTTTCGTCAGCGACATACATCACTTTACTACTGGGGTGCGTTTATTCTGATGCGATGAAGGAAAGATAGTCAAGAGTCAGCTACGGATTGCTTCAAGAACGTCAAGAGAAGGTAGTACGGGTCATGGATGCTTTTATTTCAAGGGGTCGTCAAAGATGTGCGGGGTTTGTGCGCTAGCCCTGTAGCACTGGCGCACAAACCCGTTCCTACCCTGCCTTGCACCATTCCAATAGCCGTCCGAATCAAATCCGTCCGTTACACAAATAAACCCTACTCTTTTCCAGCACATTCATGCCTTCTTGGCGTGAGAGTTTATATGAAGTATCCCCTGAGACCCTACCTCCACCCAAGTTTTATGTTTTAAAATCGGAATTTATACACCCATACCTTTGCAGCTATGCGGAAGGTTCTACCGCTCGCAATAGTAGGCGCAATATCAGGTATAGTAGCAGCATCAGCTACAGCTTTACTCTTGTACTCTCAACGTTCCAAAGAGTTAGACTCCCTATCTATAGCCCCTACTGTTATCGTTCCGATTCGTTCCTTGCGTGCGGAGGAAGCGCCCCAGGAGTCTGGCTTCGTGCAAGCAGCGAAAAAAGCTACACCCTCCGTGGTATTCATCCGCGCCTATGGCGAGAGAACGGCTGGGGATGACTTCTGGAGCTTCTGGGGGCTATGGATGCCCCGCACGCAGCAAGTGTATAGCGCAGGTTCAGGCGTGGTATGGAGTGCAGATGGATATATCGTCACCAACTATCACGTCATCAAAGACGCCAATCGCATTCTCGTCACCTTTTCGGATAAACGTACCTTGGAGGCTCAACTGGTAGGAGCTGATGCGGGTGTAGACGTGGCCCTACTAAAAGTCAAAGCCTCTGGCCTCACTCCTCTCCCCCTGGCCAACTCCGATTCTGTCCAAATAGGCGAGTGGGTACTGGCTATCGGTAATCCGTATAACCTCACTTATACGGTTACTGCTGGGATTATCAGCGCTCGTGGACGTAATCTCAATCTCCTCCAAGGCCCCCTCCCTTTAGAATCTTTTATACAAACCGATGCCGCTATCAATCCCGGAAATAGTGGGGGAGCCTTAGTCAACCTTCGTGGAGAACTGGTCGGAATCAATACCGCGATTGCCTCTCGTACAGGATCGTATGTAGGCTATGGCTTTGCGATTCCTGTGAATATCGTCCGCAAAGCGGTGGAGGATCTAAAAGCCTATGGCATCGTTCAGCGCGCCTTCTTGGATGCCGAAGTAGTTGATTTAGCGGAGGAGCATATTGGCAATATCCCCATTGAAAACTTGCAAGGCCTATACATCGGGCGGGTATACCCAGGCGGAGCCGCGGATAAAGCAGGTCTGAAAACAGGTGACATATTGCTGGCGATTGATGGCATGAATGTTCATACCCAAGCCGAGTTTTTAGAACGCATTGCCCAGAAACGACCCGGCGACAAGATCAAGATTTTATATCGCCGAAATGGCAAGCAATATGAAACTACAGCTACCCTTACCAATGAAGATGGGGAACCCACGCTTCTCAAACGGGAAGTATATCGCTCAGAAGCCTTGGGAGCAGACATCCTACCCCTGAGCGCACGAGAAGCTCAACATCTGGGAGTCAGCCATGGCTATCGCATTCAGAATCTTCGCAGCGGACTTTTCAGTCAAATGGGGCTTCCAGAGGGATTCATTTTACTCAAAATCAATGGCTATACTCCGAAGTCTCCCCAAGAAGTGGAAGAAATCCTCCAGAAAGTACGTGGGCGGCTGAGCATAGAAGGGGTAGATGTGCAAGGACGCCGATTATATCTGAACTTTACGATGCGGTGACTCTACCCGAAGCTTTCGTCAAGCGGATACAGGCTCGATTGCCAGAGGAAGCTGAACTGTTCTTTCAAGCCCTTCAAGAGCCTCCTAAGGTCAGTGTTCGCTTGAATCCTTACAAAGGAGGTCATCTATTTCCAGAGGCCGAACGAATATCCTGGCATCCACTTGGGAGGGTACTTCGTGAGCGCCCAGATTTTGAACATTCTCCCCTCTGGCATGCGGGAGCGTATTATGTACAGGAGGCTTCGGGTATGAGCCTGAAAAATTTCTTGCCTGAGCGTCGTCCACTCCGAGTACTGGACCTCAGTGCCGCTCCAGGGGGGAAATCTACGCTTATTCTGGCGGAACTCGGCTTGGAGGGCGGCTTGCTCATCGCTAACGATCCCGATCCCCAACGCCGAGCTGCTCTACGAGAAAATCTGGAAAGATGGGGTATTCCTGCTTACTTCATCACTGGACGCCATCCCCAGTATTGGGCCCAGCGATACCCCGAAGCGTTTGATGTAGTAGTTCTGGATGCCCCTTGCTCAGGAGAAGGGTTATGGCGCAAGGATAAACGAGCAGTGTGTCAGTGGAGCCCGCAGTTAGTGCAGCGCATGCAGCGATTCCAGCGAAATCTCCTTTTCGCAGCCAAAGCCCTGGTCGCCCCGGGGGGAAGGCTGATTTATTCGACCTGCACCTTTGCTCCTGAGGAGAATGAGGAGAATCTCGCCTTTGCTTTTGCCCACGATGATTCTTGGTACCCTGTAGTTTGGGAGAGTGCCCCCCCCGAAGTCGTCCGCGTACAATACGGTGGAGGAGGCATCGGGTATTATTTCTATCCGCATCGCAGTGTGGGAGAGGGTTTTTTCATTTCAGCATGGGAGAAAAAGGGACGTTCTGCCTTACGCTCTAAATCGTATAAATCTATTCCTCCCCCCTTCCCGCTACCTGAAAACATTCAGGCTATCAAAAACGGCGAAAGACTGTATGCCCTTACGATCGGAGCAATCTCTTGCGCTCTCCCCGACTGGGATAGGGAGAAGTGGGATGCCTTTCCCCTATGGGAGCATGCGCGCCCCGTTCATGCCGCTGCCCTTTTAGTAAGCATGAAACCCACCCGCTTCCCTGAACGGCAACTGTCATCTGAGGAATTTATGCTTTACCTCACGGGTCAACCTTTTCCTCCCCACGCTCCCGTAGAATGGGTGACGATAGCAGGACTGGGCATAGGTTGGCTGTACAAAGGCCGCCCCTCCTTACCTTTCACCTGGCGGCGATTCCTCCGCCGTCATTAGGTCTGAGTAGTATTCGAACCTATACTCTATGCGTTCAAATCCCACCTCTTCCCGTAGCGCTGCGACTACATGCCTGAGATCTTCCTCCTCTTCTTCCTCGCCTAAATAAATGATAACTTGGGTTTGAGGAATCCAACTGACTAGCTCCCGAAGCATCTCATAAAACTCACGCTGAGCAGAGGAGTTGATGTATGAAAGCTCTATGTGTACCTTTATACCACCTTGAAGCAACTCTGAAGCTTTCTGCAAAAAAGAGCGAATAGGCTTGAAGAATGCAGGGCTATTCTCCGGAAAGCAGGCACCCCTGATAAACATAAGAGCGCTTTCAGTATCTATCTTCACTTCAGGGGTATATTGAGTGGCTGGGATATGTAGTCTCACCTTGGACAAAATTAGCCATTTCCCTTCAACAACCTTTTTCGCACATTCAAGGCCAATAAGGCCAAGATTTTTGTTTTTCTTTGAAGTCGTATATGGCAGGGATAGCAGGAGTTTCAGAGCACCGATTCAAACAACTCATTTGGGTCGTTTCAATAGCCATTCCACTTGTAGTAGTCATATTACTGAGTCTGCCTCGGGTAGATATTGGTATAGACACCAGCTTCATTCCCCGCCTAAATGCCCTTATCAACACCTCCGTTTCTATCCTGCTGATTGTGGGCTATTTTCTAATCCGTCGCAAGCAGGTAGCCCTTCACAGAAAAGTCATGCTAGTAGCTCTGGGGCTGAGTATCCTATTCCTTGTGTCGTATGTGCTATATCATTTGACCCACGAAGAGGTACGATTTGGCGGTACGGGATGGATAAAAACAGTTTATCTTTTTATCTTGATCTCACATATCGGGCTGAGTGTTTTTGTAGTGCCTCTGGCTTTATTCACTATTTACCCAGCACTTCTGAGTCGGTATCATGATCATAGAAGGCTTGCCCGATGGACATTTCCGATTTGGCTCTATGTATCTGTCACAGGTGTGCTGGTATATGTATTTTTGTCCCCGTATTATCCGAGATAAGGATGAAGCGTTGGCTAATAACCTTTCTCCTTTTGCCTCTGCTGAGCTGGGCACAATGTGCCATGTGTAGAAAAAACGCAGAAAACGCTGCGCCTGGCTTAGCAAAAGGCTTGAGAATAGGAATCATCTTCCTCTTTACCGTACCGTATGTCGTAGCGGGAACGGTCGGCTGGCTGTGGTATAAACGCATGCGAGAGAGTGGACGGCTGGGGACTGGTGGTAGAGACAGCGAGTCCGAGTCTGCAACTGGGCCTACTCAAGGATAAGACGCCCTTGGTAGGCTTTCGGTGGGATGGAGCTTATCAGCAGGGGGAAAAACTTATCGTTCTCACCCAGCAGCTTCTCCGAGAAGCTCATATTCACTGGAGCGACATTCAATATGTCATATACCATCGAGGGCCTGGTTCACACACAGGGCTACGTATCGGCCTGGCGGCCGTAAAAGCCTGGAGCCTCTCCTTAGGATGGAAGCTATACTGCGTCCCACTTATGCATGCGCTCCACGAATGGGCACGACAAAGTATGCCCGATTATGAAGGAAAGGTCTTCACTTTTTGGGAAAGCAAAAGGGCTCTCTGGTATGGTCAGCTCTGGGAGAAAGGTACGCCATGTACTGACCCCCTTCTGCTGCCATCACCGACATGGGGGGAGAGAGCCAAGGACGCTTTATGGGTAGGCAATCATCCTGAGGCCCGTTTCTATATCCAAGAAGTAAGCTGGAGACTGCTCGCCAAAGCTGCTCAAAGTATTACCCCTCGCACTACCCCCCAGGAGATAATAGAAGTAGTGCCTCTGTATTTCCGCGAGTTTATCCCTACCCAGCGTAAGACGTGAATACGCTAACCGTACGTCCCCTCCGAGAGCAGGAGCTTGATTTGTTGACCCAAATAGAGATAGAAGGTGGTCAGCGAGATTATTTACCTGATTACCTAACAAATACACCAACCTCGCAAGTATGGGGACTGTGGGCGGGGGAAATCCTGGTAGGGTTTTTAGAAATAGTAGGACAGCCACCGCTACTTTGGATAGCCCGCATCGGAATAGACCAACGTTATCAAAGTTTAGGATATGGGGCCTACCTGCTCTCTACGGTGATAGAGAGATTACGCCGACGCGCTCGGGTGCGAGAGCTGCGAGCCGCTGTCCATATACAGAACCTTCCAGCCCAACACCTTTTTATGAAAGCAGGCTTTACTCCGCTCCCGCCCATTGAAGGGGAGGAAGAAGCAGTATTTACCCTCTCTCTTAGATGAGCGTGTAGTTTCGAAACTCTCCTACTCGCCAGCCAGTCTTGTCTTCTATCCACTGCAGCAATCGTTCTCTAAAAGTCAGACGAGCTCTGTCTGGCGCATAGATGAACTCCCATCCCAAAGGAGCATTTACTCGCTGCATCATCACCTGAGGGTGGGTACCCTCATAGCGCCGTAGGCGATCTGTGGTAGAATACACGAAACGCTCAGGCTTATACCGCTCAATCCATGCGTCGTCGTGCCAGAACCTATTCATTTCTACAAACTTGACCAACTGCGCCTCAGGGGGACGAACCCATCCGTAATGAAAGATTCGCCCGCCACTCGGCTTTACTCTGAGTTTGCGCCCCGCCCGTCGAAACCCTTGGGCATCCCTATAAGCCTGAATATCGGGATGAAGCCGAATTATTCGCACCTCTCGCCTGTACCATCGTCGAGAGGCCCCTATCCATTCATAGCTGCCATAGAAATGCAAATAATCAAATAGCAGCCCTTCTACGCGCTCGTCGTTTTTCCACCGCTCCATCGCTTTCCCAATAGCTTCATAATCGCCCTCATGGAGGACTTCATCCGCCTGTAGAATGAGGGCCCAATCAGCCCGGGGCAGAGCAGACAGGAGCTTGTTTGTTTCTTGGGCTAAAACCGCTCCGCCTTGGCGAAGATTGAGGTCCCAGAGAGAGTCCATTACTATTATCTTGGGGTCGCCTATGGACAGGACTGCTTCTCGGGTGCCATCATCACTTTGACCGACACTCACATAAAAGACCTCGCACAAAGGAAGTGCCGATAAAATCGCTTCTCGGAAGGGATAATCCATTTTGACTCCATTGCGAAGAATCATTCCTCCTACCACCCGCATGCACCGAAGTAAAGATAAATCCTATGCTTCCAAGCTCCTCAAACAGGCAGAAAAAAGCATACTTGCCTTTCTACTATACCGCCTCAGGAGGGGGCGTAACAGCACTCCTTGATAGCAAGCTTTATGAAGGGAGGTCTTTTGGAGCGGTGAGGTGATGACTGAGTATCATTTCCACCTGTTCTATCACCTGTGCAGGCTGTATAAGGACCAGGCAGTGGCAGTTGGTCGGGCTACATTTGGAACAGGAGACCTCTGTGTAAAGCACACTTGCCGAGGCGGTCAGAGGGCGCCAGCGCCATGGACCCATCTCAGGTGTAGCTGGAAACAATCCGATACACGGAGTGTCTAACGCAGCTGCGATATGTAGCGGACCTGTACTTCCTGCAATCAGTAAAGCCGTCTGAGCTATTAGAGTGATAAGCTCATCCAGAGACAACTTCCCCGCTGTATCTAAGGAAGCCCCTTTTGGGAGGTTATCCGTTATAGCCTGGATGAAGGGCTTTTCATGAGGGCCGCCAGTGAAGATAAGTAAGGCATGCGGAAAACGGGCTATCAAAAGAAGAGCCAGGGACTGCCAATGTTTCCACAAGGGCGATCCGCCCGCAGATCCTACATGTAAGATAATAGGCAGCCTATCCGAATCCATCGCCTGAGCAATAAAAGCGGGCAAAGCTGCAATAGGCCTCAGCCGAGCTCTGTACGGGAGTACGTCCTGCCAGGTCATATTCTGAACTGCAGGACGAAGCTCAGACGGAAGTAGAGGAGCCAAGAGAGCGAGGTTTAGAGCCGCTTCATGCTTTCCGCTGAATCGTCGACTCACGGAGGGCCTATGGGTACAAGTAAGCCAGTGATACCATCGCCTACTCGTTCCTACTCGTCGGGGAATCTTAGCGCGCAGAGCCGCCCACGCGATACTATTTCTCGGAAAGACGTGGATAATGGCATCGTACCCTCTCAGAGTATCGATTTCGTGCGACCATATCACATATTGAAAAGGTGGATCGTGATGCGCAACCAGAGGGGCTGCGTAACTACTCACAAGGAAAATCGGCTCTATTTCGGGCAAATGGACCCGAATAAAATTTCCCATCGGCAGCGTAAGCAAGAGATCCCCTAATCTATCTGTTCGGCTTATCAGCCACCGCTGCTTCACCCAGCGAAGGTAGCGGAATTGACCTACCTTCGCTGTGTGAAACGTGCCCTATTCCCAGGAAGCTTTGATCCAATCACTAATGGCCACATAGAGATTATTCGTCGAGGGTTGGCCTTATTTGATGAAATTGTAGTAGGTATCGGGCTCAATACCAGCAAACAACCCATGTTTCCACCAGCTCAGCGCCTGAAATGGATAGAAGAGACATTTCGCGATGAGCCGCGCGTGCGAGTATGCACTTATACGGGACTTACTGTGCGCTTCGCTCGAGAGATAGAGGCTAAGTTTATTCTGCGCGGCCTGCGATCAGCTCCTGATTATGAGTACGAGCGAAATATCGACCTACTGAATAAATATCTGGATGCCAGCATCGAGACTTTCTATCTGCTCAGTAGTCCCGAGACCTCATTTGTGTCTTCGACCTTAGTGCGAGAGGTGATACGGTTTCATGGGCATTTAGAGGGGCTGCTTCCCCCTCACATTATTGCTGATATTTACGCCACATACCCTGAAGGCCGGCCCGTAGGTAGCATATAATCATGCCTCGCCTTTCCATCATTACCGTCACTTATCAAGCTGCCCCGGTCTTACCAATCACGCTCAACAGTGTAGAATCCCAGAGCTGGGATGACTGGGAGCACATTTTCGTAGATGGGGGCTCCACAGATCAAACCCTCGCTTTGATTCAGGACTATGCACAAAAGGTTTCTCGAGTGAGATGGATAAGCGAAAAGGACAGAGGTATTTATGATGCCATGAACAAAGGGCTCAGGCTCGCCGAAGGGGAATATGTAACTTTTCTGAACGCAGGCGATGCTTTTTGGGAGAGAAACACGCTGGAAAAGCTCTTTACAGGGGCCCCTGCTGGAGTACAAGTGCTATATGGCGACCATCGGTATGTGAATCTCAAAGGGGAGATTCTCCCTCGTCGCCGGCCCAGGCCCTACCCTCGGGGCAGTCTACGGCTATCCCACTTTCGTACAGGAATGGCTATTGCCCATCAAGGATTATTTGTACGACGGGAAATAGCCCCAGAATACGACCTAAGCTACCCACTCGCAGCCGACTTGGACTGGGCTATCCATCTCATGAAACAGAATCCCTCTACCTATGATAGCGGCCAGGTGGTGATTCGCTATTTGGAAGGCGGAGTGTCTGCTCGTCGCCTGCGACGATACATCTGGGAGCGCACACGCATTTTGTATAAGCACTTCGGATGGGAAGCGGTTCTGGATAGTCTTTATGCCATGCTGCGCCATAAACTCCTCGGTGGCTACCCCTTCGTGGAATGAAACCTTTCCAGCGCGACTTAGGCATCGTTTTACTTGCTAATCTCGTCTCCAAGCCGATTTGGCTCATTGCCGACAACCTTGCCCAAAATCAAATAGGACACGAAGCATACGGACTAATCGCCGCCCTGCTAGGTATCGGTCAGTGGGCTATTGCCATCGCAGACTGGGGCCTCTATGCCCTGGTCACTCGGGAAATGGCCCGAGGGATGGAACAATATCGTCACCTTAGCAGCGTAACCCTCTCGCTCAAACTTATCCTCACCCTGCTAGCTGGGGGAATTTTCATTGGACTGGGGTGGCTGCTAGGCTATCGCGGAAAAGCCTTTATCTGGCTCGTAGCACTTATCGCTTATCAACTAGCCCTGAGCTACCTTCAATACTTTAGGGCGTATTTTCAAGGGGCGCAGCAGTTTCGTATAGATGCTTTATTTTCTGCGGCTGAAAAGCTTCTCGTACTTCTCCTTTTAGGGGCTACCTGGCATATGCTAAGCGGAGATCTGTATGTAGGGATTCTCCTCGTAGCTGGCGGAGGCACGGCTCTGCTCTCTGGATTAGCCGTGTGGCGAGCTTATGGCAGCCCTTCGCTTTCCTCCAAGGGCTCTGCGTTATGGGCTACTTTCAGACAAATGACTCCCTTTGCCCTGATGGGCTACGCCACCGCTATCAACGAACGGCTTAATCAAATACTTTTAGAGCGCTGGATAAGCCCCTATGCTAATGGACTCTACTGGGGCGCATATCGGTGGTTCTCCGCAGCAATGATGTATTTATGGATCACGCTGCCCCTATTTTTCGCTCGCTTCGCCAAACTCGGACGCCGGCGTACCCCCGAACTCTGGAAAACTTTCATCTGGGGGCAGCTCGTCAGTAGCCTACCTCTCATAGGGGTAGCTGGCGTGTTTATCGGAGCGCCAGAGGCTTTTCTCTGGCTTTTTACCCGCAGCTCGGCGGAGGAACTTACTCACATGAGCCACATCCTTCAATCCTTAGCCTTTGCGCTCACTCTGAATGGCCTTACCGCTATTTACAGCACCTATCTGACGGCTGTGGGATACGAATGGATAGCCTTTTGGCTAATGGTGGGGGCCAGCATGCTAAACTTTATCTCTTGCTTATTCCTAATCCCTTGGGGAGCGGGCATAGGCGCAGGAATCGCGCTCGGCATCAGCTATGCCTTTCACGGCGCTGGATTCGTATGGATCTTCCAAAAAGTCGCTCCTATACCGGCCCCATTATCCCTTCTGCTCAAGCTTGGGCTCCTCGCTATCTTACATGGCGCCACAGTCTTCTTTGCCAGGCAAATGGGCGGTTTCTGGCCAGCCCTCCTAACCGCTGGCATCGGTATCCTGCTCTGGGGGTGGATTTTGGGGCTTCTCAGACCATTGAAATATGCGATTCGCCATAGATAGCCGCTTTCTTTTGCCTCACTTAGAGGGGTTAGGACGGTTTACCCGTGAGATAGCCTCTCGACTAATCCGACAGCACCCTGAAGTGGGATGGGATCTCCTTTTCGACCGAAAGCCCCTCCCTAAATATACCTTCGGTCCCGCCCAGAGAAACGTAGTCATACCCCCGCCAACTCGGCACTGGACTTTATACGAGGTGTGGTGGCGCCTCTCCATGCCCTATTTGTATCTTCGAAAAGAGTGGCCCGCAGCTCTATTAGCGACGTATGGGATCGTCTCTGAGAGGGTGGCTAAAAAAGTCCCCACCGTAGCTTTTATCCACGATGTGGCTTTTGCTCGGCATCCAGAGTTCCTGCCCAGAGACTGGCAAGCATATTATATGAGAGCGTTTCGCGTATCCATTCGCCTTTCTCATCACCTTATCGCCAATAGCCTCTCTGTTCGAGACGATTTGATAGAGCTTTTTGGCGTTTCTCCGAATCGCATTCAGATAAGTTATAGTGGGTGTGACATACAGTTTTTTCGCCCCTTAGTCGATTTGGATAAAAGAGAAATCCAGAAAAGGTACGCTCAGGGGCACCCGTACCTTCTCTACATAGGGAGCATTCATCCGCGTAAAAATCCTGAACGACTTCTACAGGCTTACGATCAGCTAAGACAAATCTATGATGCGCCTCTACGCCTCCTCATGGTAGGGAGGTTTATGTTTAGAAGGATGGTTGCTCTGCGCTCGCACGAAAAAATGAAATACCGAAACGAAGTGATTTTCCACCCCCCCGTTTCAGATGAAGAGCTACTTCGGCTTTACAATGCAGCTGAAGCAGTGGTTTATCCGTCCCTATACGAGGGGTTTGGATCGCCAGTAGCAGAAGGATTAGCCTGCGGGGTACCAGTGGTAACCAGCCGCATAAGTTCTCTTCCAGAAACCGGAGGAGAGGCTGCTTTTTACGCAGACCCCTATGATCCTTCTTCCATCGCTGAGGCGATCTACCAAGCCCTCACCCAATCCCCTGAGGAGAAAAATCGTCGCAGACAACTCGGTTTAGAGCATGTAAAGCGCTTTTCCTGGGAGGCTACCGTGCAGGTTATCTGGGAAAGCCTAAAAGCCGTAGCTACCTAACTTTGAAGAGGTGGATTGGCAAGAGACTTACGAACGATATACCGCCGCTCTCCGTACGATGCCTCGCCCATTAGCTCTGGTAGATGAAGAAGCGCTGTATGAAAATGCTCAGCGGGTTCTCTCCTACGCAGGTACCCTCCCGATTCGGGTAGCTACCAAGTCTATTCGGTGCGTCAGCATCCTTCGGCGGATTTTTTCATATAGCCAACGCTTCCAAGGCCTTCTATGCATGAGTGCACGCGAGAGCCTGTATCTGGCCAGAGAAGGATTTGATGACTTCCTGATTGGATATCCTTTTTACCAGCAGGCGGAGGTAGAAGCTTTTCGAACCCTCTTAGAGTCAGGGAAAAAGGCCATAGCCATCGTAGATAGCCCTGCCCATGTAGAAGTGCTTCAAAAAGCCTTAGAGGGCACTAACCTCCGCGCAAGCGTGTGTATGGAGGTAGATGTCTCCTCAGACTGGAAGGTTTTGTATTTCGGCGTGAGACGCTCCCCCATCAAAACAGCAGAAAAAGCGGTGGAGTTGGCCCGTTTCATCCAGAAGCAGAGTCACTTAGAGCTGATAGGACTCATGGCTTATGAAGCCCAAATCGCTGGCGTAGGGGAACGCCAAGTAGGATGGAAGGGGCCTGTCATACGCTCTCTGAAAGCTTTGTCATGGAAAGAGGTGCGGCGCCGCCGACAAGAGACAGTAGAAGCCCTCCGAGCCGCCGGGATTTCCCTCCGCTTGATAAATGGAGGCGGCACTGGCAGCCTCTCAGAAACTAAGACGGATCCCATTATCACCGAAGTAACCGCTGGCTCTGCCTTCTTTGCGCCAGCTCTATTTGACCACTACCAGAAGGTGCAGTTTGTGCCTGCCGCTGGCTTTAGTATAGAAATCGTTCGTCAGCCCGCAAGGGAAATATTCACTTGCCATGGAGGAGGGTATATTGCATCCGGAGCCATAGGGCCAGAGAAACTACCGCGCCCTTGGCTTCCGCCCACCGCTCGCTTCCTATCCCATGAAGGAGCAGGCGAAATCCAGACGCCTGTTTATATCCCGAATCCGCCTCCCTTCCTGCGCGTTGGAGCCCCTTTGTACTTTCGTCACGCCAAAGCAGGGGAGCTGACCCAGCGATTTCCCCAACTTCATATCATTCAGGGGGAAAATCTGGTAGAGCGAGCCCTAACTTATGGTAGTCTCCCCGAGGTGTGGGTATGAAGCGCCTGGATAAATATGTCCTTCAAAGCTTTTTAGGTCCCTTCGCTGCAAGCTTTAGCACCACCTTAGTTGTGCTGGTCATTCAGTTTCTCTCCCGGTATCAGGAAGATATTTTGGGCAAAGGATTTCCCGTAGCAGTCTTGGTAGAGCTTTTCGGGTATGCCTCAGCCTCGCTAATCCTTCTAGCGCTTCCCATGGGTCTCCTCATGGCAGGCCTCATGACAATGGGCAACCTCGGAGAACGCTTAGAACTAACGGCTCTCCTAAGTGCGGGGGTACCTTTCTCCAGAGTATTATTACCGCTACTGATTAGTGGAATGCTGGCGCTTATTTTCTCAACCTGGTTATCCTGGTACCTTATTCCTCGCGCCAACCTCAAACTGTATACCCTTCTATACGACATGGAGCACGCCAAGCCCGCCCTCGCCCTAAAACCTGGCTTCTTCAACCGCTGGATAGACGGCTATGCTATCCGAGTAGGAAGCGTGGCCAAAGAACGCTACCTCTCGGACGTACTCATCTACGAATATGCTCCGGATGGCAGCATCCAGCGCACTATCATCGCCGATTCTGGGGAGTTTTTCACGGATAAAGAGTGGCTCCTTCTGCGCTTTACGCTTTACGGAGGATGCCAATATGAGACGATTATCAGATCTCAACAGCCGCCTGCTTGGAGCCGAAGCTGCTTTGACACGATGGAACTGAGACTGGATATATCGGGATTAGGCCTCCATCGCTCAGACGAAAAGCTATTTGCAGGGCATCAATACATGTTAGAGATAGGACAGCTGCGGAAAGCTGTCGATAGCCTCGATCAGATTCGTCGCAGCCTCTCAGAAGAGATCTACCAATCGCTGAAAAATACTCTCCCTCCCCCAAAGGAGGGCGACACAGTCCTGCCAGCTCAGCCTCCTAAGCTAACGGCTGTAGAGGCCGAGAATCTCCTTCGGCGAGACAGAAGCCTGGCTGAGTACTATGTTCAACGATTGCGACAAGTTCATGAAACTTACTGGCGCTATGAGCTAGAGTGGTGGTACAAGTTTGCCTATCCGCTGGCGACGGTGGTATTCCTGATTCTGGGGGCTACCCTCGGAGGCGTAATCCGAAAGGGCGGATTAGGAATGCCCCTGGTCGTCTCTACGGCTCTCTTTATTCTATTTTACGTACTAAATGCCCAAGGGAAAAAACTCGCCAGAGAAGGCATTATAGCCCCCTGGATAGGGGCATTTCTACCTCTTGTGATTATCGCTCCTGTGGCCTTGTATTTACTGCTACTGGTTACTACTGAGGCGGAGTGGTTATACCTGGAGTTCTGGCGCAAAAAGTATCACCGATGGCGCGCTTCCTCGTGATCCAAACTGCCTTCTTAGGAGATGCCGTACTGACGCTCCCTTTGATAGGACGATTACGGCTGGGATTTCCCGAAGCAGAAATCCACTGGATCGTGCGCAAAGGCATAGAAGAGCTATTTCAATCCCATCCCTGGGAGTTCCACCTCTGGCCATGGGATAAAAGCTGGAGCGGCTGGCGACAGCTATACCAACTCCTCAGCGATAAACGATGGGAGGCTATAATTGTCGTCCAGCGATTCTTTCGCATGGGGCTACTGGGCCTGAGCCTTCCAGCCCAAGTGCGGATTACGTATGATAAAAATCCCCTCAGTCTATTTTATACCTACCGGGTGTCGCATCGATTCGGTGCGGATTTGCACGAAGTTGAGCGGGTATTAGCTCTCTTGACTCCCTTAGGATTGTCTCCTGATAAGCCGCCTCTTCCTTGGCTTTTCCCCCCAGATACCAGCCGAGCCAATGGACCCTATATTGTGGTTTCGCCTACTTCACGCTGGCCTACCAAGGAAGCCCCTCTAAGGGTTTGGATGGACTTCCTTCGACGACTGCCCTCCTCAGTCAAAGTCTACCTCACTGGGCTGGAAGGGGATAGAGAGCGTTTAGCCCCCCTTACTGCTTGCCATCCCCGCGTAGAAAATCTGGCAGGCCGCCTCTCCCTCCCAGAGCTGGCAGCTTTAGTGAGAGGCGCTGAGCGAGTCTATACCGTAGATAGTGCGCTGACCCACATCGCCTCAGCCCTCAATGTGCCGACGACAACGATATTTTGCTCTACGGTGCCAGACTTTGGGTTTGGTCCTCTGGCGGACAAAAGTCAAATTATTCAAAGAGAAGGGCATTTAGCCTGCCGACCCTGCGGCATACACGGAAAAATCTCCTGTCCTCAAGGGCACTTTAGATGCGGAGAAGAGTTACCGCCCATTCCCGTTTAGAACCCCTATTCTGCCTTTCGCTCAGCTTCTCCATCACCCACCGAGAGTAATAGCTCAGCCCGCTGCTCCTCTGCCAGGGCTTCTTCAACCAGTGGAGTCGGCAAAGGCTGATCCACCGAGACCCCCCGAGATACAAGCTTATGAGCCGTCGCTATGACATTGTCTCTGCCATAGACGAGATATTTCCTGGCGGTCTCATAACTTTCTCTGGCTCGCTCTAAGTTTTTCCCCACTTTTTCTAACTCTTCCACAAAGCGTCGAAGCTTATCTAACATCTTTCCGGCAAGCTCCGCTATTTCCTCTGCGTGGCGATTACGCTTTTCAATCTGCCAAAGTTGCTCAATCAAGCCTATAAATCCCGCTAATATGAGAGGCCCTGCTAATATCACTCGCGCTTTTCGAGCTTCTTCTATCAACTCGACCCGAGCTTGTAGCGCCAGTTGAAGAGCTCCTTCTATGGGACAAAATAATATAGTCCAGCCGATATGCGGAACCTTCACCTTTTGATATTTTGCGAGTTCGCGAACATGGTTAGTTATCGAATCAGCCAAAGCTTCTTGATACTTTTTTTGCTCCTCTGGCGTACTTGCTTCAAAATATTTATCGTATGCCGTCAAGGAGACTTTGGCATCGATAAAAATATGCCGATTGTCTGGGAGTCGAAATGCTATATCTGGACGGAATAACTCTTTCCCCTCCCCGGGAAAAGAGGTTTGGGTCAGAAAATGCTTTCCCTCTTCAAAGCCTGCCAACTCTAAGAGCTCTCGCAGACGCTCCTCTCCCCAGCGGCCTTGCACTCGAATATTTCCCCGTAGAGCTCGGGTAAGGTTTTCCGTTTGCTCACTTAGCTTTTGGCTACCTTGAAGAATCCTATCTATGAAGCCTTTGAGGTTTTCAATACTCTCTCGCTGCCTACTATTGTACTCCGCCACTCCTTTTTGAAGATTCTCTAACTGTTCTCGAAAAGGCTGAAGCAAACTACTCAAGCTCTCCTGGCTGCGAGCGTGGAGCGACTGGGTTCCCTCCTGTACAATCCTTTGCATAAGATTTTCGAAGAGGATCTCCATTTGTTTGACTTGAGTATCTCGCCATTCCAGATTTTTCTGAGCTTGCTCTACCTGGACTTGTAAACTGGATATTTCTGCAATGGCTTTATCATGCGCCTCTCGGAGCAGATGGAGGTCCTCATGAGTTTTTTCAAGGAGACGGTCTTTTTCACGGAGCTGAGCCCCCAAGCCTTCTAACTCACCCTGGAGACGAGCTTTCTCTTCTGCATAGCGACGCAGCTCTGCTTGGAAGTGCTCTAAACTTTGAGCCAACTGGCGACTCTCTGATTGAAGCCTTTCCTGATCCCTCATAAGCTGCTGTACGATAAGCTCGCGCTCATGCAACTCTATACGAATACGGCTCAACCATACCCAGAAGCCAAGCGCAGATAGGGCAGCCCCCAGTAGAAAGGGCACAATCCAAGCAGAGATGTCCATTCTTACAAAGTTAGTAGCAGCTGTTTTAGGAAGAAAAAACTACCCTCCGACTTGGGGGCCTTTTCTGCGTCCGCAGAGGTCTGGATTTGCAGGTAAGGAATTCTCCGTATATTTGCCCTGCCTTGCCCGGTCGTCTAACGGTAGGACAGCAGATTTTGGGTCTGCGTGTGGGGGTTCGAATCCTCCCCGGGCAACACGGTGTCGCCCGACACGCCTTTCAAACTCTTTGCAGGCTCCTCCTCCCGTGCCTTTGCTGAGAAAGTAGCCCAAGCGTATGGGCAGCCCCTTGGCGCACTTACCCTCAATCGCTTCGCTGATGGCGAAATGCAGCCAAAATATGAGGAATCCATCCGAGGCGCCCATGTTTGTCTCATTCAATCTACTAATGCCCCCGCAGATAACCTATTAGAACTGCTTCTGCTGATAGACGCTGCCAAGCGCGCTTCAGCGGAGGCTATTACTGCGGTGATTCCGTATTTCGGGTATGCCCGTCAAGACCGTAAAGAAGAAGGGCGAGTCTCCATCGGCGCTAAACTAATCGCTAACCTGCTCCAAGCAGCTGGCGCCTCTCGAATCGTTACGATGGATCTCCACGCCGGTCAGATTCAAGGATTCTTCGACATACCCCTTGACAACCTGGAAGCCTCGGCTGTACATATACCTTATATTCAGTCTCTCAACCTGCACCCTCTCGTAATAGTCTCCCCAGATGCAGGTGGAACTGCCCGCGCCCGTAAATATGCGCGTCATCTGCACGCTGAACTTGCCTTGGTAGATAAATATCGGGCCCAGGCCAATAAAGTGCATTCCATGCGGCTGATTGGCGAAGTGCGAGAAAAGCATGCCCTCATCGTAGATGACCTGGTAGATACAGCGGGAACGCTCGTCCACGCGGCTGAACTGCTTATGCAAGAGGGCGCGCTATCAGTCCGTGCGTGTGTAACTCATCCCCTCCTCTCAGGTAATGCTTACGAAAAAATCGCCCATTCCCCCTTAGTGGAACTAATCGTGACCGATACTTTGCCCTTACGCCAACCGCTTGATAAGATCACGGTACTTTCCGTGGCGCCGATTTTTGCCCAAGCACTCCGCAATATCCACCAGCATGAATCCGTAAGCGCTTTGTTTTACTCCTGATTAGCTCACGCCTGAGGCACTCATACCAGCAAGTACACTTAGGATCTCCTTCCCCATTCGTATGGACTATATAGATAGTTCAGCCATCTCTCCCCCAATAGGTTGAATCTCAAATAGCCTCGTGGTAGGCCATTTTGAATTAGCCCCTTCTCCTACTTAGATGCACGATTAAATCATGCTCCACCTACTCTCCCCGCTGCTGTCCCGACTACCTGAGACCTGTGATATTTGCTACTTGAAGAAGAGCAAAAGCAGTGCGATTGAGCAATCCCCCTGCGAAGCTTACTTCTCTGAATGAGACTGAGACTTCGCCTGCAAACGAGCTATTTGAATGAGCTTTTTAGGATGGGCCCGTCGGAGCGCGCTATGGCGCTGGTATTTCTTGATTTGCGCTGGGGAAAGAGTTGCCCAAGTTTCGGGGGAAAAGAAAGCCACTTTCTTCGGACGCAATGTCAGCTCACCTTGCGGACGAGCAAAGCGGTTCCAAGGGCATACTTGCTGACAAATATCGCATCCAAAAATCCACCCATGAAGGTCGGGCATGCCCTCGTCTAAATGCGGGGCTTCTATGGTCCAATATGCAATACAACGCCGCGCATCCAATACATACGGCTCCAGAGCTCCCGTTGGACAGGCCTCTACACAGCGAGTACAGGTACCGCACAAGTTAGTAGTGAAGGGGTCGTCTGGTACCAGTTCAGCCGAAGTAAGCACCCCTCCGATAAAGGTGTAGCTACCTAAGTGGCGATTAAGGAGGAGAGTGTTTTTCCCTATCCAGCCCAAACCAGCTACTACAGCCCAAGCCTTCTCTAAAATCGGAGCCGTATCCACAAACGGACGAGCCGCATAGCCGTGACGAATCAGATAATCCGCTATGATCTGCAAGCGAAGCCGCAAGTGAATGTGATAATCCTCCCCCCAGGCATACTGAGCGATGGCTGATACAGACCGTCCCGTATGAAAATAACTTTGAAGCACAAGAAGCATACTTTTTGCCCCTGGCAAGACAGAGGCGGGATCAGAGCGTAGAGCTGCACTTTCGTAGAGGTAGGCCATGCTTGCCTGCTTACCTGCGGCAAGCCAAGAGAGAAATTGCTGATAGGCTTGATGCAAGAAAAACGGTGCCTCTGGTGCATCTAACCGCATAGCAGGGGCGATACCACTTGCATCGAATCCCAAGCCCTTCGCAAGAGCTTTGACAGCTTGAGTGAGAGCCAGGTTCATCCGAAAAGGGTCGGCGAATGGCCCTTGAGCGTGCGCCCGAAATGTTCATAAGCCCGAGTCAAAGCCCGACGCCCCCGCAAAGTCCGCTCCATGAAGCCTTCCATTATGAGATATGGTTCGTACACCTCTTCTATCGTCTCAGCCTCCTCCCCGATAGCGACGGCCAAAGTCTGGATGCCAGTGGGACCACCACCGAAGCGGTCTATGAGCGTCAAAAGAAGCTTTTTATCTATCTCTTCCAGTCCTGCTGGATCTATCCGAAGGGCGGTGAGCGCCTCCTCGGCAAAATTTTCATCAATCTCCTCTACTCGACTCACTTGGGCAAAGTCGCGCAAGCGCCGTAATAGGCGATTAGCTGTACGGGGGGTGCCACGGCTACGGCGAGCGATTGCGGCAGCGGCACCTTCGGTGATATACATTCCAAGTAAGTGAGCGGAACGCAAGACGATCTGGCTAAGTTCCGCCCGAGTGTAATACTCCACATGAATCGTAATCCCAAATCGCGCCACAAGCGGGGCGGTCAAAAGCCCTAATCGGGTAGTAGCGCCTACAAGTGTAAAGGGCTTGAGGCGGAGTTGAAGCGTTCGAGCGTGTGGCCCGCTATCTATGACTATGTCCAGTCGATAGTCCTCCATAGCGCTGTATAAGTACTCCTCTATGGAGGGATGCAGCCGATGAATCTCGTCTATAAATAGCACATCACCAGCCTCTAACTGAGTGAGCAACCCCGCTAAATCGGCTGGCCGTTGAAGCGCTGGACCACTGGTAGTAAAGAGCCGCGTACCCATTTCATAAGCTATGATATGAGCCAGGGTGGTCTTCCCCAGTCCTGGAGGACCGTAAAATAATGTATGGTCTAAAGGCTCATTGCGTTCTCGCGCGGCTGCAATAAAAATACGCAGATTCTGAAGGAAAGGCCGCTCCCCGACGAAATCAGATAAGCTTTTAGGGCGCAGGGCTCGTTCCTCAGGATCAAGGGCTACTTTCATGTGAGAGGTGCTTCACCATGTGATAAACAGAACTTCCCCCTCTGCGCCGACGCACGTCAATTTTGTCTATCAAACGCCGAATGAGATATATGCCAAAGCCCCCAGGCCTGTCTGTACCTGCCCGTAGCAAGGTGGGCTCTGCGGGATATGCATGAAGGTCGTAAGGGGGAGCTGGATCATAGAGGTAGATATGCAAAGTATCTCCTTGTAATCGGAGGTCTAAGCGAAGCTGTTTTTTTGGATCCTCTGCGTTTCCGTGGAGAATAGAGTTTGCGCACAGTTCTTCAATGGCTACCGTAATTTGATTCAGTAATACAGATGAAGATACCTTGGGCCGCAAGTGCGTTTGTACAAAGTGGCGAATGATAGGCAGATTTTCAGTAGATGCCCCAAACTGCAGACTAACCTTAAGCATGAGTGACGGGCATAAGCTTCGTCAGCCCTAAAAGGTCCAAAATGTTATACACTTCTGGGAGGACCTCTTGGAGTTCCAGAGAAATACCCTTCGGACTAAGGTTATCAATAGACATAAGGAGGATTCCTGCCCCTGCACTTGAGAGATAGGTCAAACGGCGGCAGTTTAGAATGATTTTACGAATATTTGGATGCTGTTGGAGGAGACGATTAAGGTTCTCATAGAGCTTAGGAGCTGTAAGAGCATCAAGTTCACCCGTGAGTGCTAAGTGAAGGGCCGTATGATTGCTACTTGGGAGGACTTCTATCTGCATAGAACAAAGATACAATCTCATCCTAAATACCGTACTACGAGGAGCGTCCCATCATCTCCAAGGGTTGTATCTCCTACAAAAGCACGCACAGCCTGAACTACTGCCTCTGCAATTTCACGCGGGGTGGCATGAACATTTGCCTTGAACACAGATAAAAGCCGCTCTACACCGAACATTTCACCTGAGACATTGGCTGCCTCAATAAATCCATCGCTAAAAAATAAAAATAAAGCACCTGGTACGAGCCGTCCCCTTTCAGGAGTAAGGATTCGTTTGATGATTTGCGAGGATGTACTGCCTAATACAATCCCAGACGGTCGCAAAATATCTACCTCATCTACCAATGGATTCCAATAGAATATTTCAGGATTGCCCGCCCTAAAGAGAACATACTCATTCTTTACAAAATCAAATCGTAAAAGCGTAGCAGCAATAAAGTTATTTTTATGAAAAACTCGCTTAAGGGCATCATTTAGCTGAAAGAGCAGCTCTTCGACTTCTAACTTTTGCAGCCAAAGCGTATTCAGAGCAGCCCGAGCTTGGGCCATTTGATAAGCTGCAGCAATCCCACTCCCTGCACTATCAGACAACCAGAAATCCACCACATCTCCCCCAGGGAACTCATGTATTTGGTAGTAATCTCCTCCGATTGTACGATCGTACTGTTCAAAATGTACATAAAAGTCCACCTTTTTGAGAATGGGCGGTGGGGGAGGCATGAGGGCTTCTCGGGTCTCCCGTAAAAAGTCTATTTCCTTTCGCGCTGTCAGAAGCTGCTCCTGATAGCTGCGCCGATCCAAGTTCTCTAAAAATAGGGCCGTCTGTTCAGTCAGAGTCTTGATGATTTCCACATCCCTCTCCTCAAATCCATCTGGCAAAGCGCTAACCACCGCCATGGATAAAGTCTGATTGAGTAAAGTGCCTGAAAGTCGCACAAGTGGACGCTGCGTTAGTACCACCGATACATCAGGTAAGCGACGAGAAGACTTCTGAAGAGAGGGAATGAACTCTATATACGCTTCCGTACCACTACGCTCCAATAGGAGCTTCCGTAGCGTTTCACGAAGGTGAGCATTAGACAGACTATCCACAGAAATCATCTCCTCAGGAGTAGAGCGCAGAAATATTAGTGCCCCCCCCACTGAAGATATCCTCCTGAGCGTCTCTTTTGTAGTCTCCAAGACCATTTGAGGCGAAGTGGAGCTTTGCTGCCGAGCAAGAAACTCTGTCAGGAGTTCTAATGAGTCCCCATTTCCTTTACCTAACGAGATTAGGCGCAGTAAAAGAAAGGTTACAAACCATCCTCCATGAAGAAGTACTACGGCTACGAGAACGAATGATATATTCTCCAAAAGAGGAGGAAAAGTCCCTAAGAAATGCAACGGAATAATCCGCCACGCTATGAATAAAATGACTATAGTAGTGATTAGCAGAGCCAAGGTCTCTGTAACCCTCTGATTCTGACTGAGACTTTCCTGAATCCAATCACTAAAATATAGAAGGGGGAGAATCCCAACCCACAGAAGTGGAGCCAGTAGGGTGCCTATAGTCAGGTTGATATTTTGCACAATGAGAACTACTGTAGTGAGAGCAAAATAACCAGTGATGGCTAAGGCCTTCATCGGACGAACTCTAAAACTGATCAAATGACCAGCTATAGCCAGATGAGCCGCAGCCTGTAAAACCACCCCCCCCTCTAAAAGGGCAGTAACAAGATTGTATAGGCGGGTAGAGGCCGGATCAACTAATAAGCTGACCCCCCCCCATAAAATCGCATGAGCTGCTCCCAATACACTCAAGAGGGTATCCCAACGAAGGAAACGAAACGGTGTGCGCCACCTCCGAGGAATTTCACTACTTAGGAAGAGATACAAGCCTGCACTGAATGCAAGAAAACTAAATATTCCTACCCATCCAGATACGGGAGACTCGGTAGAAAAATACCGAAGCCATATATAGAGAAGCGTCCCGACTACGGCTGAAATACTCAAAACATGACCAGCCGACCGAGAAAGTCTCACTTAGCAGAATAGTTAGGCGCTTCCCGAATGATTTCTAGGCTATGTGGATGACTTTCAGCGATACTGGCGGCACTAACGCGTATAAATTGGGCTTTTCGTAGCTCAGCCAAAGAAGCAGCTCCACAATATCCCATGCCCGCTTTGAGCCCACCAACAAGCTGGTGTAAAACCTCAGCTACCGTACCTCGGTAAGGTACCCGTCCGACAACGCCTTCTGGTACGAGTTTCCGGGGTGACTCTTTATTTTGGCCGTATCTATCTGCACTCCCAGCCTGCATAGCTTCCAACGACCCCATACCCCGATACACTTTGAATTTGCGCCCTTCATACAAGATCGTTTCTCCCGGGCTTTCTTCTGTGCCAGCTAAAAGCCCTCCTATCATGACTGCATCGGCGCCAGCAGCCAAAGCTTTCGTTATATCTCCACTATAGCGGATCCCTCCATCTGCAATTAACCCAACATTGGCTGGTCGGGTCACCGTAGCCACGGCCATGATTGCCGAAAGCTGCGGTACACCCACCCCAGTAACTACTCGAGTAGTACAAATGCTACCTGGACCGATACCCACCTTTACTGCATCTGCACCTGCTTCTATGAGAGCAGAGGCAGCTTCCGCCGTAGCAATGTTTCCAGCTGTAATAGGCACATGAGGATAACGCTCCCGCAGGCGCCGCAGCGTTTCAATTACTCGCTGGCTATGCCCATGAGCCGTATCTATGACGAGCATGTCTACACCCGCTTGAACCAGCAGCTCGGCCCGATGAAGTGCTTCTTCGCCTACGCCGACAGCAGCCGCCACTCGCAGTCGTCCCAATGCATCTTTACAAGCATTGGGGTAAGTCTTTTTACGCAGAATATCCTTGTAGGTTATCAGCCCTACTAACCTACCCGCTTTATCCACGAGGGGCAGCTTCTCTATGCGATGTTTGCGAAGGATTGTTTCGGCTTCTTCCAGGGTAGTCTCCTCAGGAGCTGTAATTAGAGGCTGAGGCGTCATATAAGCCGATACTGGCGTCTCGTCCGGCTGAACGAACCGAATGTCCCGATTAGTAAGAATGCCCACTAAATGCCGCTGCCGATCCACGATAGGAATCCCCCCAATCCGATGCTCCGCCATGAGCTGAAATGCCTCCCGAACGGGCGCCTCCGGATGAAGTACTATTGGATCTATGATTAGACCGCTCTCATAACGTTTCACGCGACGGACTTGCTCCGCCTGCTCCCCAGGAGTAAGATTCTTATGAATAACACCCATGCCACCCGCGCTTGCCATAGCAATTGCCATCTGGTACTCGGTAACCGTATCCATCGCCGCGCTCAGGATAGGGATATTCAGGGAGAAGCCAGGCATTAGGGTAGTGGTTACATCAGCCTCTTCTGGAAGTATTTCTGAATAGGCTGGCACGAGTAATACATCATCATACGTAAGCGCCAGGGGTATTTCGCGTGCCATGAACAAAGGTAAGTAAGTAGCTTCGTATAGATGTACAGCCTGTTACGGGGACTTCTCCTCGCCTTACGACATGGGATAAAAGGCTGGCGGAGGCATAATCGCTATCCTCTTGAGAAGAATGTATTCTCCTCCCCGCCAGGCGGTGCTGTTACTCATCCCTATCCCCATGTAAAGCTTCCAATGCCCGAAAATGGCCATTATCGCTTACATGTGGCGATAGAAGACTGCATTGGCTGCGATTTGTGTGCGAGGGTTTGTCCTGTGAACTGTATCACCATAGAAAAGCAGAAGGCTCAGACCCTCCTGGGGTACACTTCTTCTGGAGCGCCGAGAAAGTTTCATTTGCCTCGATTTGATATAGATCATGCTTTATGCTGTTTTTGCGGCCTGTGTACGATAGTGTGTCCAACGGAATGTATCACTATGGAGCCAGTCTATGCTTACGCTACTGACGATAGAGCTGATTTGGTTTTGCACTTTGGCGAGCGCCCTCCTATACCTTCTCAGTCGTAGGACAATAGCGGGAGGCCTGAGCGGAGCATTTATCGTCCTGCTAGGGCTAGGGCTATGGTACGGCTGGCGCCATGCCCTTTATCTCTGGGCGCTACAATGGACCGTGTACGCTGCTGGCATTCTTCTGATCTGGGCATGGCTTGCGTTAGACATCCCATTTGCGCAGCCCTTCAAACGCATGCATCGCTCCTCAGCCATATTGAGCCTAACCTTATTGCTCTGGGGTACTCTGGAGCTAACTGGTGAAGGCCACAAACTTTTATACCTGCCTACCCGCCTCCCTACTCTTGGAGATATAGGAATGCAGCTGGCTCATCAGTGGGCTATCATTTTTGTTTGGTTATCGGTCAACCTCTCTGTCGTATGGCTATTACTTCTCCTCGCATGGCACAAGCCCAAACTCTGAGTCAAGCTTCGGGCATGCCCCTCGTGTACATTAGTAGGCGTTTTTATTTCTCTGCCTCTCATCGGGTATACAACCCCGCCTGGTCGGACGAGAAAAACGCAGAGATCTTCGGCCCCTGTAGCAATCCCAACGGCCATGGACACAACTATGAACTTGAAGTAGTGGTCGCAGGTACGCCCAACCCTGAGACAGGCTATGTCATAGATATTGGACATTTGCGTCGTCTGATCGAAGAAAACGTCATCAAACATTTGGATCACCGCCACCTCAATACCGATGTAACATTTCTATCGGGGCGCATACCCTCTTCAGAAAATCTAATCGTAGCTATTTGGGAGCAGATAGAGCCACTCTTGCCAAAGGGAGTCTCTCTGGTAGAGCTGCGTTTATGGGAAACCCCGAGAAATTGTTTTATTTACTATGGACAAAAAGTCTGAATACACTAACGGACACGAGTTGGTGCACAGCTGCAGTCTTTGCAGCTCAGAGGAAAATGAAACTACCGTCTCTCTCCCAGACAAGGAGGCCCAAATAGCTTACCATTTCGCTGAAATCATGCGACTTCTCGGTCTGGACCTAAGCGATCCGAGCCTACGCGATACGCCAAAGCGAGTAGCTAAAATGTACCTACATGAACTATTTATCGGCTTGAACCCAGCGCATGCCCCTACCATTCGGCTTTTCCCCAATACGTATGGATATGACCAAATGGTTGTAGAAAAGGAAATTCGTGTGCGGTCTGTGTGTGAGCATCATTTCGTCCCCATCATTGGAGTCGCTCATGTTGCCTATATCCCGAGAGCCTATGTGGTAGGCTTGTCTAAGCTAAACCGGATTGTGGACTACTTTGCACGGCGCCCCCAAGTTCAGGAGCGCATGACTCAGCAAATAGCTGATTTTTTAGAGACGCACTTAGATACGCCCGATGTGGCTGTCATCATCGATGCCAAGCATTACTGCGTCTCCATGCGCGGCATACAGGATGAAGCCAGTCGCACCCTGACGTACGCATTTAGGGGCAGATTTCAAAGGAATGAGACCCGCGATACTTTCCTGAGGTTAGTAGGCTTGTAGGATTAGCCGATTGTACTCACAGCTTATTGAAAAGGGAGGACTTTCCGTAGGTTGGATAGCAGCTCCCGTGAGGTTCAGATTAAGCCTAAGCCCTATCACTCACCGGTTATATCCGCTGGATTATCCCGAGTTTTGTTCTAAATAGAGCCAAAATGCCCACTTATAGCTACGAAAGTATCATCCAGGCCGACCGCTCGTGGCGTATCAACTTTATCAACTGTCTAATAGGCCCCAAAAATCTTCACCTTCTCGTTACTCGCAATCTAAATGGAACCTACAACGCAGCCATATTCAACTCTGGTCTCCACATTGGCTCATCTCCGCCGTATGTGGGGTTTTTACTCAGACCAACTACAGTCCCCCGCCATACTTACGAAAATCTCATGCACTATCCTTTCGCGACGATGAATGCGGTCTCATCAGACTTTTATGAACGGGCTCATGCTACCCACATCAAACTTCCCTATGGAGAAAGCGAAATAGGCCATTGCGGATTGACTCCCCAATGGGAGGAAAATGAAGATCTACCGTATATTGCCGAGAGTCCTCTAAAAGCACGACTACGATTTGTAGAAGAGCATCTCTTAGCGATAAATCAGACGCGTTTAATCATTTTCGCCGTAGAGAAAGTTCACATTAGTAAAGAGCCAGACCCAGATGGATTTGTCCGATTAGATGAGCTTCAGCTCGTGGGGGGCTCTGGTTGTGATGCATATTGGAGCTTAGTATACTTAGGACGACAGCCTCTAAATCGCAGGGGATAGCTTTATGCGGGCCCTGATAAGGCTACTATTTCCATTTTATAGACGCTATATTGGATTATTTCTGGTTGGCGTTGCGACCGTTGCAGCTGTAAATGCTCTGGCGCTCTTGCCAGGTTGGGCTACGGGGAAGGTGATAGACACCCTTACCCAGGTCTCTGGAAGCACTTCTATTGGGGAGGTTCTATGGATAGTTGGGGGCTATTTAGGGGGACTGTGGGTCCTTTCTCTGGCTCGCGCCCTCCTGATGGTAGCTATGCGCCTGACCCTCGTAGTAGTAAGTCGTCGGGTAGAGCGCGATCATCGGGCTTTCCTCGTTGAAAAGCTTCTATCATGGGATTTGAGCACGCTGCATCCCTACCCTATCGGTGAGCTGATGACCTACTTCACAGAAGACTTGAATCGTTTGCGGAACTTTACAGGGCCTGTAATTCTGTATGGCTTACAGGTGCTATTTCTAGTGGTATTTACTGCAAGTTTCATGGTTGCTACTCACCCGAAATTGGCCCTTTTTAGCTTAGGACCATTGGTACTTCTTTTGCCCCTAAGTTATTTCTTACGTCAGAAAGCCCTTCGTTTAGGACATAAACAGCAAGCAGCATTTGCCCACATGAGTGCATTTATCCAGCAGATATACCCGTATTTGCGTCCTCTGCGGGCCATCGCCAGACCTTATGCCCTTACCAAGGAATGGGACAAGCGCATCAATCACCACATGGACACCAGTCTCGCTGTCGCCAGCGTAGAAGGCTACATCCAACCCCTGACGACTCTATTTGTCGGCCTGAGCCTGACGGCAGTAATGATTTATGGAGGGTTAGCTGTCATACGAGGAGAAATCACGCTGGGTACGGTAAGCGCGTTCAGTATGTACCTCTTGCAGCTTATGTTTCCTTTGGGAGCCTTAGGATGGCTGATTAGCTTGGTTCAGCAAGCCCGCGCCAGCGCGGAAAGGCTCCTTACCCTACAGAGCATAGAACCGCAGCTAACCTTCCCCCGAGTCTCCATAGTCAATCCGTCAGACGCAGGCTGGCGATGGGAACGCTTGGGGCACTTCTATAAGGAAGGTCTTTGGCTTTTTAGAGACTTACACGGACACCTGCCCTCTGGCGCCAAAGTCGCTCTATCCCTTCCTATGGGCACAGGCAAAACAACTTTAGCTCGTCTCTTAGCTAGACAAATAGACCCGAAGGAAGGGCAAATATACTTTGGGAGCGTTCCCTTGGCAGGTCTGCCTCGTGCCCTCCTACGCCAGAATATCGTCTATGTCCCTCAACAGCCCGTGCTACTGAGTGGCACTATAGTAGAAAACCTGAGAATGATTAAACCAGAGGCGACTTTCCGAGAGCTGTGGCAGGTGCTGGAATGGACAGGATTAGCTGAGGAGATCAATACCCTCCCCCAGGGCCTTTGGACAGATATAGGGGTATGGGGACAGCAAGTCTCAGGGGGGCAGAGACAACGATTAGCGCTGGCGATGGGACTTCTGCGTCGTCCCCGTGCCCTCATCATGGATGAGACCTTCGCGCCCTTAGATACAGAAAAGATAAACGAGATTCTTATACAACTTCGGCGGCATTATAATCAAGCCACCTGGTTAATCATTACCCATCGGCGCGAGGTACAGCCCTATGTGGATGAATGGCTTACAAGCTTTCAAGCTTTTTCCCCCAAGGGTAAGGAGATCGGCGCTCGATGAAGCTCTAAACGCCCCTCTGGCATAATATGAAATACTACAAAGCCCCGTTCGGTAAGTTCATCGGAAAGACGATAACGATGGCAGCGATGAGGCTCCCCTTCTGCACAGAGCAAGGCAATATGCCGATGCTCAATATTCAATCGCTCTATGGCCAAATGTAAACGTTTAGGGTTGGGCTGCCACTCATAAATGATACCCGCTTCATGGAGAGCTTTCTGCATGATAGCTTGAGAAAAATGGGGAGAGTACTTAGAATAGGGCTGCTTGCGAATATCTAATAGCACCTCTATTTCATAGCGCTTCAAAAGCGCAAGAAAATCCGTCCAAGCATGATTACTATGACCGATAGTAAAAAGGGCACGAGCACTCGCTCTGCGCAGACGATCGTGAAGCGCCACTCCCAGTCCATCTTGTGCAGGAATGCGCTGGACTAAAATGTACTCCGAAGGTTCTGCATCGGCTTGATGTAGGATCGCATATAAACGATAAGCCGCTTCCTGAGAATCCCCCATTGGAGAAAGTACATGGATATGAGGATGCTCTCCATAATCCGTTGCTGCATAGAAGATAAGCGAAGCTTTAGATTCAATGGGGACCCGATGCCATCCGTATAACAAAGGCTTCCGCGGAGCGTAATGTCGCATATACTGACCCGGCGTCTGAATAGAAAAAGAGGCACCCGCCCCTACACTTGATTTCGGGAAAAGTTTCTGTCCCAACGCCTCTTCAAGGGCCTCGGCCGGAATAGCCCCTGGCCGATACAGAACAAACCGTCCATTCTCCTCTCCGATAATAGTAGATTCTATACCGACAGCACAGGGCCCCCCATCTAAAATAAGGGGGATGCGCCCCCGAAAGTAAGTCATTACATGCGCTGCCGTAGTAGGACTGGTAAAGCCGAAAGGATTAGCGCTGGGAGCAGCCAGCGGAAACGGCAAGGCTTGCAGAAGCTCCCTCATAAGAGGATGAGCAGGCGCTCGAAGAGCCACTCTGGGCAATCCCGCAGTAACAATGTCTGGTATAACTGGCCCTTTAGGTAAAAGGATGGTCAAAGGCCCTGGCCAGAAAAGCCGCATAAGTCTTTCAGCCCACAAGGGCGGCTCTATTTCAAGCGACTCAAGGGAATCTATACTCCATACATGCACGATAAGGGGATCTTCTTTGGGACGATTTTTGAGCTGAAAAATCTTTCCTACAGCTACTGGATCAAGCGCATTCGCCGCAAGGCCGTAGACCGTTTCTGTAGGTACGGCTATCACTTCCCCTTGCATGAGAAAGGACACCGCGTCGTTCACCGACTGGGTTAGAAGGGTTTCCATACAAAGGGAAAAGGTAAGAGATTTTCCGCTCCGATGAAACGATAAACAAAGGGGCAGGCCCCCGCAAAAAGGAATTTCCAGGAACCAGCACTTACCCGTTCGTATTCATATATGACCTGACGACAGGCTCCACAGGGCATAATGGGCATATTAGCCTGGGGGGCATATACGGCGAGGGTATCCACCTCAGAAATAAGGGATTGACTACCTAAATAGAAAAGGAGCACCCGCTCCGCACAAAGGCCACTGGGATATGCCGCATTTTCTTGATTATTAGCTACTAAGATACCCCCGTCCCGAAGGCGTACCGCTACTCCCACGGGAAACCCTGAGTAAGGCGCATAGGCCGCTTTAGCTGCCTCTTGAGCAGAGAGGATGAGCTGCCTGTCCTCCGCCCCCAGTTTTTCTACAAGGAGCTCTTCATACTCAATCTGACGCCGTTTATGCATAGGTGAAGGATGAAACCTTATTCGCTTAGGAGCTTAAGGGCTGCGCGAGCAGCCGCTTGCTCAGCTTCTTTTTTACGTAACCCTGTGCCTGTACTGATCTCCTTGCCATTGAGACGCACATGAACAATGAATACTTCCCCTCGAGCGGTTCGCCGCCGCTCTTGAACTACAAACTCCACTTGTCCAAGCTGCCGCTGTTGAACAAGCTCCAAAAACTTGCCTTTGTAATTAAACTCGGTCGCCTCTACTTGGCTCCAATTGATGAAGGGGAATATGCGCTTTAAGATAAACTGTCGGGCAGCTTCATACCCTAAATCCATGTAAACCGCCCCGATCAGAGCCTCTACCATGTCAGCCAAATAATCCTGTCGCTTAGGGAGAGCAGAAGCCTCCGTACGAATCAGCTTAGAAAGCGACAATCTTTGGGCAATCTCCACTAAAAACTCTGTATTTACGACTTTAGCGCGCAGCTCCGTCATTTCTCCCTCATCAAAATGTGGATAATGCCGAAAGATATAGTCTGTAACTATCAGCTGGAGTATCGCATCTCCCAAAAACTCAAGCCGCTCATAGGAATAAAGAAGGTAAGCTTCACGAGATTGGGGGGAAGCAGGGAAAGTAAAAGCGGCCTTATACCACGCTAAATCACGCGGCCACCTCCCAACGAGCAACCGGTACTGCGCATATTCCTGAGACTCTGGCCCGAAAAGCCTTCTCCACCATAGTTTCATTCTTCATAACGCTTGAACACTATTGATGCATTATGCCCACCGAACCCAAAACTGTTACTTATAGCATAACGCACTTCTCGCTGCACGGGATGATGGAAGGTGTAGTTCAGATCACACTCTGGGTCATCCGTAAAATGATTGATAGTGGGATGAATGGTTTGATGATACACCGAAAGAACGGTAGCCACCGCCTCAACTGCACCCGCAGCCCCCAGAAGATGTCCTATCATTGATTTAGTGGAACTGATGTTGAGCTTGTAAGCATGCTCACCAAAAACCGCCTTTATGGCCTCGGTCTCCGAAATATCTCCCAATGGCGTGGAGGTACCATGTACATTAATGTAATCCACCTCTTCGGGAGCGATTCGGGCAGAAGCCAAGGCACGTCGCATGACAAGGGCAGCGCCTTTAGCACAGGGAGCTGTAATGTGGTAGGCATCGCCTGCCAGCCCAATCCCCGCCACTTCAGCATATATACGAGCCCCACGCTTCTGTGCATGTTCTAAGGATTCTAACACCAGTACAGCCGCCCCTTCACCCAAAACGAAACCGTCTCTATCTTTATCAAACGGACGGCTCGCCGTCTTCGGATCATCGTTTCGCTCAGAAAGGGCACGCATGGCATTGAATCCCCCAATGCCTGCCTCATTAATGGCCGCTTCACTCCCTCCCACTATCATCACCTCAGCTAACCCCGCTTGAATCAATAGGAAACCATCTGCAATGGCATTAGCGGAAGAGGCACAAGCAGAGACCGTAGCATAGTTAGGGCCGCGATACCCATACTTGATGGAAATGTGCCCCGCAGCAATATCAATGATCATCCTTGGAATAAAAAAGGGATTAAACCGAGGCGGACTACCAGGCACGTACCCCCTCATCTCTTCGATGAATGTATGAAGCCCTCCTATTCCAGAAGCCAAAACCACCCCTACCGTATCCTTGTCAATAGAAGCTTGAGACAATCCAGCATCTTGGATAGCCTCATCCGCGGCCACAATAGCATATTGAGTAAAAGCATCCATTTTGCGAGCTTCCCGGCGATCAATATACTGGGCAGGATCAAAGCCTTTCAGCTCGCAAGCGAAGCGGGTCCGAAATTTTTCTGCGTTAAACTTTGTAATATAATCCGCTCCGCTCGTCCCCTTTAAAAGGTTCTCCCAGTATGTCAATACATTATGCCCTATGGGGGTGAGAGCCCCCAACCCTGTAACAACGACACGCCGCATCAAGCACTGGCATGTTCTTCTATGTACTTAATGGCGTCTCCCACCGTCTCTATTTTCTCGGCCACCTCGTCAGGAATAGAGATCCCGAACTCTTTCTCAAACTCCATAATCAGCTCTACCGTGTCCAGAGAGTCGGCACCGAGATCATTCGTAAAGGTAGCTTCTCGCGTAACTTTTTCAGGTTCTACGCCCAACTTACTGATGATGATATTCTTCACGCGTTCTTCAACATTAGCCATATGCGTAATGTTTGGCGCAAAGGTACAGAGTTCTGAGTTATTACAAGGGTAAAAGCAAAGCCCGCCCCAAAGCAGGGAGGATGTCATGCTCAGCAGAGAGGTAAGCCACTCGGAGCCCCCTCGTAGGCGACACAGGAGGGGCTGAGTCGTTTTGGTGAATAGCCACTTTCCCCGTCTCTACATCGCATACCGGAAGGTAACCCCATGCCGGAGTGTAGGCTTCCTGAACGCCGCGGACCCCTGCTATTAGTACGAAATGCCTGTGAGCCACAGCACGCAGAAGTTGCCATGCCTCTTTATCATGAAAAAATAAGTCAGATACTATCACAAGAAACGCTCTCCGCTTATGAACGGAAGCCACCCAGTGAAGCAAAGGCGAGAGATATGAGCGTTTATGCTCAAAGCGCTGCGCCCAAAGGTGAGAAAGGGCACCCCAAATAAACTTTTCTCCTTTACGAGCCGGGTAAAAGCATTCTACCTGAGCCCCAAAACCGACCCACTGCACACGATCCCCATTCAATAGAGCAGATAGCGCCAGAGAAATCACCGCAGCAAGGGTAACTCGCTGCTTTTCTTGCGAAATCTGCATGGAGGGACTGCGATCTATGGCTATTATGCAGGTAAGGTCACGCTCCTCCTGACCAAGTCGGAGATAAGGCTGATTTTTCCGGGCCGTCAGGCTCCAATGTATGCGCCGCCAATCATCTCCTATTTCATAAGGTCGCGCATCTGCAAACTCTATCCCCTCTCCCCGAAAAGCAGACCGATACGGCCCCACCAATAAACTTCGAACGGGCTTGGAAAGCTTCCAACGCAAACGAATGATTTCCTCCAACTCCCTACTAAGCTCCACCCTGCAAATATGGATAACTTTGACGGCGATGCCCAAACAATCCCTCCTTAGAATCGCCCTTCCCGTGGCTATCCTGGCTATATTCAGTGTGCTGTACTTTCTGCCAGTTTATCAAGGCTACCGCTTCAGAGCTTCTGACCAGACCCAGTTGGAATACATGAACTATCCGCTCATTCAGTTATATCGAGAGACTGGAAGGCTGGCATTCTGGGCGCCCCACCTTTTCGGAGGAATGCCTGCCTATCTCATATATCATGTCCCCGAAGGCATTTACTTCTTAGCGCCAATGAACATCGCAGGAAAAATCTTTCGTCAGTATGGACCGTCTGCCTTCTTCGTAGGGGGCTTAGGATTCTTTATTTTCTTACAGCTCATAGGATTGAGGTGGGTATGGGCGCTGGCAGGGGCTTTGGGTTTCGTTCTCACGAGCTACTACTCCAATATGATCATCGCTACCCACTGGGGGAAAAGTAATGTGCTCTTCTCTGTGCCTTATGTGCTATCAGGAATGGTCCTCTTGCGACGGGGTTCGTGGGCATGGGGTATCCTCCTTTCTTTATTAGGGTGGGCTGGAATGGCAGGGGGGAATCACCCCCAAATGGCCTATTATGCCCTTGCAGTTATTGGGGGTTATGGACTGCTATGGGGGTGGGAATCTTGGCAAACTCGCCGCTGGAAAGCTTTTCTAATAGGGGCAGGCATCACCACAGCCTGCGCAGCGGTAGGAAGCCTTTCTCAGCTTAGCGCTCTACTTCCTTTCTATGAGTACGGTCGCTACTCTATCCGAGGCGGGAGCGAGCTAGAACGCGACGCAGAAAAAGATCCCTCCCTGCGTTCAGGATTAGACAAGGAGTATGCTCAAAACTACTCTGCTAGTAGAGCCGAACTATGGACTCTGATTATTCCTGATTTTGTAGGAGGAACTTCACAAGAGGACTTGTGGGGTCGTCTGGGTCGCCAATCCGCCCTTGCTGAAGCTCTACAATCCCACGGGATAGGCGACATCAGCATTCTTCGAGCTGTACCGACCTATTGGGGCGGATCGCCATTTTCCGCAGGATCTTTCTATGTAAGTGCTATCGCCTTCTTCCTACTCATCTTGGGCTGGACCTATGGCATGCAGCCTACGGATTGGGTATTGGCTTACATGGGATGGATTATCCTCCTCCTGGCGCTGGGCGCCTATGGATACAGCATTGGGGCCACCATACTCCTACTTCTGCTGCCCATAGCTGCCTCCTATATGGCCCGTCTCCCTCAAAAACTCTGGATGAAATCAGCCGCCGCTGCCCTCACCTTCATAGGAGGATGGGGCCTTATCAGCCTAATAGATGATAGCCCCGAAACTACCTATAAAATCACCGATTGGGTGCTGGAATATCTACCTTTTTACAATAAGTTTCGAGCTCCTTCTACCTGGTTAGTGACCATAGGGATTCTGCTGCCATGGCTCGGCATGCGAGGCCTCCAGCGTTTTTTAGAGTCCCCTAAACGAGCCAATCTCCTCACGGCTGTAGGCATTAGCGCAGGTATCATTCTGCTGGTAGGGATAGGTGGAGCGTTAGGGTTCAGCTTCGAAGGGCCAAACGATGCCACTCTCCGAACCCAGGCTCAGTTACCTGAATGGTTTATGGATGCTCTCCGGGAAGATCGAATTACCTTGGCTCAACGATCCGCTTTGCGCAGCACCTTATGGATAATGGTTGCAGGGGGTATCTTACTTCTATTCTCTTTGCGACGGCTAACAGAGAGTTTAGCTGGTGGGCTGCTCGTCGCATTGATCACCGCTGACGGTTGGCTTGTAAATGCTTCTTACTTTCCCAAACGCGAAACTTACATAAGGAATCGGGAGGTGCAGATTCCCCCTCCTTTGGCACCTCATGAAGAGGTTATTCTACGGGCGGATACGAGCGATTATCGCATCCTGCCCCTTCATACTAATCCTTTCACAGATGCTCGGCCAGCTGTGTATTTCGAGGATGCAGGAGGCTACCACCCAGCCAAGCTCAAGAGATATCAGCAGTTCATAGAAGCGCACCTGAGCCGCTTAGAGCCAGAGGCCCTTAAAATGATGGGCATCAAGTATATCACTACCCGCCCTGGAACCGCCGTCCCCTCTACCTATGACAGCTTGACCAAAGCAGCTGACGATGTAGTTATCTATCGAGCGCGCGATACATTACCTTTGGCTTGGCTGGTTGAAAGGGTGAAAGTTTTCCCGAGGGTAGACCAAACTTTGGACAGCATCGGGCGATACCCCGTTCACCGCGTCGCTTTGGTGGCTCAAAAAGATTGGGAAAAAGTGTCACCGCAGCCTGCTGACAATCCGTTGGATAGCAGTGAGACCGTAATTTGCCTCAGACGAAATGCTTATGAGCTGGAGTACAAAGTTCGGGCTCATCAGCCGCGTCTCTTAGTCATGAGTGAAGTGTATTATCCGAAGGACTGGATAGCCACTGTGAATAATCAGCCAGTGCCCATCATCCCGGTTAACTTCGTTCTCAGAGGCGTAGTGGTACCAGCTGGCGAAAGTACGGTCAAGCTTGTGTGTGAGAGCCGTGTCCATCATCAAGGCCGCCAGCTCTCCCTGATTGGCTCTATATTAGCTTGGATGATGGTCGCTGGCAGCATAGGATGGATGCTCATCCAGCGTCGCTCAAA
>JBCNVG010000029.1:0-89971 GCA_039630325.1 Bacteroidia bacterium
AGGCGCGCTACTATAAGCATCTGAGAGCAAAATTAGCATATTCTGATGGTGTCAGAAACATATTCTAATCAACTTTGCCTTTTGGCTTAGTAGATTAGCTCGTTTACCTTTGCTTGGAAGAGGAGCTGGTAGCGGTTCGCAGCCAGCTGAGTACCTCCGAAGCGCTGGTTTCGGGAGATACGCCTTGTCTAAAAAGGGCTACCTGGCCTTGAGGATTTATCACTACTACATCCCGGCTACACATGCCCATGAACCGCTTCACTCCGAAAAACTCTGATACTTTTCCTTCCTCATCAACGAGTAGAGGAATAGTCAACCTGTGCTTTTTCTTAAAGGCTTTGTGACTTTCTGCATTCTGAGTACTGACCCCATAGACTTCCGCATTTAGTCTAAGAAACTCAGAATGTAACTGAGAAAACTCTTTGGCTTGACGGGTACAGCCTGGCGTATCGTCATGGGGGTAGAAAAATAGAACTATCCATTTACCCCGCAAGGTATGAAAAGTGATAAGCTTACCATTCTCATCTGGCGCGGCGAGGGTAGGGGGAACCTCTTTTCCAATCTGAGCTTGGACTACGCTGGTACCCAGAAGGGGGACTATGTAGCGCCACATAGTAGTAGGAAAACGATTTCCGATATTCGGAAAGTTCGTTGAGCTATTTTACTGGTTTTCTTCGTGAGGTACCCCCACTCGCAAGGAATAGCGAGTGACGACTGGTAGGGTGGCGGGTGTAGGGATATTTCCCTGCATTTTCACGGGCTGCCAGACCCCCCCTACTTCTGGTAGTCCGATAGCCTCGTAGGCGCCAGCCGGCAGCCATAGGGTATCACTTGGCTGCGATTCTATGTAAGGACCACTGTCATGAAGAGGGGGAAGGTATACTCGCCACTTTTTGACAGCACTATCAGCAGGGAGGATCACCTTATGCTTGCGCGCAGGAAGTCTGACTCTCAGCGTGTCTCCTCTCGGAGAGTAAAATAGGGTTTCTACCTCACCATTTGTAGGCAGCGGTTCTAACCAGATTTCCCTTCCTATGAAGCTGGCTCGGGCGATAAATAGAGAGTCCCGCTTCCTACCAATCCAAAAGGTATCTGGTGTGAAAAGCGAGTCTGCCCACCTCAAATGGAGGTAAGGCGTTCTGGCGTTAGCTTGAGCGTGCCAAAATATCGACGGCCTATACGTCTGGGTATCTATCTGACTTTCTCCGAGCTCCAAAGTATGCTGAAGCCCTAATGAGTCTGCTACTCTCATCTTGCTGTATCGAGGGATGAGGAGAACTTTTTCTGATAGGGGGAAGGCCTCCATTCCTGAGGCAAAAACTGGTTCTGGGTAGTGCAAGATGGCTCTTTCTGAATCAGGAAGCTGTATGCGGGGAGGAGCGGGAGGCATAGTATCCACCTGCCAGGGATGCCATGCAGGTAAAAACTTGCGCGTGAGTAGGTCAAGCGCATCCCACCCTGATAGAGTCGTATCTGGTAGAAGGCTATCAGAGGCAGGTATCTCTATATCTCCCCAAGGGAGCCAGACCCGTTCTTCTATACTCCATCGGCCGTCTGGATTTTTCTCCTCCCATGCCCATCCAGCATAGGTGCCAGGGGGGAGGGAGCCTATATACAAAACACGATCCCATGCCACAAATCGGTAGATCTCTTCATGTCGTCTGAGTTCGCCGATTATGAGGTCGCTTTCTTTGCTACCTACGAGAGGTATACCGACGAAAAGAGTTTCCTGAGGGCAGGTGCTCCATAAAACCCTCGGAGGCAAGGAATTGCCTTCGGTAAAGTCCTTGATACCAGGCCCACCCCATAGGAAAATGCACCGTTTATCGGAAGGAAGACTGTCTATCCTGACTCGGATGACTTTTCCTCGCAGAGAAAAGCGCATGGGCAGGGGCGGATTAGACCAGAGGCCTATATGTTCAAGTTGAGAGGCAGGCGATAAGTATTCATTCCATCGCAGGTATAAGTACCGTCCATTTCGTGCAAGCTTAGCTCGACGAAGAGAGGGAGGGGCATAGTCTGGGGGGCCCCCATCGGGAGGGTGAATAGAAGCACATCCGCCCGCATAAGCTAATATTGACAAAACCATCCCGAGGAATGTGGGTATTCTATTTCGCAGAGGGTTATTACACAGATTGCTTTCCTTCAAGGTATGCAAAAGTAATCTCATTTGCTCTGAGGTTACTATCAACGACTTCGTCCCTTTCAGATTCAAAGCGTATATTTGTCGAAATATGACGATGCGGATGATTTATGGTACAGGATTGTTAGTCCTCATAGGGGGGCTATTAGCGCAGCCTGCTGGGAATACAGCCGCAAATGCCATACCTATTACCCTCACGGATAATGGGGATGGTACCTGGACTGCCACGGTCACAGGTAATACCAATACTGCCGGCATCACAGACAATTTCAATCCTGCGACAGGCGCAAGCACGGGAACTCGTGCCAAAGATTTGTTTTACACTCTGACCCTGCCAGTTTGTTTAGACTCTATAAAGATAACTACCTGCTCTCCAAACACGAGCTACGATACCTATATCCACTTAATAAATCACACCGCTCAGGATACTATATCCAATGATGACCACGGACTCCCTGGTCAGTGCCCCCAATCAGGTAACTCTGCGGTTTCACCTGCATGGCTATCAACCATCATAGGCATTAATGGAGCAAACTCGTATCCGATAGGTCCAGTGGATTGGTCGGCTAATCCGCCCGTATACGTCCTCATGACTTTACAACGGGATACAATTAGGTTAGCCGATGGGGATCAGCTATACATTGTTGTAGAGGGATATAATGCCTCTGCAAATGGCAACTTTGAATTGAAGATTACTGGCTACAGAGGCAAACCGCCGAGGTTGGCCGTAACACAGGCTTGTCCTGCTACTTCTGTACTGCTATATGTGGCAGATTCTTCTTCGTATCCCACAGGTACCACATTTCAGTGGAATGTAGGGGGCAATACTATCAGTGGGTGCACAGGGCCCTCCTGCAACGTAGATCTTACTTCCTATGCCGCTGGCAGCAATGTTCCTGTAACAGTTGAAGCTATTTTTCCTGGCTCGGGGTGGTGCGCCTCTTACAGCATAACGAGGACTACGAACCTCTCTATCGTCACTCCTCCTGCCCCTGTTGGAGGTACTATCGCATGTACGGCCTGTGCGACTCCCCTTCTGATTGGAGGAAGCTATCAAATCGCTTTGAGCTCCTCCAATCCCCCTCCATCTAATGGGGATGTACATTTGCAGGTCTCTCGGGCAGGGACTAATAACTGGACTACTATCGCTACAAATCCTACTTTTCCCTACACCGTCAATATTCCACGTACTACAGCAGCTATGGGACAATATGAAGTCAGACTTCTGGTAACGCCGTATGCCGGGTGCAACGCTTCCCCTGCTACTTCTAACGTCATTACATTTACCGTACAAGATGCGGATGGTAATCGAGCAGCGAATGCGATTCCAATCACTCTGGTGAATCAAGGCAATAACGTCTGGTCTGCTGTGGTCTTAGGCAATACGGATACATTGGGGATCTCAAACGAATATTCAAGTGCGTCATTTGCCTCGTCAGCGCTTGATCTGTTTTATAAGTTTAACTTGCCTGTCTGTGCAGATTCTATTCGCATTACTACCTGTTCTGCAAATACCGACTACGACACTCGTATTCATTTACTCAATCAAACAGAAGAAGACACCATTGTAAATGACGACCATGATGGCATGGTGCCGCCCTGTACAGCTTCTGGTGGCACTCCTCCAATAGATCCGGTATACCTCTCTTCTATATTTGCTTACGGGGCATCGGGATCTTTCACAATCGGCCCGATAGATTGGAGTATGACCCCCCCTATGTTTAGGATATTCTCTTTTAGGCGGGATACGATGCCTCTCCGAGCAGGGGATGAGTTTCTGCTGATAGTGGAAGGTTTTTCTGGGATTACGAGGGGGAAATTCTCTGCTACTATAACTGTTTATCAGCGTCCTCGGAACGCTTTCCTGGTAAATGGGCAGGGACCGCATGCAAATGGAAGCACCGTTGATCTTCCAGAAGATAGTAGCGTTACTATCTCTGTGCATGCACCAAGTGCTGGGAATACTTACACCTGGCAAGTGTATAGCGGTAGCACTCTTCTCACAAGTGGAAGTGGGAGTACCTTCAGCTATACATTCCAGACAGCAGGCAGCTACATAGTACGGCTGCTTTCCGACAATGGTCACTGCGTCGTGATGGATACGTTGAATGTGTCTGTAAGAGCTGCGACCTCTATACATAAAGGTATCGCAGATGGATTTAGAGTTTATCCTAATCCATCTACTGGGGAGATTACAGTAGTAGCCCCCACGGAGGGCATGTACGATATAAAGGTAGCCGATGTGTCTGGAAAACTGCTCTTAGCGGAGCGCATGGAGGGCTCCTCTAAGCAGCTTCGGCTAAGGCTTCCTACGGGAACTTATCAACTTCTGATAAGTGGGGGGGGGTATTCCGGGGTGGTGCGGCTGCTTATCGTGGAGTGAGCTGAATAGGGTTGGGTGGGGGGGCGGCGCCTTCGGCGCCGCCCCCCCACTGTTTTTCACCTTTACCCAAGCCACTCAGCAAAGGCTCAGAGTGCTCTCCATCCTGTTCTTACAACCTTACCTTAGTTCAAGCCTTCTCTTCTTCCTTCAGCAATGCGCTAATCTCCTCGCTCAGTCGCCTTCTGTCATAATGAGCGACCGCCCATAGGCGCGCCCGTTCCGCCGCTCTTTCCCATGCGGCTCTATCCCCGTAGTACCGAAGTATCCCTGCGGCAAAGCTGTACACAGACGGCGCAGAAAATCCGCATCGGATAGATCTAATTACTTCTGCCTGCCAGCCGCCATAGTTGACTCCGACTACCAAGCCGTTAGCTAAATAGTCATAAAACTTATTTGCACTATTGCTGAATAAAATCGGAATGGGACGCACCAGTGAGACCCCTATATGGCATTCAGAGAGCCAGTATGGAACCTCCTCCACGGGCACAGGCTCGAAAAACCTCACAGAAGCAAGCCCCCGAGCCAGCTCTATAACCTTCGGCTTTTCAGCCCCATCCCCTAGTATCCAAAACTCTATGGCAGGATAATTTCTAAGCGCTTTGGCCACTTCGATGAGGAAGCTGAGGTGATTTACCCAGCCTATAGTCCCTGCATATATCACTCGAAAGGGCAAGAAAGAGGGGCGTTTTCGACGGCGGAAAAGCTCAGTATGGGTGCCATTATAACTGACGAGTACTCGGACCTTTGAGGGGAGGTAAGCACGAATATCTGGAGACAAGGCGAAAAGGTAGTCTGCCTGCCTAAAACTCCATCGCATCAGCATGGATAATGGTGCATACAGGAGCGGAGGAAGTTTAGCAGAAAGCACTTGCGGCCAAGCATCAAAAACTTCCACACTGAAGCGTCTGCCGGTGAGGAGTCGTTCGAGGGCTCCAGCAATAGGAAGGAAAGGCGGGGGCAGTGTTGCAATCAGGTATAGATTTCGGGCTCTCAATCGCCACAAAATGTATAAGCTCCATGCGGTGAAGCGAAGGAATGACCATAGCCGTCCGAAGGTTTTCTGGCGCTGATGATAGGGCGTAGGAAGCCAGACAATCGGTACGCCATCAGCCGTTCGAAAAGCTCGGCTCTTGCTCAAATAGCTCTGAGGGAAGTAAGTTCCGCCTGCCAGGATCCACACTTCATGACCAGCAGCTCGCCAATACCGCGCAAAGTCATAACTGCGGCGATTGCCCCATCCGCCAGGGGGGGTGAAAAAGTACTGCCAATACAGGATTTTCAGTTCTTTTCTCTGAGGGGAGGCGATAGTGTATGCAAAGGTAATCTGCTTTTTCAAGCAAGTTCGGCGGCGAGCCGAAGGCTCGCCGCCGATACCCAAGTAGCTCTACGGCTTTATCGCAATACCGTAATCGTACCTGTACGGGTTATTTGCCTACCATTCCCCTCGGTCCCTACGAAGATGAAGGTATAGGTACCTTCTATTACAGCTTGGCCATTCTTATCAGTACCATTCCAGAGCTTCGTAGGATCCCCGTTATTAGTCCAGACTTCTTTACCCCAGCGGTCATACACTCTAATAGTGTAGCTCTGGAAGCCCAAGGCTTGGATATTCCACACGTCGTTGATGCCGTCGCCATTCGGGGTGATAACGGCTGGGATGATAAGACCACTGCATACAGGGATAGAAAACCCGGTCTGGGCATCCACGAGGCAGTTTCCGCCGCTGGTTACTTCTACTTTGACAGTGAAGTTGCCCCCTTCTAACTGGCTATACTCTCGCTCTACTACGGGCTGAGTAGTCGTATCTCGGCGGCCATCATTCCATGTCCAGACATAGAGTAGAGGTTCTACGCCTTGCGCAGTGATCTGGATACGAGCTGTTCGTTTCTCGGGACATTCCCCTATGATTTCTGCTTGGATGTTTTGGATCTGAGCATCATGGCGATAGTCGATCGTCCATGAGAGGGGGCCATAGGTACAGCCGTTGGCATCGCGAACCGTGAGCGTGTAGGTGCCTACCTGTAAGCCTGATGCCGTATTAGAGTTTGCGGAGAGGGTATTACCCCTTTCATCAGTCCAAGTATAGGTGTATGGCAAAGTGCCGCCCTGTATGGTAACTTGGATTTGTCCGTCGGCAGTGGTGCGGCAGGTCGTCGGTGTAATACTACTGTCTGCAAGAGACAAGCTATCTGGCTGGGTCAGCGTAATAGTCGTGCTGTCATAGCAGCCAGTGCTATCATGCACTGCGCGCACAGTGTAAGTGCCTGCAGGTAAGGCGGTGAATAGTCCCGTAGAGTTAGTAGCTCCTGTTTGGAGGAGGGTGTAGGTGAAAGCGCCGGGATTACCCCCGACGGTGGCGCGTACACGGAAGCTACCGGTATCGCCGTAGCATCGGATAGGCTGAGTGATTTGGTCAAGTTGCACATCCACTGGCGGGGTAATGACGACGCTGACGGGACGGGTCGCTAAGCATCCATTTGCATCGCGCACCCGTAGCGTGTAGTTGCCTGAGCCTAAGTTGGAAAAGGTCGGGTTAGAGGTCCATGCAGGCGCCGTAGGCAAGAGACTGTATTGATATGGCGGGGTGCCGCCCTGGCCCTGCGCTGTGATGAATCCCGTAGGCTGTCCGCCGCAAGCCCGGAGAAGCGAATCCACCAGTATGACACTTACAGGCGGTGGGTCGGGAAGCTGTACTACTCGGCGCACGATGCACTGCATCGCATCGCGTGTCCATAAAGTATAAGTGCCTGCCGGCCGGTTAGGCCAGGAGGAGGTGCTACTCCAGCCGCTTGCGGGAGGTGTGGTTACATTTCCAGGCTGCAAAACAAACTGGTAGGGAGGTACACCGCCCGAAGCTTGAGCAGATATGCCACCTGTATTCGTGCCTACACAAGCCGGCGTATCTAAGGCTATCTGTATGTGTATCGTATCAATCACACTGAAAACAAATGTATCTGCCGCCGCTCCGTCTGGGACAGTGGCTGTGGGTAATGCAATACTGCACTGATCTTGAATGGAAGTATTATTAGAGCCGCCGGAGGGTGCACCAGGTGTATTTGGATCGTTGTAGTTGATGTACAGGGTATAAGGCTGATTGGGAACGAGCGGCTGGCCCAGCGTCAGCTGCACGGTATTGGTCTGGGGTGGATTGAGCGGGGTAGCTGATATGATGGGTATCTGGTTGTTGGCGTTATCAAAAAGGGTGAAGTCCGAGCCATCTGCATCTACGCTGCTGGGCAGTATAAGCTCATTGAAGCGGACGCGAATCGTAGAGAGGGCACCGAGCTGATTGTCTCGGTTACTGCTGCACATGCGGTACACACTGTCCATCCGTGGCGGGCTATTATCAAAATACTGGGCGGTGCCTGTGAAGTTTATCGTAAAGCCAACACCGTTATTGCTAAAGTTGTCTACCAGTAAGAGGAAAGTTTGCCCTGCGGTTACATTGAGTCCGGGCATAATCGGAGCTCCGCCTGCTGAATGGCTAAGCGTTCCAGGCTGAGGATTAGTATGATCCAATCCCGTCAGTCCCTGAGTGGAACAATAGTTGAGGGGAAGGCCGCAGCAGGTAGTTGTACTCTGATTTCCAGAGTAGTTGCAGCGAATCGGGGTAGGCACAGTGCTTCCACCGAAGATAGCGCAGGGGTTTGATAAACCTGTGACATCCCATAAAGCGAAATCATAGTCCCTGCTGCCTGCTCCCGCAGTGGGGCATATGAGAAAGCCTAAGGTTCCACTCGTCTGCACCGTGAAGATAAACCAGACGGTCTGGTGCTCACCTCCCAATAGGCAGGTTCCTGCGCCACCGGGTAGCTCCTGTACAGCTCCATAGTTAGGCATGCCGCCTGGGTAGCTGTAGGTAGCACTACACAAGCGAATAGCCCCACTACAATCAGACTCTGGCAAGGTGAGCGGGAAAGGTACACTGGAAGGGGGTGGGGAGGCGTACGGATTGATACCTTGCTCTTTGAGGCGGATATACACGCTATCGGGCAGAATCTGCCCTGCCATTAGCCCAGCCAGGAGAGCAACGATGAGCCGATACACGGCTCAAATATGCAGATTTTTGCCTAAATCTTTCCTTTACCTTGCCTTCACTTGTGCTTAGGTGCGTCTGAGATGCTACTTTCGCTGCATGAGAGGTTTCCTTCTCGTAGGAGTGCTGCTGGCTCAGGAGCTGTCGCTCTCGGGGATTTGGCAGGAGTATCGGTATTATGCCTTGCAATACGACTTAGTCGCGAGTACCGAAGGATGGTATGGCCAGACCGAGGAGGGGAAAGTATATCGCTGGACTCGTATAGGGGCGGCAGAGACCCTGGGGCAGGCGTCCTCCATGGCTCGGTGGATGCCTGCGCCTGGGGGGTGGCTGGCTTGGGAAGGGCTTAGGCGCCGCTATCGCCATTCCAGCTTCGGCAGCCTCCTCTGGATGCAAAATGGTCAGCTAAAAAAACTGCCAGGAGAGCGCTGGTATGAAGCCGCTTTTTCGCCAGATGGCAGTACCCTCATAGCCACCGACGGCCAGAACCTCTACCGCTGGCGAGGCGAAAAATGGGATACCCTCACTCGCTGCACTGAAGCGCGTCAGGCGGGACTTACAGATTGGCTGTATGAGGAGGAGTTCGGCTTCACGCAGGCCTTTGAGATAGCGCCCTCCGGACGCTATGTGGCGTATCTCCTCTTAGACAATCAGCAGACCCCTATTTACCCTCTGCTCACCCCTGGAAGTGGAAGCTATCCAGTTGCTTACCCTCTCCGCTATCCTCGGGTAGGCATGCCTAATCCTCGGGCTGAGCTGCACCTATATGACTTGGCGGCTGGCGAAGATAGGGTGCTTTGGATAGATAGCGTCGGGGGGTACTTGCCCTGGTTTAGTTGGAGTACGATGGGGGATGAACTATATTTCGTCCATCTCAATCGGTCTCAAAATCATTTCACCATGTATCGCTATGAAGTGGGAGAGGCTGGGCTCCGGCCGTTCTTCTCGGATAGCACGGAGGGGTTCTTTACTTGGGATGACCGCAAGCTGATAGTATGGGCGACGGACCGGCCAGAGTTTTTCTATTTAGCTGGTGGGAAAGGGCCCTGGGAAATCTGGCACTATGACTACAAAGGACGCCGATTGGCCATCTATAAGGTGCCAGGCTTACGCAAGCTGATTGGCTATGCATCGGGTAAGCTCTTTTTCCATGCCCAGGGGAAAACTCCCAAAGATCAGCGGGTCGGTTACCTCTCTCTCAAGCAGCGTACGCCTGTATGGATTACCTCTGAGACTGGATGGACTGAAGCCGAGCTGGCGGGCTCTCTCCTGTGGATTAAGGAGAGCCGATTCTTAGAGCCTTATCGGGAACGGTTATGTGCTGCAGAGGACCCTAATCGGTGCCTTACCCTGCCTGACCTCAATCTTTCGCTTCGGGCCCGCTTGCCGAAGGTGCAGGTGCGCTTCGTAGACTTCCCCGCCGCAGGCGGCAGATTACGGTGGGGATATCTCCTTCTACCTGAACGGTTTGATTCTACACGCCGCTACCCCGTAGTGCTGACCTTTTATGGGGGACCAGGCTCTCAGCAGGTGAGCGAAGAGTTCAAGAATATCCATTTTTTCTGGCAGGCTTATTTAGTGCAGAAGGGATACCTCGTGGCCTGCGCCGATGGACGAGGCACGGCACTGTACCCTGAGGAGCGTTTTTCAATCTATCGGCGATTGGGGCTGCCAGAAACGGAGGATTTAGTGGCTTTTGTGAAATATCTTCGCAGCCTCCCTTTTGTCGGGAAAATAGGAGCCTTTGGCTGGAGCTATGGAGGCTACATGGCGGCGCGATTAGCATTTGCGGCGCCTGATGGGCTGGCCGCAGCAGTCGCCGTAGCACCTGTCACAGATTGGCGGCTATATGATAGTGCCTACACCGAACGCTTTATGGACCTTCCAGACCGCAATCTCCAGGGATACGAGGAGACGGCCTTGCCGCCTAAGGAGGTCACCCTCCAAGTGCCCCTTTTGATTATCCATGGAGAGGCTGACGATAATGTTCATCCGCAGCACACCTACCAGCTCATAGAGAGACTCCTTCGTCGGCAGCCTGATGCGCCCATAGACTGGAAAATTTTCCCAGGTCAAAATCATGGGATCGGCATGTACAGGTACCGGGTGTACTGGGAGATGGAACGGTTTTTTGAGCGGTACCTCCGCTAAATGCTACCTTTGAGTGTGCAGCTCCGAGCGGAGAGCTTGGAAAAAACCTACGGCAAGCGCAAAGTCGTAGATAAGGTCACACTACATCTATCCCCTGGGGAAATCGTAGGACTCTTAGGGCCGAATGGAGCAGGCAAGACTACCACTTTCTACATGATTGTAGGCTTTATTCGCCCAGATGCGGGTGAGATTTTCCTCGGTAATGAGAGACTTACGAAGCTGCCCATGTATAAGCGGGCGCAGAGAGGTATCGGCTACCTGCCTCAGGAGGCTTCGGTCTTTCGGCGCATGAGCGTGGAGGATAACCTGCGTACCATTCTGGAGCTGCGGGGAGGGCTATCTAAGCGAGCGATTCAGGAGCGCATAGATCAGCTGCTGGAGGAGTTTGGTCTGACGCATGTGCGCAAGTCCCTGGGTCAGCAGCTATCGGGCGGGGAGCGCCGGCGCACTGAAATCGCTCGAGCTCTCGCCAGTGAGCCGCAGTATCTCCTATTGGACGAGCCATTCGCTGGGGTGGACCCCATAGCTGTGGAGGAAATACAATCCATCGTAGTGAAGCTGGCCCAGCGCGGTATTGGTATTCTCATCACTGATCATAACGTGCATGAGACTCTGGGCATTACTCAGCGAGCTTACCTGCTATACGAAGGGCGTATCCTCAGGGAAGGCACGGCAGAAGAGCTGGCGGCTGACCCGCAGGTGCGACGCGTCTACTTAGGAGAGAAGTTTCAGCTTATTCGGTAGGGCACCTTGGGGGTGATTCTCTGACCTTTTTGTCAAAAGCAAGTTGCATAACTTGCCCCTAAGCTGTGCGAGAGCGCTGGGGCGTACGGCTGCATCCCTTCTGCTTAGCTACTCTGCTCCCTCTATGTCTTCAATCGGGCTGGCGGCTACTTGGAGGACATCACTTTGCAGGAGGAGCGGCCGGATTTGCTTTTCCAGCTCAGCGGCCAGCTCTGGATGGTCCCTGAGGAAGACTCGCAGATTTTCCCGGCCCTGGGCTAACTTCTGCGATCCGTAGCTAAACCAGGAGCCCGATTTCTGGATGATACCCAGTTGTACCCCAAGGTCTATAATCTCGCCGATTTTAGAGATCCCTTCTCCGTACAAAATATCAAACTCTGCCATTTTGAAGGGGGGGGCTACTTTGTTTTTGACGACTTTGACGCGCACGCGATGGCCTATGACATCAGCTCCCTCTTTGATGGCGGCAATACGGCGCACATCCAAGCGCACAGAGGAGTAAAATTTGAGCGCATTTCCGCCTGTGGTCGTCTCCGAGGGGCCGTACATCGCCATGGTGCCGATTTTCTCACGCAGCTGATTGATGAAAATCGCAATGCAGCGAGTTTTAGAGATCGTTGCCGTGAGCTTACGAAGGGCTTGGGACATGAGGCGAGCTTGAAGCCCCATCTTGGCATCACCCATTTCGCCTTCCAATTCGGCTTTGGGTACAAGGGCTGCGACCGAGTCTATGACGACCACATCCACGGCCCCTGACCGAATAAGGGAATCAGCAATCTCCAAAGCCTGCTCCCCATAATCCGGCTGAGAAATGATGAGCGAATGCGTGTCTATGCCAAGCTTCTGCGCGTACACAGGATCAAATGCATGCTCTGCATCAATAAAGGCGGCAATCCCGCCATTTTTATTGGCTTCGGCTATCACATGGAGGGCGATGGTTGTTTTACCCGAAGCTTCAGGCCCGTAGATTTCTACAATCCGCCCGCGTGGCAGTCCACCGACCCCCAATGCAGCATCCAGAGCCAGCGACCCCGTAGAAATCACCTCAATCGCCTGGTCAGATTTCTCATCCAGCTTCATGACCGTGCCTTTGCCATACTCTTTCTCCAGCTTCTGAAGGGTGGCTTGCAGGAGTTTCTGACGCTCTTCTGGTGTGATTTTTCTTTCTCCCATCATAGGTACTCAAAGGTAAAGCTTCTTTTTGGTAGATACAGGATAGAAGATGGGGGCTTTCTTTATATTCTCTTCACGACCGAAATTGTAAGTTTAGCACGGAGGTTGTTATGTACCGCATTCTGCTAATAACGGCCATATCAGCGGCTTTAGCTCAGGAAGAGCGCCTAACGAGAGGACTTTTCTCCACAGTGCGTCCTCCGGCTGTCCAGCGCACTGAAGTTCAGATTCATCTCAGAGGCCGAGTTATGGACAAGGAGTCAAAAGAGCCACTCACGGGGGCAAGCATTCGCCTGTTAGGAACTGACCTGGGGACTTTGACACAGCTGGATGGAAGTTTTTCTCTTACGATTTCATCAGCTGCTCTACCTGCGAATGCCCGTCTATCCGTGAGTTACATAGGTTATGAGGAGAAAGTCCTCTCCCTGGATGAGTTGGAGAAAAGTCCAGATATTCTGCTAGCCCCTCTGGGCGTATCGCTGCGTGAGGTACAGATACTTGCCTCTACGGCTAATACCCTCCTGACACCGCTGAATTTCACCCGTATGGAGTCTAAGCAAATTCTGGAGCTGCGCGGCTCGCAAGAGCTTACCGAAGCGATGCGCTTCTCCCCCTCGGTATATGCGTCTCGGGAAGGGGGCGGCTGGGGTGACTCGCGCATCAATATCAGAGGGTTTGAACAGGAAAATATCGCCGTCCAAATTAACGGCATCCCCGTAAACGACATGGAAAACTCCCGAGTCTACTGGTCTAACTGGGTAGGGATCTCAGATGTATTGGAGGAGGTACAGGTTCAGAAGGGGTTAGGGAATGCTCGGATAGTTCTCCCATCTATTGGGGGCACGCTCAACCTTCGAACGATTGCTCCTCAGGCTGAGCGCCGATTCACCTTCACCAGTGAAGCCTCTAATGTGTATACAGCTCGATTGGGGCTGACCTATCACTCCGGTCTAAGTCCAAAGGGGTGGGCGCTTACTTTGGCAGGCTCACGGGCTGTAGGACCGGGCTTCATCCCAGGAACGGATTTCAGTACTTGGACTTACTATGCGGCCCTCTCTAAAAATATCGGTGAGAGTCATAGACTCATGCTACAAGCCTTCGGGGCTCCTCAGTGGCACTATCAGCGCTTTACCTATCTCACTCAACGCGACCTAGATACCCTTTACCGCAGTCCCTTTCATAACTACGATTATGGCTATCTCGATGGGCATCGATACGGCAACTTTCGCAACTTCTATCATAAGCCAGTCATCAGCGTTAGTCATTTCTGGACACTCTCTGAGAGAGTGAATGTGCTTAGTGCTGCCTATGTATCTTTTGGACGTGGGGGCGGCTCTGGTATTCTCTCTGTGCGGCGCGACTGGGACCCGAGGCAATCTACCTATCGTCTGCCGATTCGGTATGATGGTTTGATAGACTGGGAGCGTGTACGTTTAGATAATCGTTCTCGGCTGGATACTTTCATACGAGCGAATGGAGACACCGTCATTGGATATGCCGCTAACCTCATCCACCGAAACTCTATCAACTCCCATAACTGGTATGGGCTCGTTTCCGCCGTCAATCTGAACCTCGGGCCGATAGAGATAAATGCGGGTATAGATTTACGATACTATGTAGCCTTTCACTATCGGGAGATTACGAACCTTTTCGGGGCTGATTTCTGGATAGATACTTTCAATGTTCGTCAAGGGGAAAACATGTATGTGGTCATACGAGATACGGCTCGTCAGATTCGGAATGCTCGGCTTACTCGAGTAGGTGATAGAGTAAACTACGACTACGACTCCTTCATAGGCTGGTTAGGGGGGTTCTCTGAGGTCAAGTATCAGACAGGGCCTATTTCTGCCGTACTTGTACTGGCGGCTGCAAATACAAGCTTTCAGCGGCGCGAAAACTTTCGCTATCGCCCAGAGAATAGATCTCTAACCTCTCCCACGGTGAATATCTTTTCTTACACCGTAAAAGGAGGAGTGGGGCTGCGTTTGACTGACCAAAGTCTTTTGTTTATCAGCGGAGGGTATTTTACGCGTCCACCATTCTTCCAGTTCATCTTTATCAATGACCGAATGGGGAATGAAATTGCTCAAAACTATGATGTGGAAAAAGTACTTCAAGCCGATGGAGGTCTCAGGTGGCAGAGTAGCATGTTTTCTGCGCAGTTTTCGGCGTATTGGATTCGTTGGAGGGATAAAGTACTGATGTCTCCGAATATTACTCTACCTGACGGCAGTTTTACCCAAGTGCGTCTGAATGGCCTGTCTGCCTTGCATCGGGGTATTGAAGCGGAGATGGGCATTCAACCTCTCTCCTGGCTGCGTCTTTCTCTTACAGGAAGTTTGGGCGATTGGCGCTGGGAGAAGGATGTATTTGGGATTGTCCGAGATAATAATCAGCAAATACGAGATACCATAGAACTGTTTGTCAAGGGCCTACGAGTCGGTAGCGCGCCTCAGACCCAAATCGGCGGCGTGATTCGGTTATCCCCTACTCCTAACCTGTACTTTACGCTAAACTACTTCTACTACGACCGCTTCTGGGCTTCTTTTGACCCCGAACTGCGTACGAATCCAAACGACCGGTCCCAGCCCTGGCGCCTCCCAAGTTACGGCTTAATGGACATAGCCGCTGGATATGAAGTATCGGTGAGTAACGACATCCGAGTGCGCTTTTTCGGGAATATTCATAACCTATTGGATACCCGATATATCGTCACTGCCATAGATGGAAGCTCGCATGACCGAAGGACAGCAAGGTTTTTCTACGGCTTCGGACGCACCTGGAATATAGGTCTAAGTCTCATTCTGTAACTTACTGATCCCCAGACTCTTCCCGAGTCCTTCTATGGCCATAGCGCAGACGTAGAGCTGGAGCCATTCTATGTCCAGCCTGTAGCGGATGTTCAGCACGTGATTTATGGCGTAGACGCCAGTGAAGAGGATACTTGTCAGCAGGATAAATAGCGTCAATTTGCGGTACTTTCGCAGGCCGTACCATAGCCCTAAGAGGAATAGAGCGTTGATGATGATAACTGGGAGCTTTCTAACGAGCCAAAAAGCCAAGGAGTTATCGTTCCAGTAACGAGGGGGTATCCACCAGAAGATGGCTGCATGCAGCAGGGTGCGTTTGATGAGCTTGAGGATACCCTGCTGCTGGGCAATCTTCACGCCAAGGGCTGAGAAGGCAGGGCCTCCGATCCTTTCCGGTAAGAGGAAGAGAGAGTCCATCTGCCGAGCCAAGGAATCTGAAACGGCGTATTCTTTGGAGATGGCAAAGCGTGGATGCCAAGACATGGCGAAAGTATGCTGCCCTGCATAAGTTTTCGTCCAAGTCCAGTAGCCAAATGTCAGATACCCTCTCAGCCCCCAAATCAGTATCACGAATGAAGCAAAAGGGAGTAGCCGAAGGAGAATTTTCCGTTGAATGTACCCAAGTAGCACAATACCCATGATTAGCAGAGCGGCTGGTTTTTCTATCCAGCTCACTCCGAGCCAGCTTCCGACAAAGGCCGCCCAGCCCCATGAAAATCTCTCTCTCAGCTTGAGGATGCCAATCCCCCAGCAGGCACTTAGAAAGACGAAAATGGAAGTATTTTCCAAAACGTTCGGATAGTAGAAGAAGGATGGATGAAAAGCAAAGGCTAATCCAGTCAAGAGTCCAATAAAGGGAGAAGCTACGGTAGCTCCGAGACGATACAAGAGAAAGGGAGTCCATGCTAAAAGTAGATGTTGGACGAGGGCAGCCGGCCAAAGGTGATTTGGATCGGCTCCCAGCCGTAGAAAGAGCGCTAAGAAGATGGGATACAAGGGCCCTTTCGCCGTAGTGGGGCCTCGCTCATAGATGCTAAACCCCTCTCCCGCCGCTAAATGACGAGCAATATCTAAATCCTCTGCCCCTCGAATTTGCGGAAAAGTTATCAAAAAAGTGATGCGAAGTAGGGATCCCGCAATCCCGATAAGGATAAACAAGCGTTCAGCGTTGGGTAGGGAAGCTAACCTATTGCGCCCTGTCATCAGGTGCTTCGGGGGAGCGTCGAGCGTGACGCGCCTGGTCACGCTGCGTCTTCTTTTCCAGCTTCTTTAGAAAGGTCTGTTCCAGATGTACACCTGTCTGATTAGCTAGGCAAGCCAGCACAAATAGGATATCGGCCAATTCCTCTGCGAGGGCCTCTTTGGAGGTGTCTTCGCCTGGTTTGAAGCTCTGCTCGCCATAATGGCGCGCTACGAGCCGCGCCAGCTCTCCGACTTCCTCCATCAAAATCACTGTATTTGTCAGTACGCTGTAATATCCGTGACCGATAGTGCGAATCCAATCATCCACTATCTGCTGGATTTGAGATAGGGAAAGGGAAGGAAGAGGGTCAAAGGTGGTCATTTTTGAGCAAATTTTGATGAGATGTAAACACTTTCTTCAAAAAGCAAAGGCACTATCGCCGAGATATAGCCAAGCCGCATTTTCATAAAAATCAACATTTTTTTGAGGCGAACAAAAGTATTAAATTTCATCGCAGGGAAAGTAAGTTTCGAGTCCCTGAGCCCTGAGGCAGTTTATAGAAATCATTGCCCTGAGATGGGGTGCTTGTATTATATTTGCCGAGCCTATGAAACGTTTCAATCTCTGCATCACGATATTTATTCTGAGCATTTTGAGCTGGTTTTCTGGAAGTAGCCTTCTAACTGCCCAAGTGACGGTTATGCGAATCTCTAAACAAAGGGCTTATCAGCTAGGAGCTCCGATGAGTAAGGTCCAGCTTATGCCTATTGCTGGGCTTCAAGTGAGACGGTCGGTCGTTCAGAATGATATATACAATACCTGGGATACCTTGAAGACCTATGCATTTACTTTGGGTGGACAGAAAATAATTGTAGAAGAAAAAGACTTTGGGGAGCAGGCATATAGAGCCTCCCCAAAAGGGCAAACTTATTTAGGTAATCAACCTATTGTAGTTTTCAGCGTGGCTGGATGGGAGTGGGCAGGAACAGAGATATACTACAATCCTCGTAAAAAGCCTGTATCTTATAGACCAGGTTTGGAGCCCTACCTATACAGAATAGGGAATAGGATATATGGGGTAGCAGAGCTCCTTGACAGAGCCTTAAGTGTATTTGATCTCGGTCCTGATAATCAAGTGCGTCATTTCATCGTATCCCTATTTCCTGAAAGGTACCACGACCCTTCTTTTAAGTCACCTTTTGACGAAGATGTATGGGTGGGGCCCTCTGCGTTCGGATCTAATATTTTAGGGAATGCTGACATATGGTATGTCAAGGATAACCCCAACTGCATAATCCTCCACATGAAGGAAAGGCCTCAAGACAGAGAAATTCGCCAATCCATGTCCAGCTACTCTGGCAGAACAACTTCAATCCCCACCGAGTCTTTTTATCTCATCTGCTGGACCGCCCGAGATATGAAGATGGAGTAAGGAGACAATGTTTCCCAACAATAATGATAGTTTGCCGATGTGCTTGGGCGCAAAAGTAAGTCACTATTTAGAATAGCCCTCCAAGGAAAGAAGCGTTTTGAGCTATTTTGATTCCTTGGTCTACTTTTGTATGTAAAGTATTATGCGAGTCCTTTTTCGGGGAATGAGGGCAGGAGAAGTAGCGATAATCTTCGTGGCTTTCTCTCTGCTAAGTGCTCAATCTGTTTCTAAAAGCCACTATAGAGTGGAAGTTTATGGTCGCCATGAAATGTATCCTGGGCAGTTTCCGATGTCTTCCGCATTTCCGGCAGCAAGTTCGGGTACTATTGTACCTACTGGATGGGGATTTGGCGGCATGTATATCTATGAGATCCGAAACCATTTCCAGCTGGAAGGAGGGTTTAGCTTAGAGCGTTGGAAGAAGTTATATGCCAAAGCAGGGGAGGAGTTAGAGGGTTTTACTTATTTAGGCGCTTGGCGCTCACCGCCTGTACCATACGAGACTCACTATCAAGGTCAGGTTATCAAACTGCGGATAGGTGGAGCTGTGGAAGTGGGCACTAAGCTACGCTCGCGTCTGAGTGCAGGCTTGAATTTAGGCAGTTATGAGGCATATTTCGGTTCTGCCTCTGGTAGCCAGCGCTATTCTGATGCTGTCTTTGGTATTAGCACTGGTTATTATTTACGATTTGACTTAGGCTTGCCTATCAAGAGTCGGGATATAGTACTGATGACTCCTTCGCTATTTGCAGCTTTGGATCACTTGGCTGTTCTCAATACCACTTTTAAGGATTTCTTATGGGTAGGTGTGAATCATTCTGTTAGCGGACAGCTTTTCGGGGTGGGGGGATACCGCGTAGGAGTTGCTCTCACCTTTTGAGACGCTACGATGGTATGGCTGATAACATATTCTGCAACTGGGCTTATCGCTGAGGTGCCTAAGGCGAAATTAGCCTATCAAGTGGAAGTTTAGTGGAAGTGCGCCGAAGCTCCCCCTGCATAGATATCCGTCCTTTTTGATTATCAGCGGTAATCTCTATATCCCAAGAAAAGTCCATGGTTTCTGACCCTGAGAGCTTGCCCGTGATAGAAAATTCCGACAGTTCAGCTGCTTTGCCAGCCATTAGTCCAAGTAGGGTGAAAAGCGGAGAAAGCTTCTCTCTATTTTCTTCTCGTACGACAAACTTGTTTCCCCGAATGTCTGCTGTAAGTGGCATAGACTTATACAATACGATGACGCTTTTTGCATTGTCTGGATCAGGCAGAATACCTATCTTAATTGACTTTTCGTACTCTTTGGCTTCCTTGCCGGGCTGCTTTTCCTGAACTTGGACAGTTCCTTCCCATTCGCCTGCGAAGTCGGCTGGCGTGGCTGTAGAGCAGCTTTGCAGGATGAAAACCAAGGTGGCGAAACCTAAGGTCCTCAGTACTCTTTTATTGTATAGGCTGAGCATAGAAGCAAAGTTAGCTTTTATAACTTGATTACCCACTAATCCCGAAGGGAGTCGTCATACCAATAGGAGAGAGTCATGAGTAAGCCGTAGTTGTGCCAGCGCTGAAAGACTCCGCCGCCCAAGTTATTTATTCCATGCCAAAACCGTAATCCTGCGGTGAGATAGCCTGGGCCGGCGAGATAGCCTGCGGCTATGCCCAGATTGAAAGCAAGCTCACCCCTGCGAACGTCGCGGGCTTCTCCTTTCCCGAACTGGACTCGGCGGGTTTGCTCTTCTCCGGTGAGATTATCTTTACGCCAGTATTTACCATAGATGAGAATGCTTGAAGAAGGCCCAGCCTCTAAAAATAGCGCTTCAAACTTCCGCATCCAGCGCCATACGCCCAAAACCGCAAGGTCTGCACTCCATAGATTGTACCTATAATCGTACAGCAGGTTTCGATCCGTAGAGCGGCGCTGAGTCATGCCGATTTCACCTTGGATAGCCCACTGTCCCCGAGAACTTAGAAGTTGCTGGATGCCTAAGGCCCCATGAAATCCACCGCCCCAGTATGAGCGAGAAACTACATCTTCTGCTCTCGTCCGATATTGCCCCCAGTTAATACCTAGCCGAGGAGCATAGAGGATACTCTTACTCTTCTGAGCCTGCAAGAGACTTAGCAAGCAGGCCATCGTAAAAATGCGCATATACAAAAGTATGCCTTACTCCTTTTTTGTGAGCAACATAAAACGAGATTCTAAATCTGCTTCGACAAAAAGGGGGTTCTAAAACTTGACTTATTCAGAATCCAAGAACTTAGCATGCTATGCTTAGCCGTGAGAGAGTATGAGCCCATCCATAGACTTCTATTCATTGTAAGAGAAAGCAGGAGCCCCTCAGTTTCCAGAATATAAGTTCCAATGTGCCTCTCCTTATTAGCTTTCACCTCTCGCCACTACATCACTTGACCGAAATGATGCCCTAAGCCATAGGGGGCATGAGCGGAGGACCAAAAAAAAAATGACGATCTGAGATTGAAAAAAGGGCAACGAAATTGGGGCGCTCGAATAAAATGTAAAAGAAGCACTCCTACCTTCTTATTAGCTTATCATATGAAATACCCTTCAAAAGTAGGATCCACTTTTAGCTCACTAAGTCCCACAGAGAGCAAGGAGGGGAGAGATTATTCCTTCTTCTTTTTCTTCGAGTCATCCTTGGAACTGGATGACTCAGCAGGGCATGTATTGATGCCAAAAAGGTAGTAAAGTCCGCATCGCCCTACTATCCCTGTTAGGAATAGGAGACCGCCAGGGATGGCAAGCCACCACATCTTAGTAAGAACTGCTGCTCCGATTAAGCCTGCTCCTACTACTAACCGAATAATCCTGTCTACTGTGCCTACATTTCGGAAAAGCTTTATGGGAAGGAGCAGCCCATACAGAATTGTACCACCCGTAACTACAGCAGGAATCACCTTTTCCAGCAGGGAGAGTGTGCTGTTGTCATGCAGTGCCATATTTTCATAAAAAACAAATACTCGTACCAAAAAGTTTCCAAACTTTCTGCCTGCTGATTGTACTTCGAGGGCTATTCTGCCAACACTGAGCGAAGTTTTGAATAGGTGGCGGCTATGCAGCCCCAGGAGAAATATGGAAATCGAGGAAGAGATAGCTGATTTGACGCTGACTGAGCTCTTTGGACTAATGCACAAAAAACAAGGGATAGCGATAGCTTATATACCACTTAGGGCGGGGGGCAACTTGAAATACCATACTCTTTGCAGAAATGCAGTGTGTTCCTCAAAGCCTTCTTCTCCCTTACTAAGCGCCTGGAATGCAAACCAAGAAGGATAGGTTCGGAGACTTCAAGATGCCTTTTGATCACAGAGCGAGTACCACTAAGAGCACATCGTCTGTTTGCTCAATAGCTTCCGTTTTCCAAGAATGCCATCGCTGGAGAAGGAGACGAGTCTGGGCTCTGGGATCTGAGATCAGAGGGGCGCAGTCGGGCAGCCAAGACAGGAACGTTTTACGACTGAGCCGTTTCCCATTGGCGCCGAGTTGGTCGGTAATACCGTCAGTGAATAGGAAAAGAGAGCCTTCCTCAGGGTAGGGTATGGCTTCGGTGAAATAGATCTCAGGCGGTTGCCCAGGCACAGACCAACCAATACCTCGGCGCCCTTGCAGAAGTTCTTTTAGCGTTCCATCTGAGTACAAGATATAAGCTGGACGTCCAGCCGTAGCTACATACAGGTGTCTCCTGCTCTTTGTAAGAGGTAGAGCTACTAGTGCCACTTCGGCACCCTCATTAGAGAGTTGACCCCCCAGTTGCACTTCCCAGATTTCCGCTGCTTCTTGTCGAGCAGCTTCTAAGGCTGTGTGTAGCTGTTCTGGGGATGAAAGCTGCATGAGATGCTGATGTAAGATGGACTGAATAGTTACCGCCAGGAGGGCTCCACTACTTCCATGTCCCGTGGCGTCTCCGATTCCCACATATAGCCAATCTCCCACCTGACGACAGAGTATAAAATCTCCCCCTACATACGCACAGGCCCGAGCCACGACAGAGACGCGGTCGTAGCCCCAAGTTTCATACAGGGCTTTGGTACGAAAAAGGATAGCGCGCTGGTATCTCTGAGCTGCTTTGAGAGACTCTTCCAACTCACTACGGCGAGTTTCTACCTCGCGAAGAGCCGCATTCAGAGCCTCATTGACTGAGGCCAGTTCTTCCTGGTTTTGCCTGAGTTCTTCCGCCTGTACCTGGAGCTCTTGGTAAGCTTCCATCAGACTTTTCTCCTGCTCCTTTTCGCGGGTAATATCAATGATCCCTATAATAATCCCCTCTATTGAGGGAGATTTGAATGGAAAGGCTCGCACAAGCCAATAGCTTGAAATGCCAGGACGAGGAATCTCAATAATCTCCTGAACCGCTTGACGAGAGTCTCGGGCAGATTCAATCAGAGTCTCAACTTGTGGAGTAGCATCACCAAAAATGTCCCTGATAGAAAGTCCCTCATATAGCCGCTTAAGAGGTAAGCGAGCTATCTCTAAAAGGAGGTTGTTGGCAAATGTGATTTGATTGATTCTCTCAGTATCAGTGGTGCTTACAACGAAGAGAGGGAGGGGTACATTCTGAACGAAGGCGTGGAGCTGCTCCCGCAAGTATTTAGCTTCGGCTTGAGCTTTCTCTAACCGCTGAATAACATCATAGTAAGCCTCAGCAGGTAGGAGAAAAAAAGTCTCGGTCTTTTCTGTCTCTTCTACAATATACTTTGCCCAAATTCTTTCCTCCTCATGGAGGAAGTCCCATGCGGGCATTTGTAAAGCCGCTTCCCGGATCGGAGCCGGCAGGGCATCCCACGCTTCGTTGCGCAAGAGCACTTTACCTTCGTGTTTGTCCCACTGGACCCCTGGAAAGGGTACTTTTAGAGAAGAAGAGGCCTTGAATAAGAGCATATGCCTATTCTATCCGCCCATTTGAGCGATGAGTTGTCGAAGGCCTTCCAAGCTTTTAGGGGTAGAGATTTCTGCGAGAATTTCCAGAGTCACCATATTATCCACCACGATACTGCCATCTTCCGTCTCGAGGCTCCAGGTAAGCCCCCATTCTCGTCTGTCTATCTGGCCAGTAAGATGAAAGCTTGCCCGAGGCTCTCCTGCCATGTCTTTCAGCACCAACCCTTTGAGTTCCCCTTCTAACTGGATCCGCCGAGTGATACCTTTCATAGTCAGATCTCCTTCTAACACAAAGCGTTTGAGGGGACGCCATCGAATGGCGGTGCTGCGAAAGGTTATAGTAGGGTACTTCTCAACATCAAAGAAATCTGGACTGCGCAGGTAAGCATCGCGAGTAGGTATGTCGGTTTCTATGCTGGCTGCCTCTATTTCTACTTCTACTTGGAGGTCGGTAAAGGCAGGAGAACTCCCTTTCACCTTGGCTGTGTAGCGCTTGAAACGGCCCGCAACTTCTACGAGGCCCATATGCATGACTCGGAACCCAATAGTTGTGTGAAATGGGTCCAGCTCCCAGTGCGTTAGACGCGGGAAGGCATTAGCCTTCTGCTCAATCTGACGCAGCTTTCTGTTAGATAGCCCCAGCCAGTTGAGAATGCGACTTAGCATAGTAGTACGAGTTCGGTGAGAGTATTTGTTCTCGGTGAGATACTGGTCTCATATAGCAAAGGTACTATAAAGTGAGGGTTAAAGTAAGGAGAGGGAGCATATATCTTTGTCTTTGGTGCGAGTAATAGCCATATTGGGGGTGATTTGGGCGCAGGGTACCATCCGAGGCTCAGTAATAAATAGCGAAGGTGAGGCCGTGGTAGGGGCGCAGGTCGTAGTGTTTCCTCTACAAAAAGGGACTCTAACGAATGCCGACGGACTATTCTCCATCACTGGACTTCCATATGGCAAGTATCGTGTGCGAGTGTCGGCGATCGGCATAGATACGCTATGGCGAGAAGTGGAAGTCACCTCTCGTCGGCCTGTCGTCACTGTGAAACTCCAGCCCACCGTGAGTGCTATTGCTTTAGAGGCTGTGGAAATCGTAGAGAGCGTCGCCCCAGCTCGGATCGACCCTACTCGGGTGACAGTAGCGGTTACCCCCATATCACCCAGGCAGGTACTGCAGCTGCCGAGTTTTGGCGTACCCGATGTAGCGCAGTATCTACAAGTCCTGCCAGGGGTAGTCTTTACAGGGGATCAAGGGGGACAGCTTTATATCCGCGGAGGTACGCCGATTCAAAATCTCACTCTACTGGATGGAGCGATTGTATACAGCCCCTTTCATACTCTGTCGCTTTTTAGCATTTTTGAGACGGATATTCTGCGTCAAGTGAATGTGTACTCGGCGGGCTTTGGGGCCGAATATGGGGGGCGAATCTCATCAGTGATAGACCTGCGTACGCGCTCAGGAGACTTCGAGCAGCTCGGAGGGCGTCTGTATTTGACTCCATTTGTAAGTGGTGGCGTGGTAGAAGGGCCTCTGCCCTTCCCGAGAAACGCCTCATGGCTGTTTTCGGCACGACAGGGATACATCCAGCAAGCGGTTCCTCGGCTCTACCCCTATGTGCGGGACTCTTTACCCTTTCAGTTTCAGGATTTGTATGGCAAAGTCACCTTCGGGCGCGGGCCAGATCAGGTTAATGTCTGGAGCTTTCGGCAAACGGACCGGACTGACTTAGGAACAAACGGCATCAATCTCTGGGAACAGTGGGGCGCTGGCCTCAACTTTTCTACCTTGCCTGCCCATACCCGCGTGCGTATCACGGGGAACTTAGCCTACACCCGCTTCTCCAATACCTTTGAGGATCCACGGGAGCTGCGCCCACGCTATAGTGAGATTGGAGGGTTCAATGGCGGCTTTACATTCTCCTACCTTTTCGGACCTGATGAGGTAGCTTATAGCGTGGATGTGCGGGGATTTTCTACGGATTTCTTATTCACAAATGCCCTGGGTTTCATCACGCAGCAGCGCCAGAGCAATACAGAGGTGGCTGGATGGGTAAAGTATGTGAAGACTTTTCGCGAGGAGAGCATAGACGAGCGGGGAAATCTCCACTTTCGCACCCGTGCAGTGATCGAGCCCAGCCTCAGGCTCCACTTCTACAATACTTACGGGTATCTTTCCATAGAGCCCCGTCTGCGTGCTAAATACAATGGTAGCCGATGGAGCCTTCAAGCGGCGGCTGGCCGATATGTGCAAAACTGGGTAGCTGCGGTCTCTGATAGGGATGTAGTTATTCTCTTCCAGGGATTCCTAACGGCTCCAGAGCTCCCAGCGAATAAACAGCTTAGACACCCTCTCCAAGAAGCTTACCACTTCACCGCTGGGGGAGAATACCAGTTGGGTAACTGGCTCCTGAGTGTAGAGGGATGGTATAAGCGATTTACCCAGCTCACCATCATCAATCGGGAGCGTCTTTTTCCAGAAGATCCTGCCTTCCTTACGGAGATTGGGTACGCTTATGGAGCTGATTGGACGGTTCGGTATCAGAGCTCGCGCTGGAGCATACATGGCACTTATAGCTACCAGTATAATCGGCGTAAGGATTTTCGCATAGAGTACTTTCCTCTATGGGATCGACGGCACACCGCTAATCTGCTTATGAGCTACCGCTGGGGTGGGCGATTATTTACCCGTAGGCATACGGAAACCGTCTGGGAAGCTTCGCTGCGCTGGACCTTAGGTTCTGGGCTGCCTTTCACTCAGACAATGGGCTTTTTTGAAAAGCTCCTGCTCCTTCAAGGCTCCCAAACGCCCTACATCACGCTACAAGGCCAACTGGCTATCTTACTCAGCCCTAACTACAATGCCGCTCGTCTACCCGCTTACCATCGGTTAGACTTTACGGTGAAGCGGCGATGGCGCTTAGGTTCAGCCCTCCTCTTAGAAGCTAACTTTACCCTACTCAATGCCTACAATCGCCCCAATCTCTTTTACGTAGACCGCATCAGCGCCAAGCGCTACAATCAGCTGCCCATTCTGCCCACCCTTGGAGTGACGGCATGGTGGTGAGTTTGTTGTATGGAGGAAGTTTCATTCCAAAGATACCTTCGGCGGTTACCTTTGTTGTGTGATACGCGTAGTCGTGCCGGTAGCGGGAGCAGGCCAGCACCTTCGCCCTCATACCTACACTCAACCCAAACCCCTCATCCCGATCGCTGGAAAACCGTTGATTGCCCACATTGTGGATGAGCTAATCCAAGCAGGTTTCACAGAGTTTGTGTTTGTCTTAGGCTATCTGAGTGAGAAAGTCCGCGGTTATCTTCTCCAAGCGTATGAGGAGAAAATAGAAATGGGGTTTGTGTACCAGGAGCCGCGTTTGGGGTTAGCTCATGCTATTTCTCTGACGCACTCCTATTTCGCTCAGGGGGAGTCTATGATGATTGTGCTAGGGGATACGATCTTGCGCACCGACTGGACTCAGGTGCAACAAAGCCCCCAAAGCTTAATAGGAATCGCTTCGGTGGACCGGCCGTCTGATTTTGGGATCGCAGAAGTCTCCAAGGAGGGGGTGATCCTACGAGTGGTGGAGAAGCCACGCATCCCTCGCAGCAATCAAGCACTGGTAGGCCTCTACCTTATTCATGAGACGCCGCAGCTTTTTCAGGCTATCAGTTATCTCATGGAAAATCATCTCACCTCCCACGGTGAATATCAGCTCACTGACGCCCTCCAGAGGATGATAGAAATGGGTGTCTCTCTCCGAGCTTTGCCGGTGGAGTACTGGTTAGATTGTGAGAAGAAAGAGACCCTTTTAGCCGCTAATCGGCTTCTCTTAGATAGAATGCCATCGGAGCCTCTGCCAGAATATCCCCATACAGTGATTATACCGCCTGTGTACATTCCACCCTCCTGCAAGCTCTATAGAGCGATTGTAGGGCCCTATGTCAGCTTAGGAGAAGGGGTGGAGATTCAAAATACTCTGGTACAGGATAGCATTATCGGTTCGTATAGCCGAGTTCGAAACATGCTCTTGCGTGAATCCGTCATAGGGGGCGATGCACTACTGGTAGGGCGCGAAGGGGCCCTCAACCTTGGGGAAAATACCGTCATAGAGCTATAAGGGCGGTTACCTTTGTGCCGTGCGGCATATTCTGATTATCGGTAGTGGGCCCATAGTGATTGGGCAAGCGGCGGAGTTTGATTATTCTGGCTCCCAGGCTGCCAGAGCCCTGCGAAAAGAAGGCTACGTCGTACACCTCCTCAACTCCAATCCCGCCACTATCATGACAGACCCTGTGACGGCAGATTTTGTGCATCTGCTGCCTTTGACCCCAGAGAGCGTGGAGCATATTCTTCGGACCCATCCCATAGACGCGGTACTTCCGACCATGGGGGGGCAGACGGCCCTCAACTTAGCAATGGAGTGCCATAAGCTGGGAATATGGGAGCGATATGGGATCCGGATCATTGGAGCTTCCCTTCAAGCCATAGAGGTAGCGGAAGACCGCGAGAAGTTTCGGTTATGGGGCGAGAAGTTAGGGCTGCCTATGCTGCCAGCGGGTATTGCTCGCTCCTACCTGGAAGCGAAGGATTTGGCTCAGAAACTGGGGTATCCAGTGGTCCTTAGGCCTTCATTTACGCTGGGAGGAGCAGGTGCTCAGCTGGTCTCGTCCAAAGCGGAGTTGGAGCGGGCAGTGGGGCGCGCCCTCGCTCTCAGCCCTGTGCATGAAGTATTGGTAGAAAAAAGCGTAGCAGGCTGGAAGGAGTTTGAGCTGGAGGTCATGCGCGATAAGGACGGGAACTTCGTCGTCGTCTGCACTATCGAGAACCTTGACCCCATGGGGATTCATACAGGAGATTCTATTACGGTGGCCCCGGCGATGACGCTGCCTGACTCCGTTTTCCAGCGCATGCGAGACTATGCGAAGGCGCTTCTTCTGTCATTTCCAGACTTCGCAGGTGGATGTAACGTCCAATTTGCCCTAAGCCCTCACAGTGAGGAAATGTACATCATAGAAATCAATCCGCGGGTGTCGCGCTCCTCTGCGTTGGCTTCTAAGGCGACAGGGTATCCTATTGCCAAAATAGCGGCTTTGTTGGCAGTGGGCAAGCGGCTCGATGAAATCACTAACCCTGTGACAGGCACTACCTCTGCCTTTTTTGAGCCGAGTATAGACTACGTCGTAGTCAAAGTGCCTCGGTGGAACTTTGACAAATTTCCCGGAGCTAATCGGCAGCTGGGCATGCAGATGCGCAGCGTCGGCGAAGCCATGGGCATCGGACGCTCTTTCATTGAAGCCCTGCAAAAAGCAGTTCAATCCTTAGAACTGCGGCGAAATGGCCTCGGAGCTGATGGCCGAGAAGTTCAAGACCTTACCCAGCTTCTCCATGGCCTGGAAAAGCCCAGTTGGAATCGGATATTTTACATCCATGATGCGTTTTTAGCTGGGGTGCCCTTGCGCACTATTCACAAGCTTACGAACATAGATGAGTGGTTCCTCCACCAGATTCAAGAGCTGGTAGAAATAGAGCGGGAACTTATGGGGCATACCTTAGAGACTTTGACCCCCGAGCTTCTATGGCGAGCCAAAGTCGCTGGGCTAGGGGATCGCCAAATAGCACACTTAGTGCAGACGGTGGAGAGCCAGATTTTTGCGCTTCGCCAGAAATGGGGCATTCATCGGGTCTATAAGCGGGTCGATACCTGCGCAGCGGAATTTGAAGCGCAGACTCCTTATTACTACTCTACTTTCGAGCCTCAAGGAGAGGATGAGGGAGTGACCTTCCAATCGGAGCACGAGGGCAAGTCGAGACTCCTAATCTTGGGTTCTGGGCCTAACCGCATTGGTCAAGGGGTGGAGTTTGATTACTGCTGCGTTCATGGAGTACTTGCTGCTCAGAGACTGGGCTACGAAGCTATCATGGTCAACTGCAATCCCGAAACTGTCTCCACTGACCCTGATATTTCCGATCGCCTATATTTTGAGCCTGTTTTCTGGGAGCATGTATATGAAATCATTCAGCGGGAGAAGCCAGTAGGGGTCGTAGTGCAGCTCGGAGGTCAAACGCCCCTTAAGCTGGCGGAAAAGCTACACCGGTACGGCATACCCCTCATAGGTACCGACTACGAGGCCATTGATATTTCTGAGGATCGGGGGAAGTTCTCTGGGCTATTAGAAGAGCTGGGCATTCCTTATCCGCCTTTTGGGGTGGCACGCACGCCTGACGAGGCCGTCGCCCTGGCAGAACGATTAGGGTACCCAGTACTGGTGCGTCCCAGCTATGTGCTGGGGGGCCAGCGCATGCGTATCGTCGTAGATGAAGAAGAGCTGGTAGAACAGATAGTGGCGATCCTCCGAGATATGCCTGGAAATCGGATCCTTATAGACCGATTTCTTTCAGGGGCTGTGGAAGCCGAGATTGATGCGCTCTGCGATGGAGAAAACATAGGCATCATCGGCCTCATGGAGCATATAGAACCTGCGGGAGTGCATTCGGGTGACTCTACGGCGGTGCTGCCGGCATTTTCGCTGCCAGCCGAGGTTCAGGCAACTATGCGACTGTATGCCGAGAAGCTGGCGCGCCGCCTGCGCGTACGAGGGTTTATGAATGTGCAGTATGCCTATCACCAGGGCACTGTGTATGTGATAGAGGCAAACCTACGTGCTTCGCGCACGGTACCATTTCTGTGTAAAGCCTACAATAAGCCTTTTGTCCAGTGGGCGATGGATATTTTAGTAGGGGGCAAACGGGTGCAAGATTTCAGCTTTCCTACGGAGCTGCCTGGATATGCCTTGAAGCTGCCGGTGTTTTCGTTTGATCGATTTCCTGAGGTAGAAAAGCATTTAGGCCCCGAGATGCGTTCTACGGGGGAGGAGATTAGATTTGTGAAGTCGTTAGATGATCCTCTATTTCGCTCGCTTTACGCCATGCGCAGTGTATATCTGAGCCGGTGATAAGCTCCGTGAAGTTTTGAGAGAATCAGTACCAAAAGGCGAAGGGCTCATCTGGATTTTTTCTTTCTGCATCAAGCCTATTTGCGAAAAAGAAGCATGCCGCCTGTCGTTAAGCCAGCTGCCACGGCGAGCTGCCAGGTAAGCGGTTCCTGCCCTAATATAGCAGCTAAGGCTGCAGTACCCAGTGGCTGGAAACTGATATACAAGGCTGTCTGCGTGGGACTAAGATAACGAAGTCCTGCATTGAGGAGGAGATAGGCCGCAACGGACATACCCAAGATGAGGTATAGCAGACTGAACCAGGCTATTGGGCTGGTAGGTAAAGCCTTCTGGAGCAGAAGGCCCAGGAAGAGGGTAGGGGTGTGTAAGATACCGCCCAGGATCATCACCCCTGTGGTGACGCCAATAGCCCCAATGCGATTTATCACTGGCGGAGAGTAGTTCAGATACCAAGCCCAGAAGCCTACTGCGGACAGAATCAGCAGCCATCCCCATCCGTGCGCACTATGCAGGAGGTTATGCCACAGGGCTAAGATGACTCCCGCATACGCCACCAAGAGCGCGGCTACCTTGCGCCACTGAAAAGCCTCTTTGTGAAATACCCAAATCCCCAGCCAAAAAACCACTGACGGCGTGAGAGCATAAATCAGCGCTGTGGTCGCAGCGGTGGTGTATCGCAGCCCCCAGTTGAATAGAAGCTGATTGAATAAGACGCCTACAACTGCAAGTATCCACAAGCGATGACGCAAAGCGGGGGATAGCTGAGCCCAGCTATGGGTGACCCAACCTAAGCGCCGAAAAATCGGTAGTAGAGCAAGGTACATTATAGCGCTTCCCCACGCTCGTAGTCCAGTCAAAAATAGCGGATCAAATGTCTGGGCTGCTTCTCGTCCGACGACATATCCGCCGCATATGATGAGGGTTTGCCCTGTCAGGGCCAAGTGACCCTTCCAGGAAGTCGAGGAGGCAGTGGAAGTCATGAGAGACGGTCGCATAAAAGGGCAAAGTCGCAGTGAGCGCAATAGCGCCGTTGAGTAGTCATAGGAAAGTCAGTAGCTGATTTAGCCCTACCGAGGTAGGCTCGGATCTTACTCAAAGCCCGGGTTAGCTCAGCACTTAGATGTATTATTTCATCGGGGTTGTAAAGCTCGTAGGGGAGACGTGATCTCGCTTCCTCATCCTTGTCAGTAGGACGCCACCAGAGAGAGACTAATGCGGCTTGATCTATGTGTTGGCCGATTCGGTGGAGCATCCACGCATAGATGAGCAGTTGGCAGACAGGCTCGCGGTAATCTTCAGGTGTGGTATATTCAGAGTTGCAGAGCTCTTTGACCGCTTCTTTTATTGCGGTTAGAGCTTCGGTGACTTTCTGACCTTTGGCTCGGGTGGAAGATTTGAGGTCTAAAAGAAAAGTTCGTCTCCATACTTCGCCTGTATTAGAATGGAGTCCCTCGGCTTTTACTAATAAGTCTATCTGTCCATGGAGTTTTTCCTCAGGTAGCCGTATAGGAAGCTCTGGTCTAAGTAGAAATCGGAGCTTCAGCGACCTTGGAATATGGCGCCATCGTAAGATTGGGGGAAAAGGGGGAATGCTCCCGCTGGCTTCCCCAGTGAGGTCTATGAGAGTTTTGAGAAAAGGATATCCGACGTAGGACAGAATAGGGCGTAAAAGGTGGTATTTCCGTTTCCAGCGTAGGAGGTTTCCTGGCGGGGTAGAGGAGGCAAATCGTCCGCGTCGAGAGGCAAGACGATAATATATGCGGCGTGGCCCAAGTAAGTGCAGTAAGCGGCGCAGAGATAGGAAGGAAGCCTTCTGAGCGAAGAGTCTGCTGAATAGGCTATGAAGCTGAATTCCCAGTTCTGCTGCTTCGGAGGGGGGGCGTTTTTCAAGCTGGCTATCCCAATACATTCGTCGAGGGCAGGTGAGCAACTGGCTGATACGGGAAGGACTGAGCCACTCGGGCGACGAAATAGACTCCGAAGGCGTCAAAGGTGCCGGAGAAGGTAGGAGAGGAGGCGCTGGAGTAGCGGGTGGTAGGAGAGTTATGTCGGACTCGGCCTTGAAGAGTGAGAGATGATTGAGAAACTCTTCAAGTGGAGTGACATACTCCATACCAGCGCGCCGATAGAGATAAATGTCTCTGCTTCCCCACAGGAGGAGGCTCATGAGCCGCCATTCCATCTGGTGATGAAGGTGGGGGGGGGAGAACTGCTGACGAAGTGAAGCTACCCAGAAGCTGGGACGCATCCATTTCCCTAAGGGTTCACTGGACGGCTCTATAATGAATACTGCATCATACGCCCCACCCGCTAACTGCGGCAGCCTTCCAAGATATATCTGCGTATCAGCAGACCAAGTAGACGTCATGAGAGCCTCTCCTTGGAGAAGCCTAAATAGAAATCGCCAGCTTTCCGCCGCATTCGGCGCACTATTTTGACGCACAGTGTCATACAATAGGAAGGTCCAGCGCTCTTCTGGGGCTTCGATTGAAAGCTCTATTGGAGGCCATTCAGCGAGCACTTCTTGTACCCCAGCAGAAAAATAGGGATATAAAGCTTGTCCAACTTGGGTTTTTTCCAGTAGAGTGGGGTTCTTAGGTGACAGCTTTGAACTGATAGCGGGATTTTGCTCTAAAAAGAATCGTATGAGCTCTGCATACTCGCCTTCGCACCATACGGCGATGCGAGCCTCAGGATGGGCGTTCATGTACTGCGAGATAGCCCGAGCAGCTTCCTCGGCTACCTCTAAGAGGGTAGTGTAAGTGTGTATGCGGGCAGTGCGGGAATAGCTATCCCATTCAAACTGCTGAGTAGCTAAGCCTTTTTCCCCCCAAATCGCTGGTAAAACGCGCTCTAATGGCAGGAGATCCCAACTCCATACCTCGGCTCCGTAGCGTATAGCGGCTGAAAGGGTTTTTTTCACCACAGGATATACGCTGTATAAATGCAAGAATACTACGCCTTCCCACTGATCTCGTAAGCTTGTAAGCTGATGCAGGGCCGATTCAGAAAAAGCGATCCGAGCCTTCTGGAGATGAGCTGTGTACGCAGCGAGAAACTGGGGGAACTGCTGCCAAAACTCCTTTACTGCCTTAGGTGGCTTCCGGGGAAAAGGGAGAACTTTGAGCCATTCTGGGGCTTCTCCATCTGCAAAAAGCTCGAAGGTGGCTTGGATACTGCGGTGCGCTTGTAGGTTTTTCCAGTAGCTTTTCCCTTCTTCTAACGAGGAGACGCCTCGAAGGAGCTCTTCCCAATCACGTCCCAGTCGCTGGGCTGCTTCCCAGGCTTCTGCCAGGTTGGCTTCTCGGGCGATTCCCACAGCTCGAAGAGCTGCCTCATATGCCTTAAAGAGGTCCAGCGGGTTAGGCTTTCGCTGAGAAAGTCTCTCTACCCCCCAAGTATAAATGTCAGTTATCCTATCATATCTCGTATAGGCTTTTAGAGCCTCCGCAAAGAATGGATCTGCTACTATGAAAGTGGCTCCCTGAGCGGCATATGTGCTAAAACTCTTCTTCTGAGCCGCAGTCAGTAGGCTCATTTGACGACGAACTGACCGCGTCCTATTTCCACCCCCTCACAGAATACCACGACTTGATAAGTCCCTTTGATGAGCTCTTGATCTTCTGGACGGTCGTATATGGCACATACCTCTTGGGCGGTATTATTGTAGGTGAAGTTGACCTTCGCTGAGAAAGGCTGCTCCGCGTCCATCAAAGTAAAGTATCCGCTGGATTGGGCAAAGTTGGTGATGACTTTGCCAGTAGGGTCTGAGATGACGACGTAGGCCGTCCGAGGACCTGGTTCGGCGACCTGATTTTCCAGTACAGTGAAGCAAATCTTGAGCCGCTGGATGCGCCGAGGCCTGAACTCCGTGTCCCAATCTTCTTTGCCATTCTCCTTGATGGCGGCGAAACGAAAGTTGATAGCCTTGAGGTAAGAGGCAGCTTTGACTTTGACCGCTAAGCGCTCTTTTTCTTTCAAAACCTCCTGAGTTTCTGTGGCTTGTTTTTCTATTGTCTTTTCTAACTCTGCAGTGCGAGCGCGCAGTTGCTCATTTTCTTCTTCGAGTTGGCGAATGCGTTCCTGGTACTTTTGAATATAATAGGCCATCTGCTCTGTTTTGTAGCGCATTTCTTCGGCTTGGCGAGCAGAAATACGTCCCTGTTCTTCATATCGGCGAATTTGCGCGCGGGTGCGTTCCAGTTCTCTAGAAAGCTCCTCCACCTTACGACTTTTCTCGGCTAAGTCCATGTCCTTACGCTCAAGCTCCTGCTGCAGAGCCAGGATACGCTGGTCTAACTCCTGAATGTTTTTTTCCAGTTCTATTTTTTCCTCTTTGAGGACTGTGGTTTGCTTTTGAGCCTTTCTTAGCTGCCAATAGAGCACACCTGCGGTGATCGAAAGTAGCACGATAATTACGCCGGCGATGATACCTTGTCGCACAACGCAAAGTTAGGCGATTGGTAGTCGTATGGGTTTTTGTTAGTAGCATAAAGCATATGTCTATCGCAATCATATCTGCCACGCATAGGCCGGACAGCTATACTCGGCGCGTGGCTCTCTACCTTGCTCGGGAGGTGGAGCAGGCTGGAAATATCTACCATTTCATAGACTTTCTGACTTTCCCCAGAGATTTTCTATTCTCAGACTTATTTGGTGGGCGGTCCGAAGCCTTTCAGCAGGTCATTCAGACTTTACAGCGTTGCCCTGTGTGGATATGGGTCATTCCAGAGTATAACGGGAGCTTTCCTGGTATCGCCAAAGTTTTTATAGATGCGCTGCCACGCGATATTTTCCATAAAAGGCGTGCGGGCCTCGTAGGCGTATCCGATGGCCGGTTTGGAAATGTTCGCGGGCTTGACCACTTCGCAGCTATTCTGCATTATTGTGGGATGGAGGTCTCTCCTTTTCGGGCTCATCTCATGCATATTCGTTCGCATTGGGATGAGGAGAAAGGAAGTCTCACTCCCGCCTATCAACAAGAGTTAAACAGATTTATGAGCTTTCTATTTTCCGGGGCTTCAGTTTCCTAGGTTGTTTGCTCTGAAACTGAAAGTCGCGACATCATTTTAAGCTAAGCTGCCTTATTTTGGAGAGCCAAGTTAGGCTCTGTCTAACCCATAGTTTTGTGTGATATGCGCAGTTATCGTGTGCTCCTCCTGCGAAAGTTTCCTGAAAATCCGACCTTAGGCTTCTATCGTCATCCAAAACTTCCTAGCTCGCTTTTAGGGCGGACCCTGGTCCGGTTTCTTCATGTGACCTCTCCGGCTGATGTAGTAGCGTTTTACTACCATGAGCGGTTATTTCGGAGCTATGAGGTCCTTTTCACTGACACGCATGTATATGATAAACGGGCCTATTATCCCTTGGAAGATATTCGAGGAGTGGAGCGAAGGGGAGAGAAACTACTTTTAGAGGTTAGCCAGTTAGGTCGTTCGCTGGTACATGAGATGCCGCTTGGCGCAAGCTTGGCTGCGGAGCTCATGGAGCGGGTGTTTGAGCTGATTATTCGAGCACCTAAGGAAGATGCCATAGAGAAAGTCATTCAAATGCGCACAGGCCTGAATGCCGCCAGTGTGCAATGGCTCGAGCTGCGCGATGAGGTGATTCGCACCATAGACCTCCTTTATGAGAAATACCAAGAAGGCAAGCTTTCTCTATTAGAATACGAGATGCTGCGGGAGGACCTACTAAGACGACTTGTCTAAGGTGGCGAGTAGGGAGTATAGACTTTATTCCTGTTATATTTGTCTGGTGGAGGACAAGCTTGAAGCCCTTCGTCGAAAATATCGGCTCTTGGGCCAAGATATGGAGGCATATTTAGAGGGGCTTTTGTATAGTCGCTCTCTTACATATTGGGACTACATAGAGCTGGATACTCTACTTACCCTCCAGAAGCCGCGCACGGACTTTCCAGATGAGATGATCTTTATCATTTACCACCAAATCACCGAGCTCTATTTCAAGCTGGTCAAAATAGAGCTGTCTCTCCTCCTACAGGAAAGCTGGCAGGAAGAGCCGCCCCTTCTCAAGCGCTTGAGTCGCATAGCGAGTTATTTTCGTCATCTCACGCATAGCTTTGAGATTATGCTTCATGGGATGGAGTCGCCTAACTTCCTTCGGTTTCGTACGGCGCTCCTCCCAGCGAGTGGATTTCAGTCAGTGCAGTTCCGTGAGATAGAGTTGTATATGACAGGTCTCCCTCAGCTTCTTGCCCCTCATAAGCGCAGCGTAGTGGGAGAAAGTATAGAGGAGCAGTATCAACATATTTACTGGAAATACGGCAACCTAGATGCCAGAACAGGAGAAAAAACGCTAACCCTTAGGCTATTCGAACAAAAGTATGATGGATATTTGCTGGATTTGGCTAAAAGTCTGGTAAATAAAAATGCGAACTACCGCTTAGAGGAGCTGATTAGTCGGGGGCAAGCCTCAGAGAACCTGATAAATCTCTGCCGTGAGGTAGATGTTCAGATAAACATACACTGGCGAATGGTGCATTTGCGGACTGCAGCCTATTACCTCAAGCGAGACCCTCAGACCCTTCCTTCCACGGGAGGAACCAACTGGCCGAAGTATCTGCCGCCCTACGAGCAAAAGATTCAGTTCTTCCCCAGCCTGTGGTCGGAAGTGGAAAAGGCAGAATGGGGGCGCGGGAGCTTCTTAGAGCGGTATCAAAAAGAAGTAGAGGCCTACTGGCGCATGAAAAGCCCTACGAGTTAGGCGGCTCTTCATTGCCCTTGGCGATTAGGGCGACGGCGTAGGCTGCAATACCTTCTCGGCGTCCTAAGGCGCCCATGCCTTCCGGAGTAGTGGCTTTCACGCTGAGCTGGTCCGGGAAGAGGTTGAGCACTTCGGCTATGGCGTTTCGCATGCTTTGATAGTATGGACTGAGTCGCGGAGCCTCAGCAATAATTGTCGCATCAATATTGATGATAATCCATTGCTGAGCTGAGAGCATTCGTCCTACTTTTTGGAGAAGCAGACGGGAGTCTATGTTCTTATAAGCTGGATCAGAAGGCGGAAATAGCTGCCCAATATCTCCTAATCCAGCAGCTCCCAACAAGGCATCGCATATGGCGTGCAGGAGCACATCGGCGTCGGAGTGTCCCTCCAAACCTTTCTCATAGGGTATCGTAATGCCTCCTAATCGCAGGGGGCGTCCTTCGGTAAATTTGTGAGCGTCGTACCCTAACCCTATGCGCATCTTCATATGGCTTCAAATGTATGGGGTGGTATTTACGCAAGCCATACCTTCTCCTGTGGCCTACCTTCCGTCTGAAGCTATAGATAGGGGCTATAAAGTGATCAAAGAGCTCAGTCGAGGATGGATAGAAGGTCAGATTCCTTTTCTGAGCCCCTCTCCTTGGAAGCGTACTCAGGAAGTAGAAGTTTATGGGGATTCTGTCGCTCTCTATTTAGAGGGTGTGGTGGGAAAGGTTTCAGTGTATCAGGAGCGTCGGCTTTTATGGCGAGGAGAGAGTCCGCAGATATGGGTTCCTTTGGTTGGTCGAGGAAAAGCCAAACTGACTATTGCAGGGGAAAAAGGTGGCATTATTGGAGGGGCATATTTAGTAGCCCGAGTCGACACACAAGTATGGCAGCGAGCAGCCTATCCTGAGATCGTGCCTTCGTGCAAGCAGCCTAATATCACCCTCTCGCTCGAAGAAGCGCTTCATGCCTCTGCCGTGTCGCAGGGAAGGCATCTCTGCGTGAGGTATCCATTTTTGCCTCCTGGACGGATTAGAGAAGTGCTCCTATATCATCAGCACTCACTAATGCTCTCCTCCTCCGAGTCCTCTGATATTGGATTTACGCCTTCTTTTTTTTCGGATGTCGTATTCGTCTTGATTTGGGTGATATTGGGCGGTATAGTTTCGGTTTTTCCTACGATCCGTACGGCTTTTTGGACAGGATGGCTTCGACCCTTTCCCACAGACCCTGTGGAAACTGGGGTAGGACTACTATGGTTGGGATCAGGTATGAGTTTCAGTCTGTGGAGAATCGGTCAAATATCTCTTCTATGGATACTCCTCCTATGCTTAGTAGCAGAACTCCTTATATTCGAATGGATAAATGAGAATGTAAACTGGATTTGGCAGAGTTGGCTTTTACCGACTGGCATACTCGCTATCGTAAGTCTTGTCTATCCTTCGTTTTGTATGTATGCTGCGCTTGGGCTGTGGGGCATAAGGAGCCTCAGGTTTATTCTCTATTCTCCAAAGTTTGCCTACCTTTGCCTTGCCGAAGTATTTATGTTTATCCTCCATATCCCATTGGACGCATGAAGCGAGTTAAGAATATTCTCTTGCTATTTCCCCCTCCGCCACAAGATTCTCCATATTATGAGCTTGCACGCTCATGGAAGGTGGATATCTATTTCGCTAATCTTGTGGAAATCCAAGGGCTTCTACTAAGTGAGTTTAGAGAACAGGGGATTAGTCCATTGGATTACAATACCTACATATTTGCGGGCAAGCAGGCAATTGATCATTTTTTCCGGCTTATGCAAGAGATGCGGTTAGAGATTCCCCCTGACAGCCGTTTTTTATGTGTGGGAGAAGCTATAGCTCAACACCTTTTTCAATTCATCCCTGGGGCCATGCGTCGTCGCACTTATGCCCAAGCTCAGACTCTGGCTGACCTAATCCCTTATATGCGGAAACATCCTCAGGCTAAGTACTTGTACGTCGGTGGGGGGGTGGCTCCTTTACAGTTTTTTGAGGAAGCGGCTCGCTACAATCTTTCTGTCGGGACGATTCGGGTGTACAATGTATCGTACGTTCCGCTACCCGATTCGCTAAAGCGAAAGCGATTTTCTGTGGTAGGCTTTCCTTCAGTGACTAGTGTCATAGCCTGGAAGCGATTATATCCGGATTACCGTCAGGAAGGCACTGATATACTCGTATTTGGCCTGGATACCAAGCGAATGGCTGAATCCGAAGGGCTTCAGGTCACAGATTATGCGCCGAGGGAAGGGATTGGCTCTTTTTTAGGCTTACTAACAGAATACCTTCGCAATCAAGCTACGCGTAGCAGAGGAGGGGTTTCCTCAGAATAAAAAAGTAACGCTTGCGATTTCGTAAAACTCCTTATGTTTGCATCGTGCAGCTTCGGTGGCTACTCTACATTTTATTGGCTGGCTTAGTCTGGGCGCAGCAAGATCCACAGTTTACCCAGTACATGTATAATCGGTTTGGCCTGAATCCTGCTGCTGCCGGTTACGCTGGGGCCTGGCAGTTTGTGGGTTTGGGGCGGCTGCAGTGGATAGGGATTGACGGTCATCCTACCACTTTTGCAGTGAACGCCAACACACCTGTGACTTTTCTACGGGGCGGGGTAGGATTGCAGCTCATGGGTGATCAGATTGGCCCCTTCAGGACCACTGATATAAAGTTGGCTTATGCGTTTCGTTTGCCGATAGGCGCTAATGGAAGTGCTCTTCAGCTTGGTGTAGCAGGGGGGATTATGAGTAAATCTTTGGATGGGGCTTCTCTCCGTCCAGAGCAAATCCCTGATCCGACTTTATTCAATAGGGCTTCCAATCTCACGGTGCCTGATGTCGGGGCGGGGATATACTTCACCCTTCCCGAGGATAAGTTTTATGTGGGGGTATCTGCACTCCATCTTACAGAACCGCGATTACGAGATTTTACCTCTACTGGGCGTAGCAAAGTACCTAGGCATTTTTACGCTACGGCCGGTTATACCGCTCGCTTATCTGAGAATGTTCAGCTTATCCCTTCTGCCTTCTTCAAGCTTGCTCAATCTCAAATGATGGTAGAAGGAAACCTTTCTCTACGGGTGCAGCCCGTGGTGATAGGGGCTTCTTACCGCCTGGGAGATGCGGTTTGTGCTCTATTAGGGCTGCAGGCTACAGAAGGTTTGTTTATAGGGTACTCTTATGATTATACCCTCTCTCGGTTAGGAGCGGTAACGACGGGTTCCCACGAGCTCGTGATTGTATACACGTTATCGCCTGCCTTTCGGCTTATACCTCCAGACCTCGGTGTAAGGGATAAAAAGGAATTCCGATAAACAAATTCACTTGCATTTATGAAAACAGCCGTATATTTGCCCAAAACTAAAATGAAGGCCATGCAGATGGGCAGACTACTCTTACTCGGATTTACTTTGTTTGTACTCGCTGCATGTGGTGGCGGTCAAACAGGTGCCCGCGGTGAGCTCACGGGGGTGAAAAATCGTCCGAAATGGGATAATCCCGTGCCTTACGGGATGGTGACAATACCTGCTGGTACATTTCACATGGGGAATAATGAGCAGGATGTCAACTATTCACAAAATGCACGGATTCGTCAGATTACGATGAGTTCTTTCCATATAGATGACACAGAGATTTCTAATAATGAGTATCGTCAGTTTCTGGACGAAGTGATAGCTGGCTCTGAGACGGCATATGCGGATAGTGTATTTGCCTTTATGGAGCGTTATTACAATAAAAAGATTGCAAATCAGGAAGAATACTTGAAGTTGGTGTATCCTGATACACAGGTATGGAATAGAGACTTTGGTAATTTTGTCTATAACGAGCCTCTGGTAGAGAATTATTATTGGCATCCTGCATTTGACGATTATCCAGTGGTAGGGGTCAACTGGTATGCGGCTCAGGCCTTCTGCTACTGGCGTACGCTCTTCTATAATGCATATCGAGCTTCTCGGGAGCTGCCTCCGATTCCGCGGATGCGTTTGCCCACCGAAGCGGAATGGGAGTATGCTGCTCGGGGCGGGTATGAGCACAAGATATATCCGTGGCTCGGTCCTTATACAAGAAACTCCAAGGGTTGCCCTCTGGCGAATTTCAAGCCTGGTCGAGGAGATTATATCGCAGATGGATTTGAGTATACGGCGCCGGTAAAGTCTTACTTTCCTAATGACTACGGTCTATATCATACCGTGGGGAACGTGGCGGAATGGTGTGAGGATGATTTTGAGGAAACTGGCCCGATTGCGTACGCCCATGACATAAATCCTGTCTACCGTGATCCTCGTAGGCAGAATAGGCGTAAAGTAGTACGGGGAGGTGGGTGGAATGATATCGCTTACTTCTTGTCGGTGGGGACCCGCGATTATGAATACGCGGACACTACGAAGTCTCACATTGGTTTTCGATGTGCTTTGTCTGTGATTGGGCGGTCAGGTGCGATGAGATGATGAAAACTCTAAAAGTGGAACAAAATAACTTTTAATAGTATGGCAGCAAAGAAGCAAGGTGCTTTTGATGCCCTTGTCCGCTCTAAGGGCTACAAGATTGCAATGAAGTACCTATATGCGTGGGGTGCTTCAGTGGTAATTATCGGGGCACTTTTCAAAATACTGCATCTCCCGGGCGCAAATGAAATGCTCATAGTGGGGCTTGGTACTGAGGCTGCAGTATTCTTTGTCTCGGGCTTAGAGCCTCTTCCAGAGGAAGAGCGGCATTGGGATTGGTCTCGCGTATTTCCGCAACTCAAAGAGGATACCGATGAGCCTATTGAGGCACCTCTGGGAGTGGGTGCTCCGGGTGGGCTAATGCCAGGATTGGCTCCGGGGATTAAGTCTTTGCAGGAGAGTAGCTTGACGCCTGACCTTCTTGAGCAGCTTGCCTCTTCTATTGAGGGATTGAGGGTGAGTGTAACCAATCTCACGGATATCACGGATGCTACTGTGGCGACAAACGAGTTTGCTGAAAAGGTGCGGGCCGCTTCTGCTAATGTTGAGCGTCTTTCCCAGAGTTATGCTGTCACGGCGGATGCTATGTCCAAAATAGCAACTTCTTTCGGAGACATACAAAACTATCAAGCTCAGATTAAGACGCTCTCCCACACTATTTCTCAACTTAATTCAGTCTATGAAAGTGAGCTTCAGGAGATGCAAAAGCATACGGCTGCGATTAGTCGCTTCTATGGAAGCCTGGGCAAGGTTCTTTCCAGCATAGAGTCTACTACCGGAGATGCTGAGCAGCTCCATCGAGAGCTGGTAAGCTTGAATAATAACCTGCGTGCGCTGAACGCTGTATATGGTGGAATGCTCTCGGGCATATCCTCTGCCTTCCAACGGTAATAGATTATGGCATCTGGCAAGCTGACGCCCCGTCAGAAGATGATTAACCTCATGTACCTCGTTCTCACAGCGCTTTTGGCGCTCAATGTGAGTGCTGAGGTACTCCAAGCTTTTCAGAATCTGGCGGACTCCCTTCAGAATACAGCCGAGCAGTTTCAGAAAAATAACTTTGACTTAGGCGAGGCTATTAAAGCTGCCGTCAAAAAAGAAATGGAGCAAGGTAGTCGCAAAAATGAGCTCCTTATAGCCGAAGTAGATAGAGTGCGCAGTAAATCAGACAGCGTTGTAGGCGTCATACGTACCTACATAGAGGCTCTCTTTGATGAAAAAATCGCAGGAAAGGATCCTGAAACTGGACGCCTACGACGTCTAGATGAGCGGGAAAATAACTACCGCTTCTGGATGGGAAAAAATGATGCTGCTAATGGTGGGCGTGGCGAAGGTAAGGCACTAGAGATGCATCGCCTTCTTGATTCTTTTGTGGACTGGGCTAATAGGTTCTATGCTTATCACTCTAATGGGCGACTTCCCAATGGGGGTAAGGGTTTCTCTCGGTTAGTGATTGATCCGCGTGATAATCCTTATGTCAAAGAAAAAGAATCAAAAGAGAAAACATGGGAGTATTTTACCTTCCACATGACTCCTGCTGTGGCCAACCTTGCTGTTCTTTATAAGTACATCAACGATGTCTATGTGATAGAGGCAGAGCTTCTTGATCTTCTCAAATCCAAGCTTGGTCAGGTTACCTTCAAAATTGACTCTCTCGTGCTAGTGGATGCGCCTCGCTCTGAAATAGTTGTTGCGGGTATGAAGTTTGAGACTAAGGCATTTGTGGCTGCTACTTCCTCCGATGCTAAGCCTACTTTTTCAGGAACGGGATCGATGAAGTTGGAACCAGGAGGGTATTCTGCTATATTCACGATACCGGCCTCTGCTGCGGTCATTCCTGCTGGTCAGAGGAAAGGTAAGCAGAATTATACCATCACAGCTCGTGTTCCCAAAGCAGATGGTAGCTTCCAGGAGCTTCGTCTGCAAAAGAGCTTTGAGGTTGTGAAGCCTGAGATAGTCGTTACTTCTGCGGCCGTTCAGCTCCTATATGCTGAATGTGGTAATGACCTTAACATAGATGTGCCTGCGCTGGGTGAGCTTTATGATCCCCGTGTGACCGCCGATAATGCGCAGGTAATTCAGTCTAAACAGAGTAAGAAAAAGTTCCGGGTGGTTCCTCGTGGTGGTGCCAAGACTTGTCGTCTAAATGTATCTACTAACACCGCTGGTCAGCTGGTGGAGTTGGGATACCTTGACTATAAGGTTGTTCCGCCTCCTCGCCCTTCTCTCCGTGTATTGGTCAATAATGAGCCCTATAATGGGGTTTCCCCTGTGCCGAGGACGGCTACGGTTCGGGTCCAGGTCCTTCCTGATGGAGACTTTGCTAAATCTCTCCCTGAGGATGCGAGGTATCTGATTGAAAAGCCTGAAATCAAGGTGGTTAAAGGTTTGGCTGGCGCATCCGTTATAGGTACGCTGCCGAATAGTAAGATTGCTACAAACCCATCGGTCGCTGTGGACCTTACTGACTATGCCAGAGGTTTGCAACCAGGCAATGTTCTCTACATTCAGTTTAGTGATATTTATAGAGTCAACTTTCAGAATAAGCAAGTCAAGGAGAACTTCTCTATTACGGAACTTACTTTCCCCATAACTATTGGAAAATAACCTTATGTCTATGCTTCGTATAGTCACTAATCTCAGCCTGTTGCTCGTCTGTGTGACGGGCATCCTGTATGCGCAGTTTCCGCCTCGAGTAGAGGATCACTTCTGGCGGAAGAAAGTCGTGCTTACTATAGACCTGCGAGAAAAGCTAAATATGCCAATCGAGCGGGGCCAAGAAGGTTATCGCCTATATACCAACTACAGTACGGATCCTATCACCGATAAGTCTCCCTATTCTAACCGAGAAGGAGCAATAGTTGCTCTACTCAAAGGCTTCAAGGATGGGAAGTTTGTAGGCTATAGCCCGAAGAACCTCAGTCAACAGGTGTCATTTGAGGATTTTGATGCCCGCTCTCGGCGGATCGAAGCTGGTGAGCAAGTTCCCACTGAGGAGGGGGTGGGGGGTGAAGATGAGTTTGGGGGAGATGAGTTTGGGGGAGATGAGTTCGGGGGAGCGGATGAGTTGGGCGGTGGGATAGATGCAGCCCCTGCTTCTGAGGGTGCCGTTACCCCTTCTGCTGAAAAAGGGTTCCCTTATCTGAAATACTATCGTACTAAGATTCGTGTGATAGAGGATCGTATTTTTGATAAAAACCGCTCCGACATGTACTATGACATACAGTACATTTGCTTAGTGCAGGTTGATCCTAAGGGTGCGCTCGCTGATGAGGATGCTGTATGCTTCCGATATAAGGATGTGATGGATGTTATGGACGATACACAGTGGCGAAATCGTGCCAATGACGCGGAGGATCGTTCTATGCGCGAGATTATAGAATTGCGCCGTTTTTATGGTTATGTCACAGTCGTTTCTGGTGAGGAGTCTAGGACGTTGGATGAAGCAGAGCTGCGTCGTCAGCAAATGATAGAGTTTGAGCACCACCTTTGGACTTTCTGAAAATCCTTTTCATAAGTAAGTTGCCGTCACCTCGTGCAATATCGCACGAGGTGGCTTTTTCTTTACATTTGCCTCGTGTCCGTAGTTTTCTGGCTTACATTAGGTGGGCTATTGCTGGTTTTCTTCACCTTGGCGGCCTATGCCACTCTGGCGGAGAGGAAAATATCTGCCTGGATTCAGGATAGAGTAGGGCCAAATAGGGTCGGTCCTTGGGGGCTTTTACAGCCTCTGGCGGATGTTATCAAGCTTGTTTTGAAAGAGACATTTCAGCCCTCCGCTTCATATACACTCCTTCAGGTCGCCGCTCCTGTATTGATGGTCACGTTAGCGATGGGAGCTTTAGCCATACTTCCCCTTTCGCCTCATTTGCAAATATTCAGCGGAAGCGTGGGTATTCTTTATCTTTTGGGGGTTTTGTCCATGAGCGTCTATGGATTATCTATGGCAGGATGGGCTACTGGTAGCAAGTATTCTCTCTTAGGGGGCTTGCGCAGCGGCGCGCAAGTTGTCTCATATGAGCTGTCTCTCGGAAGTGCTCTGCTAAGTGTCCTTCTTTTGACAGGCTTCCTTCTCCCTGATCAGAATCCTCTGCTGCCTCGTTCAATTGTAGAGGCGCAAAGACATGGCTGGTTCGTTCTGCTCAATCCTATCGGTTTCACTGTATATGTTATTGCAGCTTTTGCTGAGACCAATCGCGCTCCTTTTGACCTTGTAGAAGCGGAACAGGAGCTTGTAGGAGGGTATCATACCGAATACTCTGCTATCCGATTTGGTGCTTTTTTTGTCGCAGAGTATATGAATATGATTACGGCGTCTGCCCTTATATCTACTTTCTTTTTTGGGGGCTATCTTAGTCCTTTTGATGCTTTGATAGGAGTCCAAAGCTGGCAACCGTTGTGGCAGAATGTTTGGGGCATTAGTTGGCTCTTTATCAAGACTGTCTTTTGGGTGTTTGTATTTATCTGGGTTCGTTGGACACTTCCGCGTTTCCGGTACGATCAGCTCATGCGGATAGGGTGGAAAGTGCTGCTTCCGCTGGGCGTGCTCAATATAGTTGCTTTGGCAGGAATATTGTTATTAATACGATAAGGTTATGGAATCCGAGTTCTCACCTAAAGCGCGCGAGATAGTCTCTCAGAGCCGAGAAGAGGCTATTCGTTTAGGGAATGATTATGTGGGTTTAGAGCACATTGCTCTGGCTCTTTTGAGGGAAGATGAAGATAATACTGTGCTCCAAATCCTGGTAGGTCTGGGGGTGCCGGTACGAGAGATGCGCCGCTCTTTAGAGGATTGGGTGCGCCCGTCACAGAGCCGTCCGGTGAGCGGTAGAATAGCGCTTTCCAAACAGGTGGAGCGTGCGCTGCGGCAAGCGTCTCTTGAGGCTCATCGCATGCATTCAAGTCAGGTGCTTCCTGAACACATATTCTTGGCAATACTGCGGCAGACGGACTCGCCTGTTGCCCAGCTTTTTGAGAAATACAGTATTTCTTATGCGGTTGTTCAAGCTGAACTCGAGCAGAAACATGTGGTAGATATGGCATCCTCTGAACCGATGGATCCGGAGCCTCCCACTCGCGGTGGACGCTCTGGCTCTACCGTTGGAAAGTCGACTTCTCGGTCTCGTACTCCTATTTTGGATAACTTTGGCCGTGACCTCACCCGCTTGGCTGAAGAAGGCAAGCTTGATCCGGTCATCGGCCGAGAGCGAGAAATAGAACGAGTGGCTCAGGTACTTAGTCGGCGCAAGAAAAATAATCCCGTTCTCATAGGTGAGCCTGGAGTGGGTAAGACAGCGATTGTTGAGGGACTTGCTCTGCGGATTGTTCAGCGGAAAGTGAGCCGAGTACTTTTCGGTAAGCGAATAGTTGCTCTTGACCTGACTGCGCTGGTGGCTGGGACGAAATATCGCGGACAGTTCGAAGAGCGCATGAAGAGCGTCTTAGCGGAGTTAGAAAAAGCTCCTGAAGTCATACTGTTTATCGATGAGTTACATACCATCGTAGGGGCTGGAGGGGCTTCTGGTTCTTTAGATGCCTCCAACATATTCAAGCCAGCATTGGCACGGGGAGAAATCCAATGTATCGGAGCTACGACGCTTGACGAATACCGGCAATACATAGAGAAAGATGGAGCTCTTGAGCGGCGCTTCCAGAAAATCATGGTAGATCCACCGACGGAAGAGGAGACTCTCAAAATCCTTATGCAGCTCAAGGACCGTTATGAGGAGCATCACCATGTGTATTATACGGATGAAGCGATTCGGGCTTGTGTGCGTCTCAGTGGCCGTTATATCACGGATAGGCAGTTTCCCGACAAGGCCTTGGATGTTTTAGATGAAGCAGGGGCTCGTGTCTACATGGCCAATATCCAAGTGCCGCCACAAATCTCTGAGTTAGAAGCTAAAATAGAGGAGATTCGTGAGAAAAAGGCTCAAGTTGTGCGCAGCCAGCGTTATGAAGAGGCTGCCCAGCTTCGCGATACGGAAAAGCGTCTCTTAGAGCGGCTGGAGACGGAAAAGCTTAAGTGGGAAGAAGAGCTCAAGCATAAACGCTTCAAGGTAGATGAAGCTGATATAGCTGAGGTGGTCGCTTCTATGACGGGAATACCTGTCCAGAAAATCGGAGAAGGGGATATCCAGCGCTTAGCTAACATGGAGCAGGCACTTAAAGAGCGTATTATAGGTCAGAATGAAGCCATTGAACGAGTCTCTCGGGCGGTGCGCCGCGCGCGAGCTGGACTCAAGAATCCGCGCAAGCCTATCGCCTCCTTTATTTTCCTTGGGCAAACTGGTGTAGGCAAGACAGAGCTTGCTCGCGCTCTCGCTGAGTATCTTTTTGATGGTCCGGATGCGCTGATTCGCATAGACATGTCTGAATATATGGAAAAATTCTCCGTATCTCGCCTCATCGGAGCACCGCCTGGCTATGTCGGATATGAAGAGGGAGGACAGCTCACAGAAAAAGTGCGTCGAAAGCCCTACTCCGTCGTTCTTCTGGATGAAATAGAAAAAGCTCATCCTGATGTATTTAATATTCTCCTTCAAGTGTTAGATGACGGTTCTTTGACAGACGGGTTGGGGCGGCGGGTGGACTTCCGTAATACCATCATCATCATGACCTCAAATGTGGGTGCTCGTGAATTGCGGGAGTTTGGTACAGGGGTAGGCTTTATGACCGCTGCCCGCAAGGAGCGCAGTCAAGATGCTGTTCGCCAGGTTTTAGAAGGGGCTCTTCGTAAGGTCTTCCGTCCAGAGTTTCTCAATCGGATTGATGATATCATTATCTTCAACCCGCTTACCAAGGATGATGCGCGTCAGATTTTAGAGATTCAGTTGCGAGAGCTTGCCAAACAAATTCAAGAGAATCAGTGGGAACTACATGTTACAGAGGCAGCGAAGGATTTTCTTTTAGAACGCGGCTTTGATGAACAGTTTGGGGCGCGTCCTCTTCAGAGGGCGATACAGCGGTTTTTAGCGGACAAGTTGGCTGATGCTGTCATCGCTTACGGGATTCAAGGGGCAGCTCGTTTTATCGCCGATCTTTCTGAGGATAAAACCACTATTGAGGTGAAGTTATCTGAGCTAACTCCCTCTGTGTGAGACATTTTCTTTGGTTTTCTCCTTGTTTTCTGTTCGCTCAGCCTGCACTTCCGGATTCTTTGCGTTCGTTGTTTGAAAAGGATTTTACTTTTGATCTTATCATTAGCCGTAGCTTTCCTTTCATTCCTACGCTCAGTGACACTTATCCCATATCTCCCTTTCTTTCGGGGCATTGGCGATTCGGAGTAGCTTGGCATACTCGGCTATACAAAAAGGTGGGTCTCTCTCTTCAGACGGGGTACGCGTCCTATCGCCATGTTTTGCGAGCAACCAGTGCGAGTAATGCTCCCTACGCTGAAAAAATGCCAGAAGGATACCGATGGCTCAAGTATCGTCAAGGTAATATTTTTTTACAAGGGGGATTGCACTGGCGCACCTTTTTACAAGGAGAGTTTTTCCCACGCTACTGGATAGAGATAGGGGGATGGGTCCAGCGCCAAATAGGCAGTAGTATAAAATATATCGCTGTGCGAGAAGGCCGCACCGAGAAAGTGCGCTGGGAAGGATATAATGTATTTTTCCCATGGCAGGCGGGTCTTTACCTCCAGATTGGACGGCAGTGGTTGGGAGTCAATGCTTTTTATCACCTTTTGCCCATATTTGCCCAGCGAGGTGTCGAATCAAACTCTAAACAACCATCGTTTTCCCGCTGGGAAGTGGGGTTCTTAGTTTCACTATGAGAAAAATCGCTGTGGCGATCACTGGGGCGAGTGGTAGTATTTACGCGGCCCGTTTGCTGGAGTACCTAAGGCGCTTGCGTGAGCAGTTACCTATGGAGGTGGCGCTGGTATTTTCCGAAAACGCTCCTACAGTCTGGAACTGGGAACTTCAGTTGCCTCTCCCCACGGATTTTCCTACCTACCAAGTGAAAGATTACTTTGCACCCTTTGCCTCGGGCTCTGCTCGATACGAGGCGTTGGTAATCATTCCATGTTCTATGGGCACAGTAGGGCGAATCGCCAGCGGGATATCGGACGATCTCATAACACGAGCGGCAGATGTCATGCTGAAAGAGCGGCGCCGACTCATTCTCGTGCCTCGTGAAACTCCCCTACATATAGGCCACTTAGAAAATCTACTACGTGTGGCCCAGCTTGGAGCTATTATTGTGCCTGCTGCACCCTCCTTCTACACCCGTCCTACAAGTATAGAGGGACTGGTGGATACAGTCGTACTACGGGTATTAGACCTTTTATCCCTGCCTGTGGACTATCCACGCTGGGGCTCAGAGTCCCCAAGTCGCTCGGTCTAAAGTGCGATAGCTGATAGCCTCGCTTATGTGTTCGGGACGGATATCATTCCATCCTTCTAAATCTGCGATGGTCCGAGCCACTTTGAGAATGCGATCATATGCCCGGGCTGAAAGTTGAAGTCGGTTGATAGCGCTCTCTAATAGCTTCCTTCCCTTCTCATCTAACTGACAAAACTCCTCCACCATCTTCGGTGGCATTTGTGCATTGGTGTATATATTAGGGATCTCACCAAATCTCTGCTGTTGTCTCTCTCGAGCTTGCCGGACCCGTGAGCGAATCTCCTGGCTACTTTCCTGAGAGACATTCCCACTTAGAGCATGCGTATCTACGGGAGTTACTGATATGTGCAAATCTATCCGGTCTAACAGAGGCCCCGAAATGCGAGCCAAATATCGTTGCACGGCCCCAGGAGTACAAGTACAGGCCCGAGTGGGATGAGTATAATATCCGCAAGGGCATGGATTCATTGCTGCTACCAGCATAAAGCGAGCCGGATATTCTACCCGAAATCGGGCTCGGGCAATCACAATGCGACCTTCCTCCAACGGCTGACGCATGACCTCCAAGACTTGCCGCTTGAACTCTGGCAATTCGTCCAGGAATAGAACGCCATTGTGAGCCAAGCTGATTTCTCCCGGCATCGGGTAATTTCCACCTCCTACCAGAGCGATATCACTGATTGTGTGATGGGGAGCCCGGAATGGTCGTCTGGTGACTAAACCTGTATGTTCCTGCAAGAGCCCTGCAACCGAGTGGATTCGGGTAGTTTCCAGGGCTTCTTCCAAGGTGAGCTGCGGCAAAATCGTAGGCAATCGCCGAGCTAACATAGTCTTGCCTGCGCCAGGGGGGCCTACTAACAAGATATTATGCCCCCCCGCTGCCGCAATCTCTAATGCCCGCTTAACCTGAAGCTGCCCTTTGACTTCACTCATGTCTACATCATAAGTCTCTGCTTGGTTTTGAAAGAGGGCTCGTGCATCCACATACGATCGCTCTAAGTGCAGCTTACCTTCTAAAAAGGCTACCACCTCTCGTAGGGTAGAGGGAGCGTATACTGATACGTCCTTGACGATACCAGCTTCTCCTGCATTAGCCGGGGGAAGGATCAGAGTAGAGATTCCCCGCTTGCGCGCTGTGATAGAGATGGGCAAAGCACCGCGTATCGGCATCAGGGTGCCATCCAGGGAGAGCTCCCCCATGATTAGAATATCATGCCAACTCTCTCGCTGAATTTGTCCGGAAGCTGCCAAGATGCCTACAGCAATAGGGAGGTCGTAGGCTGTCCCCTCTTTTCTCAGGTCAGCAGGTGAAAGATTGATGATAATTTTGCCTCTGGGGAAGGCGAATCCACTATTCCGAATAGCGGTTTCCACACGTTCTCGGCTCTCTTTTACAGCGCTGTCTGGTAAACCTACTATGGCATACCCAAGGCCCGGCGATAAATTTACCTCCACGCTCACCGGGTACGCATGAATGCCGTATAAAGCCGCCGCTGGTATCTTGATAAGCATACCCGTAAAATACGCACTCCGATGTAGATATGCTTATCTTTGAGCCATGCTGGAAGTCAAAGGATTATCGGTGAGCTTCCGCACTCGGGGAGGGAAGGTTTCGGCGATACAGCATGTGTCTTTCTCCTTACCTCGCGGTCAAACTTTGGGGATTGTGGGCGAATCGGGTTCTGGCAAAAGTGTCACCTCACTGGCGATTATGCGACTCATTCCCTCACCGCCAGGCGAGATAGAAGCAGGAGAAATCTGGTTTGACTCCCCTTCGCTGGGGCGAGTCAATCTCCTCTCCCTCTCCGAAAAGCAAATGCGCCACCTGCGCGGCAATGAAATCGCAATGATCTTTCAAGAACCGATGACTTCTCTCAACCCAGTGTTCACTTGTGGAGATCAAGTGGTAGAGGCTATTCGTCTGCATCAAAAAGTGTCTGCCAAGGAGGCCAAGGAGCGAGCTTTGGCGCTATTTGAAGAGGTCAAGCTTCCTAATCCCCCTCGCATTTTCTCCGCCTATCCTCATCAGCTTTCAGGCGGGCAAAAGCAGCGAGTCATGATTGCTATGGCGATTAGTTGTGAGCCAGCCCTTCTCATCGCCGATGAACCAACGACAGCCCTCGATGTTACGGTGCAAAAGACTATCCTCGATCTTCTCCAGGAGCTTCAAGCGCGACACGGAATGAGTTTGATATTTATTTCTCACGACCTGGGAGTGATAGGAGAAATATGTGATGAGGTTCTCGTGATGTATAAGGGGAAAGTAGTAGAGCAAGGTTCAGTGCGGGATATTTTCAGCAGTCCGCGTGATCCTTATACGCGTGGCCTCATAGCTTGTCGTCCGCCTTTGGATCGGCGATTGAAGCGCTTACCTACTCTGGCCGATTTTCTGAAAGCGCCTGAAAAATTGACGGTAGAAGAAGCCCTCAAGGCAGAGACTATAACCTTAGAAGCTTACCAGGCGCGCCAGCAGGAGCTTTCTAAACAATCGCCCCTTCTCGTAGTGGAGAATCTGCAAGTGTATTTTCCTGTGACGAAGGGGATTTTTGGGCGGGTGGTAGATTATGTGCGTGCGGTGGATGGGGTAAGCTTCACCGTGTTTCCAGGCGAAACTGTGGGGCTGGTGGGAGAATCCGGCTCTGGAAAAACCACAACCGGACGAGCCATCTTGCGGCTTATAGAGCCCACTGGTGGACGAATCACCTTTATGGGAGAGGATGTACTAAGCCTCTCCAAAGAGCGGCTACGCAGTCTTAGAAAGCATATGCAGATTATCTTTCAAGACCCTTACAGCTCTCTCAATCCCCGCCTCACAGTGGGAAGCGCTCTCACGGAACCGCTCCTTTTCCATAAGCTTGTACGAAATCCCAAAGAAGCCAAAGAAAAAGCTGTAAGTCTTCTAGAGCAGGTCGGCTTAGAGGCAGATCATTTTTACCGTTATCCTCATGAGTTTTCTGGGGGGCAGCGGCAACGCATCGCTATTGCTCGCGCTTTGGCTGTCCAGCCTAAGTTCATTATATGCGATGAGAGCGTCTCCGCCTTAGACGTGTCTGTGCAAGCTCAGGTACTCAATCTCCTTTTAGACTTGCAGGAGAGATACGGGCTATCCTACATTTTCATCTCGCATGATCTGAGTGTAGTCAAGTTTATGAGCGATCGGCTTTTAGTTATGCACCAAGGACAAGTAGTAGAGAGCGGCTATTCTGAGGATATTTATCGCTCGCCTCAGCATCCTTATACCCAGAGGCTTATAGAGGCGATTCCTAAAGGTCGTATGGAAGATATTGAAGCCGCTCTTACACGGCGACGGCAAGGGCGTTCTGTGTCGGTTGCGTAAGCTGATTAGAGGCCCCAGAGAGCCGTAAGTCCTCCTGCCATGGCTAGCTTGAGTAAAAGGCTCATAAAGCGGTAATCGCCCCACTCGGTGAGGCCCCATAGAAGGGGAAGTATCACCGTAGGAAGGCACATAGTGAGATAAAATAGAGGCAGCGTTTTCCAGAGGAAGACATGTCCCATGGCAGGCATCAGCGTAAGTCCTATGAGAGCTATCCACAATCCCTGTAAAAACCGCTGCCAAGTGGTGTGAGATAGTCTGGCTGGCAGAGACCGCACTCCATAGGTTTGGTCGCCGCGTAGGTCTTCCGCGTCTTTGACTATTTCCCGTACGAAATTGAAACCAGCCGCTAAAGGTATCATCCAGGCTACGCTATAAGTTGTATTCCCCGAGAGCAAGATCACTTCCCAAGGTACTATACCTGTAAGCAAAGCGATAACGGTATTGCCTAGAAGGCCTGTGCGTTTGCCAAAGCGGGCATACCAGCCCAAAGTAACCATGGCAGCCACATGCAGAAGGGCTATTTTTAAAGGGAGTAGAAGGCTCAGGCCGGCAGCTATCAGCCAGCTTAGGAAAGTAGCTGTAAATAATAGCCGCTGTCCCGCTCGTGCTGTCCATAAGGCTCGGGTGGGCCGGTTGATTCGGTCGATGGGCTGATCATATAGATCATTGAGCCAGTAGCCTCCTGCTGCTGTCAAGAGCGTACTTAGAACCATTACAAACCATAGGTTCCAGTTGAGGGAAAGCCCTGGGTTTCCTTTCCAGAGCAGAAGTTGAGCATTTAGGCTGGTCATTCCTATCAGCAGGAGATTGATGGGGCGAGCCAGCCGAGCCAGCGCCTCGACGCGTCTGAGGGTGCGCCTTAAGGGCGAAACACGCACCGAATAAGCCCTGTAGGATGGCGCAGAATCCATATGCCCGAAGGCAGTTGGTCCAAAGGCACATGTCCGTAATAGCGGCCCTCCATGCCCCACACTTCATATTCAGAGGGGAAGGCCTGGATGAGCGTAGAAGCTCTCTCAAGGCTGACTGCAAAGCGACTATTCCACTGATAAAAGTGAAATCGTAAAAACTCCTCCACATCTCGCATATAGGTGGGATTGACTGAGGTCTGCGTGCCATAAGGCACATGTCCACCACCCTGCCATGTGAATAGAGCGTGATAAAGCCCACGGAGGGCAGCCACAGAATCTATGTTGTAGCCACCCTCTACCGATAATCCTACAAATGGGACAGCACCGCTTTTGTATGGTACAGTGGCATCGCCAGTGCCATGCATGGCTATCACAGCAGGGGTCTTGTGAAGGGCAATCCAGCTCGTACGCAGCATACCGCCAGATAGAGAAAAAACTCCCGTGAAACGGGAGCTATAACCTGGATTACCAGAGTTTCCCTCTATACCACCTTGGCTATTTAGGAAGGTAGTGTCAGCTTCAAGCACCTCCGCGAGCTCCGTAGCAGAGGAAATAAAAGCCGCATGAAGGGAAGTCATCGCCCCAGCCGACGAGCCGCCCACGTAAATCTTAGCCGTGTCTATCCCATACGGATTTCCATCTGCTATCACACTTTTTTTGAGATAACGAATGAACGCTTTCAGATCATGTATAGCTCGGATACCGGCCTTGATCCACTCAGCAGTAGTAGGATTAGTGATTCCGATTCGGTAGTCAATCGTAGCCGTGACATATCCGCGCGCAGCGAAATATTTGGCGATATGGGTTATGTCGGCGTCATTTCGAGAGCCAGATATGTATGCTCCCCCAAAAAGCAAAACTATAACTGGACGAGAACTCTCATTGTCAGGCTCAGGTAAGTAAAAGGTGGCTCGAAGCGTCTGCTGGCTTCCAAATGCATTCGTAGCCGAGCCATATATCACGGTTTCTGTTCGCCAGGAGAAAAGGCTGTCCCAATATCGTCCAGATTGAGCCAAAGCCAGCCCTATGTTGATAATAGTTAGACGTAGCACTTCACAAATATACATTTAGCCAGCATACAGACATTGTGATGTGAGTCTCGATACACGGTGCACTTAGGAGGTACGATGAAGGTGATTTTTTCAAAAAAGAACGGGTGTTTCTATCTCAGGTCAGAAGCCGCAGGGGGTATAGCTGCCAGGAGCTCGCGGGCTACTTTCACTGGGTCGTCTGCTTGACAGAAGGCAGAAATCACAGCAACTCCGTACAAGTTAGGTACTGCTTCAAAAAGAAGCTTAGCTCTTTCGGCCGTGATCCCGCCGATGGCTATGATAGGATGGTGAATGGTCTCGGCAAACTTTCTTAGACCTTCTATGCCTAAGGGGGGATTGGTGAGCGACTTCGTATGAGTGGCAAATACTGGCCCTACGCCCACATACGCTAACGGGAAGTGCTTGATTTGGGCATATCTCTCCAGCGAATGGACCGTAGCGCCGATTATCATAGAGGGTGAGATGCGTCTGAAAGCTTCTTCTAATGGCATATCATCCTCGCCTAAATGCACGCCATCCGCTTGCACCTCTACTGCTACCTCTACGAAGTCATTTATGATAAGCTGTCCTTTATGAGCGCGAATGAGGCGGGCTATGTGGCGTAGCTCGGGCCCGTCGCGTTCTGGTTGGAAAGTTTTATGCCGATACTGAATAGTCTTGATGCCAGCTCGGAGGGCTAAGCTGGCCAGTTCAAGGTGGGAGTAGCGACGCTGGGTCTCAGTATCAGTGATTATATGAATGCGTCCAATCTGCGGGCTCAAATACTCAGGTATCTTAAGAGGGCAGAAAGTTGCTCTTGAGCTTGCCTTTCCATCAGTTCATCACCGTGAATAGCAATGGGAGTGTAGCCTTTGCGCTCGAGAAGGTTTATACTTCGGCTAAGGTAAATGCTATTCACTTTGAGTACGATGTAAGTGCGTTGGAGGTCCGTATTGTGAGCTAAGAGGTAAGCAGAGAGAATCCGGATATCGTCGCTTTCTAAGATTTGAGCGATTTCAGCAAGACTGTAATCCCGCAAGGTAGTTTCTAAAATGATCACAGCGCCTGGTTCTTGAACAGCTCCCAGCTGGCTCCACCACCGTACCAAAGATTTAGTCGTAATTAGCCCCAGATACTCTCCCTCTTTAGAAACGATGGGTACTTCGGTGAGTTTGTGCTTTTCCATTTGCTGTAGAGCCTCATATACGGTAGCGCTTGGGAGAAGAGGGTCTACGGAGAGCCAAGAGAGATTTTCAATGGTAGTGTCAGGGGAGGAGCGTTTGAGAGATTTTCGGGGGAAAAGAGCTAAGTACTGATGGCCAGCGGATACTACCGGGATATGCTCCAGGTAAGCGTATCGACGGAAAAGACGGCGAGCTTCCCGAGAAGTAGCCTCAGGGCGTAAAAAGACCTTCCCATGACGCACTATGGCAGACAAAGTGAGGGTAGGCGCCGTCATACAGGTAACCTTTGCAAAAATTGGCCCAGAAGCTCTTGAAAGTGGTCAGGGTGCTCCATCATTGGCGCATGTCCACATTCATCTATGAAGTGCAGCTCGGCATTGGGCATGAGGTGATAGAATCCGTAAGCGGTAGGGATAGGCGTTATAGTATCGTTAAGACCCCAGATCAGGCAAGTAGGAGCAGTTATTTGGGGTAAAAGAGGGCCGATAAAGTGCCGTTGGGCATCGCGCGCTACTTTCAGGATACGCAAAGCTTTGTAGCTATCGTTTACTATGGCGAAGACTTCATCTATAAGTTCAGGCGTGGCATGCCGTGGGTCATAGAATGTATAGCGGACGCGTTCTGCTACATACTCTCGGCTACTGCGTCGAGGAAATGAGCTGCCCATGCTATCCTCAAAAAGTCCAGAACTGCCTGTAAGAACTAAAGCTTTGACGGCGGACGGGTATTGATGAGCAACGAGGAGGGCTAAATGCCCACCGAGGGAGTTTCCAATCCAAACCGCTGGGGGGAGCTGTTCGCCAGTATAAAATCTCCATAAATACTCTGTCAGGCCAGATAGCGAAGGCTCCACCGAGCTGTTTTCATATATGGGCAAAAGGGGAACATAAATAGAGTACTCCTCTGTGAGAGGACCTAAGAAGCTATCCCAGTTGCTGAGTGCCCCAAATAACCCGTGAACTAAAACAAGGGGGGGAGCTCCTATTTTTCCAGCGTAGGCAAACTTATAGTCCTCTCGGTGTCTCAGCGTCCATGAGCGGTGAGTCTTTACAGCCACTGTGGGCGGCGGCATATACTTAGCTAAACATTTTTCGTCAAATGGGGCGTCAGAGTATGTACCCAAGCCTCTATAAGGCGACCGCCGTGGGGAGTGAGGATGGAGTCGGGATGAAACTGCACCCCCCATACAGGCTGTGAAGGATGCATGATGGCCATGCAATGTCCCTCTTCATCTTGAGCCACTGGAATCAGTGGAGCTGGTACGACACTCGCATGTAAAGCATGATATAATCCTACCAGCATAGGGTTAGGTAGTCCAGCAAATATGCCTTCATTGGTGTGATAAATGGGGCGCTGCACGCCGAAAAGGGGACGCTTCATCGGTTCTACTTTTCCGCCAAAGATGTGGACTAAGTACTGATGTCCGAGACAAATGCCCAGTAGGGGCGCCACTGGCTCAGGACGAAAAAGCATCGGCAGAATCTCTGCCAACTGGGCGGGGTGACCTGGGCCAGGACCGATGATAATTCCCGTCCAGGGGTAATGATATATCTCAGCAGGAGCAATGTCGTCTGCTGGACGCACCGTGACTTCTGCTCCCGCTAATCGAAGAAGACTTACGATGTTGTAGGTGAAAGAGTCATAGTTGTCTATCAGCAGAATATGTAGCCGTCCTTCATGGCTCATAAGCCTTGCAGCAGGCGGCTAACGGGTACTTCCTCTCTATATACGGAGCGCAATTTCCCTGCACGATCATACACATATATCGTGGGCGCTACGCTATAGCCGAAAAATCCGTCAAACTTGAAGTCTTTATCTCTGAGCACGAAAATGTTGGGGAGCCCTTTGAGATAAGTGTCTTGGAACTTGCGTATGGATTCAGCGGTTTCTGTGGAGACCCATATGAGCTGAAAATCCTTCAGAGCTGCGGCGTTTTCCCGCAAGAATGTCGCTTGTTTCTGACAGTGGTCGCAATAAGGATCAAAGAAGAATACTATCCTTCCACGCTGGGCCGGAGGCAAGTCTTTGTCTGTGAAAGGCTTGCCATCTAAGGTATAAAGCAAAAACTTGGGAAACTCTTGGGCTGGAGGATATTTCTCTGGCTGAGCGTAGAGCCCTGCCCATAAGAGAGCTCCTATTAGACCGCCTCGCATACTTCAAATGTAAAGCAAAAAAGTGTATCCCCTAACTTCGCAGGATGGAGCGATGGGGTAGCCGTCTGGGAGCGATTTTAGCCCTGATTGGGGGGGCTGTGGGGTTAGGCAACTTTTTGCGGTTTCCTTTTCAGGCTGCCAAGTGGGGTGGCGGAGCGTTTTTGGTTCCCTACCTCATAGCCCTGGTGGGAGTAGGCTTACCGTTGGTTTGGATGGAAATGATATTGGGACGGGCTGGCGCTCGTCATAAAGGATACAGTGCGCCCGAACTGCTCCATGCCCTTTTGGGGCCAAAAGGATGGTACATCGGACTACTCGGTGTATATGTCAGCGTAGCGGTGGGGGCTTATTATGCTTACTTGACAGGTTGGACATTAGGATACACCTGGCACGCTTTGATCGGGAGCTTCGGGAACCTGAGCTTGTCTCAGGTTGTAGCTTTTCATGAGGAGTTTGTTGGAAAGGAGGCAATCATATTTTGGCTACTCACATGGGCAATCACAGGCTTCATTCTCCATCGCGGTCTGCGTAGGGGACTGGAAGTGGTAAATCTTTGGGGAATGCCGCTCCTCTTCTTACTTGGACTGCTGATTGCCATAGGAGTAGTTCTAATAGGTGAGACGGGAAGATGCCCTACATGCAGCTCGTTGACTGGGATTGAATATTTGTATACGCCGCGTTGGACAGAGTTAAAATCTCCCGCCGTTTGGCTTGCCGCAGTGGGTCAAGTATTTTTTTCTATTGGAGTAGGGTTTGCGATGTATCCAGTCTATGCGGCTTCGGCAGAGGGGCTGCGTCCGCTTCGGGCTGGCACCCAGACTGTGATAGCAAACACAGTGGCCGAAGTGGTATTAGGTGGGCTGATAGTGATTCCGCTTGTGACAGCTTTTTTGGGACTTGAGTATGTGCGGGATAAGGCCGGATTTGGATTAGGCTTTGCTGTCATGCCCTATGTACTAAATGAATGGGGAGGGCGAGTGCTTGTTGCAGCTTGGTATGTGCTCTTATTTCTGGCTGCGGTGAGTTCTCTATTGGCGATGGGTTGGGTAGGATTGACGTGGCTCAGCGCTACTTTGGGCGGAGAACCTCGTCGATGGGCGCCTACACTTGTCATAGGTATGCTTCTCCTTGGTCTCCCTCCCATCTTGGGATATCATGAAGGAACTCTCAACCTCTATGACCAAGTTGTAGGCACGCTTATTTTAGTCATAGCGGCTTTGGGGCACTGGTGGGCTTTTCACCGACCAGCAGCGCAACCTCATGTGCAGGAGGAGGCCCTTCTTCTCTCTAAGCCTATCTGGAAGGTGATCCTGAGATGGATGCCTCCCCTGTTCTTAGGGGGGCTGCTGATAGGCACGCTCTTCCAGCCAGAGGGTAATGACTGGGTCGCAGCGACAAAAGTCCTTCTGGAAGAGGGGCGATGGCCGTGGAGTTCCGATGGATTTTTTATGCAGATCCTTCAGACTCTCAGGGGGTCTGTGTGGAATATCATAGGCCTTATAGAGCTTAGCTTACTCGGGCTCATCCTCATAGCTTTGCGGCGGCGCCCATGAATCAGGAATGGAACTGGCGAGGACTGTGGCTCGGACTACCTCGAGTAGAAAAAGCTTACTTACGAGGCCTTCTCCTGGTTACTGGGGCTGCGCTGATTTGGGGATTGCTGGGATGGATTCATCGTCATGATTTTTCAGAAGCATTACTGCCATTCACCTTTCAGGAGGAGAGCATAGAGCCGATTCAAGAGGTAGAGGTGAACTATCGCACCTACCTCATAGAGGCGCCGATTCGTTGGGCCTATGAGCTTCGAGCGGCGGATATCCTACTACCGCGCGGTTGGAGCTATGGGATCGGTTGGCTAATCAGCATACTTGGATGGGCTGCGCTCCTCTCTGCGGTCAGTCGGGCAGAGGGGATAGCTCCATATGCGGTGTATTTCGCATGGGTTGCCTGGGTAGCCCTTAGTGGTATAGCGAAAGCATGGGCCAAGGTAGATCCATTTTATGTAGTCTCATTAGGTGTGGCCTTGATCGGCCTTCTGCCGAGCTATCTCGCCAAAATAGGAATATGGTATCCCAAGCTGGGCCCCTTGGCGATTCTGACAGTAGGCGTAGTTAGCGCTATTTTGGGTATACCGGCTCTCTGGCATGGACCGGTAACCCTGTATAACTCCATCTCCAACACCAGCATAGTCAGCTACGCTATGGCTGGGGTAGTAGCTCTCCAAGTGCCCATCGCCCTCTTTACTCTCCTTATTTATCCGCCCAAGCTTCGGGCTCGCCGGATGGTAGGCGTATGGCTCCTGTCGGTAATGGGGGGCTCTCTGATAGGAGCGCTTATCTGGCTGCCTGATGATTGGGGATATACCTTGGCGGTGGGGCTTTTCAGCTTAGGCGCCCTAATAGGGTATGCGGGTTTGCAGCCTTATTATCCCGTGCTTGGTGAGACTTTGCGTCAGCCAGCAGCATTTTTCTGGGGATGGGGAGGAGTAGTGCTTATTGGTACCAGTGCTTTTGGTTTTCATGGGTGGAATCATCAAGACGTCTATACCTACCGTCTCGCTGAGCTTTGGCGCTCTATGTTTATGGGAGGCATAGGAGGTATCGTGCTGTATCTCATTTGGAACTTCCTCCCCCTGTGGCGAGCAGGTAAAATGACCTACTGGGAACTTGCCCGCAGTACCCGTATCCCTCTGGCTCTGGTATACTTCTTAGCCATAGGGAGCTTTGTTTGGGGCGAAGCTCGCAATGACTGGCCTACGACGCGATTACCTACACGCTTGTATGCAATCTCGCAAGCTGAGGCCGCCCTACTTGTGGGCAACTGGGAGGCGGCTGAGACCCTTTACAAGGAGGCCCTCTATGTTTTGCCTTATGAGCCTAAGCTAAACTACAACTTTGCTCGCCTGCGAGCCCAGCATAACGAGCTTGTCAATGAAGCCGTAGAAAGCTATGAGCGTGCCCTCCTCAGCAAGCCTATGGAACCCGCAGCTTTACAGGCCTCCTTGGTATGGCTGGCCCTCGATCGACCTGTCAGGGCTATACAACTTTTACAGCGTTATGTCCAGCGCTTCGGAGGCAACGCCAACTTGTACAATCAGTTAGGGTATGGTTTCTACAAGATAGGGCAGTTGGACTCTGCAGCTTACTACTGGAAAGCAGCGATCCGCGAATCGCCTGGACGAGCGGAGGCCTATGGGCATTTAGCCATTCTCTATGCCCGCTATAATAAGCCGGACTGGGCGGCAACAGTAGCAGCGCATATCGCTGGCTGGAAGGAACTTTCTCCGGCCGTCCAGGAAAACTTGGCCTACTTGCGGCTGAGAGGTATTTTGAAGGAAGGCACTTTCAGTGGGTGGAATGCCCAATGGCTAGGGGCAGCGGCCGATACGTCGGCAGTAGGACGGTTTGTGGCCTCTATCCGAAGAGGGGCTCTCCGAGAAGCGATGAGCTACCTGCCTTACTTTGAGCAAAATGATCCAGAGTTAGCACCGAAACTGACTCGTCAGCTTGGGGTGGCTCTTTTGCAAGTAGGCAGCCCCAGAAAAGCCGCCGAGGTCTTTTTGCGAGCCAAAACGCCCGTAGATTCTCTCTATGCTGGATATGCCCTGGCAGAAGGGGAATGTTGGGATTCAGCGTATGCCTTGATAAGCCGGCTTTGGGGCACTTATCCAGAGGTGGAAGCTTCTGCTCGCCGAGAGGTGGCTATTTTACTTACAGTGGCGGGACGCGGTCAGGAAGCAGCGCTCATAGAGCCCCCTACGACTTGGGAAGATACAGACTTTTTGCGCTTTGGATACTATGCCTACCTACGAAAAGACATTCAAACATTCGTATTGGTACTGCGTCCGTGGATAGATCAAGGAGCAGCTTACGATGTGCCTTACGAATGGGTGGCTCGGTTATTTTTGATGCAGGGGGACACCAGCGGCGCTGAGGAAAACATTCAAGCTGGCCTGCAGCGTGTGCCAACTTCTGTGCGATTGAGGCTCCTCAGAGCTGAGGTGGCTCTGGCGCGCAGCAATGCCTCTATAGCCCGAAGCTGGGTGGATTCTGCAGCGGCTTTCATAAAAAGTCCTCAGGACTCCCTGCTGAGAGAGCGTTTTATGCTTGCTCTTGACTCAACTCCTTCGCGCATAGAGCAGTTTCTGGCTCGTTTCCCCAATCTTGCCTTTGCACAAGGGATTTGGGCTCGATATCTCCTTCGGCAGGGGCTCGCCGACTCAGCGTATCGGTTTCTTAGCGAAGCTCTCGAGGTTCATTCCTACTCTGCTGAGCTTTGGAGAACCTACGCCCAAGTAGCTGAAAGTCTCGGCATGCGCGAAGAAGCTGATTTCGCTAAAAAGAAGCCTGAGCCATGTATAGCTGCGCCATAGCGTATTCGGGTCGCGGGCGATTAGCTGCAGCTGTCGCAGAATATCTCTTGAACCAAGGGATTCGGGTGTTGGGTATAGTAGACCGAAAATCAGCTTCCGTTGAATCCTTAGAGCGACTGGGGGTGGAGGTATATCGTATCCGTAACGCGGCTGAGGCGTGGCTCAGAGTGTGTGATGAGCAAAAGGTCAAGCTGGTTGCTTTGGCTGGTTATCTTTCCCTTGTGCCTGAGGCCGTCATTCGGGCATATGAAGGACGAATTCTGAATAGTCACCCGGCCCTCCTGCCGGCTTTTGGGGGCAAGGGAATGTATGGGCGACGGGTGCATGAAGCGGTGGCTGCTGCGGGAGCGTATGAAAGCGGGTTTACCATTCATCTCGTTTCAGAGCAGTATGATGAGGGTCCTATACTTTATCAAGTTCGCTTGCCTGTATGGGGGCTTACCGCCGAGCAAATAGAAGCCTTCGTTCAGGCGGCTGAGAGGGAGGTGTACCCAGCCTTTATTTATCGGTTCTGGTGCGCATTAGACGCAGGCCGCTGATTGCAAGCAGAATCGTAATCCCACCCCAGAAGATGCCCGAAGCTATGGTCCAGCCCCAGGCTATAGGCGGGATGTCTCGTCTCTTCGGAATCCCTCGCACCAAGGGGCTTGTATAAGCTTCTACTTCGGGTGTAAACGCCTCAATGCGTAAGTAAGTGTCATCTCGAGCGACTGCATATTTCCCCCTGCTGGTTTGGTAGGCTGTATATCGGATCTGGCCATTCTGTCCGATTATACGCAGACTGTCTACAACCTGAGAGAGCTCAATATAGAGAGTATCGCCTTTGAGCCGTATAAATCGGAAAGTAGGATAGGCTTTTATCGGAAATGGAGTACGATTTCTGTAGCCAACTGTACGTCCTTTTTGAAGGGCTGGCAGTAAGCTGTCAATCGGTGCTCGCGAAGAAAGAGCAACTTCAGTCCAACGGCTCATTACTTGGTGAGGGTTATAGACATTATGGGCGTTGTCACTAGCAATGATAGGGGCAAAGTGGCCAGAGGATAAGGCGCTATCCCATTCTGCTACGGAGTCTCCGTAACGATTGAGCACTTCTATGGCGTCATATCCACCAAGCTTAGCTAACTCAGGGCCTGTGTAGCTGTGTAGAAAGCGCGGATGCGCCACTACCAGGAAGGCGGTTGTGGGTCGTAAGAGTCGTAGTACATGTTGTTTCGCCGATAGGGTTTGCAGCAGGGGATAATCCCACCAGCGTGTAGAGGTCGTCCAAAAGCACAGTTGATGGACTTTCCCGACATTCCATCCATGTTCATACACTGGAATTGGACTTTGCGGATTTATACGCTGGTAGTCTGAAATGCCTATCCAGCTATAACCCAAGCTGTCATAGGCCCGCAGAATTTCTGGCGGGGTCTGATAGCCTTCAGAGATGCCCCCCCAAGTGCGACTATGAATGTGGAAATTAGCTCGGCTCCATCGTAGGGTATCGTCAGGGAAAGGGTTGTACCAGGTCTCTCCTGAAAAAGGGTTAGACTGCTCAAAGTGATAAATAGGGGTAAGAGCTTGGATGCCAGCTACGGGAGCAAGCAAAAGGGATAAGAAGGCAAGTAGGCGCTTAGTCCAAAGCACGCAGCGCTTCTACGAGGTGAGATAATCCTGCCTGTATTTCTGATAGCGCTACGGCATAGCTGATACGGATATGTTTGTCTGATCCGAAGCCAGTACCTGGGACGACAGCTACGCCATAGTCCAGTAAGAAGTCTGCCAGCTCATCAGCGTTTCTGATGAGAATCCCGCTTGGAGACTTTTTACCTAAAAAGGCGGTCATATCTAAGAAGAAGTAAAAGGCTCCTTCGGGCAGATAAGGTTTGGTCTCGGGAAGGTGGCGCTGGATATAGTCATAAATGTAGTCTCGCCTGTCTCGGAAAGCTTGAATCATTGGGGATAAGAGAGTCTGAAGGTCGCTACGCAGGCCGACAGTAGCGGCCTTCTGAGCAATGACATTGGCGCCGGCGGTGGTCTGCCCTTGGACTTTGGTAGCTGCCTCAGCAATATGTCGAGGCGCTATCAAGTAGCCCAGGCGCCAGCCAGGCATTGCAAACGCCTTAGAAAAACCGTTGCAGATAATAGTGCGCTCAAAGAGAACTGGAAATTGAGCAGGAGAGACATGTTTCCCACTGTATCGGATAAGCTCGTAAATCTCATCTGAAATGACCCATACCTGGGGATAATCGGCGAGGACTTCTGCCACAGCCCGAAGTTCGTCCAATGAGTAAGCAGTACCTGTGGGATTAGAGGGTGAGCAGAGGATTATAGCGCGAGTGCGAGGGGTGAGGGCTTCACGGAGCGTTTCAGGAGTGATTTTGTAGTGGGTTTCAGGGGAGGTGGAGATAATCACTGGCTTGCCTTCAGCCAGCTGGATCAGAGGCAGATAAGAAACCCAGTATGGAGCGGGAAGGATTACCTCGTCGCCAGGCTCTACAATGGTGAGGAGCGCATTGAAGATGGCTTGTTTAGAGCCATTAGAGACGACAACATTAGCCGCACTATAAGGCAGCGCATAAGTTTGATAGTAATATTCTGCAATCGCTTCTCGAAGGGGTAGGAGTCCAGCTACAGGAGGATAAGGTGCATGCCCTTCGCGGATGGCGGCTATCGCTGCCTCTTGTAGCAGAGGCGGAACGGGAAAATCAGGCTCTCCTAAAAGGAGAGAAAGCACGGACTTTCCCGCCGCTCGCAGTTCACGGACACGCTGAGCCATTCCCAGCGTCTGCGCCTCGCTAAGGGAGGCCACGCGCTGGGCGACTCCACCAGTGGTCTTAATCAAGAGAGTATTTTGATCTTCGGTAGTCTCAAGCGATTGAGGGTGAATTTGAGCGCTTCATAAGCGCTGTCTAACACGTTTTGCCCCATCAGTTCTAAGGGGATGCGGAGATAGGTTTCTATGGCTTTTTCAGTGTCTTCAAATCCTTCGGACTCGTCGTTTAGCCAGAATTGAATCAGCCCCCAATGAATGCCCCACAGCACATCCAAATACAGATTTTCTAAATGGCGGGACATAATCTCTTCTGAGATTACTCCTTCTTGGATAACCTCTGCCATGTGAGCTCTGAACTTTCTCTGATAACCGCGCAGCAGAGAGAAATTGGTGTAAGTCTGAGCAATAAAGCTACGATCTTTTACCGCATTTTCAAAGAAGGTGAAGAAGTAGGCCAGAATCTTTTCGCGAGAGGAGTAGCTTTGATACGTTTCCGAGCCTTTGAGGGTGGATATTACTTCCTCAGCGTAAGTGGTCCATATTTTTCGTCCTATGGCATCCAAGGAGGCAAAGTGCTTGTAAAACTCAGCTTCAGAGATATCCAGCGCTTTGCAGAAAGAAAAGACGGACATTTTTTTGATTTTACCCTCAACTACCAACTGTTTGTACAAATCAACAATACGGGTCTCTACAGGCGCTTCTTTTGTTTTGGTGGCCATAGAGCAAAGGTACAGAGAATAACTCATTTATTTGTAGAGTGGTGTGGGTAGCGGATGCAGGCGCCACTAAGACTGACTGGGCAGAGGTGGAGACACTTTGGCACTTCTCTGGGGAAGGGCTGAATGTGGAGGTAGAAGGGTGGCCGGCTGCCAGAGAAAAGTTACTCACGAGCATTCAAGCCCTTCGGGCAGCAGGTAAACAGATTGATGTTCTGCACTACTATGGCCCTGCCCTTCATCGGGAAGAGATGAGAGAAAAAATGCGTAGGTTGCTGGCGGAGCTATTGGAGGTTGGGGTGGAGCAAGTGTGGGTATACCATGATCTTCTGGGGGCTGCCCGAGCCGCGTGGGGGGCGCAAGCGGGCATCGTAGCCATTTTAGGCACGGGGTCTAACTGCGCATTATGGGATGGTCGTCAGATCCTGCGACAAGCAGGAGGACATGGCTATCTCCTTGGCGATGAAGGAAGTGGAGCCGATATAGGCAAAACTTTCCTTAGCGCCCTTCTACATCAAGAAGTGCCGACCGAAGTGGAGGAGGCTTTTTGGAAATGGAACCCTTTCACCGAAGCCGATACCGCATTAGCCTGGCGAACCCTGGTTTATGCCAGTAAGCAGCCCTCGGCTTTATTAGGGAGCATAGTGCCTTTTCTCGCCCAAAATCAGTATCACCCTTGGGTAAAGGCATTAGTGAGAAATAGAGTAGAGGTCTTTATACAGCGGACATGGGGGCCTTGGGCTTCTAAGTTTGGTGTTCGTTATATTGGGGGGGTGGCCTGTGCCTTTGAGTCGCTGGTTCGAGAGGTCACGCAAGACTATGGGGGGCAGTGGGGAGGAGTAATTCCGCAGGTCTGGAAAGCACTTGCAGCTTACCATGCTGGACGGTGAGTGGGTGTGGATTCCGCGTCTCCCTTGTGTACCTCTACGGGCCGAGCCCAGCCATCGTAGTGAACAGGTTTCCGAACTCCTCTGGGGCGAGCCCCAGCAAATCCTTGACACGCACAAAAGTTGGGTGCAGGTTCGCGGCCGCATAGATGGATATATCGGCTGGGTGGAAGCAGGTAGCCTACAGTATGCACTTTATGACAATTCTGGCTGGGCTATTGTAAAGGTGCGTCGCACAGGCCTTCTACATGAAGGGCAGCGATGGGGATGGGTAACTTTTGGAGCTCTATTTCCTCGGTCGGGATGCTGGTATACCGCGATGGGGCGATATACTGTCAGGCTGGCTGCCTTGGCGCCCTGGGAGCGGCGTCCTTTATCTTTGCTGTACAGAATATTTGCAGGGACTCCGTATAAGTGGGGAGGAAAGTCTCCATTCGGAATAGACTGTTCGGGGCTGACTCAACTAATTTACAGATGGGCAGGCTGGCTTATTCCTCGCGACGCTTATCAGCAGGCCGAAGCGGCCCTTCCGATAGAGGTACCTAAAAAGGGTGATTTGGTCTTCTTTACTTCACGCGAGGCAGAGCGCATCTCGCATGTCGGGGTATACGCAGGTCATGGACGAGTCCTACATGCCACCCCCGCACAGGGGGTACATATTAGTTCTCTTCAGGTGCTTTTCATGCACACTTTCCACAGCTTTCGCACACTTTTGACGCAGGATTTCGTTATTTAGCCTAAAAGAAAGGGCGTGGCGGTCCTCGTGCTTAACTACGACTATCAGCCTATTCACATCACTACTTGGCGCCGAGCGATCGTCCTTGTGTTGAAGCAAAAAGCGGAAATTATAGAGGCCCGCCCTGACCGCTGCTTACGCACGGTTCGAGCTGAATATGCTTACCCCAGCATCATACGGCTAATGCGCTATGTGCCTGTGCCCCATAAACATATTCCCCTCACGCGTCAGAATATCTTTCGGCGAGATGGATATCGCTGTGCTTACTGCGGAACTTCCCACCACCTGACGATTGATCACGTTATCCCTCGGAGTCAAGGTGGAGAAAGTACATGGGAGAATCTGGTTACCGCCTGTGAGCCTTGCAATCGACGCAAGGGTAATCGAACCCCTCAACAAGCGGGAATGCCTCTGCTTATTCGTCCACGCAGGCCTCATCACCTCCTTTTCTGGCTGCGGGGGGCCGAGGAGATAGATACCTCCTGGCGACCTTATTTGATGTTGGAAGTACGACCATGAAAGGGCCCTCGGGGCGCTTCGTCCCCCAGTGGCTGTACTACAATGGTCGCTTATGGCGATATCCAACTATTGAGCTGCATGAGGGGAAGGTCATCTCTTTTTCTCCAGAGGGGGATCCAGCAGCTCAGAGGGTATACGGCCTTCTCTCCCCTTGCTGGGTCAATGTGCATACCCACCTCGAGCTGTCTCATCTGCGCGGCGCGATTCCGAGGGGGATAGGCATGATAGACTTTTTGGCTCGCATGGGTCCGGCTCGTGGACAAGCCTCAGCGGCTGATATCTATGCTGCCCTGACAGAGGCCATGCGAGAGGGTACCTGTGCATTCGTCTCTCATCAGAACGTTCCTCTCCCTCTTAGCGCTATACCCGAAGGAGTCGTTGTCCAACCTTTGGGCGAATTTTTCGGGCTGCGAAAAGGCGGTATTCGCCGCTGGCGGGCCGCTAAGCGATTGGGGTATCCTCTTACGCCCCATAGCTTTTATGCGCTCAGTCGGACCTTGGCGCATCGAGGACGACGCTATGCCGACTTTCCCCTTAGTCTACACTTCTACGAGAGCTGGGAAGAGCGACTATGGTTAGAGGCTAAAAGAGGACCTTTCCTAAGCTTTTTTCGGCAATTTGTTCGGAGACCTTTGCGACTGCGTTGGCAGAGCTACCTTAGGCAATATCACCGTCGAGCCCCCGCTATATGGTTAGTTCATGTGGGTGAAGTACCCCTATCCCTTATGGAAGGGCTTCTGCAGCGGTTTGCGCGCCTGTATGTAGTGTTGTGTCCCGAAGCGAACTATTACCTCTTTCGGCGCCTGCCCCCTCTACACTTTTGGTGCCGATATGCTGATCGGGTCATGTTAGGTACAGATAGTTTAGCCAATACCCCCTCTCTCTCTTTGTGGCCTACGGTGCAGCGTTTATGGGCGGCTGGATGGACTTGGGAGGCTATTCTAAAAGCCTGTGTGGATACCCCTCGTCAATGGGTCACTACTCCTCCTTTTTGGACCTTGGTTACGCCTTTGGGTGCTCAAGGGGAAATCCTTCCAGAGACTTATTCTCGACTATTTGAGCCTCTGTCCGAGTGAACTCGGAAAATAGGATAGCCCTTTACGCTGTGAAGAGTTCTAAACTGTGCTTCTGGGCATAAGCGGTGAGATATTCTCGGAGTACGGGATATAAGGCTAAGGAGGGATCTTGAGCCACGAGGTCCTCAGCGGCTTGGCGAGCCTGACGAAGGATGGTTTGGTCTTGGATGATATCAGCCACTTTGAATTCGGGTAGGCCGCTCTGCTTCGTGCCTAAAAAGTCTCCGGGCCCGCGCAGTTGGAGGTCTATTTCGGCAATCCGAAATCCGTCGCTGTACTGGGCCAGGGCGCGCAGCCGTTCCATGGCGGTCTCGGAGAGGTCATTAGGGGCCATAAAAATGGCATATGACGCATGCTCGCCTCGTCCCACGCGCCCCCGAAGCTGGTGAAGCTGAGAAAGGCCAAATCGATCGGCATGTTCCACAATCAGCACCGTAGCGTTGGGCACATCCACGCCTACTTCCACGACGGTAGTACCGACCAGGATGCGAGTTTGACCCGACTTAAAGAGCTGCATTTCTCGCTCTTTTCTCTCACTATTCATTCGGCCGTGGATGATCCCCACAGCGTATTCTGGAAACTCTCGACGAACTGTTTCATATCCCTCTTCCACGGCTTTGAGGTCTACTTTTTCAGACTCTTCTACGAGGGGGTAAATGATATAAGCTTGCCGTCCTTTTTGAAGCTCGGCTCGGAGGAGGCTCCACACTTCTCGGCGATGAGCTTCCGTGCGAATCAGCGTCTTAACGGGCTTGCGTCCAGGCGGAAGCTCGTCAATCACCGATACATCGACGTCTCCATACACCGATAGGGCTAAGGTTCGGGGTATCGGTGTCGCGGTAAGGAGTAGGTTATGGGGGCGATAAGGATGGGCTTTTTCCCAAAGGGCTGCTCGCTGTTTGACGCCAAACTTGTGCTGCTCATCGATGATAGTGAGGCCTAATCGGTGGTACTGAACATTTTTCTGGAAGAGAGCATGAGTCCCGATTATGCAAGCTAATTCACCGCTGGCCAGCTTATCTAAGATTCGGCGTTTCTGACCCGGCGGGGTGCTACCTAAGAGCAGCCCTACACCAACTCCCAGAGGCGCAAGCCACTTTCGAAAGCTGCGAGCGTGCTGCTCGGCTAAGACCTCTGTCGGGGCCATAAGGGCCACTTGGTATCCATTCCCGATGGATATGAGCGAGGCAAATAGCGCCACGATGGTTTTACCGCTTCCTACATCGCCTTGGATCAGCCTGTTCATAGGTGTGCTAAGCGCCATGTCCCGCCGAATCTCTTTGATGACTCGCTTTTGCGCTTCGGTAAGGGGGAAGGGCAAATACTTTTCATAAAACTCATTGACCAAAGGGCCTACTTGGGTAAAGGCAGGAGCCGTGTATTGGGACTTGAGGAAGTATTTCCGACGAATGAGAAGGACTTGCAAGAGAAAGAACTCCTGAAACTTGAAGCGGTACATCGCTCTCTCAGCCTCTTCGATGGAAGTGGGAAGGTGTAAGGCATGAAGGGCTTCAGAGAGGGGGAGAAGATTATACTTGTCCCGAATGCTTTCAGGTATAGGGTCGTCTTGTTTGAACTGCGTGAGGCGATATAGCTCCTCAAAAAGCATGTGAAATCGCTTGTTGTCTAATCCTACTTGACGAAGTTTCTCTGTGAGCGGATAAACTGGATAAACTCGTAAGAAATGCTCGGGCGCCTTCCCTGCCGTGAGGGGAATAATGTCTGGGTGCGCCATTTGTAGAATGCGCTTTTTGTAGGTAGGGCGGCCGATAGCCAGGACCTCCTGCCCGGGGAGCAGTTTTTGGCGGAGCCACTCCCATCCCTGATACCAAACTAATTCCATCCACGCCTGGCCGTCGTATAAAGTGCTGGTGAGAATGGCGCGTTTGCCCCCCCCCACTGCCTTTATCTGGAGAGGACCTAACTTTCCTCGGAATACGGCTTCTTGATCTGGGCGGGCTTGCGCGATGGGAGTGATTTGGGCATAGTCTAAGTAGCGGCGAGGAAAATAATATAAAAGGTCCTCAAACGTGTACAGTCCCAGGTCAGATCGAAGGACCTCAGCACGCCGAGGACCTACGCCTTTCAAGTAAGCCAGACTACTTTTCCATACTTCTGTCTGGGTCATTCTTAGTGCTTCAGCAAACGAGCCCTAACCTCTCCCACCGATGGAGACACTGCCACCAGCGTATAAAATCCTGCTGAAACTCCCTGTAAAGACAATTGGTACAAGCCTCCTTGAGAAAAGGTCCACTCTCGCACCAGTCGTCCTGTGGCTTCGTACAGATAAAGGCGCCAGTGGCCTTCTGGAAGGTTCAAATAAAGAGCATCATGGGCAGGATTAGGATAGAGTCCAATAGGAGAGTGGGCATTGTAGAGGGCTGTGGGCGTTTGCGGTTCAGTCCGAAGGACAGTAATAGAACGGCTAAGGCTGTCTCGGCAGTTGAAATTAATAGCTACGAGCGTGACGGTATAAGTGCCAGGTTGAGTATAAGCATACGAAGGGGAAATACTCGTGCTAGTATCTCCTGTACCGAATCGCCAGATGTACTGGGTGGCACCAACGGAGGTATTAGTGAAGTATACGGTGCCACCGCCTGCATTGAGGTCTACTGGATTGGGAGCGGCGGTGAAGTTCGCTTGGAGGCCTAATGTAGCGCAGTTCCAGTGGACTTCTATTTCCTGAACGGCGGTATCACTACACAGGCCATTGCTTACGGCGAGGACGATCGGGAATCGACCAGCTCGGGTGTAGGTATGGGTGGGATTAGCTGTGCCGCTAACGGGGGCCGATCCATCGCCAAAATTCCACCATCGCTGAGTCGGTACAGGGGTGCTCTGGTCTGTAAAAGTAACGGGCTGTCCTACCTGCGCAGTAGCTGGTGCCGAAAACTGGGCATTTATAGGAGAGCCTAAAGTTATTGTCACGCTATCAGCAGCCGTACATCCTGCGGAGTTTTGAGCGATTACTTTGTAGGTGCCAGAAGTTGTAGCATTGAGCTGGCATCCTGTACTCGGGAGAGGATTATTATTCAAAAACCACTGACAGGTTGCTGCTTGAGGACCTGCATCCAGAGTGACAGAGGGGGCGCACAGAGCCTGGTCAGGACCGAGGTTCACGCTAAATCTGCTATAGCTTACCCGAATGCTATCTATACCAGTGCAGCCCGATGAGTTACTTACCAGCACGGTATAAAGGCCATCTTGCGTCGCCAAGATAGTTTGGGTAGTAGCTATGGCTACACCATTGAGAGTCCAGAGATACTGATTGCCAGGAAAGCCTGCGTCTAATAGAGGAGGAGAGGCTCCTGCGCACAGAGTCAGGTCAGGGCCGAGGTTTACAGGGATACTGGGAAGCACTTGGAGATTGAAAGTATCTCGTCCGTTACACCCACCAGGATAAGACACCTCTACGACATACTGCCCTGCTGTACTGGCAGGATGAGAGGTGGTATTAGTAGCTATGATGTTGCCATTATAGTACCAGGTAATGGTCGCGCCGGGAAAGGTATTGATAGAGAGGGTTACGGGAGGGTCATTTTGGCAGCGGAAAGTATCGGGAGGTAGGGCAGGCTGAGGAGTGCTTACGACATAGACGAGGAGGCTATCCCAAGGGGAGGTTCCGCAGCAATTAGTAGAGACGCGGAGCTTCACCCAGTAGGCGCCAGGGGCGGAAAATGTCACAGGAGGGGGATTTTGCGCTAAGGACGAAGCGGGTGTGCCCCCAGGGAAGATCCATTCATAGCCATCAGCGGCCACAGGTGTGGAGAATGAGATGGGTGTACCTATGCAGGTAGTTAGATTAGAGGCTTGAATCTGAGGTATAGGGGTTCGACGAGTGATAAGAATGAAATCGGCGTAGGAATAAGGCAGACCATCGACCAGAAGGGTCGGGGTTTTGGCTCCATCGGATGGATAGAGTACGCTACCTGAGGAGGAGGTAAGGGCGACTGGGTCACCTCCTGTATTCCAGACGAAGTAAGAGCCTGAGGCACTGGTAGAGAGGGAGACAGGCTGATAAGTACACGAGGTTACATTATCCACGAGTATGGGCGGTTCAAGAGGATTGTACCCATTCTGGACAATAACGGGATAGACTCCTGGGGCGGGGTGCTCATAGAGGGTATAAGCTACGCCTGGCGAGCCATTTCCACCACGTCCACCATTGCCGCCGCGTCCGCCATTGCCGCCGCGTCCGCCAGCGCCGCCTTCGCAGCCAGCTGCATTGCCGCCATTGAGCAATCGATCGTTTCCTGGGGCTCCGCCGAGACCGCCCGCTCCGCCGAGGCCGCCCGCTCCGCCAAGTCCAGCGGCCCCCGGCCCCCCAGTGGAGAGCCGACAATCTTTGATTAGACCGTTTGGTCCATTAGCCCAGATGAAAATGGCGAAGCTACCTCCCCCTGCCGTCCCGCGCGTGCCTTTGGTACCGCGCTGTCCGCCTTCGCCCCCTCCGCCTCCGCCGCCTCCTGGACTATTCCAGTCGTAGGTGACTCCATTGAAGCCAGGGATACAACCGACGCTTCCCCCCCCGCCTCCGCCGCCACCGCCACTCCCATCTGTCCCATCTGTCCCGTCCGTCCCGTCCTGCGGTACGAAATACCCCCCTGTGAACTGAGCTATCCCATCCTGTCCATTTTGCCCGTCTTGTCCATCGGCACCAGGTTGGCCGTCTGTACCCGTATGATCAGGTTGGCTGAAATGCGTAGGGCAGTTATTGAAAAAGTTGATAATGTCGGTGGCATTGAGCCCATTTGAGCAGTAGCAGAGGCCAGGCTTGCCTATGCCGCCTGCTCCGCCCCCAGGTCCATTTCCAGAGGTGCCATTTTGCCCTCCTGGGGCTGAGATTACGCTTGGGTCACAAAGACTACAAAACAAGCAGTTCGTGCCAGTGCCGCGGGCTCCCCCATTGCCCCCGGCTCCTCCCGCTCGCGCTCCTCCTGACCAGCTACTCCCGCCTGCTCCGCCGAGGTTGGTATAAGGAGGAGTCGTCGGATCACATCGTCGGCAGCCTAAACCGCCTGGTTGACCAGGAGCGCCGGCTGCCCCATTCACACCCGGCGTGCCATTAAGGCCATCTCCCCCCTTTCCTGCATGGACCTTACACCGAGCTATGGTATAATCCCGACAGCCATTTAGATATATGCCATAAGTAGAGATACCAGGCCCTGGGGCATCAGCCACTTCTATCTCCAAATCTTGTAATCGGAACCCGCGTCGACCCACCGCTACAATAGCCGTCAAGCGAGGTGGCGCTGGCTCAATCCCCACCGCGCTCCGTACCAGTTTCGTAATCGCTGTATTTGACTTCTTCCAGCCCTGGGCTGGGAGGTAGCCCCCTTCAATAATCACGCTGTCTATGGGCAAAACAATCGGAGCAGTCAAAGTGTAGGTTCCAGCGGCTAACCGCAAATACCGCGCCGAGGGCGATATGAGAGATAAGCCATAAGTAAGATTGGCCGGATTGGCGCGGGTGCCAGCAGTACCGCTGCTGGCACCAGAGGGAGAGACATAGATGATACCGCATTCCTGAGCCGATGCTATTACTACATACAAGCCCAGAGCAAGCCATCGAGATAACGCCATGTTGGCAAATATAGGGATTTCATATGTCCAGCTCTGGCCTACTTCCCTGGTAGACGAGGTTTAATCGGGATAAAAATTGTTTCTTTGCTGCGATATGAAACGGATAAGCACACTCGGTTTAGCAGCGCTTTCATTTGCGCTCATTATCGTAGGATGTAAGAAGAAAGACGACGACCATAGCCATGGCGATGGAGGTGGTAGCCCTATTCAAATGCGCTGGGTTAGCTTAGGTCATGGGCATGACGCTCAGGATAGGTATCATGTGGATTTAGAGGCTGAGCTTCCCGTAGGACAGGATACCCTTACGGAGGGGTATTATCGGTTTAGAGCGAAAATAATGCGAAATGGTAGTCTGTATGGAGGGAGTGATGTGAGGTTTTTGCCCATGATGTACATGACTGATCACAGTCACTCCTGCCCAACTGAGCAGCCTATGGGTCCGAGCCAAGATGGCTATTACTATGGGGCGGCCTTCTTCATGATGCCAACGATGATGGGTCAGCCCTGGAAGATGCATGTAAAAATAGGTGCAACAGATAGTGTATCCTTTACCATTCAAGTCAATCCCCATCCTCGAGGCTGGGTGAGACGAGGTCGTCAGTTCGGTAATCCGAATAATCCGCGTTACCTGTACGAAATGAAACTTCCACGGGCGGGGGTCGGTGCTCAGGACGTCAGCTTCTATGTGTATAAGAGAGATATGGCCCAGCCAGCCACGGATCCAGCAGCCTTCCCAGCGGCTACGAACATTACTCAGATAGATTTAGAAACGTGGATGCCCAGCATGAGTCATGGAGGCGGTCCTGGTACGCGAAGTGCCATGCCTGTGCAAGGGAAACCCGGACGACTTGATGGAAAGGTAGACTTCAACATGAGTGGGGATTGGTGGGTGATTGCCACCTTCAAGGAGGGGAATAATGTGATTGGGAAAGATACGTTTGCGCTCGAATTCTAAGCATTAGATTTCTTAGACCTTGGAGCAGTCACCTCTGAGTGACTGCTCCCATTTTTTTATGCTTCTACGCTTCGTGGTTCGCAACTACAATCTCTCTTGGAAAAAATTTGAGCAAATAAATCTTTGCATACAGCTTTTCCACAAATGAATGTTTGAGGAGGCTAACAGTGTCACTGGCTACCAACTCAGCTTTTAGAGCTTAGTCAATAGAGATAATGGCGTTTTGAAGTGTTTCTCTTACTCAGGTATAGAGGATGTAAGTTCAGCTATAGCACAGAGGCTGGAATGAGAAAGGCACATTTCTGAAAATTTTCTGTTATTTGTCGAACTATGAGAAGAATACACTTATTTATATCGGTCCTCTGGGTCCTGACTGTCGCAGGATGTGAAGAGAAAGAACAGGCTTCCAATCAAGAAAACCAGGGAGGAGGGGCAGCTCAGACTTACTGGACCTCATCAGGTGTAGTGTTAGCGGGTAGTAATGGTAGTGCCTCGGGCGCGTATGTGGAAAGATTAGAAGTTGAGGTTGTGGCTGGGGTAAGTATGCCTACCGAGGGATATCACCGGGTTAGGGCTAAAATAAAGCGAGGTTATGACCTCTATGCAGGAAGAGATGTGAAATTTTTACCAATGATGTATGGGCATGATCATCCTGTACACAGCTGTCCGGTTGAGCAGCCTAATGGGCCAAGCGAAGATGGATATTATTATGGGGCAGTGTTTTTTATGAGACCAAATATGCCTAATCATCACTGGAAAATACACGTAATCATAGGCGAAAGAGACACTACGACCTTTGTCCTTGATGTTGCGCAGCATCCATGGAATGGTGTTAGGCCTGGGGATGATTTCACACCCATAGATAGCTTCTCGTACTTCTATGAGGTGGTGCCACTTAAATCTACGGATGGATTTAAAGATGCTGTTTTTCTCATTTATAGGCGCGATAGAAATCAGCCAGTAGTACAGCCTTCTGCTTTTTTGCCAGCGAATAATATTACACAGATAGATCTCCAAGCTCGGATCCCTAATACAGGGCACAGCGTCGGTTCGGGTATTCACACTGCTACTCCTACCTCGGGCAGGCCTGGACGCTTTACCGCTAAGAAGGTATTTGACAAAGCGGGTTTTTGGGAGCTAATACTTACCTGCAAGGAGGGAGAAACGGTGGTGTTAAGGGATACTTTGCACCTTATTATTGGAAGTTAAGTTTCTCGAGCAGAGAAGAAGCCTCCATAAGTCATGATTATGGGGATTTGTCTTCTGTTTGCATAGAGGTACTTGCTTCGGAGGAAGGTTGATAGTTTCTCTTGTCATACCACCTCCCTCGCCAATGTACGGGGCGATCAGTCATAGAGAGCCATAAAAGCCACACTCCCTGGATGAAGCGGTAAACGAGGAGCAAGGGAAGGTAGCGCAGGATTTTCTGCGTGCTTACCACTTCTCTAAATCGCCAGAGAGGCAGGAGTTCTGAGATTGTCCACATTATACTAATCCAGCCCACTGCCAGCCAACTTCCACTGGTGATTGCCATCCATGGGGTAAGGCTTTGAAGAACCCAATATCCTGCATGTAGCGGAGGTACCTTTTGTACGGCCCAGCGCCAGCGAAGGCGCTGATGGAACCATCGCTTCATGGAGGGTTCAGCTCTTGTCTCCCCTAATGCCTTCGGATGAAACACCCATCTAAACTTCCATCCCTGCTTTTCGAGCGCTTCCATCAGCTCGTAGTCTTCCACGAGAGTTGGGGGGAGAGATTTCCAGCCACCTATACTGGCCCAAGCTACTCGTTTGAGAGCCAGGCTATTGCCGATGGCTGTAGGAATCCATCCCATGGACTGACTGGCGGCAATCAGGTACAATACCGAGGCCCATTCTATGCGTTGGAAGCCATCCCAGGCCGTTCTCACGATGGGTAGGCTAGGGCCGCATACGCCTCCCATGTCAGGGGCTCGTACTAAGGCCCGGTATAAAGCCTCTGCCCATGTGGGCGGGAAACGCATGTCCGCATCCGCTACGAAGAATACTTCGCTTTCTACCTCCTCTTCTAAACACACGAGTACGGCCTGTTTGCCTGGATATTTCTCATGGATAGAGGGGGGGATGAGTTTGACTGGCGCGTCAGGACCCATCATTTTCTGTATCACAGCCGTACTATCGTCCTCGGAGCTGTCATTTCCGAAGAGGAGACGAAGCTTGAGCGTTTGGGCTTGGAGAGTAGGAATCAAGCCTTCGAGATAAGCGGCCTCATTTCTGAATGGAATAAGCACCTGGGGAGAAGACTCAGGGAGCGAGACCGGGGGGAGCTTCGTGCGATGAATCAAGGCGGCTATAAATATCTGGGCCAGGAGGTAAGAGACAGCCATAGCTAAGGCTATACGTGACCAAGTAGTAGGGAAGAGCCCCTCTATTATCTCTACGGGAAGCATCGGTAATAGCCTTATTTAGGAGGCGAGGGAAGAAGGCGTTTTGTGCGTCCCTCGATAATATTCCACGGTGCTGCGCAGGACATTGAGAAGTTCAGTCAGGCCCTCATGCGTCGCTCCAGAGACGAATAGCTGCGGAACGGGCACATCAGGGAAGCGGTAAGAGTCTCGAGCCTCTGGGGGTATGAGATCGCATTTGGTGAAGGCAATCAGGTAAGGTTTTTCTATAAGAGCGGGATGATATTTTTGGAGTTCTAAGCGTAGGCTATGGAAGAGGTGCCGAGGGTCTGGATGGTCCAAAGGAAGGGTGAAAAGAAGGATAGCCCCTCGTTCCACATGGCGCAAAAATCGCAAGCCGAGTCCTTTGCCCTCAGAGGCGCCCTCTATAAGGCCTGGTAGGTCGGCTATTACGAAGCTTCGCATGCGTTCATCTTGGACGACGCCGAGGTGGGGTACGAGGGTAGTGAAAGGATAGGGTGCTATTTTGGGGCGTGCTCGAGTGAGCACGCTTAGAAGGGTAGATTTGCCAGCGTTGGGGGGACCGACCAGACAGACATCTGCTAAGAGTTTGAGTTCTAATCGGACGAATCGCTTCTCGCCCGGTTCGCCTGGCTCAGCGAAGTCTGGGGCTCGCAAAGTAGGCGAACGAAATGCATAGTTGCCGCGGCCTCCCCGTCCCCCGCGAGCCAAGAGTACTCTCTGTGCTGGTTTCACCACTTCTCCTAGAAACTCTCCTGTATCGTCATCCCAGGCGACGGTTCCCAGAGGTACGCGCAGGATAATATCCTCTCCGGAGGCACCCCGTTGACATTGCCCACGCCCGCTCTCTCCAGAAGGAGCTCGTATGATTCGGCGGTATTTCACATCCAGGAGGGTCCATTTCTGAGGATCTCCTTCTATCCAAATACTCCCCCCATCGCCGCCGTCTCCCCCATCTGGTCCTCCTCTTGGAACGAACTTTTCTCTTCGCCAATGGATCACCCCATTTCCCCCGTCCCCCGCTTCTACACGCAGTTTTACATAATCCACGAAATCACTTTCCCCTTGCATGGCCAGCTACCAAGAAATGCTTTCTGATTTTGAGCCGAAACTCTGACTCTATCTCTTCTAATACTTGGGGCGATTCTGGACGGATATGAGCCTCAGGCTGAGAAAGGGTCCATTCCAGCCACTGGAAAATATCCAGAAAAGCAATTTGTCCACTTAAGAAAGCTTCTACGGCGACTTCGTCGGCGGCATTTAGAAGAGCTGGGGCCGCTCCTCCGATACGCAGGGCCTCTCGGGCGAAGCGAAGCGTTGGGAAAGTCGTTTCATCCACTACCTCGAAGGTGAGGTTAGCCGTGGACACAAAAGGCTGCCACTTGGCTTCTGAGAATGGTAGCCTTTCAGGATAGGAAAGCGCATAAAGAATGGGTACGCGCATATCGGGTAGGCTAAGCTGGGCTTTGAGCGTACCATCTTGAAATAGCACCAGCGAATGCACGATACACTGGGGATGTACCCATACCTCTATCTGATCTGGCGCAAGACCGAAAAGCCAGTGTGCTTCTATAAGCTCTAAGGCTTTATTCATCAGAGTAGCCGAATCCACAGTAATCCGAGCACCCATCCGCCATACCGGATGGGCCAGCGCATGCTCAGGCCGCACTGCCCGTAGGTCCTCGGTTTTCTTTCCACGGAAAGGCCCGCCGGAAGCTGTGAGAATGAGCTTTTCCACCTCTTCTACCCGTTCCCCAATCAAACACTGAAATAGGGCGCTATGTTCGCTATCTACGGGTATGATTCGCTCGCGGTAGGGGGTGAGCCATTCTCCACCGAAAACTAAGGTCTCCTTATTAGCAAGGGCTAACTTAGTCGTGGGGGCGCTCAGTGTATACCAACTGGCCCAGAATCCCACCGCTCCTACGATTCCATTTAAGACAATGTCTATGGGTTCGGTTTGAAGTTTTTCATAAAGCTCCGATACCCCTACAATCGGGACAGACAGATCTATCGAGGTTGCTGAGCGGTAGCTTTCGGTATCGGTAATGGCGACCCAGTCGGGAGTTATCTTGGGGAGCCAGGGCAGAATTTTGTCAATCTGCCGATGAACCGATAAACCTACGACCCTGAACTTGTCTGGATAGGCGGCGAGTAAGGACAAAGCCTGCTGTCCGATGCTTCCACTTGCACCTAATACAACGACTCGCCGCAAGTGGGGCGTGATGGATTCGAACCACCGACCTCCTGCGTGTGAAGCAGGCGCTCTAAACCCCTGAGCTAACGCCCCGCCTGAGCAAAGGTAATACTATCACCAGAAAGCCGATAGCTGGCCTCTACATAGGCGTGGTCTTGTCCAGGTAGCCAGCGAATCTTATGGGACCGAGCGGGCAGGGAAGACCAGATGTAATCTATCCGCAAGAGGTGGAGCCATGTCGGACCTGTACCCCATTCGGCTGCTCTGTGGCTATCATACAGCAGTTGATTAAGCTTGAAGTAAGTAGGATGAAATGGCAGAATGTTGAAGTCGCCGCACACCCAGGTTATATCTTCTCGCTTGGAAAGGACTTGGCGCAGCTTTAGGTGAAACTGCCCTTGATAGCCCCATACGCGATTGAGCCATTTCCACTGCCAAGATTCTTCGCGCCAGAGCCTGTACGAAGGAAAATGAATGTTCAAAATGCGAGCATACTTGCCCGAGGGTAGCTTGAGGAGGACTTCATGAAGGCCGTTGGTAGTCCCTGGCAGGAGCTTATGGGGTATGCTTTTTTCAATCGCATAATCGCTCAGAATGAGCATGCCCATATGCATTTTCGCATCTAATAGAGCATAGTATTTGTATCCTATCCTTTGGGCAAAGGCTGCAGGGGTATAATCACCCAAATATACCTCTTGAAGGCACAGGACGTGAGGGTGCCAGTTCCGCAGGCTTTCAGCGAGCTGCTCCATCTGCGCTCGTTTATAGTGGGCGGCATCCATGTTGAAAGAGGCTATGCGGATCGTTCCAGGGGGCTTTTGTATAGGAGGAAGTAGCTGCCACACTAGCTGAAGGCTTCCTATCCATGTTAGAAACCCTGCTGACCAGAGTCCTCTGTACCGACCATCTCCTAAAACTCCAATCAGAAAGACCAATCCCCCTGCGTAGGTCCACACTACGGCTGCTAAGAAAGGTAAGCCCCATTGCCATGGCGGAATAAACCACGAGAGCACCCATAACCCGGTTAGGGCTAATCCACCCATTCGCCAGACTTTCACCTTTGCTTATAGTCTTTCTGCGGCTTTTTTGAGGGTCTCGCGTTCTCGTCTGGTGAGGCTATGAAGGCCTTTTTGATTGATTTTGTCGAGAATGCGATCTACTTCTTCGGATGTTATTTCCTTCTCTCTGAGAAGGTCCGAAAGAGAGCGTCCAAGCTCTTCTGGCCGCCATCCCCGCCCAAATAAATATCCTATGAGCAATCCCATCCCCGCTCCAGAAAGATGGGCCACCGCAGTGGCTTCATTGCCACCCAGCGTGAGTAGAATGTCTAAAAATATCCATACCAAGGCTAACCATTTGAGAGCAATCGGACCGAAAATGAAAAGAAAAACTCGAAAGTTAGGCATAAGGGCCACTGTAGCAAAGAATACACCATTCACAGCGGCCGAGGCGCCGAGGGCGTACCCGTTATACCCAGTATGACTCCAAGCATAACTCAGAAATCCAATCGCCCCCCCTAACCCGCCTATTCCGTAGGCCCATAAGAGCCTCTGAGGGGGCTGCACCGTAAGAAAAAGCTGGCCCATCCAGTACAGCCACAGCATGTTGATGAGAATATGCCAGAAGCCGCGCCAGTCGTGGATGAAAATGTGCGTCAATAAGCTCCACGGCTGCTTCAACAAGAGTTGAGGATTCCCTGGAAGGGCTAACTTATGATAGTAGGTATTGAAAAGGCCTATTTGCCCAGCTAAGTAAAATCCCAAAGCTATGAGGACGGAAACAACATAGATGGCGACATTAGCTCCGATAAGCCATGATAGCGGAGTCGCCCCCGCAAAGAATCGTCGCCCTAATCCAATCATATTGTACTACAAAGATAGAACAACCTTCCAAAGTATCGCAACTCCCGTATCTTAGCTACCATTTATGCAGGCGGAGCTGCGGGCGGAACGGGCAATTTTTGGGCGCCATACGACTCAAGAAGAGGCCGCCCTCCTTCTTATTGGCGTGCCCTGGGAAGGAGGGGCCTCTTTTCGGCTGGGTACGGCCAAAGCCCCAGAAATGATTAGGTTGGTATCCAGCCAAATAGATTACTACCGGTCCGAATGTCCAGCCTTAGAACATTTAGGGATCGCCTGGATAGTGCCAGAGGCACCTTTCTCCTCCTCCAAGGATATAGATATCGTTTATGAGGCCGAAGTGCTACCCTTTGTAACACAGAAGGTTCAAGAAGCCTTAAATAGTCGGAAACCATTTGGTATCATCGGTGGGGATCATAGCGTGCCTCTCGGGGCTCATGATGCCCTGAGAGAAAGCGAATCCTATGGGGTGCTCCACATAGATGCCCATGCCGACTTGCGCAGTTCGTACGAAGGGCTACGCTATTCGCACGCTACTGTTTTGTATCATGTCAGTCGTAGTCCTTCGGTGGAACGGATAGTAGCGGTGGGAATTCGAGACTGGGCCGCCGAAGAAGCTGAATACGCTCGGGCGCTCTATCCACGGCTCACGGTGTATGAAATGCGAAGGTTGGCCCAGGCCTCCTTCAGAGGGCGTCCTTGGATGGAGACCGTCAGTGAAATCGTTAGTATGCTGCCCCAACGGGTGTATGTGAGCATTGATGTGGATGCCTTAGAGGTAGGCTATGTGCCCCACACCGGTACGCCAGTGCCTGGTGGATTGCGATACGAAGAGCTGTTTTTCCTTCTTGAGGCGATACCTCGTTCGGGTCGCACCATAATCGGCTTTGACATATGCGAAACAGGAGGAGCAGAAATAGACGCAATTGTTTCGGCTCATTTGCTTTATCGCTTATGCGGTATAGTGCTGTGCGGAGTGCAAGCTGGTTGACCACTATCCTCTTTCCGCTCGTAGCTTGTGCTCAGCGGAATGAAGGACAGATTCTTCATCAGCGGCGCTCTTATACTTTGGCCGACACGCTATTAGGTAGTTTGAATCCGTATCGCAAGTGCTATGACGTAGTGCACTATAATCTTCATATCCTCCTGAATCCAGGGCGTGAGAGTCTGCGGGGCGAAGTGGAGTGTACGTTTCGCTGGGAAGGGGGGAGTGATACCATCCAAATCGATTTAGACGAGCCTTTGCGCTTACTTGAGTTTCGCGTGGATGGTATCAAGGTTCCTTTCAAAAGGGTGAAAGGCACCCGGGCTATTTGGATTCGAATAGGAGAATCCGCCCGGGGATGGCGACCAGGAGAGCTTCATCGCTGGCAAGCTTTCTATGAAGGCAAGCCTCGGAAAGCCCCTCGTCCGCCCTGGGATGGGGGCCTGGTGTGGAGCCGAACGCCTACTGGTGAGCCATGGATAGGAGTAGCCTGCCAGGGTCTCGGGGCCAGTGTCTGGTGGCCTTTGAAAGACCATCTCTCAGATGAGCCTGATAGCGTTACTTTGACTTTTTGTGTGCCTCCTCCGCTAAGGGTAGCCTCTAATGGGACCCTCACCCAGGTCACAGCCGGTCGCTCCGATAGCTGCTTTACTTTCCGAGTTTCCTACCCCATCAATACCTACAATATTACCTTCTATGCGGCCCCAAGGTATATTTTTGAAATCGATACCTTTTATAGCATAAGCGGACGCGTGATTCCATTGCGATTTGTGCTCCTCCCCAGCAATGCGGATAAAGTGTCCTATTTGCGTCATCATTCTGTCAAAGTCCTGCGTGCTTTTGAGCATTATTTTGGGCCGTTTCCCCCGCAGCGAGATGGGTTTGGACTGGTAGAGTCCCCTTACTATGGCATGGAACATCAAAGTGCCATCGCTTATGGCAATCGCTTTCGCCCCGATGAGGAATGGGATTTTGACTACATAATCCTTCATGAGACGGGCCATGAGTGGTGGGGCAATCACATAACCGCTTCTGATAACGCAGACTTATGGATTCAAGAGGGATTTTGCACTTACGCCGAGGCGCTCTATATAGAGTACTACTACGGCTACGATAAGGCAGTGGAATATCTAAGAAGGCAGCGCTTATACATCCAAAATCACCAAACTATTCAAGGCCCCTACGGCGTAAATGTCGACCAAACGCACAATACCGACATTTACTACAAAACCGCCTGGGTGTTGCATACCTTACGCAGTCGTATCGCTAACGATTCGCTGTGGTTTCGATGTCTTCGAGCTATTCAGGATACGTTTTCGTTCCAAACGATATCCGCGGAAAAATTGATAGCTTTCATGGGGCGGCAGTTAGGGGAGGACCTCCGACCATTTTTTAGGGCATATCTCTTGTATTTGCGTCCGCCAGTACTGCGATATAGAGTCTTGCAGGAGAACGGAAAGAGCTATTTGGAGGCCTACTGGCTATGTGAGGAAAAAGATTTTCAAGGACCGATGGAATTTTTAGTAGGTGACAAACGCTTGCGCTTTTACCTTACCCAAGAAGCTCGTCGCTTCCCCCTTCCAGACGGAACCGAGATAGTAGTACCCGATCGGAATCGATATCTGATTGTAGCTTCCCCCATTTGATGCGACCTTACTGGGAAGCCATGGCTATTACCCCCTGGAGGGTAGACAGTTTAGATCAGTGGACGGAGAAAGCTCTCCAACGTGGAGCGAGCTGCCTGGTGCTGCGGTTGGCTGTACCTCCTTCTATGGACGAGCTGTGGGAATGGGCTCGCCGATGGGAGGATATCCCATGGATCGTCCACGCCAGATGGGCTTCTCAATACATAGGATATGGCATGCACTTTCCTGCGCCTCCCCTTCCTTCTCATCCTAAGCTGCCTTTTTCGTATTTGTACGGACAATCCTGTCATAGCCTTGAAGAAGTAGCTGTAGCAGCCTCGTGGGCTTCCTATGTGTGGATAGGGCCATTTTTCCCTACCCCTTCTCATCCAGAGCAAAAGGGAGGCTATTTGCCACTGGAAATGTTGGGATTGCTGCGTGAAAAGTATCCTTCCTTGCCCGTAATAGCGTTGGGAGGCATAGATACAGAAGAGCGGAAAGCAGCCGTCCTAAAGGCAGGTGCTTGGGGATTTGCTGGTATTCGATACTTTCTGGAAGGAAAGTAACGATGATGCTCCACCTGCTAAAGTCAGTCCTTAGGCAAGTCGTTAGTTCTTAGAGTCTCGTGCCGAACCCACCAGTAAGTGCCTATTCGAGGTAGAAGAGCTTCTAATTTTTCCGAGGTCTCTGGCTTGAGGCTTTCAGCGAGAAAGAGTTCCACGATACAGGTCACTTTCTGTGTGACCTCTGAGTAGAAAGGTAAATACAAAACCCCCTTGGGACGAGGCTGGACTAAAAGACTTCTAATATCTACTGTCTGTGCTGGCGCAGGAGCAATCAAATAGGGTTGGCGTACCACTTCGGCGATTCTCAGCGGTCCTCCTATAATCCGAGTACCTATTTTGTCAGGGAAAGCATAGGATGCTTGGACTATCCAACCTTGATTATCGCGCGTATAAAATAACCCGCCTAAACAAGCAATATCCTTTGACAGCTCATGTAGGAGCTGCTCCGCAAACTCTGCTGGGGAGAGCGTGTACCCTTTTCGCATTAAGGTTTCATATCGTACCAAGAAAGCTGCACGCTCTCGGCTCTGCTGCTCTTCTTCGCGAAGTCGTTCAATCTCTGTAAGAGCTGCTTCTATTTGCTGGCGGCGCTGCTCGGAAAGCTCCTTTTCTGCCAAGAGTTGAGCATTTGCCTTCTCTTGTTCCGATAGAACCTCGAGAAGCTCCTTTTCCTGATCGAGTAACTTGGTTCGCAGTTGAACATACTGCGCTACCCCTATGACGGAGGCTCCTATCATAGCTACATGAATGACTCCATATCTAAACGCTCCGTGACTGATAGGATTGGCGGGGAGGTGAGGCATTTCAGAGTAGAACGCAAGGAATATCATTCCCTCTACCCCTACTACCACAGGCAGAAGAAAAGCAGGAGTGCGTTCATTCCTTTCGAAGAATAGGATGGAGGCATAACCAGCCACAAACACGCTCCACCAAAAAGTCGTTCCATTGAGTGGGTAGAAGCGGGCTGTCTCTATAAATACAGGAGTAGTTGCCACGAGGGGCAGAAGAAAGCGCCAAATGAGATTACGCGAAATGTAGAGAGCTATCAAGACTGTGATGGGGAATATACTCCCTAATCCATATAGCCACGTATAAAACGCTCTTATCTCCGATGGAAGGTCGTAAATGTATGCCAAAGCGAGGGTAAAGTAGTAAGAACCTAAAACCAGCCACGCTACTACTCGGGCACGCAGCATGATGCCCGACATCTCATATGCAGAAAAGCCCAGTTTGGAGGATGCTTCTGGCGCCATACGATATGATTCAGTTTCAGTTAGGCTAAAAAAAGTAAAATCCTTCTACTGCTACGGCCTGCGTGGTATGCGTTGGGATCTACTTTGGGGCTAATTGTGCGTTGACCAAACTGTGCAACCCCCATTCGCTCTACCTCAGGATTTTTGTACGCAGAAGTTCTATACCAGAGGCCCAGAAAATCAGCCCCTAAGCTCGGAGTGTGTCTTGGACAGCATACACCAGCGTAGGCACCTGGAAGGGCGAAGCCGTCTGGTTCTGCGCAGCCGAAGGGGGAGGCTCTGCTGCTCAGAAGCTGAGAGAGATAAGAAATGGCCTGTGCTACCTCTTCTCTGGGAAGCCTCTATTTCACTTTCTCAGCGATGGCACAAGGTAGGCGATATTGGCGAATTTTGCCTCTATCAGGCTCTGTTAGCCTCACTGAGACGATATAAATGCCTGCTGGCAGCCGTCGTCCTTGAGTATCTATCCCCTCCCAACGGAAGGTATTTTCGCCGACGGCTAGCGTAGTGCCTTCTGACAAAGTAAGCACTGGATACCCGCCCAGCGTATAGATAGTGATCTCTGCCTTGACGCCTGGTGCTTCCGCAGGGATGAAAATCCATAAGATGTCATCATAGCCGTCTCCATCAGGCGAGAAGGTTTTAGGTTCTAGCCGAATACCTCCTTCTAAGCTACCAGGGTCCCGCTGAGAGTTTTCATAGCCTGGGGTGCCGTAGCGGACTACGCTGGCTGCGGAATACCAGTTTTGCGAGTCATCCGATGGCTTATGCACGGATAAGCGTTCTAAGGCTACGCCTTTTCGGGAGCGTAAATCAGGGAAATGATAATCCGAGCGGTATGGGACTTTATCTATGGGCAGCGAGTCCCTTCGTCTCAAAAGCCACACGGTGTCCGCTTGATAGTCATAGGCAGGAATACGCCTTAGTTGATGAAAGCGGGCATGAGCGGGTGGAATATATCGGCTTTGGACGTCGGTCGTATCGGGGGTGAGGCAAATAAAAGAATACGGCAGGAGAAGGGCTTGGGCGGTAGAGCTTATCTCTTCTATGCTACGAGGCGTGGCACCTCGGGCTATTAGAAGGTCTCGCAGGTTTATCACTTTTTCAGAGCGGTTATATAGCTCCACATACCGAGCGCCTCCAGTCTGCGGCTCTGGTAAGATTTCATTTATCACTACATCCAGAGGCTCTGGAAATCCAGGTACCACTAGTGTAACCGAGAGAGACTCTACCAGTGCTCCATCGCAGTTTAGGAGAGCGGGGATAGTGAGGGAATACTTTCGGTTTCTTTCCAAAGAGTCAATCAGCCAAAGCTCTACCCCTGCACCTTCGTGGATTGGCACAGCCGTGAGGATAGGTATGGGTGGATCAGAATGATAGCGCTGCACGTCGGCGAGAGTAGCGCTATCCATGCGCTCAGAAAACTGCATAGTTATACGGGGAAACTCATAAGAAATGCTGCTAACTTGGGGAGTAGGGGGCGGCGTAGGGGAGTGGACTGAGTTGGGAGAGCCGGGGGTTCCGCCCGCAGGAGCTATACTGGCTTGCCATCCCGCAGCTCCACCACACACCCAATCGACCCATATTCGCTCTAAGCTCCATCCACCTTCGTCCTTATTAGGGTCGCCATACCAGCTATTGGAATAAGAGACTTTTTCCACTACTTGGCCTGTAGGGTCAATAAGTAGTAAGGTGGCGCCATTATTAGGTATAGGGGGAAAGTTTCTCATCCCGGCCGTAAAGCCGTAGGAAGATAAGGCTGATGCGCCTTCAAAAGAGGTGAGCACTACATACTCCCCTGGGCGTATTAGGTGGCGAGGAAGGGTAACTTGGGCATTTCCAACTTGGAGGCGCCAGCCTTCTAAGGAAATGTATTTGGCTGACCGATTCAAGATTTCTATGTATTCATGGGGAGGCAGTCCTACGGCAGGGGTAGGGTCTGCCATGATTTCAGTGATCACAATGTCAAATGGTACTGCGGGTTCTGGCGGCCCGAGGGTATAGCGAATGAGGGTTGAGTTGCCTATACAGTCTTGGGCGAGGATTTCCAGCGTGTAGTCCCTACTCGGCAGAAGGGGAGCCGAGAGCTGAATCTCCACTGCTTGAGGCCCCCAGATTTCAGCGGAAGCGATAGAGGGGCCTCCTTGAAAGGTGTAGCGATTAGAGTCTCGCATGAGGGCTGTGTCTATTCTTTCAGAAAAGTGCAAAAGGAGCCTCTGCGCTGAGAGGAAGCTTACATGAGTGAGGGTAGGGGGCAGGGTGTCGTGCCAGATGCCTTGTACGCTATTGGGGCTGCCTGGGGTGCCGCCAGTAGGACTAGTGCTGGCAATCCAGTTAGAATCAGTGTTACACAGGTCATTCATGTCTATTCGTTCTAAACTCCATCCGCCAAGGGCCTTGATTTCATCTCGGTACCACGAGGAGCTGTACTTGAGCTGGTCTATTAGCCTATCGTCTGCACTGCGTAGAGACAAGCTATCATCAGAGTCGTTGAGCGTAGGAAAGCTACTAAGTCCTATTCCAGAAAGGGCAGAAGCCCCACTGGTAGTTGTCAGTACTATAAAGCTATTAGGGGCTACTACGGTAGGAGAAAAAATGGTACCACAGCGAGTCGCATCACAGAGGCGCCACCCTTCTATGGAGATCCACTTTGAAGAGCGGTTGTAGAGTTCCACGTACTCGTAGGGAGGCAGGCCTACAACGGGAGTAGGCTTGGGCATGATTTCGGAAAAGATTAGGTCGCCTGGGGCGGCTGGCTCGGGTAACCCGAAAGTCAAGCTTATGCTATCAGTATTTCCTTTACAATCTGTGCTGACAACAGTGAGGGTATAAGTTATTCCGCCTAGGAAAGGAGGGTTGACCTGAAGGAGAACTTCGGTAGGCCGCACGCTTACGAGGGTAATGTTACTCCCGCCTGTGAGGCTGTAGCGATTTAGAGCTTGCATGGCGAGGGTATCTAAGGCTTCTGAGAAGGTTAGCTTAAGCAGGGTGGTGGATAAAATCTCCCATCCTACAAGGTGCGGCGGCGTTTGATCTGACCATGTGCCGAGGACGCTATTGGGAGCATTTGGCGTGCCACCACTGGGATGAGTGGAAGCTATCCAGTTGGAGCTGGCATTACAGAGGTCATTGAGGTCTATGGTGCTTGAGTCTGAACTGCTGAGGGCTCTGTTAGGGTCTCTGAGTCCAGCTGGGAGTGGTATTTCTTATGATGTCCAGTGGGTCATCGTTGGGGTTTAATAAGGGAAAGGCTATTGCCTGAGTCATTGAGGGCAGGCCAAGGGAGAGGCTGAGGGCATTTGGGTACATGGTGGAAGCAGAGCTTGGGACTAGGAGAAGAGTGGGAGCCTGGGGGCATCACTTTAGAGGGAGGGCAGCACACTGGGGAGCATTGCAGAAGCCAAGACCATTGTATTGAGCCATTTGGATGAACGGTTATAGAGTTCTACATATTC
>JBCNVG010000003.1:0-28740 GCA_039630325.1 Bacteroidia bacterium
TGGTCCTGCGCCTGTGACCCGTCCTGTCCCGAGCCTGGGGGTAGATACTTCGCTGTGTATCTCTGCTGGCAGCTATTCACTTGATGGTACAGTTACCCCTGCTCCTGATGCATATGAATGGGTCGTAAATGGTAATGTAGTCTCCGGGGCAACTGCAGCGACATACAATCTGCCGCTTGCAGTCGGTACGCATGAAGTGATAGTTCGCGCTATTTTCAATAATACTCGGGGTCTAGCGAATGGTCCGATGTGCCTCGCAGATATTACGGCGGATACGGTCGTCGTGACTGTATCTCCTGAACCTCAGGCAGCGATCCAAGTTGGTACTACTATCTATGCCAGTGGTGGTACGCATAACATCTCTTCTACCACCTCTCCCGTGAGTGAGACCTTCACTGTCAGCAGCTCTACCAGTGGAAACTCCTATCAGTGGGAGCTGTATAATCCAGGAAGTAACACGGCGGATGCCACCGGTACTGGCAGTTCTTTCACCCATTCCTTCCCGAGTAGCGGTGTATACACGCTCATCTTGATATCTACGAACGGAGCCTGTGAAGATAGAGACACACTATTTGTAAATGTGAGCATTTCCACCGCCCTGGGTCAAGCTGCGGGGAGCTTCTCAGCCTTCCCCAATCCCACTACAGGCAGCTTTACAGTAGTTGCGCCTTCAGCGGGCTTGTATGAGCTGCGCATTATCGACATTGCAGGTAAGGTAGTCTTCACTGATTACGTGCAAGGAGAGCGAAAGGACTTACACCTTCGCCTGCCTGCAGGTACCTATCAGCTCCATCTTTCGGGCGAAGGGCGCTCTGGAGTCATACGCCTCTTCATTGTAGAGTAGCCTAAAACTACCCTCAACCATGAGCCCTTCGGCCAGAAGCCGGGGGGCTCTTTTCTTTTCACAGGAGGGTGGGTAGTAAATCTTATTCCGTATGGCTTGTACTATGCATTGTCCCCAGAAATCACGATATGGGAGAAAGATGTTCTACTTTCTCGTGGGGTATAGCTTTTTATTTCAGATAGCCGCGTCGCCATGCTCTAAAAGCGTTTGCGCTTTCTCCATAAGCGTAGTACTCTAAGAGACCTATGGCTTCTATCACCCTCATTTTCTCTTGCCAGCTTTCTGGCGAGGCATCAAATCCGAAAAACGCATAGGCAGCTACTAAGGAGCGGAGATATCCCTTGAGCCCAGCTTCTACCAGCATGCTTAAGGGCGGCTGTTCCTTTGCGGAGAGCCATGCTTCCACTATACTGCGAGCTAAGGCGCTTCCTTGCCTGAGGAGGTACCCCGTGTGGCTGCTATCTGAAGAAGCCCCTTTCGACAAGCTTTCATAGGCTGCGGTCAAGGCAAGGGCGTCTGCTTCTCGGTCGCGGGTAGGATGGAAGAGTTGACTAAGCCTTAGGCTGTCTACTTTGAGATATCGCCGGGCGGTACCTAAGAGTACCGTTAGGGTATCGCTTTGATTGAGATATAGCCCCGCAATCTCTCTAAAAAATCGATCATTCCATTCTATGTGGCGGATCGCTTCCATCTCCTGTCTCAGGCGAGGTAGCCATTCTCGGTGGCTGGTGTCTTGTACATACTCATACAATCGATGATGAAGTTGTTTGTAGGGCAAAGGGGGTTGGGCCCATAGGACCCAGAGTATTCCCCATGCATATCGCCACACCAAGCAAATGTGCGAATATATTTCGTACATTTCTATATGGCTGAGATACGGCAGCCGACTTTCCTTGAGTCGGAGAAAAAAGCCATACTCGCTGCTTACAGGCGGCTTTTGCGGGCGTGCAGTAGCTTTTTGGACAAAAAGTCTCGGGCAGATCTGCGTAAGGCTTTTCGCTTTGCTTTAGAGCAGCATGGAGATATGCGTCGGCGCACGGGTGAACCTTATATCCTGCATCCCATAGCTGTGGCTCTTATTTTAGTAAAGGAGATTGGTCTGCGTGATGTATCCGCTGTAATCGCAGCTCTTTTACACGATGTGGTGGAGGATACGGATACGGACATACAGACTATTCAAGCTCAGTTCGGAGATAAAGTAGCTAAACTCGTAGAAGCTCTGACAAAAATCACTCGCGTTCAGAGCCCCTTAGACTCTGTGCAAGCCGAAACTTTCCGAAAAATCCTTCTCACCATGGCCGATGATATTCGAGTGGCCCTAATTAAGCTCGCTGATCGCCTTCATAATATGCGCACCCTTGCGGGGCTCAAGCCCGAGAAGCAGGCTAAAATCCTCGCAGAAACAGAATATATCTATGTTCCGATAGCTCATCGGTTAGGTTTATATGCTATCAAAAGCGAAATGGAGGACCTTATACTGCGATTCCGCGATCCAGTAGCATATGAGGAAATAGCTCAAAAGCTTCAGGCTACAGCTCAAGAACGAGAAAAATACATTCAGCGGTTTGTTGAGCCTATTATTCAACGATTCAGGGAGGAGCTGCCTATTCGCTTCAAGGTAGAAAGCCGTGTCAAGAGTATCAGCTCTATCTACAATAAAATCAAGAGGCAGGGGATAAAATTTGAGGAAGTTTATGATATATTCGCTGTAAGGTTTATTTTAGATTCTCCCCCCGATACAGAGAAAGCTGATTGTTGGCGCGCCTATTCCATCATCACCAGCTTATATCGTCCTAATCTAAATCGCCTTCGGGATTGGATCTCTCATCCGAAAGCTACGGGGTATGAGGCTTTACATATCACAGTTATGGGTCCGGAGGGAAAATGGGTAGAAGTACAAATACGCTCTCGGCGTATGCATGAAGCTGCGGAATATGGACTTGTGGCGCATTGGCGCTATAAAGAAACCCAAAATGGTCGTCCTTCGGCGTATGACCAGGCCCTGGAAGCTTGGCTAAACCGAATTCGCAGCCTGCTGGAAAACCCAGAGCTTCCCACAGTGGAGTTATTAAGTGAGATTCACTCGGATATTGCTCATGAGGAGGTCTATGTATTCACGCCTAAGGGGGATTTGAAGATTTTGCCCGCTGGTTCCACAGCGCTGGATTTTGCTTATGAGATACATTCAGAGATTGGCAGACATGCTATTGCAGCTAAAATAAATGGCCGCCCCGTCTTGCTCAACACCGTCCTTCAGAATGCTGACCAAGTGGAAATTATCACTAGCGAACGAGCAGAACCTTCGGAGGAGCAACTATCTTTCGTGAAAACGGCGCGAGCGCGACTCAAGATTCGGGAATACTTAAAGCAGCAGCGTAAACAAGCGATTGAGCGGGGGCGAGCGATTTTTGAATGGCGATTGCGGCATTTGGGTCTGCGACAGGATGATCCCATTATTCGGGAGCTCCTATGGTACTTACGATTGCCTTCTTTAGAGGAATTGTGGTATCGTCTCGGTACTCATAAGATTGACCTTGTGCGTATCCAAGATTTTATTCGGCTTAAGCGCATTTCGCAGGGGGTAACTCCCATCATTGATCAGCTTTCCCAGCAGCTGGGTCTGCTCAGTGGAGCCATAGAAGTGGGGCATTCTGAAGAGAAACATATCTATGCTACTTGCTGCTACCCCATACCATTTGATGCTATCATGGGGTATGTAACTGCCGATGGACTCATAATCCATCGTACCACTTGCCAGGAAATTCAGCGCCTCCTTTCGCTGGATAGCACAAAAGTTCGGACGCTGCGATGGATAAGCACCCCTCAAAAAGAGTTTTTGGCGGCTCTGCTTTTAGAGGGGGAGGACCGGTTGGGCATGCTTTTAGATATCGTGAAAGTCATCTCTCTGCGAAAACGAAAAAATATCCGTTCTATACGCATAGAGGGGCAGGCTTCCTATTTCAAGGGGATCATTGAACTGTATGTCCATAATGAGCCAGACTTACTCAGTATCATTCGGGCTTTGGCGGAAGTCCGCGGCCTTCTGCGAATAGAACGATATCGGGAGAATAGCTAAACTTTGCTCGTCCCCTATGCAGGAGGTTTTGTTGGATGGCTTAGCACGGATATTAGCGTATTTTTCTTTACATGGGAGCTTTTCTCAGAAGGAAACAACGATTTTACGGCAGCTTTTGCGAGAGATGGGGGTTGATTCAGAGGCAGAGATGCAGAAAATTCAGTATTACATACATCACCAAAATGATTTGCGTCCTAAGATAGTCTTGCGTTCTATTTCCCAGCAGCTTCCTCGCTCTTTGCGGTATCTTCTTTATGCGTATATCATGCAGCTGGCGTATGCAGATAAGGTGTTTCAGACGGAAGAAGAGCAGTTTCTGAGAGAGATGGCGGAGGAGTTTGAAATTCCTGAGGGGGAAAGGTACTTGATAGAACTTTTTGCTCATGCTAGTCGCATTCGGAGCATAGATTCTCCTCAGCTTTTGATTGTAGGGGCTTCCGACAAAGAAGTGGCGCCTTCTGTTCGTCATATTCAACTGCCATTACCTGGGTATGTGGCGTTTTTGTATCTGCCGTCAGTCAATCTCCTGCTGATGCGGCTCGTCGGTGCCCAAATGGAGGCTCATCTAAATGGTCAGTGGATACATGGAGATGTGATTCGCGTATTCGCTGAGGGCTCTCTTTTACGGGTCAAAGGCTATACTTTGACTTACAAAGAGATATTGGAACAGTTCAAGCCTGCTCCTTTTAAGGAGCGCCTTTTGTGGGAGGTGCGTCGAGTTTCTCACACCTTTAAAGATGGTAGGGTAGCTATCCATCCAGTGAGTTTTGAAGTGGTGCAGGGGCGTCTCGTCGGAATTATGGGGCCCAGTGGAGCTGGTAAGAGCACGCTCCTGCGTATCCTCAGTGGACAGCAAGCGCCTACCAGTGGTAAGGTCTATCTCAATGGCAAAAATATTCATACTGAGCAGAAGGCCATTCAGGGACTGCTTGGATTCGTTCCACAAGATGATTTGCTCATAGAAGAGCTCTCTGTCTGGGAGAATGTATATTATGCTGCTCGGCTTGCTTACCAGAGCGATGCGGAAGCTCGCAAAGCCACTGAAAAGACTCTCAAGCAGTTAGGACTAAGTTCTATTGCTCACTTACCTGTTGGATCTCCTCTCAACCCTGTCATCAGTGGGGGGCAGCGTAAACGCGTAAATATTGCCTTGGAGCTTGTACGAGGTCCCCTTGTGCTATTCATAGATGAACCTACCTCGGGCTTATCCTCTTCAGACGCTGTCCAAGTAGTAGAGATTTTGCAAGCTTTGGCCCGGGATGGTCGGATTATTTTTTTCACTCTACATCAGCCTTCTTCTGATATATACAAAAAGTTAGATCATTTGCTTTTTCTGGATGAGGGGGGATATGCTATTTTTTGGGGCTCTCCTATAGCAGCGCTGCAACACTTTCGTCGGGCTGCTGGCTTGGCCGATAGCGAGCAGGTAGAATGCCCAAGCTGCCGGCGTGTAGAGCCTGAATCTCTCTTTGATATCATCCAGCAGCGACGAATAGATGAAAACGGAAATATCTCCGAGCAGCGCCATGTGCCCCCAGAGAAGTGGTATCAAGTCTTCTGGCGAGATTATGTACCTCCTAAGACTCAAGTAGAGGTTCCGGTACCGCAGCCTCGTCCACCCGCCTCTATGTTTAGACAAGCCTTTGTGCTTTGGGCTCGCGAAGGCCTCCGTAAATGGCGGACGAAGCTTTCTTCGCTCACCCTTATTTTCGCTGCTCCTTTACTTGGGCTGATTGTCGGATTTACTTTACGTTATCACCCACTCGGTCAGCCTTATACCCTATATGAAAATGATAACCTTCCCAGTATCTTTTTTACAAACATCTTGGCCATGATTTTTTTAGGCATGCTCTCTTCGGCCGAAGAGCTTCTCAGAGACCGAAAAATTCGTTTGAGAGAAGCTTTTCTTCATCTCAGTTGGTTTAGTTATCTCCATGCCAAGCTTTTCTGGGTAGCTTTATTTTCCGCTATTCAAGTTACGCTGTATTGGGGCGTAGTTTCTCTCTTGATTGGATTAGAAGCCAACTGGATGCAGACTTGGTTTCTTCTGTATATCGTGGCGCTATTGAGTAATCTTCTTTCCCTCAATCTGTCCGATACTTTTACGCATCCTGTGCCTATTTATGTGCTTATACCGATACTCATCATTCCCCAGTTAGTTTTGAGCGGGGCGGTAATACCATATGATAAGTTCAATCCATCCCTTCGAGGAGAGCGACCTGTGCCGATACTTGCGGATTTTTCGTTCACGCGATGGGCTTATGAGGCGCAAATGGTTTCTTATTTTGTAAATAATCCGTATCAGTCGTCCCTTTATCCTCTTCGTGCGCGTCAGTCTTCCCTTCGCTATCATCTTTTGCATGAGCTTCCCCTGAGACGGGAAACAGGTGATACCACAGGATATCTTCAACAATGGAATGTTCCTTCGGTAGATTCCTTAGAAAAGCGCCTTCAGAGAGACTTGAGTCTTGTTTCTACTGCTATTACAGCTCGCGAGGCGAGTACTCCTTCGCACTTCCGTCTCAAATATCACAATGACGCTGTGGAGCGCATCGTCTTAGCTAATCAAATGCCCCATAAAGTTCTCTACAAGAATGGATATTATTATCGCATGTATGAACCTGCTCTTATCACTGACTGTGTGAAGGGAGGGTACGAACCATTTTTTAGCGGCGTAAAGTGTATAGCAGGAAAGGTGATCCCTACCCCTCTCTTCAACCAGTTTGTCTTACTTCTGATGGGATTTGGGCTGTGGCTTATGCTTGTGCTGCGTGTGCTAAACTATTTGTTTTTAGGAGGAAAGCCTTAAGATGCCTACTGCAGTGGCCTCTACTCTGACGTTGCGCGAGCTTTACTCTGCTCTGCCGGAGTGGTCAGAGTTTGAGTCCTTTTATGCCCAGACGATTCGTAAAGTAGTCTATCGTGATAGCTGGTTACTGGAAAAGCTGGGGAGTTTCATTCTGCGTCGCAGTGGAAAAAAGGTAAGGCCTCTGCTTTTGCTCTATACTGCCAAAGCTGCAGGGCAGATCACGCCCTTATCGCATGTGGGAGGCGTCTTGATTGAGCTTCTTCACAATGCTACGCTCGTCCATGATGATGTAGTGGATGACTCGGATTATCGTCGGGGATTCTTCTCTTTGCGTGGGTTATGGGGAAATCGGATAGCTGTATTATTTGGGGATTGGCTTTTAGCACGGGGGCTTCTTTTGTCCTTGCGCTATAAAGCGCCTGAACTTTTGTACTACACCTCAGATGCGGTAGAGTCTCTCACGGAAGGCGAGCTTCTCCAGCTCAAGCGGATGCGTACAGGTAGCGTATCAGTGGAGGAGTATTTTGAGGTGATAGAGAAAAAAACAGCTGCTCTCTTCCGAGCCGCTTGTCAGATGGGGGCTTGGACAGCTAAGGCTCCATCCGCTATCATAGATACGGCCGCAGAGATGGGAACTGCGATTGGGATTGCTTTTCAAATTCGGGATGATCTTTTAGACTGGGGAGATAGTCAGCATACAGGTAAACCAACTGATGCAGACCGTCAGCAAAAACGATTTACCTTACCTCTTTTATGGGCATTTTCGCAGATTAGTTCTACTGAGAAGCGAACCCTTCTCAAAGCCCCCTTTCCGACTGCGCGCCGTATGCTCCATGAGGTCGGGGCGTTTGACTATGCGGAATCTGTTTTACGGACCTATGCAGAGCGTGCCCATCGCCTTGCTTCCGCTCTCCCTAATAGCTCCTCTATTCCTATGCATGCTCTTATGGATATGTTGATATTCCGCTCACACTAAAAGTTTATTTTCGTGCCGAATGGATGCGCCTATCATTGAAAGCGAGATTATCTTAGAGGACGTAGATCTCCTCAGTTTTTACGGGGTTGGAAATGAGAATTTAGACCTTTTGCGTACTGCTTATCCGTCCGTCAAGCTGGTGGCTCGAGGAAGTAGTATCAAAGCGCAGGGTGATTCAGTGACTGTGGCCCGCGTTCAAGAAATCATTCAAGCTATGGTCAAAGAGGTGCGTCGGCACGGTCGGCTTCCCAGTGAGCGCGTGCGAGAGATAGTTAATCGTCTCCGCATGGGGGAATCGCTGCCTTCGGCTGAGCGGGTCCCTTCTATCCTCCGAACGGTATCGGGTCAAATAGTAGCCCCTCGTACTGAGGGTCAGCGTCTCTTAGCCCAAATGATAGAAACGCATGATATTACCTTTGCAGTGGGGCCAGCTGGCACAGGTAAAACTTATACGGCTGTCGCTTTCGCTGTAAAAGCTCTCAAGGAAAAGCATATTCGTAAAATCATTCTCACGCGTCCTGCTGTGGAGGCTGGTGAAAGCCTTGGGTTCCTCCCTGGTGACTTAAAGGAAAAAGTTGCCCCTTATCTGCGGCCTCTATATGATTCGTTAGAGGAGATGTTATCTAGTGAAAGGCTTCAACAGCTCTTGGAGCAAAACGTGATTGAGATCGCTCCTTTAGCCTACATGCGTGGGCGTACCCTCAATGATGCTTTCATCATCTTAGATGAAGCACAGAACGCTACTCGTCTGCAGATGAAAATGTTTCTTACACGCTTCGGCCATCGCTCTAAGATAGTTATTACTGGAGACCTAAGTCAGATAGATCTGCCGCGCGCCGAGGCCTCCGGACTTTTGCATGCTATCAATCTACTTGAGGGAGTGCCTGGTATTGCGGTCGTTCGCTTGACTGAAACAGATATTGTGAGGCATCCGTTGGTTTCTGAGATTGTTCGCCTGTACGAAGCAGATGCGCAGCGTAATCGATAGCGTCGGTAGAGCTGTTCAGATCCCATCAGAGCCTAAACGAATAGTTTCCCTTTGCCCTTCGCAAACTGAAACGCTATTTGCGTTGGGGCTATCGAGGAGGATTGTAGGGCGGACTCGATACTGTATTCATCCAGCCGAAGAGGTGAAGCATGTGGCTGTGGTCGGCGGCACCAAAAAAGTGGACATATCGACTGTCGCTTCTCTGTATCCTGACTTGATTATTGCAGAAAAAGAGGAGAATACCCAGGAGGATGTAGAAGCCCTCTCTGCAATAGCCCCCGTATATGTAACAAATGTAGAAAGCTATGAGGGAGCATTGGAAAGTATCCTTCTGCTTGGAGAAATCACCAACACTCGACAGCGAGCCGAAGAAATTGTAGATGAGATACGAACGGCTTTTGTTGGTGTACCAAGGGTTAAACGCCCTCTTCGAGTGCTTTATCTGATTTGGCGCAAGCCTTACATGGCAGCGGGACAGCCTACTTATATCGGTAGCCTTTTAGAGAAGCTGGGCTGGATGAATGAAGCGGCTAAGCTCCCCAGCCGATATCCTGTCATAGAATCTCCTGAGGTCCTTAGTCCTGAGCTGATCCTTTTATCTGATGAACCCTATCCTTTCAAGGAAAAGCATATACCTGAAATTCAGCAGCTTTGGCCCGATGCAGAAATTCTCCTGGTGAGAGGGGACTATTTTAGTTGGTACGGGGTACGCATGCGGGAAGCGGCTAACTACTTGCGTCTATTGGTGGAAAGGGTAAAAGGTAGTTCTTGTTAGAACAGCTCTGAGGGGAGATTTTTTTGCTCTGATTATGAGGATAGAATCTGGCATAGGCAAAGGGAGCCCCTACCGATGGCTCTAAATAACTGTTTAGTTTCCTCTCTCCTTTGCTGCAACCATTTTTCCGAAGATTTTTCGTATATTTCTTCGATGAAGGTCATGTTAGTTAGTTTCTCTCTGCTGTGGGCACAAAATGTGGGGATAGGTACTACTTTGCCTAGTGCTCGACTTCATGTAGTAAATCAAGCTGCTCTGGCGACGGTCCTGCAAGCAAATAATAGCAGTGACCAGCCCATCTTAGTGGGCATGGAAAATGGAAGAGTGGGGATCGCTACCGCTTCGCCTCTTGAAGTTCTTCATATCGAAGGTAACTTTCAGTTAGAGGGGGATTTCCGTCCAAGTGGAAATCCAGGAAATGTAGGAGACATTCTTTTCAGCCAAGGAACTAACGCTTCTCCTGTGTGGCGGAGTGTAGGCTGGAAGTGTTATGCGGTGGAGACATGGACTTCTGGTGGAGGCACAAACGGTTGGTCAGGAGCAAGTGTTACGACCTGTTCTGCCGATCAAGTCTTACTTGGCGGATATGGGCAATGCGGGGCAGGGTGTAACTTATCCAAGACTTTCACGAACCTCCCCCCCCACACGGAAGTCATGGTAGAAGTTGCGTGGTGGGCAATTGATTCTTGGGATCAAGCTAATAATATTGGGGTGGATAGGATACAACTGAGTCTGGATGGAGTAGTCGTGGCTGTAGGAGTCCCCACCATTTTTGCTACCTCGTCGCTTGATCTCGTTTCTAGCAACGTAAGCCACTGTGGAGTTACGACATGGATAGATAGGGGGCCTTTCTGGCTGACAGGACGAATGGCTCATACTGGCTCTTCCCTGAGCGTTTCGGTTCAAAACTTAGCTGATCAAGGTTCCACAGATGAGAGCCTTGGAGTTAGCATGGTGAGAATATGGCTAAGATAAATAGTCTCTGTTTGTCTTTCTCTCTGCTCTGGGCGCAGCATGTAGGCATAGGGGTTTCTACCCCTTCTGCACGGCTGCATGTGAGAGGGAGTACCTCCGATGCTACTTCCCATGCCCTGAGGGTAGACAATAATGCTGGCACCCCCATTTTCGCTGTGAGGAATGATCGCCGAGTAGGTATAGGTACTTTATCCCCTGCTGCGGCTTTACATGTTATGGGGAATGTGCAGTTTTCGGGAACGTTCAGGCCTGCGGGAAATCCTGGTAGCGCGGGGCATTGGCTAGTGAGCCAAGGAGCTAATAATCCTCCTACATGGCAAAACTATGAGGCGAGGTGGATATTGTGGGCTATAGATTCTTGGGATTCTAATAACAATACAACTCAGGGGTGGACAGGGGCTGCGGTTACTGCTTGTGGCGCTCAAACTATGCTCGGCGGATATAATCAATGCGGGGCGGGATGCGTTCTTGAAAAAACTTATACAAGTCTTCCCCCTCATTCAGAAGTGATGGTAGAAGTGTACTATTGGGCCGTGGATTCGTGGGACCAGGCGAATAACATAGGGGTAGACCATGTGCGTATGGACATAGATGACGTCCCTGTGGCTTATGCTCTCCCAGGTCAAGTCGCCACATCTAACCTAAGTCTTGTAGGGAGTAATAACAGCATATGCGGGACTGCTTCTTTTGTGGATAGAGGGCCTTTTCTGCTCATAGGCCATAAGAACCACACGGCCACTACTCTGAATGTCAAGATTCGTTCAGGGGTGAATCAGGCCTCTACCGATGAGAGCTTGGGAATCACGGCTGTTTATATCTGGATAAAAATATGAGGAAGGTAGCTTTAGTAGTATTTGGCTGTAGTGTAGCCTTTTCGCAGAATGTGGGGATTGGTACAACTTCGCCCCAAGCTCGTCTTCACGTGCAAGGGATGGGCACCACTGCTGCTACTACTGCCTTACGCATAGACCGGGCTGATGGTTCCCCTGTGCTGGTGGCGCGAGATGATGGCAGAGTAGGCATAGGGAGCATCAATCCAGCTCAGTCGTTGGATGTAGGAGGGAACATTCATCTCACTGGGGACTTACGTCCGGCTGGCGATCCCGGAAGTGCTTCTCAAATCTTCTACAGTCGTGGTCCTAATCAACCTCCTGCATGGGGGGCTAAGCCTTTTATGTTATGGGAAGTGGATATTTGGGGGCCAGATAGGCAGGGGACGCAGGGATGGAGTGGAGCTAATGTAACTAACTGCGGAGGGCAATATATGCTGGGTGGCTATGGTCAGTGTGGAAGTAACTGCGTATTGTCCAAGACCTATGCGGGGCTGCCCTCTCATTCTGAGGTGATGGTAGAGGTATTTTACTTTGCCGTAGACTCGTGGGATCAACATAACCTTGGTGGTGGAGCTGACCACATGAAGTTAGAGTTAGATGGGGTCGTGGTGGCTCGTGGCACTTCTACCCAAAATCAAACGAGTAACTATGATCCCAACATAGTGGGAACAAATTCCTCCTTTTGTGGAGCGACCGATTGGATAGATCAAGGACCCATCCGAGTTGCCGCCAGAGTGGCTCACACAGGCACTAATCTGCAGGTTCGTATTATTTCTCAGCTCTCTCAGGCTTCTATAGATGAGTCTCTCGGAGTGGTAGCAGTCCGAGTATGGATTAGATAGGCTTTGTTATTCCCCTCATAAGGAGGGGGCATCTCTACATTTACGGTAAGGAGGGGCGGGGTATGCTTTATAGTTGCCTTGGTTGGAGCGCAGAATACCCTCAGGTTTACTGTAGCCCAAGCTGAGCAGCTTTTCTTGCAGAAGAATCTCTCCCTCGTGATTCAGCACTTGCGAATCGGGCCCAGCAGGTTCATAGTATGGCTCTATATATTTATGCGCAAAGGCGAGGGATGTTCAGGTGGCTGCTGCTCAAGTGCTTCTTCGGTTGAGGACTATGGCTGAAAAACTAATACCTGTCCCGATATAGAGACCTTCTCCCCAGTGTAGGGTAGATGGGGAGGTTCTCGTACTCATCAGTGAGGTATCAGTCTGGCTTTTCCTAATGACAGCCAATGGAAGATTTCTGCTCTCAAACGCAGCTTATGGTCAGCCAAAGTCCAACATAAGCGGACTTTTCTTCATGTCACCAAAACAATCCAAACTCTGGGAAGGGCGCTTAAGTTCGCAGACGGTAGCGGGATTCCTAATCTCCCTCCCAATACCTCATCGCTATGGGGTGACCTTCGCTACTTTTTATAAAGAGCTCATGGCCGGACGAATTTATACCTAAAAGGTGCATATGCCTTTGTGGTGCAGTATCTTGAAAACGAGATGACCAAGTGATAGAGGAAAAAATGCCCTCCCTCTACTTGTGATAGACTTGCTTCGATAGGATTGAGTAAGTAGACTTTTGGAGGTAAAAATCAATACTTACCGTGCATGCGCAGAGCTCGAACGACCCGTTCCACGGCGATGAGATAGGCTGCTTCTCTCAGAGAGACCTTATTGGCAGCAGCTCGGGTGAAAACATCGTCAAACGCTTGTTTGATGGTATTATCGGCTCGTTCCTGGACTTCGGACTCGGTGTAATAATGCCCTCGCCGATTTTGCACCCACTCGTAATAGGAGACTATCACACCTCCTGCATTAGCTAAAATGTCCGGGATGACGGTGATACCTTTTTCATTTAGAATGGGGTCGGCTTCGGCCATTGTAGGGCCGTTAGCGCCCTCTGCAATCAGCCATGCCCTGATTTTGGGGGCGTTTTGGGGAGTGATTTGATCCTCCATTGCGGCAGGAACTAAAATGTCTACGTCCAGAGTGAGAAGCTCTTCGTTAGTGATGCGCTCTCCGCCTTTGAAGCCTTCTAAGTTACCTCCGTGATTATCGCGATATTGAATAGCCTGGTGGATGAGAATTCCATTTTCATTATAGAAGCCTCCTGTCTTATCCGAGATAGCTACGACTTTTATACCATTTTGAGAGAGGAAGCGAGCAGTGATAGAGCCCACATTACCGAATCCTTGTACGGCAGCGGTTAGGCCTTCTGGACGGCGTCCCATCCGTTGAAGGGCCTGAAGGATTACCGTCGTAACGCCGCGGCCAGTAGCTTCCACGCGTCCTTTGGATCCTCCAAGCTCCAAGGGCTTTCCAGTTACTACGGCTGGGGTATAGTTACCCCGCTGTAAACGGGAGTACTCATCGGCTATCCAGGCCATTTCCCGGGCGCTAGTGCCCATGTCTGGTGCAGGTATATCCTTATCTGGTCCGAAGACCTCGGCCATGGCCCGAGTATACGCTCGGGTCAGCCGTTCAAGTTCGCCGACTGACATCTTTTTGGGATCACAGGTGATCCCGCCTTTAGCTCCACCATATGGAATGTTGACTACGGCGCACTTCCAAGTCATCCAGGCTGCCAGGGCCATCACTTCACGCATATTCACTTCGGGGGCATAGCGGATTCCGCCTTTACCTGGCCCTAAAGCCCGCGAATGAATCACGCGATACGACTCAAATACGCGAACTGTCCCATCATCCATAGCCACGGGGAGATAGGCGATATGGATTTCTGAGGGGCGACTCAAAATTTCTACCTCCTCGGGAGCCAGTCCCAGCTTCTCCGCTGCCGCGTGAAACCGGCTCAGCATAGAGGAATATGGGTCAGTATGTGCATTCAGCTTGTTCTCTACATTCATACTCTCCTTTTTTCTACCCATGTACCACAAAGGTAGAAAGTATAAGCCGAAGGTTCACATTCGCGTATCTTTGTGCTATGCGTATCCGTTACCTGGGGCACTCTGCTTTTCTAATAACAACAGGCAAGTATCAGCTTCTCTTTGATCCCTTTATTACCCCCAATGAGCTGACTAAGGGAAAGATTGTGCTGGGTGACCTTAAACCTGACTTTATATTTTTATCTCATGCGCATTTTGACCATATAGCCGATGCGGAGGAGATTTCCAAAGCGGCTGGGGCTCCTATTGTAGGTGTGTGGGAGATACATTCCTATTTTTCGGAGCGAGGATGCCAAACCTATCCGATGAATGTCGGTGGAGTGTGGCGTCCTTCCTCAGATAGTAAGCTATGGGTTAAGCTGGTCCCAGCTATTCACACCAGCAGTTTTCCCAATGGTCAGTATGGAGGGGTTCCAGTCGGGTTCATTATTTCTGATGGCGCGCATACACTCTATTATGCTGGTGATACTGCTTTATCTCTGGAGATGGAACTCATTTCTGAGCGATATACCTTGAGCGCAGCTTTTCTGCCCATAGGGGGTACCTTCACAATGGACGTGGAGGATGCGGTAGAGGCAGCTTTGCTTCTGGATGTGGAGCATGTGATTGGTATGCATTACGATACTTTCGAGCCCATCAAGATAGATCACGAAAAAGCCAAACAAGAATTCAGGGAAAATGACTGCACCTTGCACCTCCTTTCGATTGGCGAGGAGATAGCCATAAATCAGTTTAGTGGGGTAGGTACCAGCCAATGATGGTTCTTCGGTTTGCTCCGAGCCCTACTGGCCCTCTCCACATTGGAGGGGTAAGAACGGCTCTATATAACTACCTATTGGCGAGAAAGCACGGAGGGCGATTTATCCTGCGGATAGAGGATACGGATCAAACCCGTTTCGTTCCTGGGGCTGAAGAGTATATCATTGAGGCGCTCTCCTGGTGCGGGATTATCTTTGATGAAGGGCCACATATCGGGGGCCCTCATGCGCCGTATCGACAGAGTGAGCGTAAGGCCATTTATGCCGAATATGCTCATCGCTTGGTAGAGCGGGGATGGGCCTACTATGCTTTTGATACGGAGGAGGAGCTGGAGGAGATGCGCAAAAGGTTCGAAGCAGCTGGTATGGTCGCTCCTCAATACAATGCCATTACTCGCCCTTACATGAAAAATAGTCTTACCCTTCCTCCGGATGAAGTTCAAGAGCGGCTTCGCACGCAGCCCTACGTGATTCGCTTTCTGGTGCCTCGGGGGCGTGAAGTGCGCTTCTATGACGAGATTCGAGGCTGGGTCAGTGTGCATACCAAAGAAATGGACGACAAAGTCCTCCTCAAGAGTGATGGCATGCCCACTTACCATTTAGCGAATGTGGTGGATGATCATTTGATGGGAGTCACGCATGTGATTCGAGGGGAGGAGTGGCTACCCTCTACGCCCCTCCATGTACTCCTGTATGAGGCTTTTGGGTGGGACATGCCGAAGTTTGCGCACCTTCCTCTTTTGCTTCGACCTGATGGGGGCGGTAAGTTGAGTAAACGGGATGGGGATCAGTTAGGATTTCCAGTGTTTCCGATTCGGTGGAAAGACCCTCACAGTGGTGAGGTTTCCGAAGGGTATCGGGAACGCGGATTCTTACCTATGGGGGTTGTCAACTATCTCGCCCTCTTAGGGTGGCACCCAGCGGAGGAAAAGGAAATCTTTACAATGGAGGAGCTGATTGAAGCTTTTTCACTGGAAAGGGTTAGTAAGTCGGGGGCTCGTTTCGATTTTGAAAAAGCTCGTTGGATAAATCAGCAGCACCTACGAGCTTTACCAATAGACAAGCTAATATCTTTGATCCGTCCTCTCTGGGAGGCCCGACAGCTTCCCCCTGTATCGGATACTCAACTGGCAGCTTTGATAGAGATAGCTCGCGAGCGCGCCAGTCTCTTGCCTGAGATAATAGAAGCAGTCCGTTTCTTCTACGCTCCACCTGAGCTGCCCCTTTCACCAGATAGAGAAGGCAAGCTCAATCTGGTGTTGATAGAAAGTTTAGGGGGGTGGATTCAGGGGCTGGAAGCTTTGCCTACTTGGGAAGCCTCGGTAATAGAAGGATTTATCAAGGGGCAAGCAAAGGCGATTAGCTTGCCTCTCGGTAAAGTCCTACCTACTTTGCGGTTGGCCCTTACTGGGGAGGAAATGGGGCCTTCTTTATACGCTATTATGGCAGTGTTAGGAAAGGCGGAGACTCTGCGGCGGTTGGAACGATTCGTGGCTGTATATGCCGTGCAACGGCGGGTGTAAGGGCGGCTGTGGGAATAGCATATTTGTGGGGGACTGGTTGGCCGGAGTGGCTCCGCCGGCCGATGCTCCTCCGATAGTAGAAGTGAAGTTCAAAGGCACCCGTAAAGCCCTTTTTTGGACCTCTATTCAGCCGCCTCTGGCGACAGGGGAATGGGTCGTAGTAGCCGAAGTAATTCAGCGAAGCAGTGAAGGCGTCCCCCAGATCGGGCGGGGGTATGATATTGGTATCGTTAGCTTGACAGGGCATTTGGCTGAAGCACGGCGACGCGGCTTTAAACAGGAAATTGCCCCTACTCAGCGCGTTTTGCGACGAGCTACCCTGGAGGATTTGGAGCAGTACCACCAGCTTAGGCTCAGAGAACCAGAAGTTCTAAAAGAAGTTCGTGCTATGGTAGAGGAGTTAGGGTTGGGGCAAAATCATCAAATGAGGGTGGTAGATGTGGAGTTTTATGGGGATGGACGCAGTTTAATATGCTATTTCACGGCGGAGGGGCGAGTAGATTTCAGAGAGCTAATTCGGCGAATCGCAGCCCAATACAAAGTGCGCCCAGATTTGCGCCAGATCTCTAATCGCGAGGCGAGTGGTTATGTAGGTGGTATCGGCGTCTGTGGCAGAGAACTGTGCTGCACCACTTGGCTGAATGCGCCTCTTACAATCACCACCGAAATGGCACGTTATCAAGGTTTAGCCCTCAATAGCACCAAAATCCTTGGGTTGTGTGGTAAACTCAAATGCTGCATCAGCTACGAGCTGGACGTATATAAGGAGATTGTTCAGCGCATTCCGAAGGTCAAACATATCTTCACAGAGGACGGAGAGTGGCGCTACCTACGTACAGAGCTTCTGCTGGAGCGTATGTGGTTTGAGAAAGTCGGCGAGGGCAAGCAAGTCTGCCTCCTCGCCTCGGCGGTACATGAGATTTTAGAGCTGAATGCTCAGGGCCAAAAACCCCCTTCTATTGAGCCGTATTTAGTGAAGTTTCCTGATCTTCCTACTCGGATTTGAAGGCCCGTTGAAGGTCTTCTTCGGTGATGAGCTGAGGTTTGCCTTCTCGGTAGTGCCGTAAGAAGGCATAATAGCCAGCTGCCTTCAAAAAGGCCGCTATGTCGGCCCGAGAGAAGCCAGCCGTTTTTTCGGCCCAGACTTCCCATCGAATGTTTTTAGCGAAAGGCATATCCTTCGCTATGAGGGTCAGCATGAGGTAGCGCTCTTCATAGTCTGGGTAGGTGATGTATAAGCGCAGGTCAAATCGTTCACTGCGCAGGAGGGCTTCTTCTAAGCTATGGGCTCGATTAGTGATACCGATAAGTGCTACGCCGCCTCGGCTACGAATCTCATCTATGAGGAGGAGAAACTGATTTGTGCCGCCATTTAGCCATTCCAAGTTGTTTTCGCGTTTGGGAAAAAGCGCATCTATTTCTTCAAAAATCAGAATAGCAGGGGTGTGTCGCAGCGCTTTATGAATAATGCTGCGTAGACGATGTTCTGTCTCCCCATACCATTTAGAGGCCAAGGCGGGTGTAGGGATGATTTTGTAGAAAAAACCAGAGCCCTGAGCGAATCGTCGAGCAAGGAAGCTCTTTCCGCTCCCTGGGGGGCCTTCTATGAGTAGAGTAGGACTGGGCTTGACGCCGTAGTACATGGCTTGCTTGGGGAGAGCTAGGGGCAGGTAGATTCGCTCAATCAGAAGCTCTTTCTCTGCTTCCATTCCATACACTTCTGGAAAAAGCCTCTGCATAAGGATGGGGAGCGGGGGTAGGTTGGGGGAGGAATCAGGTACAGTTTCACTTCGGAGGCGGCGACTGTATTTTTCTAAGATTGCCTGGACGGAAGCCAACTTAGAGAGGCGGTCAGCGTGCCTCCTCAGGAGCCGGCGAAGGTTGGGAGCGTCATAGTGGTTCAAAGGATAAATCGGACGCACAATACCTGCTTCCCGCCCCTCGCGAGCGATGAGGAGCAGCTCGCGCCTATCCAGGCGCTCCAGCACCTCCTCAAGCCTGAGGGCAGTCATGTGACGAGGGTAGGAGTCGCACCTACCTAAAGGCTACTCTCGTCTGTGCTCCAGGATAAAGATAGGGAGTTTGAGCAAAACCAGCTTCGAGTAGGTTAGAAGGGAAAGGCCTCTGCTGGTAAAAGTGGCAGATCTTTATTTCTGCTCGAAAGCTTATAAGGTGATTTGGAAGGAAAGTCGTCTAAGGGCTGAAGGACATTCGGCGAGTTGCTTTATATTTGACGCGTGCGTTATCTCTACATTAGTGCCAGCTTAATCCTTTTGGGAGTTGCTTGTTCGGGTAGTCGTGAAAAGGAAGGGAGCCAATACGTCTCCGACCAAACTACTCCTACGCGTGGTGATTGGGTAATCACTTTTACGCTCTCTGACCCCGAGAATCTCAATCCCACCAACTCTACCAGTGCAGATGCTCAGTATATCCAGAGTCACATTTACTTCTCTCTCCTGAGCGTGGATCCGCGGGATACCACTTACCCCTATGTACCAGCCCTGGCGATGGCTTTGCCTGAAATCTCAGCGGATGGTATGCGTTATACTTTTGAGATTCATCCCGCTGCTCGCTGGGATAATGGTGAACCGATTACGGCAAAAGATGTAGAGTTTTCCTTCAAGGTCATCAAGAATCCCCTGGTAGATTGTCCGCAGCTGCGTCCGTACTACGAGTTTGTGGAAGATGTATCGATAGACCCTAAGAATCCTCGTCGCTTTACGGTAATCACGAATCGAAAGTACATGCTGGCGCTCTCATCTATTGGCAGTATGTTCATCTTGCCCAGGTATGTATATGATCCTGAAAATCTTTTAGACAAGTACTCCGTTCGGCAGTTCAATAGAGAGGCAGATAAGCTCCGAAACGATCCCAATATCCGCCGCTTTGCCGAGCGGTACAATGCGATGCAGCGCGAGCCTAAGGATATCGTGGGGGCGGGTCCCTACGCTTTGGAGGAATGGGTGACGGGCCAGCAGATAGTCCTTCGTCGTAAACCTACCTGGTGGGGTGATACTCTAAAAGGGGTGGCCTACGAGGCCTATCCAGATAAGATTGTATACCGCATCATCAACGATCCGAATACTGCTATAACAGCGCTGAAAGCCCAAAAGATTGACGTAATGAGTAGTATCCCCGCTAAGGACTTCATGGAGCTCAAAAAGAATACCAGCTTTTTAGAGCATTTTCGGTTAGAGACACCGCCTTCTTTCATATACAGTTACATTGGGCTAAATATGCGGCCTCAGGGGCGCCGACCCATTTTTACTGATGTACGCGTGCGGCGCGCTTTGGCTCATTTAGTGGATGTGGACATGCTTATCAAGAAGTTCTCGTATGGCTTAGCGCAGCGGGTGACGGGACCGCTGTATCCGATGCATAGAGGCGCGTATAATGACACTTTAAAGCCTATCCCCTATGACCCCCAAAAGGCTGCCCAGCTTTTAGATCAAGCGGGATGGATTGATAAGGATGGAGATGGCGTTCGGGAAAAAGACATCGATGGTAAGCGCATTCCGCTTGAGTTTGATATTTATGTGAACTCTGGCAATGAGGTTCGCTTGCAGATTGCACAGATCATCAAGCAGGAGGCCGAAAAGGTCGGTATGAAAGTCAACATTGTCCCATTGGAATGGGCAGTCTTCTTAGAGCGTACTAAAAAACATGACTTTGATTGCTACATTGGAGCCTGGGTCGGTAGTCACACCCCGCAGGACCTGAAGCAGATATGGCATTCTCAAAGCTGGGCCGAGGGCGGCTCTAACTATGTAGGTTTCGGTAATGCACAAACTGACGCTATTATAGAGATGATACGCTCGGAACTCGATAAAGCGCGTCGCGACTCTTTGTATCGCCTTTTCCACAAGGTCGTGTATGATGAGCAGCCTTATATCTTTCTTACCTCCCCGCTGGAACGGATTGCCATTCATAGACGATTCCGAAATGCCTATGTGAGTGCGATTCGGCCTGGGTTTTTCCCAGCAGGGTTCTGGACCCCCAAAAATCTCATTCGCTACGGTAAATCCAGTACCGCTCAATGACGACTTACCTGCTCAGGCGGCTTTTGTTCTTCATTCCTACGCTATTTATTATCACGCTCCTCTCGTTTTTAATCAGTCAATCAGCTCCGGGTGATCCCGTGGAGCAAATGCTTGTGGGCAAAGCAGGAGCAGGCGGCGAGCAGATGGCCGAGAGACAAGCTACCCTCAAGGCTTACTTAGAGAAACGGCATGAGCTGGGTTTGGATTTACCGATTTTCTACTTCTCTATCGCCCCTTTGGCTGAGCCTGAGACTCTTTATCGCATTCCCCAGGTGCCAGTGCAAGATGCTCTTCGTCGCTTGGTATACAAGTTTGGTAACTGGGAGGCCGTTCAAGAGATGTATAGAGCCTACCTGCGCTTAGATTCAGCTTTTTATGCCTCTGCTGGCGATACGACTTGGGGGGAAAAGCGCACTGAGGCTCGGGCTTTATTAGCCATCCTCCCCCAAGAGAAAGATTACGAAGAACTCAAATATCGCATAGGGCAGTTAGAGGAGCTACTTATTCCTGCCCTGCGGCCTTACTTTTTAGCCTATTCCCAGGCGGTGGCGGCCCTTCCCCAACAAGCGCAGGTATGGAAAGTATATGTCCCTACCCTCCATTGGCACGGTACTCAGAATCAATATCATCGCTGGCTCGTAGGACTTTTGAAGGGAGACTTTGGCATATCTTATCAAGATAAGCGCCCTATCGCTCAAAAACTTGGAGAAGCAGTGCGCTGGTCTCTGGTAATAAATATCATCTCCATCGTTTTAGCTTATATTATTGCTATTCCTCTGGGAGTGACTTCGGCTGTGCATCGAGGGGGCTTCCGAGATCGTTTTATTAGCCTGACGCTCTTTATGTTGTATTCGCTGCCCAGCTTTTGGGTCGGGACGATGAGTATTGTATTCTTGTGCGGAGGGGATTATTTGGCGATTTTTCCACCAGGAGGTGTCCAAAGTACGGAGCACTCTCCTGAATGGCCCCTTATGCAGCGAATCGCAGATTGGACCTATCACTTGATTTTGCCTGTGATAATCTACACTTATGGGTCACTGGCATTCCTGAGTCGGCAAATGCGTACGGCTCTCTTGGAGACCCTCCAGCAGGATTACATTCGTACGGCCCGAGCAAAAGGGCTTCCTCAATCCATCGTTGTGTGGAAACACGCTTTTCGAAACTCGCTCATTCCTATCATCACGCTACTGGCCTCCGTGTTCCCGGCCATGATCAGCGGTTCGGTGATCCTGGAAACTATATTTTCTATTCCAGGCATGGGCTTTCTAAGCTACGGAGCGATGGTCGCGCGGGATTATCCAGTCATTATCGCTGTCTTTACCATAGGAGCCGTGCTTACCCTAATCGGCATATTAGTGGCAGATATTCTCTATGCAGTGGTTGATCCCCGCATTAGCTATACCAAACGCTAAACCCTATGGCTGAGGCTGCGGCTATATCCCATTCTCCACGGGCTCGGGCCTGGGAGGCCTTCAAAAAGAATAAGCCTGCATACTTCTCCCTATGGGTAGTCGTAGGCTTGGCCATAGTAGCGCTGCTGGCAGATTTTCTGGCCTACAATAAGCCAATCGTCGCCTCGTACCAAGGACAGGTGATATTTCCGATTTTTCGAGATTACGGCGAGAAGTTTTTGGGAATGAAGCTATGGCCATCTGAGCTTCGCGGCCTAAACTGGCGGAAAGCTGAACTGGATTGGGCTGTCTGGCCGCCTGTCCGCTATGCCCCCGAGGAGCTGGACCTGCGGAATGCACCAGCCGTGGGCCCTTTCGACGAACAAGTGATTGATTTACCTGCTGAGCGCCATTACCTCGGCACAGACAATCTAGGAAGAGACCTTTTGAGCGGGCTCATCCATGGTACGCGTATATCCTTGACGGTAGGCTTAGTGTCCGTAGGCATCTCTGCTATCATAGGGATTCTACTGGGGGCGCTTGCAGGGTACTTTGGGGATACCTCCCTCCAAGTGAGTCGTGCTACCCTGTGGCTGGGGGTGCCTGGCTTGCTTCTGGGGCTGTACTACGGCTTTTACATTCGGCGTTATGCTTTGGGAGAAGCGCTGGGGGAGAGCTTCTTCTCCTTTCTCGGATCGCTACTTATTTCCCTCTTGGTTGCAGGAGGAGTAGCTGCGGTAATCTGGCTGCCGTCGCGCCTCCTAAAGCGTACTGAATGGGGCGCTAAGCGGGTCCACTTATGGGTGGATATCACTATCAGTCGCCTCATAGAAGTGATGATCTCTATACCCACTACGCTCCTCATTTTCACCGTGGCAGCTATTGCCAAGCCGAGCTTATTTCTAGTGATGGCCGTAATTGGTCTTACCTCCTGGACGGGCATAGCTCGCTTTACCCGCGCTGAAATGCTTAAAGTCCGTAGCCTGGACTACACGCAGGCAGCTCGCGCATTGGGCTACTCTGACTGGCGGATTATGTTTCTTCACGCCTTGCCTAACTCTCTTGCGCCCGTTCTTGTGTCTATTGCTTTTGGGATTGCTTCGGCCATCCTCATAGAGTCTGGCCTAAGCTTCCTTGGGATTGGGGTTCCCCCTACTACAGTGACATGGGGCTCGCTTCTCTCTGCCGCTCGAAGCGCCACGGGCGCCTGGTGGTTAGCGATTTTCCCTGGCGTAGCCATATTTTCGGTAGTTACCATCTTCAACCTGCTTGGGGAAGGTATTCGTGATGCCATAGATCCTCGTCTGCAAGAGCGTTGAGCAGCTTAGCCATTGTTCTACTGATTGTTTGGACGCTGCTTATAGGCGTCTGGCTTGTTCGACTGCCGGCTGACCAGCTTTACGCTGAGCGTCCATGGGTCTATTTATGGCTCACGCTGCGAGCTCTTCTACGTTTGGGATTAGGGATATTCGCGGTATTAGCCTGGGACACTTATCGGATGCCATCTCCCTCTTACTTTTATGCGCTGATTGTAGAGAGCACTTGCCCTGAAAGCTGGACCTCTGCGGAAAAAGTTGCTTATCATCTTCTTGACAGCGGTCAGCGCGTGGGTTTGTTGATAGCCACGCCAGCCGCTGCATTTTGGGGGATTCCTCCTACGGTGGATCGGCAAGTTTTTTCTTACCTGCTTAGCACCTGTCGGCTTGCTGCTTCTCCTGCACCGAAAGCCGCTAATGCTGAGGAAGCGGCTCGTCAACTTCGTTCATATAATGAAAGGCTTATTGCCGCCATATGGTTGGGACGCTTCCACAAAACCGAATCCATACAAGGACGCCACTTTTCCCTATGCGACGGCACAGAGTCAGCAGAGATCAATCTAAATCAGCTTCCGTCGCCTCCTCTGTCGGAGCGTAGCTGGTACGGGTTAGGGTTTTTATTATGCCTCTTCCTCCTTCTCGTCGGAGAGGGGTATTTCTATCTCACAAGGAAGCACTTGCCCCTTCGCACGCAAGCGTAGCTCCTCTACTAAGGGGTTGACTTGGCGTAAATATTCCCATCGCTCTTGAGAGGTCTGGATGGCTTTGATCTCTGGAAAGGCATCGGGCTTAGCTAATAGACGGACACGCACGTCTTCTCGGTTTAGCTTGCTCCGAAGGAAGTTCTCTAACTGGGCAGCTTGTACAGCGTACATGGTAGCGTGGCTTTCATGCGGTACCCAGATAGTCAATTGCTGGGCAGCGATTTCATACTTGCCTTGGGAGATATACGCCACAAGCTGAGGACTTGCGTCCTCCCTACGGGGATAGGCCTCTAAGGCTTCTCTAAACTGCTCGGGCGTTAGAAGAGCCTCACGAGGGGTTAGGACTTTTTTTTTACTTCCTCCAAGCTGCGAGGGATGGTAGGAATGCCAGCGGACGCCCTGGAGTTAGAGATAGAACTGGAGGAGGGAGAAGTAGACGCTCCTGTGGAAGGGGGAGAGGCCACCTCAGTTTCTGCTACTCGATACAACGCTTGGGGAAGGAGGGCTACCTTAAGCAGAGTAGTTTCTACCGCTATCTCGGGAAACCGCGTGTAAGAGAGACGCCTCTCACCCTCCAGTAAGAGGTCTATGGCATGGAGGAGAAAGGCCTCACTGTACTGAGAAGCAGAGCTTTCATATCGCGAACGGTAATGCGGCGGTACGCTCTGCCCTAAGGCCTGCGGTTCGTACTGAGCTAGAAGTAGATTACGAAAATGTTCCAATAGGCCTTGTAGTAGACTGGCGGGTTCATAGCCAGCTTCTACGTAGCTACGAAATGCTTTGAGAGCCTGAGTTGCATCCCAGTGTTGGAGAGCTTCACTGATAGCGAAGTATGCATCGTAGTCTAAGGTCTCTAAGGCTTCTAAAACGGCTGCATAGGTAAGCTGCCCACCAGTGCGGCTGCTGAGCTGATCAAAAAGGCTGAGGGCATCGCGCAGACCGCCTTCGGATTTAGCGGCGATGAGAAACAAAGCTTCGGGCTCAGCTTGAATTCCTTCTTGCTTGGCGATATAGGCTAAACGGGCGGTTATTTCTTCGGTAGGAATGCGTCTAAAGTCAAACCGCTGGCAGCGTGAGAGAATGGTGGCAGGGATTTTATGCTTTTCGGTGGTGGCTAAGATGAAAACCGCATGAGGTGGGGGCTCTTCCAAAGTTTTGAGGAAAGCGTTGAAGGCGGCGGTACTGAGCATGTGTGCCTCATCTATGATGTACACCTTATAGCGTCCTTCGGGGGGGGTAAGCTGTACTTGATCCGTAATGAGCCGAATATCCTCTACGCTATTGTGAGAAGCTGCATCTAACTCTATGAGGTTTAGGGTCCGTCCTTCCGCAAACCTCCGACAGGAGGCACACTCGCCACAAGGATCCCCAGTAGGGGTGAGATTTTCGCAGTTGATAGCCTTGGCGAGAATCCGCGCACAGGTCGTCTTTCCGACGCCTCTGGGGCCGAAAAAGAGGTAAGCATGCGCAATCTTCCCTGCTCGGAGCGCATTGCGTAGAGTCTGGACTACAAAAGGTTGACCTACTACATCAGCGAAAGTAGTTGGGCGGTACTTGCGTGCTGAGACTTGGTGCCCCACGTCACAAAGCTACAATGTTCAGCTTTGTCGCGGCCCCTCAGGCGTAATATCTCCTTTCCGGTTTTATGCATAACTTTGTTCAGGTCTTGCCGAAGTGGCGGAACTGGTAGACGCGCACGTTTCAGGGGCGTGTGGGGTTTCCCGTGTGGGTTCGAGTCCCACCTTCGGCACAAGAGGCCATACCTTTGCTTTGTGTCACTATCAGCGTATACCCACTGGCAGCAAATGGCTCTAAGCATATTTTCCCAGAAGTATCAGCAGTATGGCGAGAGTTGGATGGAGCTTTCCCTTCCTTCGCTGGTAGATCTTTTACATATCAAAGCGAGCCGAATCCGCAGCCTTATGCAATCTGGTCAGCCTGCCGCTACTGGGGAGTCCCCTCTCCATGACTGGCTGGCCCTGGCTAACTATGCTGCACTCGCCATAGCTCGCCTCCGTCAAACTGATCCCACTGAGCTTTCAAAGATATTCACCGAAGCTTGGGAGATTTTGAAGCGTAAAAACGCTGACTACGGCGATGCTTGGCTGCACATGAGACCCTTGGCGTTTATCGAGTTTATTTTGATGAAGCTGGCGCGCATTCGCCAAATGGACGCTTTGCCTGAACTACACGCAGCTTCCATCACAGATAATCTGTTTGATATCATCAACTACGCTCTACTTTACTTAACTCGCTATGGAGATGCGTATGCTACCGCTTAAGGTCTGGCTAAAAGTAGGCTTATGGGCTACGATAGTTCACACCCTTGGCGCTTTGGGCATTGACTACCTGGCGTGGAAGCTGGGTTTTGTCTATGAAGTCATGGCAGGCCAGCTTCTCCTTTTAGCAGGAGGAGTTTGGCTTTTGATTGTCCTAATTCTTGCTCTTTGGCGAATGCGCAGCTTAGGGTACCTGGATCCTATTCGGATTATTCTATGGGTGCTGGGGGTGAGTCTTGCTAGTGCCCCCTTAAAGGCTGTTGGCGAGAGACTAATGGAGCCCGCCCTCCGAGCGGAATACGAGGCTTACCCTGAAAAAAGAGCAGCGGCTTGGCGAGCTTATTTTCAAGCTCAGTCGGAGAGTGGTCGAATAGATATTCCGTTAGAGAAGCGAGAGGAACTGATTCGTCAGCAGATTGAGCTGTACAAGGTCTATCGGGAGCGGCAGAAGCACCTGGGATATGCGGTCATTGACCGAATGAAGGTTTTAGGCGTACTGGGGATAATATATGGACTTATTCTCGGACTTCTTTTGCGCGGGGGTGGTATTTCTGTAGGATCTGCCCCAGCTGCGTCGGCAAAATCTGCAAATAATGCTGCGTCGTCGTAATGGAGGAATGACCCAGGAGGTGCCGAAGGTAAGCTATGTCCATCCCTGCCAGAAGGAGGTGCGTAGCATAGCTATGCCGCAGCGCATGCGGACTGATAGGCCTATTAATTCCAGTAAGAATAGCTGCCTCCCGAACGATGGTGAAAGCTTGGATTCTGGTCATTGGCCCGCCTTTCTGACTCAGAAGGAGGTAAGAAGTGCCTTTATCAGGGTACTTTTGGCGTATAGGGAGGTATTGCTCTAATGCTTCTCTAATGCTTTTGCCGTAAGGTACCCAGCGAACTTTTCCCCCCTTGCCGTGAATGAGTAGCATTTCTTCCTCTGAATGAATGTCTTCTATGCGCAAGTGGCAAGCCTCGCTGATTCGTAGGCCTGCGCCGTAGAGGAGTTCCAAGAGGAGCTTATTGCGCACGCTATGACGACGGTTCATGGGATAATCGTCAATGAGCCGTTTAGCTTCTTCGGGAGTAAGGTAGGTAGGGACCTTGCGCCAAAAACGCGGCGTCTCCCAGAAGTCCGACCAGTCTTCTGGTAGCCATCCCGCCTGATACAGATACCTGAGCAGGCTGCGCAATGCAGAAACTTTCCGTGCTACTGTGATGGCTTGCCACTCGCGGGCTTGGGCTAAAGCGGCTAACCTTTCTTGGAGGTCTGCATGGGTCAGGGGCATCCCTACGAAGTCGGCCAAGTCTCTAGCATACGCTTGTAGGGTAGCTGTTCGTAATCCTTTTTCTATGTGGAGGTAGTGGAGCCATTGAGTCAAGATATCTTTGGATAGATGAAGCGCGTGCGCATCCTCCATGGTCCAAATGTATCGTATATCGGCAAAGGGCGGGAGCCAGAATGGTATGGGCATCAGCCTTGGACGGAGTTTTTCGACTACCTTAAGAGGAAGTTCTCTTCTCATGCGAGCCTGACATACTTGGAGAGTCCATATGAAGGGCAGCTCATCCAGTGGGTCTGGGAGGTGGATCAGTATGATGCCTTGATTCTGAATCCAGGGGCATTAGCGCATACGAGTTACGCACTGTACGATGCTTTGAGAGCTTGTGATAAACCTTGCATTGAGGTGCACTATAGCCAGATTTACAAACGCGAGCGATTTCGTCAGCGGCTTATCACTGCCAGAGCTTGCCAAGGGGTAATTAGTGGATTGGGATGGAGAGGGTATGAGTTAGCTTTGATAGCACTTCTTTCTCACGGGGAGGCTACAATAGCTTCTGGGATTTCCTGGGACTTTCGACCAATCAGCCCCAGCGAATAAGCATAAGCAAGAAGGCCAATGCTCACTATTAGGCTACTCACAAGCGTGAGTCCTATTACTAAAACAGGCTCAGGACCAATCGGATAGGAAGGTTTGTAGGGTGGCTGAATAATAAATATCGGGCTGGAATAGGTGCGAAGAAAATCTTCTCTTCGTCCTTTTTCTTCTAAGAGGTTGGCATAGGTTTCCTGTAGCTGGACAAGGCGATTTTCCATGCTCAGCACTTTGTCATACTGAGCGAAAGCTTCTTTCGTCGGGATGAATACTGAAGCATTTTGATGTACACCTGAGGTGACAATACGGTACTCAGTGCGAATAGCTGCTAACTTTTCTTCTAATACTCGCATTTCTATCAACAAATCATCTATCTGACGAACCTTTTCTGATAGGGCTTTTTCCATGCCTATTGCATCCTTGCAAAACTTTTCTACCTTATCTTTCAGAAAAGAAGCCACCTGATAAGCAAAATCAGGCGACGAATCATATACCCGAATCGCTATAGTGGCATTTTTAGTGATACTTATTTGAATGTTATCCTTCAAAATGCCGTCTAACTTCTTAGCCCTCCGTCTCGGATTGGAAATCTTATCCAGCCCATAATGCTTATATAGATTGAAGCTGTCGATTAGCTCTTGTTTTAGCGAAAAAGAATGGAGGTAACTGTATGTCCTTTCTAAATCGCT
>JBCNVG010000030.1:0-8926 GCA_039630325.1 Bacteroidia bacterium
CGATATCCATCCTGCCAGTTTTGGAGGCTACCTATTACTGCCCTAACTTTGCAGCGCTGTGCTGGATCGTCCCTTCTACACCGAGCGAAGTTTATCAACTTGGTACCTTCTAATGCGCTACCTTTGGCGGCTGGCGCATCCGCCGTCCCATGCTTGAGAGAGCCATCCAGCTTACAAGAGTGTCCTATCACTCGTCCCTAAGTTTTTTCGGAGGCTTTTCAAAGAATCACCACTCAGCTTTCGCTGAGGCCAGTTATTTATGCCTCTTTTAGGCATCCTTTACAATCTTCAAAACCCACTAAATCCTATGAAAGTACGAATTAAACTGACTTCTGCCTATCTCTGCAGGCGAGTATACTACTTACGAAGTCCCTATCTTCAACTTTATTCAATCAAGGCTTGGCTGCGCGTTCTTAGGTTTTTATTTTATCTTCCTATTACGCTTGTAGCCCAAGAGGTCAGCGAAGCGCCTTCGGTAGCTGCGCCAGATACTTATCCAGCGCTGCCATTCTATATCCATCCGTCTAAGCGGTTAGACGAAAGAGAACTCGCAGAAAAGCGAGAGGGAACATTTGTGACTGGCTTGCCGCGCTGGGAGTATGACCCTATCCGCGGCTTCGGTATCGGAGCCGAAGGATTTCTGTACATCAACAAGACGCGTAAAGACCCTTTTTTCGCCTATAGCCCTTATCGCCACCGCATAGACATGAATGTCTTCGTCTTTCAGAATACTCGCTATCATCTGGTGGGAAACTACGATGCGCCTTTCTTAGGCAATGGCCCTTATCGCATGCGAGCCAATATTGAGCTTATTCGCGATCCAGATGCCCAATATTGGGGGATTGGGCGCAAGCATCTTTTTCGTCCGCTGGTAGCCCCCCCTCGGACGATGAATGAAAGCCCTCGCACCTTTAGGCGTGTAAATGAATATGAAGAGGCTTTGTCCCAGGCATTCCTGGGGCCTGATGGGCTATACTACACAGACGAAAACTACACCCGCATGCTCTTGGAGTCTCAGCTATACAATATTGCATTTGAGCGGCTCCTGGCTGGAGGAAGATTGCGGCTTTTTATAGGATATGAAGTGGATTTGACGAGATTTCGCAGCCATGCAGGTAAAAGATTCAAGGTTCCTGGTCCAGAAGGAGGCGTAGTGGAGGCGATTCAGCGGCGCACGCGCTTAGATGAAGAGGTGGCAGATGGAACATGGACTCAACTTCGCCTTACGGGATACGAGGAGAGTCGGCGCTGGTGGATATCCAGCATTTTGGCTTGGGCGGTAATGTATGATACTCGCGACTTAGAGCCAGACCCGACTCATGGCGTATTCTTAGAGTATTCGCATGAGCTGCAAGCGCCGTGGCTCGGTGGCGACTTTCGTCAAAACAAAGTCATGGTACAGGCTGTAGGTTTTTATACTCCGCTGCGGTGGGGGCGATGGGGGCGTTTGACTTTGGCTGGGCTGTCCGCTTTTGGTTACATCTGGGGCCCTCGGATCAACTTTATAGAGCTATACGACATCTCCAGTCAGGCAGAAGCGGGAGGTATTTTAGTCTTAGGTGGGGCGCGTTCTGTCCGAGGATTTCGAGAGAGCCGTTTTATTGCTCCTGTCGTAGTCCAGACTAACCTGGAAGCTCGTACCCATCTCTATGGTTTCCGCCTCCTGAAACAAGATTGGGTGATAGGCACAGTAACCTTTTATGACATGGGCAGCGTATGGGATCACCTCCGCCAAATCAAACTCTCCACAGAAGGGTGGATAGGCTCTCCTGGCGTAGGCTTACGCATTGCCTGGAATCAAAGTACTATACTCCGTTGGGACATTGCTCGTAGTCGTGAGGGTATGCAAACCTTCTTCGCTTTCCAACACATATTCTGAGAAAAAAACTTGTAATACCTTCTCTTGGCGGAAATAGATAAAAGTCAGCGCTATCAATCCATGGCGAGAAAAAATATTCACCAATCCAGCTCCATCTTTGTATTAGCTCATCATCCATAGATAAAAAGCGGTGATGAGGTTGAGAGCACACAAGAGGATTATTCCCAGTGCTAACGGCGATATCCTTTTCTGATGTACAATGAGTCCCAAGACGCCGCTAATGAGTGAGCTAAGTAGGATAATGTATATTCCAGCTTTATCAAACGCAGCGTCACTGAGAGGGCTGGCAGACAGAGGGCGTAAGTTCTGAGAAAGAAATAGTATATGGCCAATACGCGAAACCTCAGTAGCCCCTGTAATGCCCAATAAGTAGGGATTCCATCCTGCGCGCTGGACAATCAGTAAAGCGAATATCAAGATAGCGACAGTATAAGCATACGAGAAGTATACGAGCGTAACCATAAGTCAAATATCGGCCTTTTTGTAATGATTGTATTTTCGCTTAATGCCTATTGTGCTGCTGAGTGGAGGGCAAGATTCGGCGACGGCGCTCATCTGGGCTATGGAAAATTTACCCCCCCCTCTTTATGCGCTATCATTTCAATACGGCCAGCGTCATGAGGTGGAGATTACCTGTGCTCGGCGAATCGCTCAGCATATGGGGGTGCCTCATGAGATTATAGACCTGGGGCCTTTGTGGCAAAGTCTGGGGGTTTCTACTGCGCTGACTTCCGAGGCGCCGATTGAATATTCGCCCGAGGGGTTGCCGACGACTTTCGTACCAGGCCGAAACTTATTTTTCTTGGCCGCAGCGGCTGCCTGGGGTTACGAGCGAGGGGAGACTCAACTGGTCATCGGAGTGAGCCAGGTGGATTATAGTGGATATCCTGATTGTCGAGCGCCGTTTATCGAGGCCGCCGAGAAAGCCCTATCAGAGGCCCTGGCTCGCCCAATACGAATTCATGCCCCCTTTCTCCACATGGATAAAGCGGCGCTATGGCGGTATGCAGATCGGCGGGGGTATCGGGAATTTATTGCGGAAGAGACGCATACCTGTTATTTTGGCGATAGATCGCATCGAGAGGCGTGGGGGTATGGCTGCGGAAAGTGCCCTGCTTGTCTCCTTCGCAAAGCGGGTTATGAAGCAGCTTTTGGCTAACTTTGCTCCATGAGCCCAGAAATTCAAACCCTCCTCAGCCATGCGGAGGAGCATATGAAGAAGTCCTTGGCCCATTACGATGAGCTTTTCGGGAAGATCCGGGCAGGCAAGGCTACCCCTGCGCTCATAGAGCATCTTAAGGTTGACTATTATGGCACGCCTACGCCTATCAAGCATATAGCCACCTTTAGTATACAAGATACTCGTACCCTTCTTGTGCAGCCTTTTGAACCTCAAATGACTAAGCCTATAGAAAAAGCTATCGCCGAAGCTAACCTTGGACTTTCCGTCGCTACGGAAGGTAAAAGTGTCCGAGTAAATTTCCCATCTCTGACGGAGGAGCAGCGTAAACGCTTCGTCAAGCAAGTCAAAGACTTAGCTGAAGAAGCCCGAGTCGCTATTCGGAATATTCGCCGAGATACGCTGGAAGAGATGCGGAAACTGACCAAAAATGGCATTCCTGAGGATATCGTGCGTAAAGGACAAGAAGAACTGCAGAAGCTGACAGACAAGTATATCACCCGCATAGACCAGCTCTTAGAAGCTAAAGAACAGGAACTTCTAACTGTCTAATGGCGCGCCTACTGGTCGTGGATGATGATCCAGAGATTCGGGCCAGTCTGGCGGAGGTTTTGTCCTACGATGGCCATACCGTAGAGGTGGCGCGTGACGGCATAGAAGCCCAGAGACTATTAGAGCGCTTGGACTTTGATATCGTTTTATGCGATGTCCGCATGCCAGGGAAAGATGGCATGGAGCTACTCTCCTGGGCTCGGCAACATAAGCCTGAGACAGAGTTTATCATGCTTTCTGGGCATGCTACCATAGAAACGGCTGTAGCAGCGACTAAGATGGGCGCTTTTGACTTCATGGAAAAGCCCTTAGACCTGCCTAAGTTAGAAATACTTATTCGCAATGCTTCTGAAAAGCGTAAACTTGTCTCGGAAAATAAAACCCTCTCTCAAAAGGCCTTTCGGGTACGAGAGATACTGGGCATTTCGCCAGCGATTCAGCATATCCGAGAGCTGATAGATCGGGTCGCTCCTTTAGATACCCGTGTACTTATCACAGGGCCGAGTGGAAGTGGTAAAGAGCTGGTAGCCCGATGGATCCACCTTAAGAGTCACCGAAATAAAGGGAGTTTCGTAGATGTGAATTGCGCAGCTATACCACCTGAGCTCATAGAGAGTGAGCTTTTCGGTCATGAAAAGGGGGCTTTTACGCATGCCATCAAGCAGCACATTGGCCGCTTTGAAGAAGCTCATGGAGGGACGCTATTTCTAGATGAGATTGGGGACATGTCGCTCCCCGCTCAGGCGAAAGTCCTCCGTGTCATTGAAGAGGGGAAGATTCGCCGAGTAGGAGGGGAGAAAGATATATCCGTAAACGTGCGAATCATCGCCGCTACTAACAAGAATCTTCCCCAAGAGATTGCTGCTGGACGGTTCAGAGAGGATTTGTACCATCGGCTCAGTGTCGTCATAATTAGCGTGCCGCCCCTCAAAGAGCGTCGAGAGGATATACCCATTTTAGCTGAAGCTTTCCTCAGGGAAATCCTCACAGAATATAACCTTCCTCCTAAGTCTTTTACACCTGCTGCTCTGCAAGAGCTGAGTCGATTTGACTGGCCTGGGAATGTTCGTGAGCTTAGAAATGCGGTAGAAAGGCTGGTGATTTTTTCAGATAAAGTCATAACGCCTGCTGATGTGCGGCGATATGTGAGTGTCTCTGCTTTGCCTGAGGAGGATAGCCTTCCTCCGAGTATATTTGATACGCCAGAAGTAGAAGCCTTTTTAGATCAAATGGAGCGTGAATACCTACTTTATCATCTGCGTAAGCACAACTTTAATATTTCACGCACGGCCGAGGCGCTGAATATGCAACGTACAGCTCTCCATAGCCGCATGAAACGGCTGGGGATTCACCGAAGCGATTATGCCTGAAGCTTATATCTATGATGCGGTTCGCTCCCCTCGGGGCCGTGGAAAAAAGGATGGAAAGCTCCATACAGTTCGTCCTGTTGAGTTGGTTCGTCAGCTTATTCAAGCGATTCTAGAGCGTAACCCTGCGCTTCCACCTGAGGCTATAGAGGATGTGATCTTAGGATGTGTCACTCAAATCCATGAACAAGGATCAAATATCGCCAAAATCGCTGCCCAAGCCGCAGGGCTGCCGGAGACCGTAGCGGGCGTTACATTGAATCGATTTTGCGCTTCAGGACTTGAGGCCGTCAATCAAGCGGCTGCATATCTGCGAGCTGGGGTTGGAGAAGCGTTGCTGGCGGGAGGCGTAGAATCTATGAGTCGAGTTCCCATGGGGTCTGATGGTGGAGCATGGTATGCAGACCCCGCGGTGGCCTTCCCTGGTTATTTTATACCTCAGGGGATTGCAGCGGACTTGATTGCGTCATTGTATGGGTATGATCGTGATACCCTGGATGCCTTTGCTTTGCGCTCCCATCAAAGGGCTGCTCATGCTACACAAGCCGGCTACTTTCGCCGAAGCATAATCCCTATTCGCGATATTCTGGGGGAGCCGCTTTTAGAAGTAGATGAAAATATTCGTCCGGACACCAGTTTAGAGAAGCTGCGTACACTAGAGCCTTCTTTTGCGCATATTGGGAAGCAGTTCGGATATGACGCGGTGGCGCTTCAGAAGTACCCCGAGCTGGAAGCTATTCATCATGTGCATCATGCAGGCAACTCCTCGGCGATTGTGGATGGCGCAGCTCTGGTTTTGTTAGGTACAGATGCCCTCTACCGAAAATATGGGCTGCGTCCGCGCGCCCGGATAATGAGCTGGGCCGTTACAGGTACAGAACCTACGATTATGCTGCTGGGGCCTGCCCCTGCTACTCGCAAGGCGCTCCAGCGAGCTTCGCTTTCACCTGAGCAGGTAGATTTATATGAAGTAAATGAAGCCTTCGCTGTAGTTCCCCTTCGATTCGCCGATGAAATGAAAATCCCCTTAGACAAAATCAACGTAAATGGTGGAGCCATCGCTATGGGGCATCCGCTGGGGGCTACAGGGGCTATACTGGTGGGTACTTTATTAGATGAGCTGGAGAGGCAAAATCTCCGCTACGGCGTCGCTACCCTCTGTGTAGGGGGAGGCATGGGAATCGCCTCTCTTATAGAGCGTTTGTAGTTAATCTCGTACTTTTGTCGAAATCACACCTATATGCGAAAAAAAGTAGCTGCATGCGTCAGCCTAATCGCCCTCATTAGTATAGGATGTGGCCCTAAGGACTTGATTAACAAGACTAAGTACGGCGGCAAAACATATAAGAATACTTGCCAAACCTTCAAAAAAGATTTACAGGCTACCCTCGATGCGAATAGCGATCCTGCTTCCCTCTATGTCAGTGAGTATGATAATAGTCAATTTTCCCCAGAGTTCGTAGAGCCGGGGCAGTTTATCCAGGCCAATGACACCTTATATTTTCGACTGGTAAATGACTTAGAATACCCCAAGTATCTTCAAAAAAATGTCGCCATCATCGTTCGGGTGGATTATTCCACACCCTCGCACTTAGCCAATATGGAGACTGACGCCCAAGGCACTGTAGGCGAACTGATTATCACAGAAAGCTACTACAAGGCAAATTCACAGCCCTTCTTTGTGTACAAGATACCGCTCGGGGGCAAGCGACTGGATGGCAAGCAAGTCTCGCTATACTTCTCTATCGTCAAGATGGAGAAGGGGAAGATCACAAAGGTCTATTGCGATTCCCGAAATAAACCATTTGGGCCTGCTGAGCCAAGCTGCTGCACCTCTCAGCCGTGGACGAAAGTTCGTACGGGCGTCCGTGCTGCGCTGCCTGACCTTCCAATTCGGGATGAGCTATACCGCTATGAAGGGTTTGAGGGGACCTTAGACTTGATTTTCCCTATCATGTCGGCCAAATTCAACCGAAAAGAGCTCACCGATGCTATTCTCCAATATGTCAATAAGTATGAGCAGATGGGCTTTCTCGTCCAAAGTATCAAGATAGACGGCTATGCTTCACCAGATGGGCGCTTAGAGCTCAATCAAAACCTGTCTCAGAAGCGAATGGATGCCGTAGCGGCTGACGTGCGAGAATATTTTGTGAAGAAGGTCGGGCGAGATATTCCCGTAGAAGGCACGGGGCGCGGAGAAGATTGGCAGCGCTTTGAAATTTTGGTCAAGACGGCTGATTTTTCCGAAGAAGAGCGGGCTGAGATGCTACGCATAGCTTCCCAACCTATTCACGAAGATGATCGAGAAAAGGAACTCCGTAAGCTCCCTTACTGGCCTAAGATTAGAGAAAAAGTTCTGCCCTTCTGCCGCCATGCCATGGTTAGTTTCGTATTTACCTATCAGCCAGATAAAATGTATGTAGAGCGCTACAATGCTCCAATGCCCCTCATGGCCCCAGAGCTGTACAATGTGGCTACCAAGACCTTTATCATCAGCCGCTTTCGTCCAGGCGTAGATGCTCGCCAAAACCTTAGTATCCTCAATACGCTGATTGATACCCGAGGTAATCGCACCGCTAACCTTCTGGCTATGCGCTCTACATACTATTTCGCCCTAAATGATATCAAGAGTGCCGTCAGAGATATAGAAAGTGCCGCTGCTCTGGATAAAAGTAATTCCATATACAATATTGCGGCTCTGGCTTATCGCACCCAAAATGTTTATGAGCTGTCTCGGGAAGAGGCTATGCAGCTTTTAGAGCGGTATAATGACCTCATCAATCGCACCCCCAATGACCGCTCCCTCTATATCAATAGAGCTATCGTGATGGACCATATAGGCTGGCTCTCAGGGGCTATTGCCGATAATAGTAAAGTCATTTCGCAGGATGGGCGCCTCGCAGTGGCTTACAATAACAGAGGCGTATCCCTAATGAAAGCCATGCGCCTTTTGGAGGCAGAGGCGGATTTTCTCCAAGCCACTTCTCTGGATCCTAATCTGGCTGAGGCCCACTATAACCTCGCTATTTTGTACGCTTACAAGGGGTATCCTGATAAATCTGCTGGAGCTATGGAAAAAGCTATCAAACTGCGCCCCGAGCTTCGCGCCGAACTGAATAACAATCCAGTCTTCAAAGTGATGCGTGACCATCCTCGTTTTGGGCGATTTGCAAACTGACTAAACGAAAGGTTTTATACATACGGCGGAGGGTATTCTAGGCTTGATATTTTCCCATTCAGTCGGCCGAGGAAAGCGCTTGCTCAAAGAGAGATGCGAATAACCTGCCCGCTCCCGAGCCCATCACAGGAGTCAGAATGCACTGATACTCTTCTAAAGTAATTACACCTGCCCCACGCAAAACCCACTCTGCATCAGCTTAGCCGCAGGATTGCATGGGCGTGGGGAAGCAGGGTAACCAGACCGATGCTCCGAAACCGTTTATCATTCCAGTGGGACTCCTCAGCAAAGCCCACGTGGATTATCTCAATACTCGTCATAGTTCTCTTTCCTAAGAAAATAACTCCGCCTACTTCAACCGCAGCCTGTTCGACTCAGCTTTGCCGGTGCAGCGAGGAGCTGGCATGACCTAATCCAGCACAAGGATATTCAACGGCATGGAAGAGCTCTCACTCGGGTGATCGGGTCATGACCCGCATACGGGGGTAACTTCACCCCTATAGTCCTCGCTTTTGTGAGGGGAGGCGAATAAATCCTACGACCTATGGCAGCTTAGGGGTTCAAAAAAGCATTTAGGGGGTCTTTCTCTACGCCAGCAGCCTGTGTTATATTCGGGCTCAAACGATGCAGCACGACGTCATTGATAACCGCGATACGCTTCTTCACGAGGTGGTAAATAAACTGCTCCCGCATGCAGAGGCCGCTCACTTTGCTGTGGGCTTTTTCTTTCTCAGCGGCCTCAAAGCAATAGCCCGCAACCTGGAAAACCT
>JBCNVG010000031.1:0-28612 GCA_039630325.1 Bacteroidia bacterium
GTTCAGGTGGTGGTGGTGGTGGTGGTGGTGAAGGGGGAGAAGGTGGCCCTGGCGGTAAAGGAGGGGGTGGTGGAGGAGGCGCTTTTGCTCTCTTTCTATGGAATAATGGCGCTAATGGAGTAATCCGTGATTGTCCCCTAACGGTAGGACAGGCAGGGCGTGGAGCACCTGGCTCAAATGGGGGGTTGGGAGGTCAGGGCGGGGCGGGCGGTTGCGGTGGAGGATGGACAGGGTCTCCTTGCCAACGCTTTTGTGGGCAGCCCCCCGCACCCAATCAATCCTGCGGCGCTGGCTGTCAAGGAGGTTGGGGAGGGAATGGCGGTAGAGGGGGTAATGGCGGCAATGGCGGACGCGGTGGCGATGGAGCAGATGGTATCGCCCAACCTTTCTATCAAAATCTCTCTGGTCAATCTCCTATCGTTACCAATAGCTTCGTTCCTACTGAGCCACCTATTGCGATTAGTGGGCTTATTTGTTCCCACTCTGAATGCACTTTCTCAGTAGAAAACCCAGATCCCCTCACTCAATACGAATGGGCATTCGGCGCTAATGCCCAGCCTATTTTTGGTTACGGAGCGACTACTTCCACCTTCTTCACTTCGACTGGTTTTCATACCATTCTGCTTCGTGTGAATGGCGTACCTTTTCGCTATACCCTGTTTGCTTCGCCGATGCAACCGGGGGTTATTCCTGACATCCAGCCGCTGGGGTCTCTGCCAGTCTGTCTCGGCTCCACTGCGTCCTTTCAAGCCAACCTCACCAATCCAGCTAACCGAACTATCCAGAACTATCACTGGCAGCTCGTAGGTCCAGTTTCTGACAATCTAACTTCTGCCACTGCCAGTACTTATACTACTCCTGCCCTGACTCAAGCAGGTACCTATAAACTTTATTTGCGAGTGTTTTCCGATTGTTGCGGTTGGTCTATTCGCGATTCTCTTATCTTTCAGGTCGTACCCAGCCAGACAATGACAGCTCAGCTGATTGCCGCCCCTCCTGCAGTCTGTGCGGGTGAGCCCATCACTTTGACAGTAGTAGGGGGGAACTTAGGTGCAGCTCCTGTTTATGTTTGGCGAAAAAATAATCAGATTATTGCTGGAGCCAATGGAAGCTCATACACCGATCCTGCGCCTCAAAATGGCGATTCCTACCAAGTAGAGGTGATCTCAAGTTTAGCTTGCATTAGTAATAGTCCTCTTGTGACCAATACTGTGTCAGTAGTAGTTTATCCTACGCCGCAGCTAACCTGTGTTTCTCCCCTTTCGGGATACCTTGGGGCGCCTATCACCTTCTCTATTGACGCTGCCAATGCGAGTCAACTTCAAGCGCCTTTCAACTACACCATAAATCTCGGGAATGGTTTCTCGTTGTCGGGTCAAGCCACTACTCTGCCTGCCTCCGCTTCAGCTAACTATGGCGGGGCTGGCAACTACACTGCTACCATAGTCTTCACGGATGCGCGGGGATGTGGGGCTACCTGCCAAGTTCAAGTAAATATCTCTGCTTCACCCCCTCCGACTGTTTCATTTTCGTCTAATGTACAGGAGGGATGCGATCAGCTTACGGTAACTTTTACTGCTCAGCCTCCCGCAGATGAATACCGTTGGGATTTTGGCGATGGCTCTGCTCCCGTGACCACTACGCAAAATCCCATCCAGCATACTTACACTCAGCCTGGCTTTTATACTGTGCGTTTAGAAGCCCGATTTGGTGGGACTTGGATTCCTGTAGAGCAGATACATTACATCCGAGTATACAAGACTCCTTCCCCTGAGATAGGTATTCTAAGTGCTATTTGTGCTAATCAGGCGGTGCAATTTGCTGACATTGGACAAGATGGCTACAGTTGGCAGTGGGACTTTGGTGATGGGAATACCAGTACCGCCGCAGGCCCTCAGCATGTATATCTTTCATCAGGTACTTACACAGTAACCCTTACCGCTTGGAGTCATAATCGTGTGTGTTCGGCATCCGTACAACGTCAGATTGTGGTGAATCGACGACCCGAAGCTGGCGTTGGTTTGGCTCAGACAGAAGGGTGCGCGCCCTTTACAATCACGCCCCAAAATATTTCTAATCCCTCAGGTGCCGCAGGAGTATATTACATATGGGCTTGGGGAGATGGCCGGAGAGATACTGTACGGGATGCCTCTTCGCCTACTCATACTTATGCTCAGGGGGGGACATATCTGCTACAGCTCATAGCTCTGAGTAGCGACGGATGTAGAGACACCGCTGAAGTTTCCGTAACCGTGCATCCCCGGCCGCGAGCTGGCTTTTCTCCTCAGCAGGTGTCTCAGCGACAGCCAGAGACCCAAGTTTCCTTCACTAATCAGTCTCAGGGGGCTACAAGTTATTTCTGGGATTTTGGGAATGGAAGCACTTCTACGGAGCCTTCGCCTGTGGCGGACTTTCCTCAGCCAGGGACCTATACTGTTTTGCTTATCGCTAAGAATGAGCGGGGATGTACAGATACTGCTCGGGGTACTGTCGTGATTGAGCCTGGGTTGGACCTCTTCGTGCCTAACGTCTTTACTCCCAATGGGGACGGGATAAATGACGTATGGCTTATTCGCACGAGCTTACCTTATGAAGTGTGGGTATATGATCGGTGGGGCAACCTTATTTTCCAAGGGAATAATAGTCGTCTCTGGGATGGGCGAACTTCGGCTGGTAACGAATGTCCTGAAGGGGCTTATACCTACAAGCTCAGGGCTCAACTGCCAGACCGACGTGAGTTTGTGCGTAGTGGGACCGTCACTATTCTACGATAAAGTTTATGTAAAAGGTCGCTGGAGGAATGAAGCTCGGTAGGGAAGGTGTATCGACGGGGTGCGCTTGGGGCGGATTTAACGACTTATCAAGATGTAAGTGGGTGGGGGTGCGGCAGCGCCTGCGCGTCTAACCCGCCCCCCACCCACTACCTTTACTCAACGCCTCACAAAGGCTCCTCTTCTACTTCCTCTCAGCTATCACAGCTCGTCATCACTTACCGCCGCTAAGGCAGAGGCTTTGCGATATTCAGTCACACGCCCTTCAAAAAAGTTCTGCTCCTTACGGATGTCCATAAGTTCTGCCAGCCATGGGAGCGTATTACGAGCCCCAGGATACAAGGGTTCCAATCCTACACTTTGGAGGCGGCGATTGGCGATATAATGAATGTACTCTATAAACTCCTCTGGCTTAAGCCCTACTGCCGGAAGGGGTAGGCAATCTCTAATAAAATCTTCCTCTAAACGAACCCCTTCGCCCATTAGCGCGCGTAGCTCTTCTTGAAAGGCTGGAGTCCATATCTCTGGATTTTCATTTACCAGCTCTAAAAGAAGCCTTCGAAATAGCTCAATGTGATTGCTCTCGTCCCGAAGGGTATAGCGGAACATCTGTCCAATGCCTGGAAACTTTCCTTGACGATATAAGCTGAGCACCATTCCGAAGAGCCCATAAAATTGAGTACCTTCCATAATCAGACCAAAGGTGAAAATGTTTTTGGCTAAGAGCTGCTTATTTTCTATCTTGGTGAGGTCAATATCTCGCCTCAGGGCGTGAGACACTTGAGTAACAAAAGCATTTTTAGCTCGGATAGTCGGCACATCTACAAACATGGCTTCGCACTCATAAGGGTCTATGCCTAAGGAAGAGATCATATAGAGCAGCGAATCAGCATGAACATTTTCTTCATGGGCGTGCCTGCCCAAGACGAGCTTGAGTTCGCTGGCGGTTACGAGTTCTCGGACTACATGAATGATATTATCTCCAACGATTCCTTCCGCGGCGGAAAAGTACCCTACGGCCATTCGGATGATCCACCTATCGATGTCCGAGACTTCGGAGCTTTTCCACTGAGCGGCATCCTTATGCATGGGAATATCTTCGGGCTCCCAGTGATTAGCTTTCATCGTGCGATATAGGTCATAGGCCCAGGGATACTTCAAAGGCAGTAGGTTAAAAGCCATGGTTATACGGCCATTGATGACGCGCTTTTCTGCTATGGCCTGTTCTGCTTTCTCTACATTTAGGACGAACTGCCTTCCACCGAAGGTGTAGGTTCGGGTTGCCATACACCGAAGTTAACGGAAGTGGGCGCTTGTCTGGTTCTGCGTGGAGTGTAAGATTTGTGGAAACCCTTCGATGTGGATTATGATCGGATTCGGATAATATTTTATAAATCTTGAGGTAAGAAACGCAAAAGGGTGCCGATATACAGATCATCGGCACCCTTTTGGTCTCACTCTTATATCTTAGTTACCGTCCCTGTCTGCCGTAGGATACAATAGGGATTAGCTTGATGCTAAATCGTCCATAAACCGTATCTGGATGTGGATTCTCCAAAGCACTGAGGTCTACCCCTGGAATACTAATGCCAGGTGGGTTATAAGCTGGGCGGATGTACCTAAAATCTCCAGTAATAAGAGTATCCCCGCTGATTTGAACGTTTGTTATGCTTTGAGAGGTGCCAGGATAACCGGCCGGCTGAATTCTAGGGATTATTTGTATAGTATAAGTTTTCACAGGTGATGAGTTGGCGTCGGCTGCGATACCTGACAGGTTTAGTTCGCTTATTTGTCCATTAGATCGATTATAGCGAAAGCTCATCGAGATGTTGCCTATTCCTTTCTCATCCTCCCGGGAAAAGCTTATTCTTAGCAGGTCGTTGCCTACATATTCAGCGGTGCCTGGTGGACCATAATGGTAAGTGTAGCGGAAGCTAAAATCAAATGGGTTTCCGCTATTATCTTTTCCTCTGGCATTTCCTTCAATGAAGCCCTGTTGGGGACGAACGAGGTCTTTGCCCGGCGGCCCTGCAGGCCCTTGTGGTCCTTCTTTCCGTTTGCAGGTAATGAGAAGTAAGACGCTTACCATGCTTATGAGTAGGCTACTATGCCACTTCATATAAACAAATGTACAAGATTTTGTGAGTGGTGTAATCACGGGATGGGTTCTTAGAACTGTTCCTTCTCAGTGGAGCCTTCCATTGCTGTCAAAGCGCTTTTTCCTCCCGAGATTATGAGCTGAATGGCGTCAAAATACTCAGTTCCCACAAACGCCTGATGTTTCACGGCGCGGAAGCCGTGTTCTTGCATAGCAAATTCTCTTTCTTGGAGCTCGGAGTAGCCTGCCATACCTTTTTCCATGTAGGATTTGGCTAACTCAAACATGCTTAGATTTAGCGCATGAAAGCCAGCTAAGGTGATAAACTGATACTTATATCCCATCTCGGCGAGCTTTTCCCGAAAAGTGAGCATCTCCTCATAGCTGAGGTGTTTCTTCCAGTTGAAGGAGGGAGAGCAGTTGTAAGCGAGGAGCTTACCTGGAAACTTTTCATGGATCGCCTGGGCAAACTCTAAAGCTTCACCGAGGTCAGGGTGAGAGGTTTCACACCATAGTAAATCTGCATAAGGTGCATAAGCCAGGCCGCGCGATATGGCCATTTCCAGTCCTGATTGGATATAGTAAAATCCTTCCGTAGATCGGCCTGCATTGCGGCGAATGAACGGTTCGTCTATCGGGTCAATGTCCGAGGTAATAAGGGAAGCACTATTGGCATCCGTACGGGCTATGAGGATGGTAGGCACACCTAATACATCAGCTGCGAGGCGGGCGGCTATGAGTTTCTGTATAGCTTCGCTGGTAGGCACTAAGACTTTTCCGCCGAGATGCCCACACTTTTTGGCGGAAGATAGCTGATCTTCAAAGTGGACGCCCGCAGCCCCCGCTTCTATCATCATTTTCATAAGCTCAAAAGCATTTAGATTGCCTCCAAAGCCTGCCTCAGCATCCGCTATGATCGGAACGAGCCAATCGCGTTTTGTGCCAGCCATAGGGTTATTCATAAACTCTGTCTGATCTGCTCGCAGAAGTGCATTATTTATTCGTCGCACCAAGGTAGGGACGCTTTCTACGGGATAGAGACTTTGGTCTGGATAAGTATGGGCAGCCAGATTGGCATCTGCGGCGACTTGCCACCCGCTCACATAAATAGAGGGAAGACCAGCTTCTACGCTCTGCACTGCTTGCAGTCCAGTGAGAGCTCCCAATCCAGCTACCCATGGGCGGCTATGAAGAGCTTCCCATAACTTGTGGGCACCTCGCTCCGCTATGGGATAAGAGAAGTCATATGAACCCCTTATCCGAATCACATCCTCAGCGGAATACGGACGAACGATACCCTTCCAGCGTGGATTGTGCTTCCAGTCGTGAGCAAGCCTTTCTACCCGTGTCTTCCAATCTACCTTATCGTACATATTTGCTGTATGCATATGTCGTGAGGAAAGGGATAAACTTCGGAGAATAAATCATGTCTCTAAGTAGCGTTACGGCTTCGGGAGCGACTTGAGAATGAGACCTAAGGACTTCTCGTATCTGCTCTTCATATAGGGAGTAAGATACGACACCTTGGCTTCCTGTCACGGGGAGAGAGTGCCTGGAATGTAGCCACTGCCACAGTTGGGCCCGAGCTATCTCAGCAGTAGCTGTATCTTCCATGAGATTGAAGAGAGCCACTGCTCCCTGGCCTTTTAGCCAAGCGGAGAGGTAGAGAAGAGCTACTTCTATGTTTCGCCTGAGACTTGTCAAGGAAATGCCCTCATCAGATACTGAGGGGAAGGCTTTGAGCGCCTCGGGAGAAAAGTCAGCCTCAGGTACGACATGAAGCTGATTTTCCGCTCCTCGCAAACCTTCTAAAAAAAGCTGCTTGACGACGGGTACAAGGTCTGGATGGGCTACCCAGGCCCCATCAAATCCTTGGGCTATCTCACGGAACTTATCCATTCTGACCTGCTCTATTGCTCGGGCATTTAGATCGGGATTTTTGCGATCTGGGATGAATGCAGACATCCCCCCGATGGCTAAGGCTCCTCGGCGATGAGCGGCTCTTACCACTTCGGTAGCATAGGCACGCATGAAGGGCTGCTCCATGGTGAGGGTTTCCCGTTCAGGTAGCAGAAATTCAGGATTTTTGTGATAGGTCTTGATGATGCTAAAAAGATAGTCCCAACGTCCTGCGTTTAGGCCAGCAATGTGCTCCCGCAATTCATAGATGATCTCCTCCATCTGAAAAGCGGCTGGAAAAGTCTCTATGAGTACCGTCACGCGTACAGTACCTAAGGGTAACCTCAGAAAGTTTTCGCATGCCGTGAGTATATCATCCCACAAGCGCGCTTCCTGGGCGGATTCTATTTTGGGAATATATAGATAGGGGCCTGCCCCCCTTTTGAGTAAAGGTTCAGCATTATGGTAAAGGAAGACAGCCACATCAAATATACTCGCGGCGATAGGCTGCCCTCGTACCCTAAAGTTTTTTTCTACAAGGTGGAGACCCCTTGGACGCATGAGCAGTAGAGTCCGATACAGCGGATCTAACACATAACTTTTGCCCTCAGAGGTGGAATAGCGCAGCTCACCTCGCGCTGCATGATAAAGAGCTAACTGACCCCTATACTGGACTTCCCAATGAGGAGTAGAGGCATCTTCCAAATCCGCCATAAAGGCATCCGCTCCGGAATGCAATGCATTGATGATAATCTTGGGATCAGCTGGACCAGTTATCTCTACATGACGCTGGCGAAGGGGCACAGGAAGCTCTCTCACAGACCAACTGCTTGCGCGTATGGCCATGTGAGGCTCTGGAAGCCTCCTGAAAAATATTCGTCGCTCCCTCAAGAGTTGTCTACGGCGTGACTCAAACTCTTTGTGAAGATAAAATAAAAAGCCTCGTAGAGGGGAGGGGAGGAGTTCTACGTCTTGCATCATCTTCCGCAAAAGTAGTAGCTCGCTCTCCTTTTAAAGCGTGATACCTGCGCTTTTTCGCAGTTTCGCCAGCTTTACGAGTTTTGTTATGGGCTTGCCTAAAATAAAAAAAGGTCCCCTAAGTGGGGACCCCTGGCTGGGCTTGCTTCAAAGATCGCTCTTGTAAAAGATAAGCTCAAAGACAGGCATGAGGATTATCATTCGCCAAAAGGATCAGGGATTCATCTGGGCTATGGCCTTATATGCCATCGACTCCTACTTGAAAAGACCCTTTCTTTGTTTCTGATTCACGACATATACGCACGAGAGGGGGGTATGGTTGCAATAGGAGTAGGGGTATTTTTCTAACTTAGGTGTATGCGATTGATACTTGTACTGGCGCTGTTGTGGGCCCAGAATCGTTCCCTGGTCAAAGTGGGCAAGCTTCAATACGGAGGGGGCGGCGACTGGTACGGTAATCGGGCGTCTTTGTCTAATCTCCTGCACTATGTCCAAGAACATGCTCCGATACCCGTACAACTTCAGGAGGAGGTGGTCCGTCCATCGGCGCCTAATCTTTCTGATTTTGCTTTGCTATATGCTTCTGGACATGGAAATATTGAGTTTTCCGCCGAAGAGATAGAGAACTTACGCCGCTATCTACTCAGAGGTGGATTTTTGCTGATAGATGATGATTATGGTATGCATGAGTACGCTAAGCGCGCTCTCCTACAAATCCTTCCAGAGGGAGATTTTCGTCTCATACCAGATAATCATCCGATTTTCAGATGTTATTACGATTTTCCATTCGGACTTCCCAAGGTTCATGAGCATGATAATAAGGTTCCTCAGCTTTATGGTTTATTTTACAAAGGTCGTCTTGTAGCAGCCCTTACTTATGAAGCTGATTTGGGAGACGGCTGGGAAGATCCCCAGGTGCATAAGGATCCCCCCGAGGTGAGAGAACTGGCCTTCAAAATGGGAGTTAACATCCTTTGCTATGTTCTGACTTATCCATGGTAGAAATGTATTTTTAGCATGTTTGGGCAGCGTATCTGCATCAAATAACTAAATTGCCCAGGCAGAATCTGAAATATGCAAAACGATAAGAAGGTAGTCATTACTGCAGCTCTCACAGGAGTCCTGGCCACGCGGGAGCAGTGTCCGTACATTCCTTACACTCCGGAGGAGATCGCCGAGGAGGGGCGCCGAGCGATAGAGGCCGGGGCCTCTATTTTGCACATTCATGCCCGCCAGGACAACGGAGCGCCAGCTTTTGATGTGGAGACTTATAGGCGAATATATCATGCCGTACGAGACCGCTGTGGAGAGGTGATTATCAACTTTTCTACCGGCGCTGTGGGCATTTCTCGAGAGGAGCGCATCCATCACATTATCGAGCTTAAGCCAGACATGGCTGCTCTCAATATGGGTTCTATGAATTATGCTATCTATTCTCCTAAGGCTAAGCGTTTTTATCATGACTTTGTTTTCCAAAATCCTTTCAGGGATATTCAATATTTTTTAGAGAAAATGGTAGAGGTCAGCACGCTTCCAGAGATGGAAGCATTTGATTGTGGGCATATTCACAATGCTATGCCATTCATTGACATGGGATTATTGAAGCCGCCCTATGTATTTAGTTTTGTAATGGGGGTCATGGGGGGCATTCCTGCTACTACGGAAAATCTTCTTCATCAGGCTCGGAGCGTCCCACCAGGATCTCACTGGCAAGTGATAGGTATTGGTCGTCGGCAGTGGAGTCTCATTGCGGCTGCCCTTACTATCGGGGGGCACATCCGAGTAGGACTGGAGGATAACTTTTATCTACCGGATGGGGTTATGGCAAAGTCAAATGGGGAGCTCGTGGAAGCAGCAGTACGCTTAGCCCGATCCTTGGGGAGGGAACCTGCCTCTATTGCAGAGACTCGTGCCCTACTGGGTATTCCTTTTCGGGGCTGATTATGTTTGCGTCAAATCTTTTGCAGGATAAAGTAGCCTTAGTTACTGGCGGCGGAAGTGGCATAGGATATGCAATCGCCGCTGAAATGCTCAAAGTAGGGGCTAAAGTCTACATTTGTGGTCGTAAGGAAGATAAGTTACGCGCCGCGGCAGAGAGCTTAGCTCATTTAGGACCGATTTACTGGCATCCTGCGGATATTCGTAGTATAGAGAGTGTAGAGACGCTAGCTACACATATTCAGACAACTTTTGGCAGATTGGATATTCTCGTCAATAACGCAGGAGGGCAATTCCCTGCCCTGGCTGAGCAAATCTCTCCCAAAGGATTTCAAGCTGTGGTTGGTAATAATCTCATTGGTACGTGGAATGTCACTTACACTTTTGCTAATCAGTTTTTTATTCCTCAGCGTTCGGGCACTATTGTGAATATAATCGCCAATATCTATCGCGGATTTCCAGGTATGATGCACACGGGAGCCGCGCGTGCGGGCGTAGACAATATGACCAAAACGCTTGCGGTGGAGTGGAGTAGGTACGGGATTAGGGTCAATGCGGTTGCCCCTGGAATTATAGAATCCTCTGGATTAGCTCAATATCCAGAAACGCTCAAGCAGGGTTTGTCTGAAGCTATTCCTCTGCGCCGTTTGGGGCGTGTAGAGGAGGTAGCTTACCTGGTGGTGTATTTAGCTTCGCCGATGGCTGCATATATCACGGGGGAGACCATCTATATAGATGGAGGTCAGCGGTTATGGGGAGATTTATTTAGGCTTGAAAATGCCTAAGTTCTGCGGGAGAGTGTGAAGAGTGAGTCCCCAAACATCTGTTTTTCTACAGTAGCTGTACAGCTCGGGTAGTCGGTTCTGGCGTCTTTCACAGAAGGTGTTTTATCTCTTCCACTAATGCTTGAATAAGGGCTTGTCGCCATCCTGTCGGAGGTAAAGACACGGAGAAGCTAAAAGGCTCAGCTTTCTCAGCTCCGAAAATAATTCCTTTTACGGTGCTGGATAGGATATAAAATCGCTCCGTATGTAGACGATTGCTACGAGCAACTATAGCTTTTTGGGGTACTGCTCTCAACTCCATGTGCTGAATGTGTATGAGTCTTTGCCACCCCGTAGGCAAAGGTCTGGGAGTCTCAATGTACTCCCGATAAGCGGGATAGCGATGCAGATTTAGTCCTATCTGATGAGGATAAGCAGCGATATAGGTAGCAAGGGTGTCTGCCAAAAGCAAAAGAAAAGCAGCTTTGCCAGAGAGGTTTTCCTCTTCAGATGTAAGGACAGCCTTGCGATAATAGTCATCAAAAGAAAATCCCCGAGCGGAAAAATATACACCGACAGTATCCTGTGCCCTAAGGTTGTACGAGACGAAGCTCGCGATGATAACTGTCAGTGCTGCGGATGAGCGACCCATCAGAGCGTAAATCATAAGCGTCTAATCTTTCATAACGGTGCACCAGACCTACATCTCGTGTATAGACTTCGTATGCTACGGCTTTTCGAAGAATGCCGATGGTATCTAATCGGCGTAGTACAAATGCACTGCGTGGGAGGAGAATATCGTTTAGGCGATAGATCGTGTCCGTGGCGAGATATCGGCATTTTTCGGGAGGAAGAGCGGTGTATTCATGCCGATTCCAAGTGAGGTGAGGAGATAGAGGAAACCTCAGTACAAGGAGACGTTTGTTGTCTTCCCAGAGTTCGGCTTGGATAGAATCTCGGTAAGCAAGTCCTACGCGAAAAAATCCCCAAGAGTCATTTAGATTAGCGGCAGTATCCCAAACTACATACCAACTCGGGCGTCTGTATGCATCTATGGTGGGTGTGTCTATGCGCATGCGTAGAAAGAACCGCTTAGGCTCGGCTCCTATGGTAGTGTAAACTGTTTCTCGCACCTCGTATATCCATTGGCGGTTGGTACTGAGTGGGAAAAGTGAGAGACCATCTTCATAGCTCGGTAAAGGGATTTCTCGCCGGCATCCCCACAGATTGATGAGGAGGGCTATGACAAAGACACTGCGCATGTCTCTAAGATAAGGACTTAGTTAGACTTGCTGCGTAGAGGTGATAGGCTCTTCGCGCAGGAGAGCAGAGACGAAGGCTTCCGCAGAAAAGGGTAAGAGGTCTTCAGCTTGCTCACCTACCCCGATGAAGCGGATAGGAAGTCCTGTTTTTTCTACCAGGGCAAAGGCAATCCCGCCTTTGGCTGTGCCATCCAGCTTAGTCAGAACAAGACCAGTACAGTGGGTAGCTTCCATGAAGACTTCTGCTTGACGGAGGGCATTTTGTCCAGTGGTAGCATCTATCACAAGGAGGACTTCATGGGGAGCGCCGGGGAGAGCTTTGCCCACGACGCGATATACCTTGCCTAACTCTTGCATGAGGGGGGTACGCGTATGCAGGCGGCCGGCCGTATCTATCAGAACGGCGTCAAATCCTTCGCGGACTGCGCGTTGGACGGCTTCATACGCTACTGCTCCCGGATCGGCCCCCATACCCTTTTCTACCAGCGGCACTCCCAATCGTTCGCTCCAATGGCGAAGCTGCTCTACAGCTGCAGCTCTAAATGTATCGGCTGCCCCTAGGAGTACTTTTTTCCCTTCTCCTTTGAGCCGATAAGCTAAGCGGGCAAGGGTGGTAGTTTTTCCTACCCCATTCACTCCTACCAGCAAAATCACATACGGGTGGGCTTCGGGAGGAGTGAATGGCCTGTCTATCATCGGTACCAGAACCTCTGAGAGAAGCGTCAGTAGATCAATATCTTTTGAAGATTTGCCTTGCCGCAAGCGCTCTTCAAGCTGGATGAGGATTTTTTCTGTAGCTTCTGGACCTACATCCGCAGCCAGTAAGAGGGTTTCTATTTCTTCTCGACTTTCTGGATCTATATGGTGGCGGCCAGTAAAAAAAGCCCTTATTCGGCCCCAAAATCCTTGCCGAGTTTTTGCCAGTCCTTTTTCTACGGCGGTAAGGGGTGGAGTTTCTGTTTTCTTGCCGCGCAGCCAATCCCAAAGTCCCATATCTTATCGCTGTATGGCTTCCCAGTGATGGAGATAGGAGTAGTTGGTCAAATCTATGAGCAGCGGGCAAATAGAGACATATCCTTTTTCCAGTGCCCACACGTCCGTGGTCGTATCTATGTCTTGAGTTTCAAAGCGGCCTGTCATCCAGTAGTAAGGTTGCCCATAGGGATCTATGCGCTTCTCAAACTGTTCCACAAAGCGTCCTTGAGCTTGACGCGTAAGGCGCAATCCCTTTATCTCAGCAAGGGGGAGATTGGGGATATTTACATTCAGTGGTACTTGAGGGGGAAATGGGTTGGCTAAATAAAGTAAGATCACTTCTCGGACGATGGCTTGGGCGGCTGAGAAGTCAGCTTCCATGCTATAATCCAGTAGAGAAAACCCGATAGAGGGTATCCCTTCAAAGGCACCTTCTATGGCTGCCGAAAGTGTACCCGAGTAGAATACGCTGATGGAGAAGTTAGCCCCGTGGTTGATGCCTGAAAGTAGGAGATTGGGACGTAATCCCAAGACGCCGGTGGCGAGCTTGACGCAGTCGGCTGGTGTACCACTACATGCCCATGCAGGGACATCGGATCCGAAAGTAGTGGATGGATAGAGCCGTAAAGGCACGCCTATACTGATAGCATGGCCCATACCGCTCTGCGGACGGTCAGGAGCCACTACCGATACTTCACCAAACTCCTGTGCTACTTCCACCAAGGCCTGTAAGCCCCGAGCTGTAATACCGTCGTCGTTACACACCAGGATATGCACGCCCACAAATAACGAAAAATGCTGCTATCTACGGGGCTTTTCGTATTTTTGTTTGCCTTAGCAGTTTATGAGCAATCGCAGTAATCGCCAGCCCACCTTCAATCTATACTGGATTTACCTGCTCCTCTTTGGACTTCTTCTTTTATCGTTCATATTTATGCCTGAGCGGCAAAGTTCTATTCCCATCACATACTTAGACTTCCAGCAGTGGGTAGAACGGCGTCTCATCAAAAAAGTAGTGGTCATTGCCAATAGAGGGGAAGCCGAAGTTTATCTCACCCCCCAAGCGCTGGAGCTTCAAGAAATAAAAGATCGCATGCGTAAGGGATTTTGGGGTTGGCTTCCATTTGGTTTTCGAGTCGTTTCAGTAGAAAAACTGGAAGAGTATCTCCAGCAGCGTCATATTCCTTATGATGTAGTGGAGCGAACCGATTATCTGGGCATTTTATTGCAATATGTGCTGCCGATTGGCCTCATCATTGCGGTATGGGTGTTTTTGATAGGTCGGATGTCCTCGCGGAGTGGAGCACCTGGGCCGGGTAATATATTCTCTATCGGGCGCAGTCGGGCCTCAGTATTTGATGCGGAGAATCGGGTTTCTATCACATTCAATGATGTGGCTGGATTAGAGGAGGCGAAACAGGAGGTTCAGGAAGTCGTAGAGTTTCTCAAAAATCCACAAAAGTTTACCCGCTTAGGGGGTAAGATTCCCAAAGGGGTTTTGCTTGTCGGCCCGCCGGGCACAGGTAAAACCCTTCTTGCTAAAGCGGTCGCGGGGGAGGCGGGCGTTCCTTTTTTCAGTATCAGTGGCTCTGACTTCGTGGAGATGTTTGTGGGTGTCGGGGCTGCACGGGTGCGAGACCTCTTTCGCCAGGCCAAGGAGAAAGCCCCCTGTATTATCTTCATAGACGAAATAGATGCAGTGGGTCGTAGCCGAAGTCGCGTTAATGTGCCTATCTCTAACGATGAGAGAGAAAATACCCTCAATCAGCTCCTCGTGGAAATGGATGGCTTCAATACCGACGCTGGGATTATCGTGATGGCGGCCACCAATCGGCCTGACATTTTAGACTCGGCCCTTCTGCGGGCGGGACGCTTTGACCGTGTGATATACATAGATCGCCCAGACATCAAGGAACGTGAAGCGATTTTCCGCGTTCATATGCGGAATCTCATTTTAGCGCCTGATGTGGATCCTCATCGGTTGGCTCTGCAGACACCTGGTTTTGTAGGGGCCGATATTGCTAATGTATGTAATGAAGCTGCCCTGATTGCTGCTCGCCGCGACAGAGCGGCCATATCCATGGAGGACTTTCAAGAGGCCATAGACAAAGTGATCGGGGGGGTAGAGCGGCGTAGCAAGGTAATTTCACCCGAAGAAAAGCGTATTGTAGCCTTTCATGAAGCGGGGCATGCAGTAGCAGGCTGGTTCTTAGAGCATGCAGATCCTCTTCTCAAAGTCTCTATCATTCCTCGTGGTTATGCGGCATTAGGATATGCTCAATACCTTCCTAAGGAACAGTATATCTACACTCAACCACAGCTCATAGACATGATGGCTATGACGCTGGCGGGGCGTGCTTCAGAAGAGCTCGTTTTTGGACAAGTCTCTACCGGTGCTCAAAATGACTTAGAACGGGTGACCCAGCTTGCTTATGCAATGGTCACTCAGTATGGCATGTCTGAGCTTGGTAACTTAGCGTATCGTCCTTCCGAAGAGACTTTCTGGCAGCGGCCCTATTCAGAGGAGACTGCTCGCCGAATAGATAGCGAGGTCCAACGGCTTATTCAGCTCGCTTACGAGAGGGCCCGGACTGTACTGCAAGAGCATTACGACTATCTGCGCTCTTTGGCGGAGCGTCTCTTGGAAAAAGAGGTCCTGTATCAGGAGGAGATAGAAGCCATTCTCGGTCCGCGGCCCTACGGCTACGGAGCCCTAGAAAACTTGAAAGCAGGGTCCTAAGGGGTTTCATTGAGAAGCTTCCCTCCTTCTAACCTTGCTCTCTACGGGTGGGAAGGGGATCGTTTTTAGTTTGAGTAATCGTCGGGTATTTGTTTTGAGATTATCGTGAAAGTCTTTCTCATCTATCCCCACCAACTATTTCCATCGGATAAGTTTCCCCCTGATGTGAGGGAGATTTGGCTAGTAGAGGAGCCGCTTCTATTCAGAGAGCCGGTCAATGCCCCTGCGTTTCATAAGCAGAAGCTGATTTTACATCGAGCTTCCATGCGCCGATATGCAGACGAGCTTAGAGAACTTGGTTTTTCCGTAGAGTACTGGGAATATGCTGCTTTGACCCAAGAAGGGGCTACCCACGCTAATGATTTCCTCATGAAACAAGCCGCTTCTCGGGGAGTAGAAGAGATCCATGTATTTGACCCGGTAGATTACTTATTGGAGCGGCGGTTGGCGCGGGCTGCTGAACGCAGCGGGATAATCCTCACTTTTCACGATACGCCAGGTTTCCTTACCACTCGTTCAGAAAATCGTCGGTTTCAGGCGCGTCAGCGGCGGTATCACCAGACGGAGTACTATATCTGGCAAAGGAAGCGTTTGGGTATTCTTATTGGGGCTGATGGCAAGCCAGTAGGAGGGCGTTGGACTTACGATACAGAAAATCGTAAACGACTGCCATCTGACCATCACCCTCCACCTATAAGATTCTTTTCGCCAGACTCTTATGTCGTAGAAGCGACGCAATACGTGGAAAAACATTTTCCTGATGCATGGGGGGCGTCGGGTCCTTGGTGGCTACCCGTTTCGCGTGAGGGGGCTAAGGCGTGGTTTCAAACATTTCTCCAAGACCGGTTTCATGCCTTCGGTCCATACGAGGATGCGTTTGAGGCAGAGGAGCCATTTCTTTACCACAGTGTCATTTCTCCTCTCCTAAATATCGGGCTGCTCACCCCTGATGAAGTTGTTCATGATGCTCTGGCCCATGCTAAAGCCCAGGCAACACCTTTATCCTCCCTGGAGGGGTTTATCAGGCAGGTAATCGGCTGGCGAGAATACATCCGCATGGTGTATGATACGGCCGGTACCCTTCTTCGGCGCTCTAACATGTGGAATCATCAGAATGATTTTCCTTCTGGATGGGAGACAGCCACCACGGGGATCCCGCCCGTGGATAAAATCCTTAGTCGGGTTTTTCGATGGGGCTACGCGCATCACATAGAACGGCTAATGGTTTTGGGAAGCTTCCTATTCCTTCACGAAGTGCATCCGCACAAGGTATATCACTTCTTCATGCGAAGTTTCGTAGATGCATACGATTGGGTCATGGTACCTAATGTGTATGGGATGAGTCAACATGCTTCTAATCTGATTACCACTAAACCTTATTTCTGCGGTAGCCGATATCTTCTCAACATGAGTCATTATCCCAAGGGTGAGTGGTGTGAGAAATGGGATGGACTTTTCTGGAGTTGGATAGCGAGGCATAAGGAAGCCCTTCGGCGGTATCCTCGGCTCCTGCCGCTTCTGCGCAGTTCCAAGATAGATCAGGTACAGAACCTTAGATAAAGGGGCGATTTTACCTGTGGGCGCCATACCATCGGAGAAGAGGGCTCGCGCCCCAAGGAAAGCGGCTTAGTAGTCCTAAAATAGCCTCTACTCGCCATTCCGCTTTGGCTACTGCGTGAAGGGTCCGAGTGAGTCGGAGTTCTCGTCGGATTTCTCGGTAAAGCGGACGGGTATATATAGCCTCCCAATCCGCTTCCCACCACTGATGGGGGGGGACGATAGCCAGCGCTTCTGCGAAGCGAATGCCGCTGAGCAGCGCATTGCCGATACCCTCGCCTGTGAAAGGGTCTGCCAGAGCTCCAGCATCTCCAATAAGGGCGCATCCCGGAGCCGTTAGCGGTCTATCGAAAAGACAGACAGGAATGCCATGCCCGCCTATCTGCGTTATTTTGGGAAATAGACTTAGGAAATGTGCCCGTAAGGAAATACCTCGGCGTTTGAGAATCTCAGGTGGTAGCCCAATACCTACATTGAGCTTCCCCCCACTTATAGGAAAGCGCCATAAATAGCCAGGTAAGTATGGCTTCTTGAAGTGAAGCTCTAAAGCCTCAGAAGCGTCTGCACCTGCTGTGTAACCTCGCACAGATGGATATACAGACGGACGACTAAGCCGATGGTAAGACCATACATAGGGGGCTACTCGGGATGTAGTGCCGTCCGCCCCAATCACGAAATACGCTTTTACCATTTCGCCAGAGGTAGAGTGTATCATCCAGAACTTCTGGTGGCGTTCTATGGAGCGTACAGGAAAGCTTGTCTTTAGTTTGATGGTGGGGGGCATTTGTCGGGCCAGCCAAGTATCAAATTCCCTGCGAGGCGCAACCACTCCCTGAGGAAGGCCCTCCTTAGGAGGAAAGCTAAGTCTTACACGATACCCTTTCCCGCTAATGAAGTCTAAATGTACCACAGGATGCACAAAAGGTTGGCGGACAAGCTCTTCAATCAGTTGACGGCCTCCAAGCTTTCTAAGAAGCGCAATTACTTTGCCACTGAGGGCATCACCGCAGACTTTGTCGCGCGGAAATGTTTCCTTCTCTAAAACTAAGGGACTAAATCCAAGTTGACTCAGTCGCCATGCACATGCTAAGCCAGCGGGACCAGCTCCGACTATAACGATTGGTTCTATTTCATGTGCCAAATCCACCGTTCAGCTTGAAATCGGCCTTGGAACTCCGCAGGATAAGCTGCCCGCAGTCGAGGGGCTTCTCGCTCTAAATAGACCCTCAGGTGCTCTAAATCTGCGGCTTCGTATAGGACGAGGAATACCCGTTTCCCGGGGGCAGGAGGCGGCTCGATAATTTCTCCCAAACGATGCCCCCTAAACCATCCCGTTTGGAGTACTTCAGGAATATGAGTATGTACCATCCAGGTATACCAGGCCTCAGCGATAGAGGCGTCTATTTCTACTTTTACGGCGTAGCTGACCATTCTTGTTAGCGTCTTTTCAGCTTTTCTCTCAAAAATGGTAAGGCTTGAGTCGCTTGGGGATTTTGAGGATCTAACTCTTGTAGCTTCGTATAGGCCTCGTAGGAGCGGTCGTATTTTTCTTTTACATAAAAGTGATAGCCCAGATAAGAGTAAGCCTCTATGAGGTCTGCTTTGTACTTAGTGGGATCAGACTTGCCCAGTTCTACGACTTTTTCATAGTAGGGTAGGGCGCGTCCTTCTGTACTCTCAGGATCCAGCATCGCTGCGCATCGTCCGAGCTCAGTATAAATAGGCACAAAATCGGGCTTTTTATCCCTTACGAAACTAAACGCAGAAATGGCTTTATGATAGAAGGTGGTGTCCTTGTCTTTTTGAGCTATTTTATAGTATACTCGCCCAAGCTTGTAATAGTTTTCTAATGTTGGGTTTTTGGCAACTATTTTTTCTAATATAGCAGCAGACTCTCTAAATCGGTTGAGCTCATTGAGGACGCTAACCATTTCTGGATAGACTTCCTTGGCTAAGCTGGTGTCTTTATCTACAGCCATCTGGTAGTAAATCACCGCCAAGGAGTCCTGATTGGTTTTATAGAGGGATTTAGCGTAGTATAAATAATCTTTACCTATTACTTTATTCGGGTTTTGGCGGGCAAAGTAAGTATTGAGCTCGCGAATCGCTGCCTCATGCTGCCCATCTTCCGAGAGAGAATAACCTAAAAGGCGCTGCAGGGTCAAGCTGAAAGTATCTTGCAGGACTTTACGAATCTCTTCTATGGCAGCTTTATAGTCTTTACTGAGGTACAGGAAGGTAGCATATCGCACTCTCGCACCCAGCTCAGGCCGCAGGTTGATGTATTTCTGATAATACTCTTTGGCCTGCTGATAGCGCTGACCCAGATAGAAGATTTCTCCAAGCTCGCGGTAGGCCGGTGCAAAAGAGGGATCCACTTCTACAGCTTTACGAAAGGCTTCGCCTGCTTCTTTGTAAGCCTTAGCTTTTAGGTAAGCTTGCCCAAGCTTGAAATGGTTTTCGGGATTGTTGGGCTCGGCAGTTGCGGCTTTCTGGTAGTTATCGATGGCGAGCTCTATCACGCCTTGAAGCATCCAGAGGTCACCCAATCCTCGCAGTATGGCAGTATTGTTGGGGTCTTTTGCTTTGGCTTTACTTAATAGGAGGGTCGCCTTATCTATGCCGAACTTACCTCCGAGTAGTGCATAAACTCGGGCAGCTTCGGTGAGCGCTTTTACATCAGAACTGCCATGCTCTTCTGCTTTGCTTAGGGAAGACTTAGCCGCTTCGGTGTTTTTTTCTAAAATCTCTATTTCCGCTAATCCAATGTAAGGAAAAGGCTGCTTGGGGTTCTTAGCGATTGCGGCGTTGAATGTCTCTTTGGCCTGGTGCAGGAGGAGAGGTCGTCGGGGATCGTCCTCTTCCGTTTGGCGATATTGTCCGAGGTAGGCTTGACCTTTTAGATAATAAGCATAGATCTCTTTGGGTTTAGCCGAAATAATTTGGTCACAAATCATCAGAACGCGGTCATAGTTTTCTCTGGCCAGGGAGAGTTCTGCTTCAGTTAGGCTCTGAGCCGATAGCCAAAGCCCGCCTATCAGCAAATACCGCATGGCACAAATATAGGAGGCTAAGAAGTCAGACAAGCTCTCGTAGACTTTTTTCGAAAAAACAAAAGAGCCAGCGCCTTTACGCTGGCTCGAAATATAGTATGCAGCAGCTAAGGGGGAGGGCTATTCTACTATTCTATCACTGACACCCGCTTGATCCATTGGTTCTTTCCATCCTGTTGGACTTCAAGTATGTAAATACCTGCAGAGAGGTCTCTAAAGGATATTTTTTGAGAAGTTTCTCCGGCAGGTATTTTGCCTACCTGTAATACTTGTCCAGTAAGCGTGCGGAGGTAGTAAGTAAAATCACGCGAGCTCGGTTCTAAAAGCACTAATACGCCCTCTCCATTTTGTACGGGATTGGGGAAAAAGCGTAGGGCATTGTCGGAGGCTGGTAGGGAGATGCCAGTTGTTATAGATTGATCATTAGCGACTTGAATGCTGTCTAAGTACAGGTTGTTCCCCATCATGGTACGATTCTCAAATCTAATCAGAACATTTTGACCCTTATAGTTGTTGGGTATAGGTATTCGTTTGCGCCTCCAATCGCCATTAGGACCTTGTGGAGGGAGTACCTCGGAAGGATAGGTTCCTGTGCTTGTTATGGCTTGGCCTGTTACATCCAGAGCTTCGCCACCTTCTTGATAGAGGAGCTGCCAGCTATTTCCACAATCTGCGGAAATATATACAGCGAGGGTATCGCCATATAGGATAGAGATGTTGTTATTATTACCCCATCGGACTGCTCGGTAGTATACATCAAATGCCAGTGTAGGATTGACGGCATTTGAAGGTATAGGGATGAGTGGCGTGATAAGATAATCAGACTGGCCGTAGTTATAATATACCCAGTTACGTACCCGGACAGATGCATTGCTACCTCCGTAGCTACCCCGTCCAGTGCTACTGTAGCGTTGCCATGTAAGATTGCTATTTCGTGTAGCGAAGTCAGGGTTGACTACTATCCAACCTGGGGGAGGAAATGTGGCGGCTTCAAAGTCTTCAACAAAGGGATAGCTGGCTGTGTTGGAAGGATTGCGCACGACTAAAAACTTAGTATAGGTGGTTTCAACGGGAGTTGGGGTTTGATTTTGAATGACCAGTCGAACGCTGTAAGTATCTGGGATAGAAGGGGCTAACATAGTGGCACATGGTCCGTCGGTAGAGGACCTCACAACAGTATTTCCTTTTCGTATTTCCCAGGTGAAAGTACTTGGCTTACCCATGCTATAGCTTATAAAGTACAAGCTCTGCTCAGGGCACACGACACACGGCGGCTGCTCGCAGCCCTGCAAAGCGAAGTTAGGCCAGAGTCGGCCCCATTCTCCCGTACCAGTGGCTTGAAGGTTAGAGGACTGCCACTGCTTACGATTATTCTGAATCGCAAGCGTGGTACGCATTCGTTGCGCCTGTCCTTCGGTGAAAATGTCCAGAGAAGGATCATCTAAGTAATCCATGTAGTTCCGTACCATATCTGGCCTATCAATCCCTCCCAGAGCGGGGAGACTATCTGAACAGGTATTTTGCCGACGAGCGTTGCCGTAGTTCTCATTATTAGTGGGAGGGGTATCACATACTCGATCGCCTGCTGAGGCGCAGTTAGTCGCATTTACCCCTTCACAGACCCCCGAGCCCACGAAAGAGCCCTGGAAGGTATGATATAAGTTTAGGTAATGACCGATTTCATGAGTCGCAGTCTGACCCCGAGTAGGAAGTCCAAAGTAGTCCGTAGCCACTACTACGCCTTGATCCGTAGAGGTTCCCATGCTCGGCAGAGTAGCAAATCCCAAGACATCGCCTGCGGCGGGACAACCAGAGGCGAACCTGCATATTCGCCGAACGACCCAGATATTGAGGTACTTGTTTCTGTCCCAACCTACATTGGATTTGAGCGTAGAGGCGTTGGCGCCGCTGCCGTTCAAGATTATGGTGGGGGAGCTTAATCCTGCTGCCGTATAGTGGGTGTAGGTAATACCCGGGTGAGGATTACCAGCTGGGTCTTTCGTAGCCAAGGAGAATTCTATCCGAGTATCAACCCCAGAGCTATACCCTTTGCTGTATGGGCGTTTGCGGAAATCATCAAATAGGTGCCTTAGCTGGGTGTAAACGCGCTCGGGGGGAATACTATCAGGTTGTCCAGCTCCTGAATGAATAATGTGTACCACTACGGGAATAACATACTCACTTTCAGGACAATCATTTCCAGTACGCTGTTGAGAACTACCTATGTAATGCTGAGCCCATGTAGCAAGTAAATCATCAATGGCTTTCTGATTTTCTATAGAGGCAGGATATAGTTTTTCCAGCTCTTTTTGGTACAAATCGGTACCACACATATGGCGCTGCGCCCACAAAAGGGCGAGCAGAAGTAAAGGGTAACGCATATAGCAAATATAGTACAGACTACATAATAAATACTCTCCGGTAGGTTTTCTTTTTGGGCTTCACTGAGACATGAGGGAGCTACTCCCAAGGTATTGTGGAAGGGTGTAGATTTGCTTAGTGTGGCAGGTCGGGGCTGCACGAGCCAATATCACTTATTTTGAGCCTGAGATCGGGCTGTTGGGCTGGGGGAGTTCACGTCATGTTGCTCGTACAGTAGAGTCTCAGTTGTATGCTCGCGCCTTTTGTTTTCAGACGGAGCAGGCTCCCCCTCACTTCTGGATAGAAGCCGATATATGTTTCATTACCGTAGCTCTTAGACAAGAGGTATACATGCGATTGCGTCAGTATTTCCCAGACTTGGCAGAGGCTCATCTTATGCTTACTGCTAATCACACCCATGCTGCGCCTGGGGGCATTTCTCATCACTTATTGTATCATATAAACACTCCTGGCTTTCATGCGGGCGTGTTTGAAAAATATGTCAGCGGCATGGTAGAAGCGGCTCTTCAAGCTTATGAAGCACGTCAGCCCGCTTCTTTGACTTTTAGCTTAGATGAGTTTCCCCCAGAGGTGCCAATAGCTTTCAATAGAGCCATAGAAGCTTTCACCAAGAACCCGATGGCATGGACGGATAAGCCAGATTTGGCTGTAGACCGATACGCCTATCAAATATCTATTCGACCCCAGGGACACTTTATCAACTGGTTTGGCACTCATACTACTACGATTCAAGAGGAAAATCTATGTATCTCTTCGGACCATAAAGGTTATGCAGCTGAGCTCTGTGAAGAACGAGGCATAGTTGGAGCGTTTGCCCAGAGCACAGCAGGGGATGTCACGCCGAATCATTTCAAGTTTCCTGGTATACGAGTTCATCGAGGTCCGACGCCCAATCCTTTTGAAAATCGTCGTATAGTCGGGCGTTATCAAGCGGAAATGGCTCATCGTCTTCTGAGCTTAGAGGGAATTCCCATAAATCCTCTTTTGCGCAGCTGGTGGATCTGGGTAAACTTTTCTGCGGTAGAGGTTGATGAACCTTATACGCGAGGGATGGGACGTGGTCGTACAGGCGAAGGGGCTTTAGGAGCCGCCTTCTTAGGTGGTACTTTAGAAGGAGGAGGCATCCCTCAGGAGTGGGTGCGGGTTATAACCCTATTAGCGCGTTTGCGGGGACTGGTAAATCCTCCCATACACGGGACTAAGCCCCTTATCATAGAAAGCGTTTCCAAACGAATTTTTGGGACTGTACGGTGGGATGCCCTGCCCCTACCGCCCATGGATCCGGCGGTGCGGTATCTCCAATGGATTGCCCGGCAAGGAGGGAAATATGTACCTCTTCCTCTAACGCCTCAAGTACTTCCGCTACAGGTTTGGCAGCTGGGTCCTGTAGCTATTGTAGCGCTCCCGATGGAGCCTACTACTATGGCAGGAAAGCTAATACAAGAGCGTTTGAAACCCCTGCTGGCACCCAAAGGGGTAGAGCATATTATTATTCAGGGGTATAGCAATGGTTACGCAGGCTACTTGACGACTTACTGGGAATATCAATATCAGCGCTACGAAGGGGCTCATACTCATTTTGGCAGATACACCTTAGCAGCCGTTGAGAAAAGTCTTGTTGAGCTATTAGAGGGCAAAGCGGAAAGCGTGGCTGCACCGCAGTACATTTCCATAGACCAGGCGAAGAGAATACTTTTTACCTATGAATTGGCTCGCGCTATTAGGTAGCATCATATGGGCGCAGACTATCCTAAGGCAAAAGTGCTATGGCGGTACAATGGCCGAAGTGATGGTTCGTGCGTATCAAGATGCGGGAGGATATTGGCTATTTGGGCACACTCGCTCTCGAGATGGCCTTCTCAGGCGCCAGGGGTATGATGCGGACTTTTGGGTGGTGCGTACCGATCGGGGTGGAGAGATTCTGTGGCAAGCTAACTATGGGGCCGAAGGGGATGAAGAGCTAATGGATGTTCACCCCCTTTCTGATGGAGGATGGTTACTTGTGGGTTGGACGGACTCTAAAAGCTTATCTCATGGAAAAAAAGATGCTTTTATTCTCCGAATAGATGCATTGGGGAAGGTCGTATGGCAGAGAGCGATGGGGGGTGAAGGAAACGATATGGCTTTGGGTGCTGGCTTACATAGGGATGGAACTCTCTGGATTTTGGGGCAGATAGGTTCTCGGGATTCTGTATTTCACCCTGTGCCGTATGGAGGGGTAGATGCATGGCTTTTGCGTTTATCTCCTGAGGGGGAGGTGGTTGGTCATGCAACTTTTGGCGGTTCAGAAAACGACTATCTGCGGTTTTACATTCCATTTTCGCCTGACACGGTGTGGCTTATTGGAGCGTCAGACTCACCTGATGGACATATTCAAAATCCTCTGGGACGCACGGATATTTGGTTGGTAGAAGTAGATAAATCCGGCCGATTTCGTCGTAGTTGGAACTTTGGCGGTCCTGACTTTGAAGAGCCTTATAGTTATGTACGCCATCCAGAAGGGGACATATGGGTGGCAGGTACCAGCTTTTCGGCGGGCGCTGCTACTTATGGTCGGGCTGATGGCGTGATTTGGCGGATAGATCCTACAGGCGTAGCCGAGGTAGTCTGGAGCGGGGGAGGTAGCGGGGATGAGGGGCTGAACTTTCTGTCCTACACCTCTTCGGACGATTGGTTAATCGCTGGGATGAGTAGCTCCAGGAATGGCCTTATTACCAATCTATCGGGTCTTTATGACGCTTGGGCGCTGCGTTGGGAGCGTCAGCGCGATTCTTTGGTCTTTTGTTACACTTTTGGGGGCAAAGATGTAGATAGCTGGGTAGCCCTTTTTCCTGCGGAGGGGGGGGCGTATGTAGGGTGTGGAACGACGGCCTCTCCAGGAGAGCAGCTTGGCATACGCACTTTCGGAAATGCTGACTTCTGGCTCGTATGGTGGCACCCTGATAGTATTACCCCGTCTTTTCCAGCTATTAGGGCTCCTACTGTTATCACAGGGTACCTCCTCACTGAAAAAAAAGGTACCCCCGGCAAAATCCTGTTTCGCAGCTCTTCGGGAAAAATAATAGATAGCGTCTCAGTGGAGGGGGCAGGACTTTTTAGATGGGAGGTTCCTGATACCGTCGGACTTGAGATATGGCTAAGCGTTTATGCAGTAGGACATGTATGGAAAGATTTTTCCATTCGGCTTAGAAAAAGTCGCGAAAATCGCCTCGATATCTATCTGGAAAAAATTCGACCGAACTGGCGTCTCCCGCTCTTCCATATTACCTTTGAAAAAGGGAGTGCTAAGCTTCTTCCAGAAGCTACCCCCCAGTTAGAAGCCCTATATCGCTTCTTATCGGAGAATCCGAATATCCGTATAGAGATATCAGGACACACGGATGGTACGAGTTTAGCGGAATCAGAAATTCAGCTTTCTCGCAGTAGAGCTCAGGCGGTGAGGGATTTTCTGGTAAGTCGCGGTCTGTCTCGAGATCGTTTTACAATCGTAGGATATGGCAAAAGTCGTCCAATTGCAGATAATGCTACACTCGAAGGACAGCGCCGTAATCGTCGGGTAGAGATTAGAATCGTAAATTAAATGGAAGTTGGCCATATAAACTTCAAAGCAAGAGATAAAAACTGCCTAACTGAACGGGGGCGCCAGCATTTAGGATACCGGCGCCCCATCTCCAAATATTCTTCCTTTTGGTGGCGTTACTTATCTCAATAGCGTTATCATGACCGACCTCCGAATGGAGCGTCCGTCCACAGACTTGCCTTCTACGTAGGCGGCATATACGCCTTCGGGTGCGGCTTGACCATTTTTCGTGCCATCCCACTCTAAACTGCCTGCTGGGGCATTTACTTGCTGGGTAAAGATGAGGTTCCCCCACCGGTCATAAATAGATAGCCTCAGATTTTGCATGCCTGTATAACGGATAATGTAGCGATCGTTGACTCCATCCCCATTCGGCGTGAACACATTAGGAATGGCAATATTTTGAGCAAATGTAACCCTCAATCGGTATTGAGCCGTGTCTCGGCAGCCGTCAGCAGATAAAGCTGTAAGAGTCACCACATATTCGCCTTCCCTATCATATGTGGCTGTAGGGTTGACAGCGGTGCTGGTCTGTCCGTTTCCGAAGTCCCATTGATAGCTCACCGCTCCCGTGGACGTATTAGTGAAGCTGGCGGTATTCGCATCCGGGAGGGTGAGAGACGGTGGGTCTACCGTAAAACTCGCCTGAGGAGTCGGCAGAATCTCTATTTGCCTCTGTACGCGACTTGTGCAGGTGGCGCTTACCGAAGCCACGAGGGTAACTGTGTAAGTTCCTGCCTGGGCATAAGTGTGAGTGGGATTGGAACTACTACTGGTTTGGCCGTCGCCGAAATCCCACTGAACACGAATGGCACCTTGCGAACGGTCTGTAAAAGCAATAGGCTCACCTACACAGAATCGCAAATTAGCGTCAGGAGCAAAATCTGCGACAGGCGCAGAACGCACTCTGAGAGTGAGCGTATTACTGGTGTAGGAGGGATTACTGCTTACGACACGCACCGAATAACTGCCATTAGGCGTTCCTGCAGGTATTTGACAGCCTAAGGAGCCGCTGGAGGCTGTACTGTTTGTAGCGCAAGAAGTTACTAAGTTTCCACTGCCATCGCGTACCTCTACCGTGAAGGCATTTCCGCTGGCAAATGTTATGCCGAGACTGGTGTAATCTACATAGAAACTATCTCCCGCACATGCAGTAGAGTCGCGTAGAGCCAGGGCTGTGAGTCTTTCACCCCCAATTTGTACTGTAGCTTGACAGGTGCCTGTACAGCCTGAGGTAGGATGGGTTATGGTGAAAGTGGCGGTATAAGTGCCGGCGGAGGCGTAAGTATGAGTGAAACTTACAGGGAAGGCATTTACTCCATTTTGAGAGAGGGGGGCACTCCCATCACCAGGATCAACAGTTACATTGAAGGGGCCAGTCGGCAGCCCAGATCCCCTTACTTCTAATGTGACTGAACTGCCTGGCAGGGCTGGATTAGGGAGAGCGGAGCAAGAAAGGCTTTGTAGATTTATCACAGTCACGGTGAGCGTATCGCTGTAGGTAGGAGGGGTCGTACTGGCGGCCACTCGCACACGATAGCTCCCACTGGGAATGATGTTAGGCACTGGTAATGTGATAGGGCTTGTGCCAGAGGCGGAGCTCACTATATTCCCACTCCCATCAAGCAGTTGGGCCGTGTAAGTGGTTCCTGAAGGAAAGTTTTGAGCCGTGTAGGTGACCGAGACATTAGCCCCGGCACATACAGTGGAGGGAGTAGCTGACACTAAATCCAAAGAAGGAGAGGTAGGAGTGATCGTCTCTTCAAATACTCTGACCTCATCCACCGCAAAGGAAGGATCACTTCCGCCTGATCCTGTCACAAATCTAAAGCCGATCTCCACCGTCGTGGGACGAGTAGAGAGGTTGAGCGTAATCGTATCCTTGTACCAGGAGCTGCCATGGTTCATTAGTTGGTTGCTTCCCCTTCGCGAAGTGAGATGCCGCCAAGGGCCACTACCTTCTCGAAAGTATACTTCTCCGTAAGAGCCACCGCCTGCTTCGCCTATCCAGATGAAGCTTAGCTTCACCGTACCGCTCCCGGCTGGGATGTTAATCTGAGGGCTGCGAGCAAAACTTCTATCTCCTGCACCCGCCAAGTATGCTACGGGATAGTCGGGTGTACATGAGATGGCAACTCCATCACATTCTACACTAATATATAAAAAGTTTGATTGCGGACCGCCAGTTATACCAGGGGGCTGATTAGGGATCGTATAGGGCGGTACGGGAATTGTAAGGACTGATATATTATGCATCCCATACTTCGCATCTACTCGCCAGAAGTTGAAGGGATTGCTGATGCTATTGGAATCAGTGGTATTGAGAGACCAACCTGGAGGCGTGCCCCCTGGCGCTACACCATTGAAGTCCTCGCTGTAGAAAATCGTCTGGGCTAAGCTTAAGCCTATGAAGGCGATTAGCTTGCGCATGCTACAAACTTACGGAAGTCTCTTCTCTTACAATCCTAATTTCTATCATAAGTCGCTCAAAACATTACCTAATCGGTAAAAATGGAAAACTAATCTGTTCGGTCAAAACGGGTAGCCCACAGCGAAGATATACTGTGCTCGTTCAGCTCCAATGGGGAAGTGATTGAGTACCACCCCGGTAGCTG
>JBCNVG010000032.1:0-187278 GCA_039630325.1 Bacteroidia bacterium
TATCCGACTCCATAACCGATCAAACTCAGAAGAACGCTCAGATAATATCTCCGCCAGAAGCTCCAATAATCCCTCATCTACTTGCACACCCCGACGCCGTGCCATCTCCCGCAGTTCTGAAAGCGTCATATAGCAAATATACCCAACATGAAGCAATATCTCAATCAAGATGCCAAACAAGGATAGAACAACCCAGCTTGTATCGCTTAGCTTTATTTTTGAGGAGACATACTCGTCTGAATAGCCTACAATAGATACTTAGGCGGAGAAAGGGACTTAGCGTGGCACTTCTCTCACTATCCAAGCTCCCCAAGGGCAATAAAACCCCACAGTATCTATCCAATATGAAAGGGCGCTTTCTATATCAGAGGGCCGACCATCACACACTTCCACAGCCACTTCTACAAACTCCACGCTATCCGGATGAAGATGCCAGTTCCAGTGCCGTCCCTGGCAAATATTGAAGTTACCCCCACCTCGCTTCAAGCGACCTGTTGGAAAGAATGGCGGAGAACTACGCCCCACTATGGAACGAGCCTGGGTAATACGGACCGAATCCCGAAGCCGCAAAATGAAGCATTCACCATTCACCTCCACCTCAAAATCTGCATACTGGAAAGTCGTCGGAAAAGGTTCAGGACTTCTTTCTTTTCGCTGACAGCCATACTCAGTGATAAATAGCAAGAATAAGCCTACCCAGGCTATCCTCTGCATCGGCTAAATTTACTTCAAGAGTGCCACAGCGTCTTATGGCATTCTGAGCCTACCTGCATGATATTCTGTTTATTTGCTACATGGCCGTGCGCATAAAGACTGCATCTCCAGAAGAGCGTAAGCTAAGCTGGTGGGACCGCTTGTACTTTCCTGCTATACTCTCGGGACTAGCATATACCTTTCAACGCCTTTTCAAAAAGCCTGTAACCGTTCAATATCCCGAAGAGCCGATCACACTTGGGCCGGAGTTTCGGGGACGCCCTGTGCTGGTTATGGAAGGGGGAAAGGAGCGCTGCGTAGCCTGCGGTCTATGTGCGCGCGTATGCCCGCCTTTTGCAATCCACATGCAAGCAGCAGAAACGGATGACCCCAAAGAACGGTATCCTGCCATCTTTGAAATCAATATGCTGCGCTGTATTTACTGCGGATTGTGCGAGGAAGTTTGCCCAGAGGAGGCCATTGTAATGAGTCCGGAATATGACTTTGTATTCCGCACCCGTGCAGAGGCCATATACACCAAAGAGCGTCTCCTTGTCGAGAAAAAAGACTTAGAAGCTCGCTTAGACTGGCTGAATAAGATGCGAAACCCGCAGTTTGGAAAGCGCTTTAGGTTTCGTATCAGCAACAATATCCACAGTGTGAAAGCTCGCACTATGAGCGCTCAGGGCAAAGAGATTGCCTCATGAACGAAAAGCTCTGGGATCCGATTCGCCAGGCTGGCGTAGCCGCCACACCTGAGGAACGAGTACGTCAGGCGTTTATTCACTTCCTCGTTCAGAAAGGCTGCCCTTGGTCAGCCATCCAAGTAGAGTATTCCGTCCCGCGTGGAGGGCGATTTGATGTAGCTGTATGTGCCCCTGATGGAAGTCTATGGCTATTAGCTGAATGTAAAGCCGAGACTTCCGCTAAGGAAAAGCTCTGGGGTACTGCATGGGCTCAACTGCGCCGCTATGCTCGATATGTAGGCTGGCCTAAGTACTTCGCAATAGTAATCGGCGCACAAATATGGTGCTGGCAAGCCAGGGACAGCATGTTGCTCGAGGAGTTTCCTGCTTATCCTAAATGAGGCTGCTGCACTTATACTTCCTTTTGAGCAAACCCACCAGTGAAGCCGTTGATGCCCCCCTCCCGCCCGATCTCATGCGCCAGACTATTGAGGCCAGTCTCTGGTCTCCCGACGAGAAAGCTAAGCTTCGCTCTCACTCAGCTTACATAGAAAAGCACTTCCCCATCACTGACGATCCCATAGAAACATTTCTGGCAGCTTACCGAGAAGCACTGCAAATCCCTGAGATTCTCGGCATAGCTAATCCTACGGCTCATACAGCTCATCACATTAGATGGGCAGAGAAGATTTTTGCAGATGGATTGGAGGAGATTGCCCGAAGGACGCCCCCCCTTCATCTCTGGACGGGGCTGATACCAGTAGAAGTAGAGCCCTCCTTGGCTGACCTTTTGCAAGAGCGGCATACGATTTTATGGCTCCGCACGGCCGGATACGAGCAATTTGACCTCCCCAACTTAGCCCATCCGCTTGCTGATCTGCGAGAGGTGGGATGGATACATTCGCTATTTGAACTGCTATTTGACTGGATGTATTTTGAGCGGCGCCCCCTCCAAGTCGGCGATGCCATAGAAGTACCTGAGAGAGGACGATACCTGATAGAAACCTTTATGCCTGGCACCCTCGCCCTGATTGAATGGAAAGAGGAAAATGGCACCGCCTGACCTCCCTTTTCATCGTCCATCGCTTTCTGATTTAGAACGCCAGTATCTCCAAGAAGCCTTAGAAGAGAGGTATTGGGGTGGCGGCCGATGGATAGAACGGTTAGAAGCCGCCCTGCAAAGCCTGTACCAGAGAGAGGTCGTGGTAGTAAGCTCTGGTACCGCTGCGCTTCATTTAGCTCTTACACTCCTGACTCGAGAAAAAGAGGCAGAAGTTATCGTCCCTACCTGGACTTTCACCGCCACTGCATCAGAGGTCGTACATGCTGGGGGGATTCCTGTTCTGGCCGATGTAAATGAAACCCTTCACCTCAGCGCTGAAACCGTCGAGCCGCTTATTTCCTCTCGTACAGTAGGGATTATCGTCGTGCATTATGCGGGAGTTCCAGCCCCGATGGATGAGCTACTCTCTCTGTGTCAGAAATACGACCTTTGGCTCATAGAGGATGCTTGCCATGCCGTACCTGCCTACTACGAGGGGCGGTTGTGTGGCACCTTCGGTCAAGCCGCTACGCTGAGCTTCCACGCCACGAAACCTGTAGCGGCTGGCCAGGGAGGAGCTGTTTTATTCTCTGACAAAGCTCTCGCTGAAATTGCTCGCGGGCTTCGGCGGAATGGCCTTTTTCGCAGCTCCGAACGGCCTTGGCTGTATGAAGTGAAAGCTCTGGGCTGGAACTACATGCTCTCTGACTTTCAAGCGGCTGTAGCCTTAGCCCAGGTAAATCGATTAGAGGAACTGTGGCAGGCGCGACGCCATCTCGCCCTCCTGTACGAGGAAATGCTAAAAGACATTCCTGAGATTCAGCCCTATGCGGTGCCAGCCCCCGAGATTGCGGCTTGGCATTTATACCCTGTCTTTTGGCGAGGGGCCAGTGCTGAGAAAAAAAATCGTCTCTTAGACTATCTCTATGCAAGAGGCTTCTCTTTGAGCGTGCATTACAAGCCTCTTCATCTACACCCTGCCTACCAGCCTTATATCCGCAAAGGGCAGGCCTTTCCCACCGCCGACAAAGCTTATGAGGAAATCTTCAGCCTGCCCCTCTGGGTGGGCCTATCTGAGGAAAACATCCAAGCTCTGGTAAACGCTTTGAAAGCAGGCATAGCTCAAATACAATAGCTTTCATTTACAGATTCAGCCATTACAGCATACCTTTGGGGTATGGTATTCTCTTTTCTCAGGCGGCAATTTATAGATGTTATCGAGTGGGTGGATGAGACTCGGGACACCCTCATATGGAAGTTCCCCGATGAGGACCGGGAAATCAAGATGGGGGCTCAGCTGACGGTACGGGAGTCTCAGGTCGCCATCCTGGTCAATGAAGGCAAAATCGCTGACGTATATCAGCCAGGACGGCACGAACTCACCACGCGCAACATGCCTATTCTGACCAACCTCAAAGGCTGGAAATACGGATTCGAGTCTCCTTTCAAGGTAGATGTGTATTTCGTCAGCACGCGGGAGTTTCAAAATCTACGATGGGGTACCCAGCAGCCCGTGATGGTAGAGGATGCTGAGCTTAGCCTCGTACCTATTAGAGCGTTTGGGACTTTTGCGATCCGGGTGAAAGATGCTGCGACCTTTTTTCGCGAGTTTGCTGGGACAGATCCCGTAGTTACGATAGATGAGTTTTTGGAGGGAGGCTTTCGGAGCTTGGTAGTTACGCATTTTTCGCATGCTCTGAAGCGATCTGGCCGTAGCATTGCCGAAATCAACGCCCAAGCAAACCAGCTCGGCGACATTTTGATGCCGATATTACAGCCTGAGTTTCAGAGAGTAGGTATAGAGCTGACTCGGTTTCTTGTGGAGAGCGTTACACTACCAGAGGAAATCCAAAAGCAGCTCATAGAGCAAGACTTAGAGATGCGACGCCTGCGCAAGAAGGTAGGACTTTCGCAGGAGGTGCAGGACATGAGTAAATTCTTACAGTTTCAGGCAGGTCAAGCTATGGAGAAGGGAGACGGTGCTGGGGCTGGATTGGCCCGCTCCGCCTTAGAGCTAAGCTTAGGCATGCAGATGGCCCAACAAATGCAGTCAGGCAATAGTCCCACGCAAAAGGCTTCTGCGGAAGAGCGTGCGCAGATTCTGCAAACGCTTAAGGAGCTGGCAGAGCTGAAAAATGCCGGCATCCTCACCGAAGAAGAGTTTGAAGCCAAAAAGAAAGAGCTGCTAAGCCGACTCTGATGGGATGGCTGCTCGGCACTGCGGCATTCATGGCAGTACTGGGCGCAGCATGGGGCCTTTACCACTGGCACCGATACAATCAAGTCCAACGTACTCTGCGTGACCTCCTCGGAACCGCTGCCTGGGAAGGCGCCATTCGAGCCCTCCTCCACCGCCTCAAACAGCATGAAGAAACTGCCCGAGCCCAACAGGCCTTTCTCGCCGAAGTCTCTCACGAACTGAAAACCCCTCTCAATATCCTCCTAGGGTACCTGGACACCCTCGCTCAGGGGGCCTGGAAAGATGAGAGCGTAGCTCTACCTTTCTTACAAAAGGCACTGGCTCAGGTGCATAGGATGGATTCGCTCGTACAGGATATTCTCCTCCTGGCACAGATCGAAAGCGGCGGATGGATCATCCAGCCCGAAGCTACGCCGCTGTATCCCCTCTTAGAAGACGTCTGGTCAGAACTGGAGCCACTCGCTCGCCGAAAGAATATTACGCTACGCCTCCCCGCTATGGAAGTTCAAGACCTCGCCGTGGAAGCTGACCCCTTCGCCTTGCAAAAAATCTTCAAGAACCTGCTGGAAAATGCCATTCAATACAGCCCAGACGGTAAGTCTATTAGCGTAACTTGGGAGCTTTCACCCGACAAAAAAAAGGTGCAGATATCCGTAAAAGATGAAGGCATCGGCATCCCAGCGGAACATCTACCTCATATTTTCGACCGATTTTATAGAGTAGATAAGAGCCGCTCGCGCCAAAGTGGAGGAACTGGATTAGGCCTTTCCATCGTCCGAGAACTCTTAGAGGCCCACGGAGAAACGATTCATGTAGAGAGTAAAGTAGGTCAAGGAAGTGTATTTACCTTTGCTCTACCTGCATGTGCATGATTTTTGCCAAGGATATGGGCATGATTTTCAGATGTATCCTACTTCTCCCGATAGCATGGGGCTGGGCTCAGCCCCCGCATGTGACCGTCAATCCATCTGAACAGAGTTTTGGACGAGTCTCGCAGGGCAGTTTAGTCAAAGCCCGATTTATGGTGATAAACTCTGGCAAAGCCCCCCTTCAGATTCAAGAGATAAAGCCGAGTTGTAGCTGCTCGGTGCTCTCATGGGAACGGCGCACCATCGCCCCAGGCGATTCTCTCCCCTTGGAAGTATCTTTCAATACCGCAGGAAAAATCGGTCGTCAGAAAAAAAGCTTCACCATCATTAGCAATGCTGACAACTCTCCGACCTTGTTTTACCTCGTAGGCGAGGTAGAAGCTAAATCGCTGTATGAGGACTGAAGCTGCTTATATTTGCAGAAGCAGTGAGTAAGGAAATCAACTATCGCATAAATCGAGAGATTACGGCCCCAGAGGTAAGAATTGTAGGCTTAGAGCCCAGCGAGTTGAATGGAATTTATCCGTTAGAGCAGGCCCTCCGCATGGCAGAGGAACGCGGCATGGACCTGGTTGAAATTGCGCCCCAAGCTAATCCACCTGTCTGCCGCATCGTAGAATACTCCCGCCTCCGCTTCGAACAGAAGAAGAAGGCCAAGGAAGCTAAACAAAAACTCCACCAGATAGAAGTAAAGGAGATTCGCTTACGGCCTCATACGGATGATCACGACCTTGCCTTCAAGCTGCGTCATGCAGAAAACTTCCTTCTGGAAGGAAACAAGATAAGAGCTATTGTATTTTTCCGAGGGCGAAGTATTGCTCACCCAGAATTTGGTGAGCGGCTACTCAAGGAGTTTGCGGAACGGCTGTCTCACGTGGCGAAGGTGGAAGTGGCGCCTCGGATGGATGGGAAGAATATGACGATGGTCCTCGCCCCTGTGAAAACAAGTAAGCGTTCAACTGGCGGTAAGTCAGAGGAAGGCTCTGCTTCCGCCTCGGCTTCTCAGAAAAGCTAAGCCAGCCCTTACGGATGGTATAGAAATACAGTCCTATCATAGGTAAAAGTACCACACTCAGCTCCAACCAGAATGCCGTAGAGGAAAGGAAAGCTTGTGACCATACCCAAGGTAGCATCAGTATCACTTCAGCCTCCAACACCATAAGAAGGGCTACAATATGTAGGAAAGGCCACCTAAAAGCAGTGTAAGCACTACCTGTAGGCTCTTCTCCACATTCATACGGCTGAGGCGAAGGGCTCGCAGTGCCATATTGCCTCAGAAAATAGCGTAACCCCAAGCCACCAATCGCCACCAAAGCCCCCAAGCTAATGTACAATATAAAAACCGCTATTTCTCCACCCTCTACCACTCGCATAAACATCTCTAAAATAACAATATCTCCCGCTAATCTCCTCAACGGCTACTCATGAGAATAAAAAGCCTAACTAGCCCCCAAGGTCGCGGCTTATAATGATGTAGCCTACGGATTAGCTGCCCTAACTCTATTTCTGAAGGGAACGCGCCGCCCACTTTCTAAGTTGGCGAAGTGCTACCTCAAAATATGAAGGTAAGGCCGCCTCTACCGTCAGGCTTCGACCTTCACCAGGATGAAAAAACTTGAGATAGCCTGCATGCAGCAGAATAGCATAGGGAGGATGAAGAGGACGCTCTGGATGCCGATTAGATGATTTATATCCCCGATGAAAGGCAGATAAATATAATGGTCGCCCCCCATATGCCTCATCTCCTACTATGGGGAAACCGTAATAGGATAAATGCAGACGCACTTGATGCATACGCCCAGTGGCAGGCACGCAAATAACTAAGGAATACCCTCGAAACCGCTCTACGGTATGAGCAATAGTAAGGGCCAGCTTGCCATGATGGGGATCCACTCGTGGAGGGTCAGCCGCGATGGGCGCGGTGAGCTCCGCTGCCTCAAACTCCACCTCCCCCTGAACAAGGGCCCAATATTTCTTTTCAACGGTATGGGACGCAAACTGCTCGTATAGCGCTCGAAAAGTCTCCTTGTCCCAGCTAATCACCAGTAGGCCTGAGGTTGGCTGATCTAACCTATGCAAGAGATTGGCTTCTGGATGCAGATGAGCTCGAGCCCATCCCAATATGTTTTCGCTCTCAGACCCTGAACGGCTAGGCAGGGAGGGTATCCCCGCCGGCTTATTGATGACCGCCAGAAGAGCGTCCTGATAAACGATTTCCATTCGCAGTGACGAATCTCCTTCGCCAGTGCTCCAAAATTCTCAGCATGCGTTCTCTATCGGCGGTTACCATCACAGGGAGAGCCAGCTGCGTTATAAGATATACAGCAGCCAGCACTTCTTGGATTTGACGAAGAGCTTTCATAGTGTGAGAATCTGACTGAACGTCAGGGCGTTCTAAAAGCTCTTGCAGAAGGCTACTGATAGGGGCGACTTCACGTTCAAATCGCTTACGGATGATATTTGCTGCAATCAGCCATACATCCCGCTCAGCCGTGTATAATGAGCGACGACTACCGGGAAGGTCAATCTTATGAACCAGCCCCCACTCCAGCAGCTTACGAAGGTTGATGCTGACATTCCCACGACTGATTGCAAGCGTCTCGATGATACTGTCTGTGTCTATGGGATCAGGATACACATACAGCAAAGCAAATATTTGAGCCATAGTCGGTCCTACTCCCCAAGAGTGCGCCAATTTTCCCCACATGTCTATAAGCTGGCGCTGTGGCTCAGTAAGAGATATATTTGTCATGTGCTAAAGCAAGCTTGCACGAAGGTAATGATTTTTACAGCTTTGTACGGCTGTCGGACAGATGTAGAGCTGGTCGCTCCCGAGGCGCGCGAAAAGCTAGTGGTATATGGAATTTTGCGAGCTGAGGCAGACACCCAGTACATTCGGATAGGACGACTCTTCGTTACACGAGAGGATGCAGCTGCCTATGCCGCTCGAACCGACCTGAGCGTGACAGCCCAAGTGCGGCTGACGGATGGTCAAAATACCTGGTTAGCTGTCCCCGAAACAGTTGTCAAAACCCCTCAGCACCCCTTCTTCCCTCTTCATGTAGTGTATAAGATTGCCATGAAGCCCAAGACGCGAACTCGCTATACTCTAATCGTCCATGTTCCAGATAACCCTGCCTTGGACATTACCGCTGCGACGGTAGTTCCCTCCATACCCTACATCGCTCGTCCTGAGAGTAGCGCTTTTACGGGGTCTTCCTACGCCTATCCCGTAATAGACTTGACGAAACGGTATATTGTTCAGTTTTACCCTCAGTTTGATACCCAGCTGCCTGCGTTAGGGGCAGGATATGAGATAAGTTTCTCTTTTACTTATGGGGAAGTAAGAGGAAATGACACCATAGAACGTACCTTGAATATCGGTCCTCGACGCATTCCATCCAAGGGTAATGGCGCACAAACTTATACCCTTCAGGAAAAAGAGCTCCTCACCACCGCTTATGCCAACCTCTCTCCTTTTACCTATCCTTATGTGTATGACAATCGCCCATTTAGCCAAGCGTGGCGGCTTCAAGTTACCGCTTTGGACTCAGCTTTATATAATTATCTCCGAGTCAATGACCCAGCTAATACTGACTTCACTACTATCAAACCAGAATACACTAACGTGCAAAATGGATTAGGCGTCTTCGGGGCTACGGCCACAGCTCAGCGATTCTTCCGAATAGACAGCTGCTCAGAATACCTCCTCCGACTCAATAATGCCCCTAAGCCTTCCACTTCATGCAATCTGGACGGATAAATGCGGTTCCGATGGCTTTTCTTGGGTACAAGCCTCCTCTTAGGGCTTCTAGTAGGAATATCCATATATGCCCGAACGCTCTCTAAGCGACTTCTCCAACAGCAGCTTAATATTGTCCATTTATACGCCGCAGCCCTCCGCTACGCTACGCAAGCACCCGAGGAATGCTTGAAGGACTTTTTCTGGGAGTATCTATTTCCTGATAAAGAGAATAGTTCTCGCATTTTGATAGTTCCTCTGGTCCTGACTAATGATAAAGGCAAAGTCCTTAGCCATAACCTGGAAGAGCTGCGCCTTTCTCCTAAGGGTCAACATATCAATGACTTTCTCCCTTATCTAAGGGCAGACACATCAGAGTTTGCACCGATAAAGGTGAGCTTCGGTACTGAGAGGTATTTGAAGATTTACTATGGAGAGCCGATTATCCTCAGGCAAATACGATGGATACCCGTGATTAGCGGCGGAATATTCATCATTGCTGGACTAATATGGATAGGATTCTTATACACGGCTCATCGGTATCGTCAGGATAAGATATGGGTCGGCTTGGCTCGGGAGACAGCGCATCAGTTAGGCACGCCCTTGTCGGGGTTGGTAGGCAGTGTAGAACTACTGAGAGAGTCTCCCGAATTGCTGCCGCGCCTTCTTCCGCGAATGGAAGATGATTTACGACGACTCAGTGAAATAGCCGACCGTTTCTCCAAAATAGGAGCCAAACCAAGACTGATACCTCAGCCGCTCTCTCCGATACTTGAAGATGTCGTGGAATACTTTCGGAGACGACTCCCTCCTCGAGTTCGACTCACCTACCTACCGGCACCCCAGGATATTACCTTGCCCATGAATAGTACCCTACTCCGATGGGTCATAGAAAACCTCCTTCGCAATAGCTTGGATGCTCTCCCCCCAGAAGGGGGCGAAATCACCCTACGGGTACAGAATCGCAAAAACGAAGTCTGGATAGATGTAGGAGATACCGGCAAGGGCATACCCGCTGCTCAATGGGAAGAGATTTTTCGTCCCGGCTTTTCGACAAAGGGGCATGGATGGGGCATCGGCTTGACGCTCGCTCGACGCGTCATAGAAAAGTACCACAAAGGAGAAATTTTCGTAGCAGAGAGCGGGCTGGGGCGCGGGACGACGATTCGGATTCGCCTGCCGATAAAGCCGCCAAAATCTCCGTTTAATCACTTCTGGAAATCCGTCCTGCTGCGTGGACGTGGCCTCTGGCGCCTAATCAAGCGGTGGAGCTGAAACTTTATTGAGGCTTTTCTCTAACATTGCACTGCATGAAGCTCCACGAATATCAAGCGAAGGACCTTTTGAGCCGATTTGGAATCCCTGTAGCGGGGGGGTACACGGCTGAGACGCCCGAAGCAGCCGTGGAAGCCGCCCGAAAAATAGACCCTTCTGGCAAAGGTCCCTGGGTACTCAAAGCCCAGGTACATGCGGGCGGACGCGGTAAGGCCGGAGGCGTGAAGCTCGCCAAATCTTTAGAAGAAGTGAAAGCCCTGGCCACCCAAATGATAGGCATGAAACTGGTGACACCTCAAACAGGAGCTCAGGGTAAAATCGTGCACACGCTCTATATCACGGGAGATGCGTTCTATCCTGGACCTTCTCCGATACGCGAGTTTTATGTGAGTCTGACGCTGGATCGAGCAGCAGGGCGAGATATTCTCATTGCCAGTGCAGAAGGAGGCGTAGAGATAGAAGAAGTCGCTCGCACGCGCCCTGAGGCGATCCATAAGCTCTATATCAATCCTCTTATGGGCCTCATGCCCTACCAAGCACGCCAAATAGCATACAAGCTTGGCCTCACCGGCGATGCATTCAAGAATGCCGTAGACTTTCTTGTAAAGTTGTACAAGGCCTATGATGCACTGGATGCTAGCCTATTAGAGATCAACCCCATGCTCAAAACCTCCGATGATAAAATCATCGCCCTAGATGCTAAGTTGGAAATCGAAGATAATGCCTTGGCGGTCCGACACAAGGAGTTAGAGGCGCTGCGAGACATCCGAGAAGAAGAACCGCTGGAAACAGAGGCCCGCGAAGCCGGACTCAGTTACGTCAAGCTGGATGGGAATGTAGGATGCATGGTAAATGGGGCGGGATTAGCTATGGCGACGATGGACATTATCAAACTGGCAGGGGGTTGGCCAGCAAACTTCTTGGACGTAGGAGGCGGCGCTAATGTGGAGCGCATTTCTAAGGCTTTCCAGATCCTCCTCCGAGACTCTGATGTAAAGGTAATCCTCGTCAATATCTTCGGTGGAATCGTGCAGTGCGACCGCGTAGCTAATGGTATTTTACAGGCGTACAAGCAGATTGGACATATTCCTGTGCCGATGGTAGTACGCTTACAAGGCACAAATGCCGAGCTGGCGGCCCAAATCCTCAAAGAGTCCGGCCTACCCATCATCCCAGCTGTAGAGCTGTGGGAAGCCGCCCAAAAAGTGCAAGCGGCCCTACAACAAACCCCACAAAGCTAAGGGTCTATCTGATAGGCATTTTACAAGCCCGAAGGTATATCCCGAGACGCTGAGACTGCCTTTTGAGATGCAGGCGCCTGTTAGGCCCGTAGCAGGACACCTAAACAAATCCGTAATCCATGGCCTTAGTGCCCGTTTTGACCATAGCAGGCTCAGATAGTAGCGGCGGTGCCGGCATTCAAGCTGATCTCAAGGCATTTAGTGCCGTAGGTACCTACGGCATGAGTGTGATTACCGCTCTTACGGCCCAGAATACCATGGGTGTGCAGGCGGTTCACCCTTTGCCTCCCAGCTTCGTGCGAGCGCAGTTAGAGGCAGTATTCGCTGACATTCCCCCCAAGGCGATAAAGACTGGAATGCTGGCAGAAGTAGAGATAATACAAACGATATGGGCCTTTTTGAAAGAGAATGCTGGGGATACGCCTTTGATTGTGGACCCGGTATCAGTAGCTACTTCTGGGGCGCGGCTTCTCTCCCCCGGAGCAGAAGAAAGCCTCAGGGCCTTCGCCGCCGAAGCCTATCTCGTCACACCCAACTTGCCCGAGGCTGTGCTTCTGGCTGAGGAGTCCCAAATACCCGAAACCGAGAAGGCCTTCTTCAACTTGGGGGAAACGCTCTCTAAACGCTATCCCAAACCTTACTGGCTACTGAAAGGTGGACACAACCCATGGGAAAAGCACACGGTCACTTCTCTACTTTTCCACAATGGGCGTCTCATGTATCGCTTTGTTCAGGAAAGGATTCCCCTTCCTCGACCTCCCCATGGTACGGGGTGTACTTTGGCTTCTGCTATCGCTGCCTATGTAGCTCGAGGATATGCCATCGTAGAGGCGGTACAACAGGGGTTGGATTTCGTGTTTCAGGCTCTTAGGCGAGCTGATCGGCAGTTGGGCAAAGCAGCGATTGTTCTGAATCCTACGCCATGCGAGTAGCCCTTCTGCTTGCCGGACTGAGTTGGGCTCAAATACGATTGAGCCAAAATCCAGTATCGGGCGATTGCCGCTTGTCAGCCGACTCCCTCGGCCCCATAACGCCGAGCTTTTTCCCCTATTTGTATCGCTACGAATGGAATCCTCAACGCAAGCTAGAGAGCCTCTGGCTCTCCCCCCAACTCCGGGTGCGTATAGAGCAGCATGCCTGCATTCGGCATCATATTATTTACGAAGTCCGAGTGCCTCCTACCTATCCCGCTTTATCGGCGGGATTCACACGGGGCCTTATGTCTCTCATTGACACAGTATTAGTGCTCCTTCACCGCCATAATCCCCACTTTCTGCGCATCAAAAACGAAGTTTTTCCCAAACTCCTTCAACAAGCTGCCATCCGCAGTGTCGGCGAGGTGATTATGCTCCCCTACCACGAATGGAGCTTCTTGCTGCGCATAGATCAAGATAAGGAGGGGCCGTTTGTCATATTAGAGACGATTCAGTATCTCAGTAGCCAGGCCATTCAGCGGCCTGGTGTACCTGACTACATGGACGATGCCGTCGGTCCGTAAAGAAGTTTTTTTCCTTACATTTCCTTGTGCGCATTCCGATCACCGAGAGCATTTTCGCCCGAATGACAGCGCTGTCCAATAAATACGGCGCTTACAATCTCGCCCAAGGGCTAATGTGGCTTCCGCCAGACCCCTGCCTCATGGAAGAAGCTCAACGAGCATTCAGTGACCATACCCTCCATCAATACAGCCTGCCAGCAGGTGTGTATGAGCTACGAGCTATCATAGCTCACCTCTCTGAGCGGTTCTTTGGGACGGCTTATGACCCAGATAGAGAAATCACCGTCACTGCTGGCGCTACCGAGGCCTTATTTGCGGCGATTCAGGCCCTGACCTTGCCTGGGGATAGAGCTCTCTTCATCGAACCGGCCTACGATAGCTATCTACCCGCCTTTGAGATGGGAGGCGTACAAGCCGAGCCCATCCCAATAGAAATCACTCCTCAGGGAGCCTACTTAGATTGGAATGCAGTGGAAGCTCGCTTGGAGAAAGGGGTACGCCTTCTTCTACTCAACTTTCCCCACAATCCTACCGGGAGGGTTTTGCATCCTGAAGACATTCGGACCCTGGAGGAGCTATTGGGACGGTACCCCACCCTGCATATCATCGTAGACGAGGCGTACGAGTTTATGTACTGGCATCCAGACCCCTTTGAAGCTACACTTTTGCCGCCGCGCAGTGTGCGCCAATCCCCCCTCTTGCGCGAGAGAAGCGTAATTATCGGCTCTTTGGGCAAAATCCTCGGAACTACGGGCTGGCGCCTTGGATATATCGCAGCCCCAGCCAAGCTAACCGCCCAAATTCGAGCAGTACATCAGTTTATCACTTTCTGTGCGCCGACTCCACTTCAGGTAGCTGCGGCCAGATACCTCGAGGGAAATCCTGATCGAGTATTATTTTTCCACGAGGGGCTTTTAGAGCGTCGCAAACTCTTTACCGAACTTCTGAGAAGCCATACTAACCTACCTCTACTCCCCCCAGAGGGTGGCTACTTTATTCTGATACGCCCGCCTGATAATGGGCTTACGGACCTCCACCTTGCTGAGTACCTTACCCAAGCAGCCAAGGTGGCTACTATCCCCCTAAGCCCGTTTTACCATGATGGACGAAATACAGGCTGGCTAAGGCTGTGTTTTGCTCGCCCAGTAGAAATGCTCAAACAAGCGGCTCTACAACTGGGGGCGATGTATCCGGCGGCTCAATCCATCGGCCATCAGCCCGAATAAGTTCAATCAGCGCTTCTAAGGCTTCTTCTTCTCTGACGTTTTTGCGAACGATTTCCTTGCCCCGATACAAATGAATCGTCCCAGGTCCAGCGCCTACATACCCGTAATCCGCGTCGGCCATCTCCCCAGGGCCATTCACAATGCATCCCATTATAGCGATCTTGAGCCCTTTGAGATGATTGGTGCGAGCTCGAATGCGAGCCGTCACCTCTTCTAAGTTGAAGAGGGTGCGTCCGCACGAGGGACAAGCGATATAATCCGTACGAATAATCCGTAAACGAGCCGCTTGCAGCAGGTCAAAAGCCATTCGAACTCCCACTGCTGGCGGACGACCAGCAATAAAAAGCCACAATCCATCCACTAGGCTATCCGTGAGGAAGGGACTCACTTGGGCAGCAGCTTCCACGGCAAGCGCATGGGCAGGACGCGGTTCTGGACTATGTTTAGGCGGCTCAATAGCGAGGCGAGCTATCATCGGCGGAAAGTATCCCTTGTTAGTTGCGAATAATCGCATCCACCTAATCAGCCGCCCTGGTAGAGGTCCCTCCCCTTCTAATACCCAGACAACTTTCTCTGAGTCGAGAAAGCTACACTCCCCTCTCAGCAAGTCATCCGGAGTAAGTCTGACGAAATTGACCACGGGATGGGTCAAGGTAGCTTGCTGCCACGCCACTACCGAAGGAAAGTACGGCACATCCTCAGGTCGAGCCGCTTTCTCCCATACAGGATAATCAAAGACAAGTGGTATCGAGGGAAAAGATTCAGGCACCTGCGCCCCTACATAGACAAAATCAGGCGTTTGCTCCCCCCCATACAAGTCTATGCCATGTAGCTGGTGCGAATGATCGGCGATAACTATCGCCGGGTAGATGCCGCCGATGCGCCCCACACTTCTCTGGGAAAACTTCTGGTGATGGATCCCTCCGCCTATCCACTCTGGCTCTGGTAAGGGTAGCGCTGTGTCTCTATATGCCTCTGCGAAACTCACCAGCGCTTTGCAAGTAGGCAATTCATTCTCGGGCGGCTCAGTGAGCGAGACCCGCACCGTGTCTCCGATCCCATCCAGCAATAGGGCTTCAATTCCGAGCGCAGATTTGATGCGCCCATCGCTTCCATCCCCAGCCTCGGTTACGCCCAAGTGGATGGGGTACAATCGGCCATGGGCCCGCATTTGCGCCACAAGTAGCCGATATGCACTTACCATCACTGCTGGATTAGAGGCCTTCATGGAAATGACGATTCGATAAAATCCCTCAGCTTCACACATGCGTACAAACTCCATGGCCGATTCTACCATGCCCTCGGGTGTATCCCCGTACCGATTGAGAATGCGATCAGAGAGAGAGCCATGATTCACGCCAATGCGTATAGCTGTGCCGTATTCCTTACAGATCCGTACCAGCGGGGCGAACTTTTCATACACCCGCATTAGTTCTGCCTCATATTCTGCATCTGTATATGAGCGCTGCTCAAAGCGCTTTTTGTCAGCGTAGTTACCTGGATTGATGCGTACTTTTTCCACAATACGAGCGGCGATTTCGGCTGCTCGTGGGGTATAATGAATGTCTGCTACGAGGGGCACTCTATATCCCTGCAGAAGAAGGCGCTTTTTGATTTCAGCCAGCGCCTCAGCCTCTTTTTGGCTGGGTGCAGTGATACGCACATATTCGGCGCCTGCCTCCACTAAACGGATCACCTGCGCCACCGTTCCCTCAATGTCTAAGGTGTCCGTCGTGGTCATAGTCTGAATGCGAATAGGATGAGAACTCCCCACAGGCACATCGCCAATAGGCACCTCTATGGTGGGTAAGCGCTTAGGCGCTACTAGGGAGGTGTAGTAAGCTTGCTTTTCAGAGAGGGGCGAGACAGACACTTACAAAGGAACAAAAAAGACCTTCATGAGACGAAAAGCTGCGCTACCAGAGGAAGCCTGCGTTTCCCTTTTCCGAAGATTTTTACTTCGTATAAGAAGGGTAGTGACAAACGATTCTAACGCTCCCCAACTTCAAGCGGTAATCAAGGGCTTCTCACCTCGCGCTATGGCTCGAGATATAACAATCCGCTGAACCTCACTTGTACCCTCGTAGATTTCTGTGATTTTAGCATCGCGGAAAAGCCGCTCCACATGATATTCCTTCACATAGCCATAGCCTCCGTGAATCTGTACAGCTTCGGTGGTCACCCACATCGCCGTGCGAGAAGCATAGAGCTTCGCCATAGAGGCTAAAAGCCCGTAAGGCTGGTGTTTGTCCTTAGCTTCCGCAGCTCGCAGACATAAAAGACGCGCAGCTTCTATCTCGGTCGCCATACGGGCCAGCTTGGCAGCGATAGCCTGATGCTTGCCGATGGGAACGCCGAAAGTCGACCTTTGGGTACTATATCTTAAGGCCAGCTCAAATGCCCCAGCCGCAATACCCAAAGCCTGCGCCGCTATACCAATCCGACCTCCATCCAGCGTCTTCATCGCAAATTTGAAGCCAAAACCTTCTTCTCCGATACGATTTTCTACTGGGACACGCACATCATTGAATATCATCGTATGTGTGTCCGAGCCACGGATACCCAGCTTATCTTCTTTTTTGCCTACGATGACGCCTTCCCATTCCCGCTCCACGATAAATGCGCTGATTCCTCGACTACCCAAGCTGGGATCAGTCTGAGCTATGACTAAATACAAGCCAGCTCGCCCTGCATTAGTGATCCAATTTTTGGTCCCATTCAAGATATAGTGGTCGCCTCGGCGCACCGCTGTGGTACGCTGGCGAGTAGCATCGCTTCCCGCTTCGGGCTCAGAAAGGCAAAAGGAACCTATAAGTTCTCCGCGTGCCAGACGGGGTAGGTATTTCCGCTTCTGTTCTTCTGTACCGAAGGTTTCTATGCCCCAATTCACGAGAGAGTTTTGTACCGAAACCATCACGCTGGCAGAGGCATCTACTTTTGAGAGCTCTTCCATAAGCAGGACATAACTGATGGTATCCATTCCCGCCCCTCCATATTCTGGAGAGACCATGAGCCCCATGAATCCCAAATCACCCATGCGACGAACCAGCTCGGGCGGAAAAGTCTGAGTTTCATCCCTTTCTATGACCCCCGGCAGGAGCTCTGTCTGAGCAAAGTCTCGCGCCGCCTGGCGGATCATTTCATGCTCCGCCGTAAAAGCAAACCGCATGCTACAAAGCAAACAAAATTTTTCTTAGGCTGACCGCTTCAAAAACTGCTCCCGCCTATACAGCAAGCGATCCAAGCTATGCTTGGAGATGATGTATACAAAGTAGGGGGAATGCCATAATCGCACATAGTAATGCAGGGGACTGCTGGAATGCGGGTAAACGCTCCAGTGAAACTTTTTGCCTTGCCAGGGAAAAAGCTGCACGTCAGCGATGGGCCAGAGCCCTTTTAGGGAATCGAGAGAGCCTAAATCATCCGCATAGAAAGGCCCCGAATAAGCCATGAGATACTGCGCCACCGCAAACGAGTCTGTGGGTTCCTCCGTAGCTAAACGCCACGGGGCATCGGGCTGAGACCGCTCTAAACGCCAACTCTTATCAGGCTCACCGATATAATCCACCTGAATAGCATGAAGGTCAGCGACTCGGGCATCAAAGATCATATTTGATTGCCACACACTGAGATCAGGATAGTACCGAGAGGTCAGATACCCCTGCAGCCCAGGTAGAAAAACTTCGTATGGCTGACCACTCCCTGGCCGGAGCATGTAAGTGGCAAACTGATCAGGCGTCGGCCCACCTACATAAAATTCTTCAGTTCTACCATCTCGAAATCGAAGGGTGACTTCTATTCTGTGCTCGCGGAGGAAGGAAAGCACATTTTTCAAAGCACTCTGAGGCACAGGACCTCGCGGCGTCTGCCCTGCAAGGGTTTGCAGCAAAGTCTGTACAGGCTGCTCAAATGCCGTCAATGTATCTCCGATGAGCCATCCCTTTGGAGTTCGACGCAAATCCACTCGCCGAAAAATGGTATCCGCATGTTTCTCTATCAGGTGTATCTCCACGATGGCCCCCGTGTCAGGAAAAGCAAATCGCTTCTCAGCTTCGGCTCGGCGAGCAGCTATTTGGCCCCCCCATATCACTACGCCGATAGCGATAAGGAGCACGACGAGTAAGCCAATCGAGGCCCAGGAAACTCTCATATTAGTGGCCGGCTGTATTTGCGACGCCGCCAAAGGTATAATCCGACCCCAAAAACCGCCATCACGATCACTGGTAATCCCAAGTTGAGAGCTTGGATGAGCAGAGGATGGCGCCGCAGAATATCTGGATTAAGACGGCGCAGTTGCACGCTCCGGCTACGCACCTGCGTGAGGGTAGTTTCCCCCGTGAGATAATCTACACAGTTGAGCAAAAAGGTGAGATTATCCAGAGGCGTGTAGTCGGCCGCCCGTCCTTGTACTTCCGCAGGCAAAGCAAACTCTCCATCGGTGATATAGATGATTTTGCCAGGCAAGCCAGATTCAGGTAGAAACTTGGCCGTGGGGGGCTTAGGCGCATAGGCGTCCGTAGGCGGCTCCCTATCCACAAATACCGAGGTAAATCGCCCCTCGCTTAGGACAGCCATGGGGCGGAAACCTTTTCCCTTGAAAGATTCGGGATTAGGCGGATTTTTAATGGTGAGATTGATGTCTATCATTTGGGTACCCTTGACAGAGCGGCTCATCGGAGAACTGACAGCTAAAATCGTATGTTTTACCCCAGGGCGACTAATAGTATCTACGCTTCCCGCATAACGGTATAAGATGGCATCCACCGTACGGGTTATGGGATGGGAGGGGAAGATATACACGAGGGGATAGTAGAGCCATTTTTCTGCCCCCCATACAGGACCATTGTAGTAGCCCCGTATGAGCTCAATGTATCCGCAGGAAAAGTCCTGTACGAGATCATACCCAGGACGCCACCCCCATCGGAAAAATAAATCATCAATGTTGAGCTCACGCAGAAGGACCAAGGCATTACCTTCCGATAGATTGATGCGATGATGATCTAAAAGCCAGAGCAATCGACCCCCCCGCAGAAGGTACTGCTCTAACTCATACTTTTCCCGCTCTGTGAAAGCGCTATCAGGGCCAATGATGAGTATAGCAGCAAAGCCGTCTCCAGAGAGTTTTTTCTGGAGGCTTTCTGGCAGATAAGCTTTGGCTGGGGCGAGTGCCTGACCTTCACGGACGCGCACAGGCATCAGCCGATAAAACTTCCCCAACTCAGCCTCTAACTGGGGCATTTGAGAGAGGGTATACTCCCCATGACCGCTCAGAATGCCAATGATGGGTTTGCTCCCATGAGTAGCAATCTGACGCAGCGCAGCTGCAATCTTGTATTCCACTTCCTGCTCAGCTTCTAAGAGATCTATCTCGCCAGTCGGTCGAAAATGCCCTTTGATGAGGTCTATCCATATATCCTGCTGACCAGAGCGAATCGTAGCTACGGGATACATGTACTGGCGACGCGTTTCCGTCTGCGAGACGCGTACATTAATAGGTATGGGCTGAATGCCATACTGCTTGAAGAGCCGAATAACTTGAGGATTTTTGGAGGGATTGACGAAAGTGTAGTTGAAGGGCTTGGGGGCTACGGCGCGCATTTCGGCGAGCATAGTTTCTACGGCTCGTTTGTACCGCTGAATTGGATAGGGAAAGTCCCCCTCTAAGTAGACGGTTATGTATACGCTCTGGGGTAGCCGATTGAGGATCTCTCTGGTGCCCTGGGAAAGTGTGTAGCGCTTTTCCTCCGTCAAATCTATGCGTAGAAAGTACCGCTCTCCCAGTAGATACACCAGTATTAGAGCGGCGAAAAGAATAAGAAGCTGCACAAGAGGCCTCATGGATGTCTGCGAGTCAGTTGAAAATGCGCTAAGCCTAAGCCCAAAGCAATCACGCTGAGGAAATATAGAATATCTCTACTGTCCAGCACCCCTCGGCTAAGGCTGCGGTAATGTTCCATCAGGCTAAGCTGAGCCAGTATTTCTTGAAGGGACCGTCCTACGGGCAGTTCAGAGGCAAACTCAAAGCCAATCAGCCATATAAACCCCAGCAAGAGTCCAAGCAAAAAGGCAATAATAGTGTGCACGGTGAGGGTAGAAGCCCATATACCCAGGGCCGATAAGCTGAGCCCGAGCGCAAAGAGGCCGACATAAGCTCCCTGGATAGCGCCGTGGTCGATACTACCGCGGGGTTGGGCTAGCCAAGCCAGGGAAGCATAAAATATGCCCGTTGGGACGAGCGCAAATCCTAATACGACGGCTACGGCTAAGTATTTCGCCAGAACGATGCTCCAACGAGAAAGGGGCGCAGTGGCTAAGAGTTCATAAGAGCCCGTACGAAACTCCTCAGCAAAACTGCGCATCGTAAGCGCTGGAGCCAAAAACAGCAAAAACCAGGGCGCTATGCTGAAAAAAGCGTCCATCTCAGCAGCGCCAGTCTGGATCACCCCGCCAGAAAAGACCCACAAAAACAATCCAGTGCCTACCAGAAAAATGGCCCATATGAGATAAGCAATGAGGGAATGAAGAAGGGCAAAGATTTCCTTACGCCAGAGGGCAAGCACAGGCGCAAAGTTATGCCCTCACCGAAGAATGCGTCCGACTGAGGAGACGATCAGGTAAAAGGAATACTGCTCCACACAAAAGGCTTCCTAATCCTGCCATTCCCCAGACGACCCCTTGAATCCCTTTCAGAAGCGCTTCTGAAGGGGGGATGCTGGCGTATAGGTTGGCTGCATAAAGCATATTGACCACAGCCAGTCCGACAGTGGAGCCGACCTGACGCATAAACTGAATCGCGCTTGTAGCAGAGCCGATGCGAGGCTGGGGAATGTCATTTTGCCCTACGACACTAAGGAGAGCCTGAAATGGTCCGAGAAGCAAGGCTATACCCACCATTCCTGCAAGTAGCGCATAAACAGAGATTTGGGATGGCAAGAAGATAGCTACTAAACTGAAAGTCAGAGTCAAAGCAATTGCACTTCCTAGGAGGATGGGCTTATACCGTCCGTGACGACTGACCCAAGCCCCAGTAGCTCCTGTACTCAATACCGCACCGACGGTAAAGGCTAAGAGGAGCATCCCACTCTGCCGAGGAGAATATCCCAGTACCCCTTGCAAATACAAGGGGAAAAAAGTGACCCCAGCCAAAAATATAGCCCCGAAGAAGAAGGCCGCAAGGGCAGCATACCGAAAAGTGGGTATTTCCACCAGTCGTAAGTCGAAAAGAGGCGCAGCTTGGTGACGCTCTACCCGTATCCAGGAGCGAAGGAGTAAAATGCTAATCCCCAGCAGAATCAAACCCCATACCGGAGACCCTAACCTTTTTGGCCCCCAAAACAAGAAAGCCAGCAACAATGGCGTGGTCCACAATGCCATAAGGAGGGCCCCTTTAATATCCATGGGCGTTTTTTCCGAGGCTTTTTGTAAAGGAAAAAACCGATAGACGAAGGTTATAGCGAAAAGCAGAAACGGCAGGTTCACCCAAAAAATCCAACGCCATCCGATATTCTCGGTTATTAGACCGCCCAAGAGGGGGCCTAAGGCCCCTGCGACCCCAAAGAGAGCGCCTATTAGTCCTGCCCAGCGGCTGCGTTCCCGAGGAGGGAAAAACCAGGCTAGTGTAGTAAATGCAAGGGAAAAGAGGGCTCCACCGCCTAACCCCTGAATAAAGCGAAACATCAAAAGCTGAGAAAAGTGAATGGAAGCGCCGCACATAAAAGAGCCGACCCCGAAAAGTCCCAATGCACCGATTAGTACCTCTCGTCGAGAAATGATCTCGGTCAGCCTTCCAGCTATGGGGGCCGCAATCGTACTCCCTAAAAGATACAGAGCACCCACCCATCCATACCAGTTGCGCCCACCTAAATCCGTAAGTGTCTGCGGAAGCGAGGTAGCCGTGACTGTCTGGTCAAGCGCCGCTAGAAACAATCCTGTAAGGACTCCAATGAGCGTCAGACGCACTTCCCGAGTCATACTAACCTATGTTTAGTCCTAAGCTGCTGATAGGCTGAGCCGAGCCAACTCAACATGCCCTTCAAAGGTAGGTAGCCAGATGAAGACAAAGAGAGCGATTCTGAGCTGAGTATCTAACTTCGCTCTATGGCGGGTACGGAGGTCCTCTCTCGACGCCGAATGCTCCTGAGCTTAGGCATCGGTATAACGGGATTGTATATTCTGACCGCCGTACTGGCATATTTTGTGAGTTATACGGAGGACCTGCCCGCTTTAGAAGGCGCTCCCACCGCCGTACCGCTTCAGAATCCTACTGGATGGATCGGTGCTAAAATTGCTCATCGACTGATCTACAGAGGATTTGGATGGGTGGGGATTCTATTCCCCATAGGCTTGTTATATGTCGCTTTTCAGTGGTCCCAGCGACGCCCCATTCGGCTCAAAGTCCTGGGGTGGGGAGCGGCTTCGATATATCTCGCCGCTACCTTTGGTGGCTGGTTAGTTCAGGTGGGCTGGGCAGAGGATCTCCTATGGTGCGGAAGCGTCGGTGCCGCCATAGCTGCATGGCTTAGCCTCTACATCGGAAGCGCTGGCTTGCTCATTACCTGGCTACTTCTGCTGAGTACGGCGGTAGCTTTTCTCGTTTATCCTCACATCAATAGGCTCGGGATGAAAAAAGACCAACGGGAAGTCCCTGCTACTTCTTCGGCTTCTACTGAACCTCTTTCCGACGAACCAGATGAAGAGGCTCCTAACCCCGCCCCCCTGTGGTATGAAATAGTGTACAAACCCCCTGCTGCTCCACCCTCACCTACGCAGGACCCTCACCTTCCCTCGGAGGCAAGTGATCCCCTGAGACCCAGTACTCCACCTCTGAATGAAGGACTCCCTTTGGCTGCTCTTTCAGAAGCTTCTCAGGAGTGGAACGCGGCTTCTTCGGAACCTAAGCATCTCCCCTATTTAGAAGCGAGCAACCCAGAATTTGAGGTCATTCAGTCCCATGGAGAAATCTCGTCTCCCAAGCTTAGCACCCCAGGACATGCTACTACCGAAGGAAGGATGGTCAGTGTATCACGCTCTACCCCTCTCGTCTCCGCCTCCTTAGAATCATCAGGGCGAAAAGCCACCTCTTCGACGATTTCACTACCTACTCATCAGACCCTCCCTCCTCTCAGCCTCTTAGGGCAGCTTGAGCAAAGTCACATACCTCCTGTATCGCCAGAAGAGCTGGAAGCCCATAAAGACCAGATTGTTCGCACTCTGCGCCAGTATGGCATAGAGCTCACCCGCATCACCGCCACAGTCGGACCGACAGTCACTTTATTTGAGGTGGTCCCAGCTCCGGGTATCCGAATTAGCCGTATCAAAAGCTTAGAAGACGATATTGCGTTGAGCTTGGCCGCCTTGGGTATTCGGATTATCGCGCCAATGCCTGGTAAGGGTACCATTGGGATAGAAGTGCCAAATGCCCGGCCTCGGACTGTTCCTCTCTTGGAGCTGTTAGAGTCTCCTGAGTACCAAAAAACTTCGGCTCATTTGCCCTTGGCTCTGGGTAAAACTATCACTGGTGAGGCTTTTGTCCGAGATTTAGCGCAAATGCCCCACCTTCTGATTGCAGGGGCGACTGGCCAGGGTAAATCCGTGGCTCTCAACTGCATGATTCTTTCGCTCCTGTTCAAGCGTACCCCAGAAGAGGTACAGTTTGTCCTGATTGACCCTAAAAAGGTCGAGATGAGCCTCTACCAAGGCTTAGAAGATCACTACTTGGCTCGGATACCGGGGCTACCTGAGCGGATTATCACGGACGTACGGCATGCCTTACCTGCCCTGCAGAGCCTCGTACAAGAGATGGAGATGCGGTATGAACTGCTCAAAGAAATCAAAGTCCGCAACATCTCAGAATACAATCGCCGCTGCCGAGATGGGCAAGTTCCAGAGGGCCACCGACCTCTGCCTTACATTGTACTCATTATTGACGAGCTGGCTGACCTTATGATGACGGCTGGAAAGGAGGTAGAGACACCGATTTGCCGTCTGGCCCAGTTGGCTCGGGCCGTGGGTATACACCTCATTGTAGCTACCCAGCGCCCCTCTGTCAACGTAATCACTGGCCTCATCAAAGCTAACTTTCCCGTCCGCATCTCATTTAGAGTCGTCTCACGCGTGGATTCTCGGGTTATTTTGGATGATGATGGAGCAGAACGGCTCATCGGACGGGGGGATATGCTTTTCGCCATGGGGACAGAAATGATTCGGCTCCAGAGCGGCTTCGTGAGTACCGCCGAGATAGAGAGCATAGTCGACTACATTCAGCAGCAGCCAGCCCCCTCCCCCTATGAGCTGCCAGAACCGCCTACCCAGGATGCCACCGACGATGACCCCGTTGAGGAGATCAGCGAACGCGACCCCCTATTCTACGAAGCAGCTCTCCTGGTCGTACGCAATCAGTACGGCTCGACTTCCCTTCTTCAGCGAAAGTTAGGGGTTGGCTTCAATCGGGCTGGACGCATCATGGACCAGCTTGAACGGGCAGGTATCGTGGGCCCCGCCCGAGGAAGTAAACCGCGTGAAGTGCTTATTCAAGACGAAAGTCAACTGGAAGTATTTCGCTGAAAGTCCGTATCTTTTCCACATGTGGCTTATCACTGGTGCGACGGGCTTTGTAGGATACAGTTTTCTCAAAGAGTGGGAACGGCGCGGTGAGCCTGTGCCTCTCCGACTTTTAGTTCGTAATCCTCATCATCCAGTTCTCCAGCCTTATCTCGGCCGAGCAGAAGTGGTCCAAGGCAGCTTAGAGGATGTAAGTACCCTTGTAGAGTCCTGCCGTGGGGTGGACGTGGTCATCCATGCAGCGGCTGCTATCAGTTTCTCCCCTCGTAGCCGAGCCTGGATGCACAAGACAAATGTAGAAGGTACCCGAAATCTTGTCAATGCAGCGATAGAAACTGGGGTTCAGCGATTCATTTACTTGAGTTCTATCGCCGCGCTGGGGCGACCAGCTTCGCCTGATGGCATGATTACCGAAGCGACCCTCTGGCAAGATTCGCCGTTCAATACTTTTTACGGTTATACCAAATACCTCGGTGAGAAGGAAGTGTGGCGTGGCGGTGAAGAAGGACTGAGCATCATGATATTCAATCCAGGGATCATTTTAGGGCCATACATAGACTGGCGTAAAGGTTCGCCGGCATTCTTTCGGATGGTTCATCGAGGCCTCATAGCCTATCCTGTCGGAACCAATGGCTTTGTAGGAGTGGAAGATGTGGTCAAAGCGATTTTCCTCAGTATAGAAAAGCATCCGCTCGGATGGGGTGAAAGATACATTCTCGTAGCAGAGAATTGGAAGTATCAGCGGCTCTTCACAGAAATCGCCCGTGCGATAGGAAAGAAGCCTCCCCGTTTGCCTGTACCCAAGTCTTTAGCGGTGGGGGTAGGCTGGATGATGGAAAAAGTAGGTCGCTGGCTGGGACTTCCAGCCGCTGCTACGCGCGAAACGGCTCGCACCTCCAGCGCAGACTTCTTGTATGATGGAAGCAAAATCACTCGCACCTATCCTGATTTTCGTTACACTCCAATAGAAAAGGTTATTCAGGAAACAGCCAAAGTATTTCTATCCTATGCGCATACAGCTCAACGGTGAGCCCATTATCCTAACTCAGGGCGTAAGTATTGAATCCCTTCTCAAACAGCTAAATATAGATTCTCAGCGGGTAGGCATCGCTGTGGCAGTGAATCGCCGAGTTATCCCGCGTTCGCAATGGAAAGATACGATTTTATCGGAGGACGACCAAGTAGAACTCGTGTATGCCCGGCAAGGTGGCTGAGATTGGGATAATCGGAGCCGGAGCAGCTGGACTGGGGATAGGCTGGCGACTCGCCTCCCAAGGAAGGGCTCCCGTGATATTCGAGGCCAACTCCCCCGGTAGCGGCGCTATGATCGCCTCGGGTGGGATGCTCTCGCCCGCCTATGAAGCCGAATATGAGGAGATTCCCCTCCTGCGGGCGATGATCCACAGTCGCGAATTGTACCGCAGCTGGGCAGCAGAGCTCGGCGATATCGGATACGTAGAATCGGGCACTTATGAGCTTGCGCTTTTGCCAGAGGACATTCCTTATGTGCAGAGACGAGTGGAATTTGAGCTGTCACAGGGCCTCCGTGTAGAGTGGATAGAGGGAGCAGAGCTTCGGAAGCGCTTACCTATGCTCTCACCGCGAGTACCAGCGGGCAGTTATGCCCCTGATGAAGGGCATGTGGCTCCGGAACTTCTACGCAATCGGCTCGTCGAAGCAATCCAGCGCGCAGGCGGTACTATCCTTGCCCAAACTCCCGTTACCCGGATAGAACCAGAGAAAGATGGTTACCGTTTGCACACGCCTAATGGTATCTATCTCGTTGAGCGCTTAGTCGTGTGTACAGGGGTCCCTTTAGAGGGATTGGACCTCCCCTTCAAAGTGTATCCTGTCCGAGGTCAAATGATTGCCATAGAGAATCCCGATTCCCACTGGCTTCCTGCCCCAGTTCGCTACTTCAATAAAATGACGGGATATGGATATGCGGTCCCTAAACGCGATTACATCATATTGGGGGGCACCGTTGAAGAAAAGGGAATAGACTTCTCTCTCACGGTCGGAGGGGTATTAGACATTTTACGCCGAGCTTATTACGCATTTCCTGATTTGTATGAACGCCGAATTCTGCGTCTATGGGCTGGGCTGCGACCAGCCACCGCTTCACGACACCCTCTATTATACAGAACCCCTGATGCCTCGTTGTATTTCATAAATGGCTTATACAGAAACGGTATTCTCCTTCTACCTCTGATTGGAAAAGGTGTAGCTGACTGGATACTAAGAGATAGCCTTCACCCTCTACTGGAGCCTTTCCGAGTGCATGATTTACCTGCTGTGCATCGCATGTCAGGTTAGACGCCTTACCACTTAGCCACTTTTTCATACCACAAATCCAAACTCTTATTTACGATCCTCCACGGCGCGCCTATGGATGTGTATATTTGCCTCAGCATGCAATGGCTAATCTTTGTAGTTGGGACTGGATGGATGTATGGCGGAAAGAGCTCCATCTTTCTACCTAAGTCGCTGTATAATAGTTTGACATCTGACTCTTTGACTACCTGGAAAGTACGGGTCCTTTTTGAAGCTAAGGCAGAAGGCGAAGTAGAGCTACAAGCTGTCTATCTCTCAGGCAAAAGGGTAATTAAGGCATTTGTACGTGGGGGTCAGGCTCAGCTCCAGCTGCCGGCGAGAGAGCTTCCCCAAGAAGTGATTCTCCAGGCTCCTGGATATTTACCTATTAAACTTATCCACCTATCAGTAGAGAAACAAGAGTTGGACTTCACCAACCCTAAACATATCCACCGGGGGAGTGGGTACATTCTTCGAGATGGACGCGTCTACTTAGCAGCTGGAGAACTCGGCCAGTTGCCAGAAGAGCCCCACCCCGTGATTAATGCGTACGATATTGAACTTTTCATTCTAGCTCAGAAGCAGCAGGACCTTAGAGCCGACTTCAATGGTGACAACAAGGTAGATGAAGCAGACCTTCAGCTTTTGAAGAAAAATCAGAATCTTCTCCTAAGTACCGAACTATGAAATGGTTCCCCTACATTGGTTTGTTGGCTGTTTCGTGGGCGCAAGATAGTATTCAGGCCATCGCTCGGATGGTAGGCGATTATGTGGAAGTAGCCTTTTACTGGCGAGGCCGCAGTAGTGAGATCCCGCTCGGAGCCAACTTCGTCTTAGTGGGCAGCCCAGCCACTTCCATAGCTTGGCGTACTGCAAGTGTATCTATGACCGGTCAATGGAGCGCTCCTAACTCCAATCTTTATCGGCCCCTCTATCTCACAGCCCGGGAGGAGGAGCCTTCCCAATTTCGGATTAGCCTAAACCTACTCACTCAGGTCCCTTCTAATGGACTTCCTCTCTCTGCGAACTGGTCGCTGATAGGCGCTTGGAAAGCTCCCGTCCTGCACTTCAATGACACTCTACATTTGACCTGGAGTATGATTACTGGCGAAATCGTACTCGCTCCCTTCGTACGAGCCAAATCTCATTTCACTTATATCGATCCTCCGCCTCTCAGACTTTGTCCTGATTTTCCACGCCTTAGGCTGGCAATGCGAGATGGTGAGTTCACCGTGACGGATATTTCTGACTTTCGCCCAGAAAACTTATCTATCCGTTGGTATAAAGATGGCGTACTGGTACATGAGGGACTGTCTTATGCTCCTGCGGTCGAGGGGAGCTATCACGCAGAAGTACATCATGTCTGCGGAAGCGCTGGTCGTACAGATACATTGGTGTGGCGGAGTACCTCAGTGGGCATCCTCGTGGATAGGGACTGGCGCATATACCCTAACCCCACCACTGGCAAGCTCTGGATAGAAGCTCCCCAGCCTTGTCATGCTCAGATTTTTATTCGCGACGCCACAGGAAGACTCCTATACAGCCAAACCGAAACTATTGAAACTGGCCGAGCTAAACTGATTAGTTTGCCTTCTCTATCCGCAGGCTTATACCATATAAGCATTCACACCGAAAAGGAAACTATTTCTTTGCCTATCTCCTATGCGCCGTAAGGCATGGTTTTTCTTCTTACTTGCCACGCATCTATTAGCCCAGAACAATTACGCTTACACTGCCTTCTTTATACAGAGGTATCAACCAAGCTCAACTCCCAACGCCCCCGATTCTATCGACGTCTATCTTTGCATGAGGCGTAGTCCTCCTTTTGATCTAACCTATCCAGTTGATACCCTCGCCTCCTCGAACTTTCCTTTCTTCTACAATACCACAGCCCTAAATTTTAGTGGAGCCCGCATTTTATACCGAAATAAGTTTCATTACGATAATTACTACGACACCCTAACCTACTCTGTCTCGGGAGGCCAAGTGAATGTAACAGTCCGACGAAAAATTGGTTTCACTCCCCCAGGTGATATCCTGGATAGCTTAGACACGCTGATAGTTTTACGAGTTCCCTTATCGACTTGCGGTCAAAACCTTACCAGCCCCCTCATCTGGAATAGCAGCCCTGCGGCGGTACTCAACTCCCAGCTACAAAGCTTGAAAAATAGAATGACCTGGCAGAATGATACCATATCCTTATGCCCTTCGTTTTCCTTTTCTTCTCCACCAAATATCTCAATTTCCACTTCCCCCGTCTGCCCTGACAGACCTATTACTTTCATCCTAAACATGTCTGGTTCCTTTCTACCGGACAGTTTTTTAGTAGTTGCTGAAAGAATCTCACCTTCGCCTTCTCCACCAGTAATTTATCCGAATATAGTTACTCTCGTTTCAGGCACCTATCGGTTTTCTCTAAGTTTTCCCACTGGCGGTACATATACAGTACAGGTAATCGGCATATATAAAAAATGCTCTTGCGGCGCGACCATTGCAAGTAGGAATGTAGCTGTTGCTCCTAAACCTGCTCAGTTAGTCATCTATGGTCGAGATACCATTTATGCGGGAGGGAGTGCGGCCTATTCACTGTCTCAAACGCCGCTCACTTCTTCATGGGCTATAACCTATGATGGAGGCAGCTCTCCTCTCGCCTGTAATAACCAAACTTCTTGCTCTATTACATTCACCCCCATACCGAATCCGCCCAGGATAGATACCATTAATGTCACTTACACGCTTCCTGGAAGTCCATGTGCAGAAAAAGTAGACAAGCAGGTAGTTATTTTGCCCTGTCCAACCAGTGGAGGCACCATCACAGTATCACCGACCACCCCATGTCCTGGTCAGAGGGCAGAACTTACCCTCACCGGAGCCCCTCCTGGCTATGACAGTTTGCGGTGGCATAAATATACCGGTTCTACATGGACTCCTATCACAAATGAAGGCACGGGCATGACCCAGCTTACGTATACTACCCCCCCATTGACGCCCGGAAATCACGAGTACCAAGTCATCCTTTACTATGGTGGATGCAGGGTGGCGAGCACCTCCCTGACACTCAATGTTTCAAACACCGGATTGGTAAGAGAATTTTACGGCCTGCAAACCCCTATCTGCGTGGGAGACACTATTCAGTTATATGCAGAGGGGCCTGGGGTCTGGTACACGCCCGATGGACAAGGTACTTTTCCCTATCCCAATGACCCAGAAGGAGAATACATCCCTGCCCCAAGTGATACCGGGCAAGTACGGATATGTTGGGTTATTCTCCCCCAAGACACTACCCAATGTCGAGACACCCGGAAGGATACCCTATGTCTATACGCTACGGTTTTACCCTCGGATGCAAGTGGTGCCTTTTCTATACCGCCTGAGTCGGATACTATCTGTTTGGGAGGACGTGTGGCTCTCTTCGGAGAAGTATTTTCCGGTACAGGGGGGGTCTGGATAGCTGACACTGCTTCGGGTAGCTTTTATCCAAATGTTTTTAGTCCTCAGGCTTACTATATACCCGGCCCGAGTGATGTAGGAAAGTGGATTCGTATAGCGTGGGTAGTAAGCGGAACTACCTGTGGCACCGCAACATATATAGATTCTGTGTATATAGACGCTGGTATGCAGGTAAAAATCGTCGCTCCCAACACCATTTGTGATAACGTAGCCCTTAGCCTATCAGCTTCTCCTCCCATGGATAGTTTGCTGTGGTTTCGAGGAAGTATAACTTCAGTCATGGCGAGTGGAGGATTTACCCGAACTAACCCTCGATTTCTGACAACTGGGGCTTCCTATGATGCCGGGGTACTACCTGCGGGCATGGATACTTTCTGCATATACTTGAGACAAGGTAAGTGTGAAAGCGTAGACGAGTTTCCTATACAGGTAGCTCAATCTCCCAGAGCGGCTTTTGATGCATCTCCTCGAATTACTACCATGAATGATCCGCGAATCACCTTTACCTCTCAATCCCAGGGGGCAAACTCCTACACCTGGGACTTTGGCGATCTAAGTAGAATAACCGTTGATAGTACCCAAACGATCATACAACATGCTTACTCGGCACCTGGGACTTACTCAGTGGTCTTGTACGTCCAAAATCGGTTAGGATGTTCAGATTTTTATGTATGCACAGACTGTATCCAGATTTTGCCGCGAAGGGTATATCTCCCTAATGCGTTTTCACCTAATGGAGATGGCAAAAACGATTCTTTCCGTATTCTGCCCATAGAGGAAGGATTCTACTTTACCCGCTTAGAAGTATTTGATAGGTGGGGGCAAATTGTCTTTGCAGGTGATAATATCTCTGAATGGAAAGGCGAGGGGAAAGATGGTCTCCCTTTGGATGCAGGAAGCTATTCTTATAGAGCGGTAATCTTGATTCCAGATGAGGGCCTCTTCACTTATACTGGGGTGGTTCATATTGTGCGATAGCTTAGCAGCTCAGGAGCTGCTACCGACTGGCTTGTGGTCTCAGCCACAAGCGCTTAGCCCAGCCTTAGTGGGGCTGATTGATGGCAAAATGCGTCTAAATCTTTCTCACCAGTTCCGTCCTGCGACTGGTTTCACCAACTTCAGTACTACGTGGATAAGCATGGAAGCTCCCTTTCGTCTGGGAGAGCTACCCGCAGGCGTAGGTGGATTACTACTCTCTGATGCTGCTGGGGGCTGGCGACAAGTGAAGGCTATTCTCAACTTTGCTTACGAAGCCCCTCTTGGGCCCCGAGCGCGATATGATCACCTAAGAGCTGGGATTTATGCAGGGATAGTTAACCGCTCCGTACAACCCAACGATTTGTACTTTGAAGATCAGTTTGATGGGATTACTTTCTCACGACCGACTACCGAAAGTTTTGAACGTTCTACTATATGGCACGCCGATGTAGGGTTAGGTGCATTGTATTATAGAACGCAAAAAGTGCCTGGGAATGTAGAAGTAGTACCATTTGCGGGATTTTCTGTCGCTCGAATCAATCGGCCGAGCATTGGGCTCTTGGTACAGAATACAGCTCGTCTCTCCCTTCTATGGTCGGTGCACGGCGGAGCGCGTCTATTTACTCGATCTCCCCTCCAGCTTGTAGGAAATGTAGTCCTTAGCCGCTCCAATCAAAGCTCATGGATAGGCGGAGGCATATTAGCCGAATTCGTGATTTATGAAGGGGGATATTGGCATACCCGCCCTGTGGGATCAATCATAGCAGGGGCTAGCCTCCGAGCACGAGACCAATATGCCCTCACGGCAGGCTTTACACTCCAAAAAGGGCTTTGTTTAGGGCTTTCTTACAGCCTGTTGACTCGGCGAGCTACGACGCCTACGGCTTTTGGAGGATTACAGCTTATGATGCAGTACCAAATAGGGTACACTTATCGGGAAAGAGGTATTGTCTATCCATTTCCGATTTTCTAAGTATGGCAAGAGAAATGGCCACGGTCTTGTCGGCGATGCGCCCCCGAAGTCAAACTCTATCTCTGCGCCGCGAAGGAATAGTTTTCGGTAGCATCGCTATTGCTCTAAGTGTGATAGGTGTACTACTTATTTTGTGGGTGAGGCCTGGATGGCAGGGCTATTTGATATCTACTTTCTGGCTTGGCACGGTAAGCGCTGGGGCTTTCCTCGGCTGGAATCTGTGGCGCTCTGCTCAGCGCTACAAAGAATCTGCCGCCTTAGAAGCACGCGAAGCCATTCTCCGCGTAGAAGGGCGATACAAAGCCCTGATACAATACGCTTCCGATGTCTTTCTGATTCTGGACAAAAGCGGAGGGATAACTTACGCCAGCCCCTCCCTTCAGCGTACCCTGGGCTACGCTCCCACTGATATGGAGAAGCACGAACTCTCCGAAATTGTCCACCCAGAAGATAAACCCCTCATAGGCAGCGCTACACAACGGCAAGGGTCTGCCGCTTTCACGCTTCGCCTCCAGCATCGCGAGGGCTACTGGCGGTACTTTGATGCGATTGGTCAGCCCCTCTATACTGACCCGATTATTCAAGGGTACCTTCTCACTTTGAGAGATGTTACAGATCGCAAGCGTGAAGAAGATCAGCGTCGGCAAAAAGAAGCCGCTGCCCTTCGTCTCGCCGTAGAGCGCGAGCGAGCCGAATACGAGAAACAACTGATAGAGCAAAGCCGCCGCCAATTAGAAGAAGCCTACAAGATTATAGAGCAAAAAAATCGGGAAATAGAAGAAAGCCTCCAATATGCGGCTCGCATACAACAGGGTATGGTCGCCCCTATAGAGCTCATCCGAGAATATCTCCCAGAAAGCTTCATTTTTTGGAGGCCGAGAGACATAGTGAGTGGAGATTTCTACTGGTTTGCTGCTGTGGGTGATAAGGTCTATATCGCTGCGGCTGATTGTACAGGGCATGGCGTACCTGGCGCCCTCATGACCATGATAGCTTCTGCGACTCTCACCCAGGCAGTGCTCGGAGAAGGGCTACGCAGTCCAGATGAAATCCTGAGTGCTGCTCATCGGCTTTTGCGTCGTGCTTTACGACAAGACATACCAGGCTCTACTTCTCAGGACGGAATGGATATTGCCCTCCTATGCTTTGAAGACGGGCAGGTGCTGTATGCTGGTGCCAATCGCCCCCTCTGGATACTGTCGCCAGACTCCCAAGAAATCCGAGAATACGAGGCCGACCGAAAAGGTATCGGTGGTGCTGCTGCCCCACCCCAACAAGTATTCACACTTCATGTAGTTGAACCCCCTAAGGGATCATGGTTGTATCTCTCTTCAGATGGTTACGGGGATCAGTTTGGTGGACCTCAGGGGCGCAAATATATGAGTAAAAAGTTCAAGCGCTTTTTAGCTCAGCTTGGCCCTCTTTCACCTGACGCTCAAGCCGAGGCTCTCCGAGTAGAGTTGGAAAATTGGATGGGTGACAAATATCCACAGGTAGATGACATTTTAGTCATCGGTGTGCGGTTCTGATTTCGTAAGTTTGCCTACATGCAACCCGTGCTTCTATGCACGCCGAATTTCAGCGAGGGACAGCGAGAAGAGATCATTGAAGCTATTCTTCAAGCCATCAAATCTACTCCAGAGGTCAAGGTAATGGCTGTTGATAGAGGAGCCACCGTAAATCGTACCGTAATCGCCTTCGGAGGCGAACCAGAAGCAGTTTTTGCCGCCGCTCGCTCAGCCTACGAAGTAGCTCTGAAGCACATAGACATGCGCAATCACAAGGGGGTGCATCCTCGGATAGGCGCAGTGGATGTATGTCCTTTCATCCCTTATAGAGGGGTAGAAAAAAGATGGCTTCTCCAGCGGGTAGAAAGCTTCGCCCAAGAGATAGGAAATAGTTTCCGCTTGCCGGTGTACTTGTATGCCGACTCTGCTCGAAGCCCTGAACGGCGTCTCCTCCCTGCTATTAGAAAGGGGGGCTATGAAAAGCTTTCAGAGAAGCTGCGAGACCCTTTTTGGGCACCAGATTTTGGCCCCATCGCTCTGAATGTGAGAGGAGGGGCAACGGCAATCGGCGTCAGAGACTTTATTGCCGCATTCAATCTTACCCTGAATACTCGCTCTGAAGCCATAGCTAAACGAATCGCTGCATCAGTGAGAGAGAGCTCAGGAGGACTCCCCAAAGTACAGGCTATCGGTTGGTTTTTACCAGAGACGGGCTTTGCCCAGGTGAGTCTTAATGTACTGGATTTACAAATAACCCCTTTGTATAAAGCCTTTGAAAGCGTGGAGGAAGCTGCGAGGCAAGTGGGTGCTCGAGTCACCGAGACTGAAATCGTTGGGATCCTACCCGAATGGGCCCTCATGGAGTCCGGACGATATTTTGCTGAGAAGGCGGGCGAGAAAGTGGAAAGACTTTCCTCGGAGGAGCTTGTTCTCATCGCGATTCGATCTCTTATGCTCAAAGGCTTTGATCCCAATGAACGGTGCCCAGAACGGGTATTTGGACCAGTGACTGGTGGACAAGACTTAAGCGAACTGTCTCTGCGTGAGCTCCTCTGGCGGCTAACCGACAGGCAGCAGCCGATAGCCCCCGAAGTCGCCGTCATCTTACAAGTTGCAATGGCTTTGGGTTTATCGGCGCGAATAGTCGCAGGTCTGCCTGCTCGACATGCTTTTGCTCATGCTGAATTTGCTCAGCTTTTACAAGATACCCTCCTTCTTCTGCAAGATTCTCACATAAATATCCAAACCCTCCGTAGCCTCAGCAGAAAGGCTTTGCGCGGCTTTGCCCTACTCCGTCAGCTTAGCGAGACGCTATCAGCTGACCAGCAAGAGAACTTAGCCTTACTGGGGCAGCTTTTTAGTAGTGCAGTAGAGAGCCTGGCCGCCACTTTTCTACCCTACCAAAACGGTAATCAAGATGTTGCCCAAGAGCGTCATGACATAGAACTGCAAGGACGCTTTTTCCGAGAAGAAATCTTCAAGCGCATCCGTATATGACCCTTACTCCTTCAGCAATCGCTCAGATTGTCCAAGTGGAACGCATCGTCGGTGATGAGAATAAATCCCTCAAAGGTTTCGCCAGCTTAACCGAAGCCCAAGAGACAGACCTTTCTTTTTTCTCAGATGCCCGGTATGAAAACCACCTTTATACCACTCGAGCCGGTGCGGTACTGCTACCGATAGACTTTCAAGGCAAGCGCCCTCTCCCCGCCCACCTGACGCAGATTTATGTCCGTCGTCCTGACCATGCATTTTATACGCTTATCCAAAGATATAAATCCCCACCCCTACCAGACTGGGGACGAGAACCACATAGTTTTATTCATCCCTCAGCGGAGCTCCCACCAGATACCTATATAGGGGCTTTTTCGTACATTGGGGAACGCGTAAAGCTCGCTTCCCAGGTCAGAATATTCCCGTTTGTATATGTTGGAGCGGAGGCAGAGATTGGAGAGGGCTCCATCATCTACCCTCACGCAGTAATCATGCCAGGAACAAAAATCGGAAGCCGGTGTATCGTCCATCCAGGAGCAGTGATTGGAGCAGACGGATTTGGATTCTATAAGGGGGAAGAGCGCTTATACGAAAAAATTCCTCAGATCGGCCGTGTAATTATCGAAGACGAAGTAGAAGTAGGGGCAAATACCTGTATAGATCGCGCCACTTTGGGAGAAACCCGTCTGGGTAAAGGAGTCAAGTTAGATAACCTAATCCAAATCGCTCACAATGTGCGCATAGGCCCCCATACCGCCATCGCAGCGCAGACAGGCATCGCTGGCAGCTCAACCATAGGCGCCTACTGCCGATTAGGGGGACAGGTCGGTATAGCAGACCATGTGAGTATAGCAGATGGAAGCTCTATTGCGGCTCAAAGTGGCATTTCACGCTCTATTACCACACCTGGTAAATCGTGGCGTGGCTCCCCCGCTCAAGAAGTACGACAGCAGCTCCTCATGGAAGCTCTCATGCGGCGGTTACCCGAACTGTATCCTAAGATTCGAGAAATAGAGAAAATCATTCGGCATTCCTAAACTATGTTTCAAAAGCAGCACACGCTACGGGAATCCCTAACATTTGAAGGCATAGGCCTTCACACAGGAGAAAGTGTACGAGTCCAGATAAATCCTGCCCCAGAAAACACCGGCTATGTCTTTGTCCGTATGGATACCCCTCAGCCCGTAGAAATTCCCGCCCGTGTCGAACATGTGGTTGACCTCATGCGCTCTACCACCCTCGGCAAGGAAAATGTTCGTATTCACACCGTAGAGCATCTTCTTGCAGCTCTTATGGGGATGGGCGTATCTAATGCCAGAATAGAAGTCTGGGGTCCAGAGATTCCCATCCTGGATGGCAGTGCCCTACCTTTCGTAGAGAGTATTCAACAGGTCGGCCTCCAGTCACAGAAAGAACCTCAGCACTTTTACCACATAGAGGAGCCCATACACTATCAGAACAAAGAACGGGGCGTGGATATAGCAGCTTTTCCCTTTGATGGTTTTCGAGCGACCGTGATTGTGGATTACAATTCTCAAGTGCTGGGCATCCAGCCTGCCACTCTGGTTCGATGGGAGGATTTTGCCAAAGACGTAGCTCCTGCTCGTACATTTTGCCTGTTATACGAGTTAGAAGAGCTCCACCGATTAGGGCTTATCCGTGGAGGCACCTTAGAGAATGCTATCGTAATCGTAGACCGCGAATACTCCTCCGAAGAGCTTCAGCGCATAGGCTCTCTATTTGGATATCCTGATGTCAAAGTCGTAGAGCAGGGCGTCCTTAACAATACACCGCTCCGCTTTGAAAATGAGCCCGCTCGTCATAAACTCTTAGACCTGATAGGGGATTTAGCCCTCTTAGGAGCCCCTCTACGCGGCCAGATAATGGCTATGCGTCCAGGGCATGCAGCCAACATAGAGTTCATTCGCACGCTCCATAAGTTCATCCAGAAGCGGCGTATTATTCAGCGCTTTCAAAAAACGCCTACCCAAGGTGGAGTAGTATTTGACATTCATGCTATTCGGCAAATACTTCCTCATCGCTACCCTTTTCTACTGGTGGATCGCATTACGCACTTTAGTGAGGATAGCATCGTGGGTATCAAAAATGTAACTATCAACGAGCCATTTTTCGTCGGGCACTTTGAAGATAATCCCATTATGCCAGGAGTACTCATCTTAGAGGCGATGGCTCAAGTAGGGGGCATTCTCTTTCTCAATATTGTGGAAAATCCCCAGGACTACTGGGTATACTTTCTCGCTATAGATGGCGCACGATTCAAAAAGCCCGTCGTCCCTGGGGACCAGCTTGTTTTCAAATTAGACATGCTCCAGCTGCGGCGAGGCATCTGTAAAATGGCGGGTAAAGCCTACGTGGAGGATAAACTCGTTTGTGAAGCGGAACTGACCGCCAGTCTCGTGCCAAAAAGCTCTCTCAAGACGGGTTATGCAGCCAAGACTCCATCTGGAGGCAATCGCTCTTAGATACGGTACGAAAGAAATTTTCAAAGGCGTATCTTTATCAGCCGGAGGCGGCGAAGGCTGGGCAATTACTGGACCTAATGGCAGCGGCAAAAGCAGTTTGATTTCCATCATTGCCCAATACCGCCTACCATCGGAAGGACGAGTAGTTTATACTCCATCGGCCATTCCATTGGCCTGGCAATCTCCTCATGTACAGCCACCCGCTGACCTTCACGTTTGCGATTTGGTGCGCGACTGGCAGCGGTACAAGCCAACCGAAATTCACTCGGACTTCTACGACAAATGGCGGCTACCTGCGCATAAGCCACTATATACCCTCTCCTCTGGGATGCGTCAACGCCTTCTCGTAGGTCTGGCCCTTAATATCACCACTGGCATTATCCTACTTGATGAGCCTACTGCTTTTTTAGATGAAACTTATCGTCATCTTATTCATTTAGAGATCACTTCTCGCATGAACAATCCCAACTTGCTCATCTTCTGTGCTACTAACGACCCACATGAGGCCAGCCTATTTGATAAAGTATTAGACTTGAAAGCCTATGCGGCATGAAAGCCCAGGTATAACCCTTTTCCTCAAATCCACGCCTTATTCTGCCAATCGCCTTTCTCTCTTCGTTCAGCAAGGGTGGAAGGGATTTTTGGGATTATCCCTTCTACTGGCTCAATCGCCCGATCCGCTTCAGATTTTGAACACAGTAATAGAGCGCACAGGCACCCTCCAAGGTCTCCGATATGAGCTGAAAAAATACGAGCGCATAGAAGACAAGCTCATATTAGAGCACATGCAGTTCAAACTGCGCAGACAGCCTTTTGCTGTCTATGGCTATCAACTTAGCCCTCGCAAAGGCGTAAAGGTGCTTTTTCCCTCAGAGCCAGGCGGAAATCGGGTGCTTGTCAAACCTAACTCTTTTCCCTACATCTCTATTACCCTTGACCTGTATGGAGATATTCTTCTAGAAAACCAACATCAGACTATCAAAGCCGTAGGCTATGATCAGTTTCGTCAGCTGCTCATCGCAGCCCGTGAGAAATACAAAGGGCATCTCCCACACCTGGTCAAATACGAAGGGACTCTCATTTGGGATGGACGAAAGTGTTACAAATTAGTTTTGCAACCACCTGCCTATCGGATTCAAACATACACAGTGAAAAACGGCGATAATCTATTCAGTATTGCTGAAAAGCTCCATGTGAACTGGTATAAAATCATGGAGCTGAATAGCATAAAGTCTCCCAATGCTACTCTCAAAGCAGGACAGGTCCTTCAAGTGCCCTCCGACTATGGCAAAGTGATTCGGCTGATAGTGGACTCAGAACGCTACATACCCCTGGTCATAGAGGTGGAAGATGAAAAAGGGCTCTATGAACGGTACGAATATTACAGGGTAGAAGTAGACCCTCCTTTCACCAGTAAAGACTTCTCTAAGGACAATCCCGAATACAACTTTTAGCCATGTTATCTATAGACCTTACAGGAAAAGTCATCGTGGTAACCGGTGGTGGTACCGGTTTAGGGCGAGCTATGACGGAAACTTTTGTTCGGTGTGGGGCACAAGTGGCCATATGTGGGCGGCGCCGCCACGTGTTAGAGGAAACCGCTCAAGCGCTTGGACACGCTGTGCATCCCTATACTTGCGATGTCCGAAGCTGGGAAAGCGTAGATACTTTTCTCAATCAAGTCGTTCGAGACTTAGGTCACATAGATGCGGTCGTCAATAATGCGGCGGGAAATTTCCTTTACCCTTCTGAGAAGCTTTCTCCCAAAGGATTTCGGGCGGTAGTAGATATCGTCCTTATGGGAACCTTTCACATGAGCCGATGGGCGGGTGCTTACTGGATAGACAATCGTCGCCCAGGACATATCCTAAATATCGTTACGACTTATACTGATACGGGATGCGCATTTGTACTCCCCTCTGCAGCTGCCAAAGCTGGCGTACAGGCCCTCACACTATCTTTAGCATACGAATGGGCTCCATATGGTATACGGGCTAATGCCATAGCCCCTGGACCTTTCCCCACAGAGGGGGCCTGGTCCCGCCTCATGCCAGGAGAAGATTTTGAAGAAAAGTACCGCCAGCGATTACCCACCGGCCGATATGGTAATCCCGCGGAGTTAGGCACATTAGCCGCCTTTTTACTATCTGACTTAGCCCCCTATATTACTGGGGCCGTGATACCTATAGATGGGGCAGAACGGCTGCAGGGAGCTATGTTCAACTACCTGACGCAGGTCGCCGACAGACAAGCTCTATACCAAGTATTCGAAATGATGAAGCAGGCGACTCGCTCCTCTGACTCTTAGGCTCCCCACTTCCAAATGACTGCTTTACGAATTGATTAGCTGGAGCGCTTTGGGCGAAAGGGATATCTCCCCCCAGCACTCCCTGCTTTACTCATAGCCCTGCATATTCAGGACTTCTGGTAGATTCGCTTTATGGACAGACGGGAATTTTTGAAGGGCATCCTTGTGACGAACCTTTTGTCGGCCGCTCCTCCCAGCCTGACCGATGTCTGGCTTCCAGATGAGAATGAAGAGGACTTCTGGCGAAGCATCCGAGGGGAGTTTATGCTTCACCCTTCCCTCATCAATCTGAATAATGGCGGGGTATCTCCCCATCCTCGCAGCGTTGTAGAAGCCCTCTTTCGCTTAGAACTGACAGCAAACGAGGCCCCTGCTTACGTAATGTGGCGCATTCAAGATCAAAAAGAGCCTATTCGGCAGAGATTAGCGGCGATCGGCGGCGCAGACCCCGAAGAAATTGCTATCGTCCGCAATTCCACTGAGGCTCTGGAAACGGTGATTTTTGGACTGAGTCTCAAGCCCGGGGACGAAGTCATAGCTGCCGAAAGTGACTACCCCAGCATGATAGCAGCATGGAAACAGCGGGAAGCGCGAGATGGGATCAAGGTGCGGTGGGTTCGCCTCCCTCTCCCTACCGAGGATGAAAACAAACTGATTGCTCCCTATTTGGAAGCTATTACGCCCCGCACCCGAGTGATTCACCTTACCCACCTTATCAACTGGACAGGGCAAATAGTTCCTGTGGAAAAAATCACTGTTGAGGCGCAGAAGAGGGGCATCTTTACTATTGTAGATGCCGCTCATAGCTACGCCCACCTTCCCCTAAGCTTTCGCGCCATGGGATGCGATGCTGCGGGCGTCAGCCTTCACAAGTGGCTTTGTGCCCCTTTCGGAACTGGCTTGTTGTATGTGAAAAAGGATCGGATTCGTGAAATATGGCCTCTATTTGCGGCACCAGCCGATAGAAAGTCAGATGACATACGAAAGTTTGAACATCTCGGCACACGCTCCATTCCTACGGAACAGGCCATAGCTGCCGCTATTGACTTTCATGAGCGGATCGGTTCGATGCGCAAATTTGAGCGTCTCAAAAGATTGCGGCAGTATTGGCTCTCCAAAGCACTCCAGATCCCCAAAATCAAGTCTCTCACTCCCGATCGGCTCGCTGGAGCACTTGCCACCATCCAGGTAGAGGGATGGACACCTCAAAAGTTAGCAGACTACCTTTTAGAAAAACATCGCATCCTCGTGGCAAGTATTGACTGGGCTGGGCTACAAGGCATCCGCGTCACACCGCATGTTTACACCACATTTGAGGAGCTGGATATTCTCGTAAATGCCCTTCAAAGCCTGTAGCTTTGTGCGATATGTGGCGCAAGCCCTATCGCCTTCTCTGGATAGCGGATGAGGGTACAGCACGATTTGAGCTGCGTCTACCATTGTGGGGATGGATAGCGGGCGCAATACTCCTATTACTCACTATGTGGATCATATTCGCCTATACCCCCCTGCGCTATACTATACCTGGCTATCCTACTCGCCGATTTCGCCAGAGGTACAATCAGCTTGTGGAGAGGCTACAAGTTATAGAGCAGAAGGTAGCTCAACAGACCGCAACTATAGAAGAGCTTCGCACACTGAATGCTGTTATGCGCGCTAGCCCTAATCTTCCAACTTTGCCCCTCATACCCACACTTCAATCGGGACAATATGTACTGCCTGCCGAAGGGCAAATATCGCGTCGCTTTCAACCCTCTCGGGAACATTGGGGCTTAGACATCACTTGCAATGCTGGCGACCCCATTTTGGCTATTGCAGAGGGGGTCGTGATCCTCTCAGAGTATTCCTATGAGTCTGGCTATGTTATAGCTATTCAACATCCGAATGGCCTCGTCTCCCTATACAAGCACAACTCTCGCCTATTGCGCAGGGTGGGGGAAAAGGTTCGTGGAGGCGATGTGATAGCCCTTGCAGGAGGGCTGGGCATTTATTCCACTGCTCCCCATCTGCACATAGAGACATGGCTGGGAAGCTTCCCAGTGGATCCGCTCAAGCTACTGGCATATGAATGAAGTCTCGTATCTTTGCCCAAGCGGCGACGTGGCCGAGCGGTTAGGCACGGGTCTGCAAAACCCTCTACGGGAGTTCGAATCTCCCCGTCGCCTCTGTACGCGGGGGTAAGTACATAGCTGTCTTAGCCGCCCAGGAAGGCGCTTCTTGTGGATTTTGAAGAAGGGCCCGTCCAACTACTATCAAGGCAGGATAGATAGGAGAATGTGCGCTGATCTCGGCCCCTTGTGCTCCTACACCAGGCATGAGAAGCCAGTCCATCGGACGAAGGGCACGAAGCTCCACGAGCTCCGAATTCGTATGATGTGCCCCCCATACCCACCCGACCGTAGAGGACAACCCTTCTGGCCTTTCCGCCAAGATTTGCCGCCAGATGCAGCTCTGCCAGTCAGGTGCTTCAGTAGTTCGCAATAGAACAAAAGCCCATTTCTCTGGATAAGACCAGAAAGGCTCTAACGCCTTCCATCCCATGTAGGGATGCAGTGTAACAGCATCAAATCCCAAATCTTCGTACAGCGCCTGCGCATAGTATCGATTGGTGTAAGCAATGTCGCCCCGTTTTGCATCAGCTATGCTCAGGACGCCTGGAGGAAGAAACTGGCGAAGTCGCCTCATCAGAGCCCACCCAGCCTCTCCCCACCGCTCATAGAAAGCTGTATTTAGCTTATAGGCTATAGCGTAGGGGGCCGTATGCTCTATTATCGAGCACAGTCTGCGCTCAACTTGGGACACAGACTGCGCCCCTTCAGTCCCCAACGCATCCTCCGACGGATCTAAGGCTACACAGAGCAAGCTTTTTTTCTGTATGGCAAGCTGTTCAAGCGCCTGTGGACTCACCTTAGGTCGATAATCTTGACACCAGGATACTTTTTTGTGTCAAAAACAAACATAGAGTCAGGTATAGGTTGGCTATCATAGCTTTTGAGTTCATATTCCACCACTGTCCCATCCCGATTAGATATGCGCATGCGCTGAGGGAGCTGCGACTGTGCATCTATCCACACCTCTATGCGGAAGTAATCTGTGGTATCGCTAATAGGGAAAAGAGAAATCTTATGAATCGTACGGCCCTTGTAAGTTTCAGTTTTGTCCAGCCGTACCTTCATGTCTTCCTCATATATGCGAAAAATGCGCTCTATGCTAAACCCCTCTTTCGGGTCGTACTTTGACACATTGACTTCATTTTCCTTTTTGAGAAACTGCCATACGGTCTTCCCATCAGAAAGAACTACAATATCTCCGATATCTACTGAGAACTTATTCTGCTTGGGACGATAGCGAAATGTGCCACTCCGAGTAATGCGCTTCTGAGTTGTATCAGCCTTATTTTCAATAACATATGAAAAAGTCACCGTCATATAGTCCATAGATCTGAGCTTTTTCCGCGAACTGCGAATGAGATTATCCGCTTTGGGATCTACCTGGGCCCAAACCAATCCTATGCTGAGGATGAAGCGGTACATGCCCCAAAGGTAGTATGGATTCAGTCTGATACAGACAAAAGTCGTAGCTTTGCACCGTTCAGGCCATCGTAGCTCAGTGGTAGAGCACTTCCTTGGTAAGGAAGAGGTCGCCGGTTCGATCCCGGCCGATGGCTCTCATGCGATTTGTAGCTGCATCAGTATGCCTCATAGCGGGGTACCTTCATGCCCAAGCGAGAATAGGGGTGGTACTTGCGCCACAAGCCACCACTGCCAAAGGGCAAATGGATAAGGACTACTTTGTCATAGGTGCAGCGGGGGGATTATCAGGGGAAGTTTTATTTACTGAGCGCGCCGCTATTGGTATGGACCTCCTTGGGTCTTTCGCAGGATGGCGAGAAGAAGAGAGGCAGTTCGGCACTGCCGTCACCCGCTCTGAACATCGTCTGACCACTCTACAAGTACCCCTGTATGTCAGGGCTCAGTGGTTGGAGTTAGGTCAAGAGGGTGCTGGACTGAGCGCAGTATTAGGGGTGCAATCCGATATCTTACTAGGAGCTCGGAGCCGCATAGAAGGGGAGCGCTTCGCTAAAAATACCGCCGAGTACACGCGCATGGCTGGCTCACTTCTCGGAGGAATTGGATTTTCTTATGAGGGTGACTATGCCTTTTCAGTGGATGTTCGCAGCGCATATAGCTTCATCAATCTCAAACGAAACAAGGGAGGTCGCATCAACCCTGCTTGGTTCATGCTGCGGGTAGCCTTTTATTTCGGAGGACAATAGCATTTGGATATTTGATTTTTTTCGTACCTTTGCACCGCCTTTTAGCTGTCAAAGCTCGGGGAGCTACCTGATACAGGGAGGCCGGTTCGACTCCGGAGACAGCACTATATGGCTAAAGAAGTTTTTGTCCGCGATAAGGAACACGTGAACGTGGGCACAATTGGACACGTCGACCATGGAAAAACCACGCTAACAGCCGCTATTACGCGGGTGCTTTCCAAAAAGGGCCTCGCTCAGGAACGTACCTATGACTCAATTGACAACGCTCCAGAGGAGAGGGAACGCGGGATTACAATAAATACCGCCCATGTAGAATATAGTAGCGAGAAGCGCCATTATGCACATATTGATTGTCCAGGACATGCGGACTATGTAAAAAATATGGTCACCGGAGCTGCACAGATGGATGCAGCTATCCTCGTTGTAGCGGCTACGGATGGCCCCAAAGCTCAAACGCGTGAGCACATTCTATTGGCTCGACAAGTCGGTGTGCCGTATATTGTGGTATTTCTCAATAAAGTGGATATGGTAGATGACGAGGAGCTGTTAGAGCTAGCCGAGATGGAGATTCGGGATCTCCTCAACTTCTACGGTTATCCTGGTGACACTACACCAATCATTCGCGGTTCGGCGCTTGGGGCTCTCAATGGCGATCCCAAATGGGAGGCTACCGTTCTTCAGCTCATCGAAACGCTCGATACCTACATTCCGACTCCCCAAAGAATCATAGATAAGCCCTTCCTCATGCCCGTAGAGGATGTGGTTTCTATTACGGGGCGAGGTACAGTAGTCACGGGGCGGATCGAACGCGGGCGTATCAAGCTAAACGAACCCGTAGACATTGTTGGTCTTCGGGAGGAAAAACTCACCTCCGTAGTTACAGGCATAGAGATGTTCCGTAAGCTCCTCGAAGAAGGGCAAGCGGGAGATAACGTTGGTCTACTTCTGCGTGGAATTGATAAAGACCAAGTCCGACGCGGAATGGTAGTGTGTGCACCCAATACCGTCACGCCCCATAAGCGCTTCAAGGCAGAGGTCTATATCCTTACAAAGGAAGAGGGCGGGCGTCATACCCCATTCACTACTAACTATCGACCGCAATTTTTCTTCCGTACAGCCGACGTGACAGGGACTATCAAGCTTCCCCCCGATGTCCCAATGGTAATGCCGGGCGATAATGTGAGCATAGAAGTGGAATTGATCTACCCCATAGCCATGGAGAAAGGGCTGCGCTTCGCTATCCGCGAAGGTGGTCGTACCATTGGGGCTGGTCAAGTAACTGAAATCTTAGACTAATAACCTTTGTCTCACGGGTGTAGCTCAACTGGTAGAGCAGCGGTCTCCAAAACCGCAGGTTGCGGGTTCGAGTCCTGCCACCCGTGCAATGCGAGAAAAGCTGACCAAGTTGTGGAAAGAGTATTATACGGAGTGGCGCACCAAAGTAGAGTGGCCAGCCTTTCCACAGCTCTTCAGCACGACGGTAGCTGTGCTGGTAGGCAGTCTACTGCTGGCTATCGTTATAGGTCTGATAGACTTGGTCTTTAGTACCATTATGCGTGGAATCTACTCTATTTTCTGAAGAGATGGCATGGTATGCGCTAAAAGTGCGGGCGAGTCAAGAGAAAAAAGTGTGCGACCGTATCCGAAATGAGCTCGCTCGGTTGGGGATAGAACACCAGGTCAGAGATATTCTCGTCCCAGCTGAGCGGGTGTTAGAAGAGCGAAAAGGAGCTAAGGCGAGAGAGCGTGAGCGCATTTTTCTACCAGGCTACTTGTTCTTAGAGGTTGCATCTGATGAATACTTGCCAGAACTGATCCAAACCCTGAGAGGGGTGCCTGATGTGCTGTATTTCGTTTCACCCGCCCGCGGCGCCGCGCCCATACCCATGGCTGATCACGAAATCGCTCCTATTCTGTCGCGGGCCAGGTCAGTTCATCCCGCTTCAGAATCTGATCAAAGCTTTGAAGTTGGGCAACTGGTGCGCATTTCCGAAGGTCCCTTTTCAGGATTTGAAGGGTATGTCGCTGAAGTTTATCCTGAAAAACAGCGCATCCAGGTCCGAGTCAAAATCTTCAACCGAGAAACTCCCGTGGAACTACCATATTCTCACGCTGAAAGGATATGAAAGAGATAGCCGCCGTAGTCAAGCTGCAAATCAAAGGAGGGCAAGCAAATCCTGCCCCTCCTATAGGTCCTGCCTTGGGTTCTAAAGGCGTAAATATCATGGAATTCTGCAAGCAGTTCAACGCACGCACCCAAGATAAGCAAGGCGAAGTCCTCCCCGTATTGATTACGATTTACAAAGACAAGAGCTTTGATTTTGTTATAAAAACCCCCCCCGCTGCTGAACTCTTGAAGAAAGCCGCCAAAATAGAGCGCGGCTCAGCAGAGCCTAACCGCAAAAAGGTCGGTACTGTTACTTGGGCCCAAATTAAAGAAATCGCCCAGAAAAAAATGCCCGACCTCAACTGCTACACGATAGAGGCGGCTATGAATATGATAGCGGGCACTGCGCGTAGCATGGGACTTGTCATCCAAGGAGAAAAATAACATGGCACGACACGGAAAAAAGTACCTTACGGCCCTCAAGTCCATAGAACCCCGTCCCTACGCCCTCACAGAGGCGATAGAGACCTTGAAAAAGATACGTTACGAACGCTTTGATGCAACTTTTGAGTTGGCCGTAGACCTAAATATTGATCCTCGTCAAGCTAATCAGCTCGTTCGTGGGACGGTTTCCCTCCCCCATGGAACTGGTCGGTCGATACGCGTGTTAGCTCTCGTAGCGCCCGACAAAGAAAAAGATGCCCTCAACGCGGGGGCCGACTATGCAGGGCTGGATGAGTATATCTCTAAAATAGAGCAAGGTTGGCTGGATTTTGACGCGGTAGTTTGTACCCCTGATGTGATGCCTAAGGTAGCCCGTCTCGGGAAAATTCTCGGTCCGCGTGGTCTTATGCCTAACCCAAAAAGCGGTACCGTGACTCCAGACATCGCCAGAGCCGTAAAGGAGCTCAAGGCTGGGAAAATAGAGATTCGCAACGACAAAACAGGCGTCGTCCATCTGCCTATCGGTAAGGCCTCTTTTGATACGCAAAAACTCCGTGAAAATGCTATAGAGGCCCTAAAAGCCATAGAAAGCCTGCGCCCCGCTGGGGTGAAAGGTACTTACATCCTTTCTGTCTATATCTCTACCACAATGAGTCCGGCTATACTTTTAGATCGTAACCGCCTATGAACAAGGAACAAAAAACTCAACTCATTGCGGAGTTAGCTCAGGCTATAAGAGATAATCGATCCTTTTACATTCTCAATCCAGGCCCGATGAATGCCGAGGAGACTGTGGCATTTCGTCGGAAACTGTATGAGAAAGGGCTTCGTCTCCGAGTGGTCAAAAACTCTCTTCTCTTAAAGGCCTTAGAAAACGCAGGTATTTCTGAGGCTCAGAGTTTTGAACCCATATTGAAGGAGATGAGTGGCCTCATTCTCTGTCCAGGTGACCCCAAAGCACCTGCCCAGGTATTAGAAGCTTTTCGCAATGAGACCAAAAAGACCTACCCCTCGCTAAAAGCTGCGTACGTAGAGGAAACCCTTTTCATCGGTGAGCAACAATTAGAAGTGCTCACCCGGCTCAAATCTAAGAATGACCTGCTTGCAGAACTAATAGCGCGTCTGCAGGCTCCTGTCCAGCAAGTTATTGGCGCTCTCCAAGGAGCTGGACATACACTGGCTGGTATTGTCAAAACCCTTTCTGAAAGAAACACCTAAACCTCATTCCATATAGGTATGGCTGACTTGAAAGCACTTGCAGAAACCTTGGTGAATCTCACCGTGAAGGAAGTAAACGAACTTGCCTCTATTTTAGAGCAAGAGTATGGGATTAAGCCAGCTGCTGCTGCCCCCGTGATGGTAGCTGCTGGACCTGCTGCCCCTGCCCAAGAGGCCCAAGCTCCCGCTAAAACCGAGTTTGACGTCATCCTGAAATCACCCGGCGAGAGAAAACTGGATGTCGTCAAAGTCGTCAAAAATATCACTGGCCTCGGGCTCAAGGAGGCGAAAGAACTCGTAGATAAAGCGCCTCAACCGATTAAGGAAAAAGTCTCCAAAGAAGAAGCCGAGCAAATCCGCCAGCAACTCGCCGAACTCGGGGCTGACGTTGAGGTTAAGTAAGTGCGTCGTCCCACCGCTCTGTACATGCCCGCCCTTAGTCTAACACAGACTGAGAGCGGGAGTCTTTTGTTTTCCCTCATCTCTCTCATAATCCATCCACTTCTATGAAAAAGGAAAGAATCCGATTCTCTAAGCATAAATCTACCGTACCAGTACCTGACCTCCTCTCTATTCAGTTAGATTCCTTTCGGAAGTTCGTAGACCTTTCTACGCCGCCCGAGAAACAAGCTTCTGAGGGGCTATACAAAGCCTTCAAGGAGCATTTCCCTGTCCGCGATAGTCGGGAGGAGTATGAAATGGACTTTGCTGGGTATTTATTAGAGCCCCCTCGCTACACTCCCGAGGAATGTAAGATTCGGGGATTAACTTATGGGGTCCAACTCAAAGTGCGCTTTACCCTCGTAGCTCTCAAGCCAGACAATACGGTCTTCACTCCGAAAGAGGAGTGGGTATTCCTTGGTATCCTCCCTTACATGACCCCACAAGGGACCTTTATCGTAAATGGCGTTGAACGAGTAGTGATTAATCAGCTTCACCGCTCGCCTGGCATTTTATTTTCGGCCACCTCTCGCTCTGGCACCTCAGAGATGACATATGGAGCCCGCGTTATTCCACAAAAAGGTACATGGATAGAGTTCGCTACGGACTCCACTGGCTACACCCGGGTATATTTTGACCGAAAGAAAGCGGTACCTGCCACCCTACTCTTACGCGCCATGGGGCTTAGTTCGGATGGGGATATTGTAAGTTATTTCAAGTTAGCCGATGAGGTCAAGCTTAGCCAGATTCGCTCCGAAAAGCAGTTTGCTCAGTATATCGGGCGTAAGCTCGCTACCCGGATTTCTACCATAGATCAGCAAGAATATACTGACCCCGAAACGGGTGAAACTTCCCGGGTGTCTCGTGTAAATACCGTCTTTGAGATAGGGCATGTTTTGACAGCTGAAGATTGGGAGCAGCTTCGCCGACTTCCCCTCGTAGATACCATCTACCTGCTTAAGCCTGAATATGTAGACCAAAAGCACGTCATCTTAGCTACCCTAGCCAAGGACCCCAGCCATTCTTTGTCTTCTGCCTGTGTGGAAATCTATAAGCTCCTACGAGGGATTGAGAATGCCTCGGATGAAGAGGCAGCCCGTGCTTTCGTGGAAAAGCAAGTTCTCTCAGACAAACGATATGACCTGGGAGTCGTAGGCCGCTTCCAAATCAATAGAAAGCTCTATGGAGAGCAAATCTATACCGATCCTATCCTCCGCTTAGAAGACGTCGCTGCTATTTTGCGTCACCTCCAACGATTACTTCAAGGAGAAGTAGAGGGCGATGAAGAAGACCATCTTAGCCATCGGCGAGTCCGGACCGTAGGAGAGCAGATTTATTTGCAGGTTTCCACAGGGCTTAGTCGACTAGCACGTACTATACGGGAAAAAATGAGCACCTATGAATCCGAAAACTTCCAACCCTCTGATATCATCAGTCAAAGGCCCTTCATGGGGGTCATCAATAGCTTCTTTTCCCAAGGCCAGCTCAGCCAGCTTTTAGACCAAACCAATCCTCTCTCCGAGCTCGCTCACAAGCGTAGAATCACCGCTATCGGTCCGGGTGGGCTTTCCCGAGAACATGCTGGATTTGAAGCCCGAGATGTGCATTACTCGCACTACGGTCGCATATGTCCAATAGAGACTCCGGAAGGAGCTAACATCGGACTCATCAACTCGCTCGCCATCTACGCCCGCGTAAACGAACTCGGATTCTTAGAAACGCCCTACCATCCAGTCAAAAACGGAAAACCCGTCTTAGAAGAAGTTGTTTTCCTCTCGCCTGATCAAGAAGAGAAATATCCGATAGCCCCGCTGCGACCATTTTTGAATGGGCACCCGCCCTCCGAGATCCAAATACGATATGAAGGAGAATATCCCGAAATCCCCATAGAGCAGGTCGCCTATACTGACGTAGCTACTGACCAACTCTTAGGCCTTTCCGCCAGCTTGATTCCCTTCTTGGAACATGATGATGCCAATCGGGCCCTCATGGGCTCTAACATGCAGCGGCAGGCTGTGCCTCTACTCCACCCCGAGGCTCCCATTGTCGGTACTGGGATGGAAAAGCATGTCGCCCGAGATAGTCGGGTACTGATTTATGCAGAGTATCCCGGTGTCGTAGAATATGTAGATGCCAAGCAGATTCGCATACGATATGAGCGCCCCCCCGAAGAGGAACTCGTGAGTTTCTCCTCCAATGTCGTCACTTATGAGATTCCGAAGTTCCGTCGAACAAACGAAAGTACTTGCCTGAACCTCCGTCCGATCGTCCGAAAAGGGCAACGCGTGGAAAAAGGCCAGCCGCTGGTAGAGGGATTTTCTATACAAGATGGGGAGTTGGCTTTAGGCAAAAATCTCCTGGTGGCATTCATGCCATGGCAAGGATATAACTTTGAGGATGCTATCGTGATTTCTCAGCGGCTGGTACAGGATGACGTACTTACCAGCATCAATATCCAGGAGTTTGAGGTAGAAGTTCGGGAGACTAAAGCTGGTCCTGAAGAATTGACTCGCGAACTTCCAAACGAAGGAGAAGACCGTATAAAGTTCTTAGACGAAAATGGGATCGTCGCTATTGGTACAGAAGTACGAGAAGGAGATATCCTGGTAGGGAAAGTTACCCCGAAGGGCCAGAGCTCAGAACTCAGTCCAGAGGAAAAGCTTTTGCGGCAGATATTCGGCGAACGCAGCGCCGAAGTCAAAAGTACCCCTCTCGTCATGCCCCCGGCCTCCAGCGGCTATGTGATAGCCACTTATCTATATCGCAAAGACCGTCGCGCCGCTACCCCTGAAGAACGTCGCCAGCGTGAAAAGGAAATTGATGAACGGTTCAACCAGCAGGTCTCAGCTCTGCGTCAGCAAATGGTTCAGAAACTTGCCCGATTAATAGAAGGGAAAAAGCTCGTAGAAATCAAGGATAAACTCGGGCGTAACATCCTACCTGCCTCCAAAAAGCCCACAGATAAATGGCTGCTCTCGCTGAAGTTTGAAGACCTCAACCCGACTGGCTGGACCACAGACCCTCATACCAATCTCTTGATTGAACGCCTCTTTCAAAACTATATCGCCCTATATAGCCGCTATCAAGCGGATGCACAAAGAGAAAAGCAATATTTGGCTTCAGGAGACGAGCTGCCTAATGGTGTCCTCAAAATGGCTAAAGTCTATGTTGCCTCCAAGCGAAAAATAAAAGTAGGTGATAAGATGGCAGGGCGCCACGGAAACAAAGGGGTCATTGCTAAAGTCGCCCCCATAGAGGACATGCCATATTTAGAGGATGGAACGCCCGTAGATATTGTTTTGAACCCCCTAGGTGTACCCTCTCGCATGAATATTGGGCAGATTTACGAGGCTATTTTAGGGTGGGCGGGTCAGAAGCTGGGCGTAAAGTTTGAGGTACCTCCTTTCGCTGGAGCCAGTTATGAGGAGGTGAATGCCTGGCTTGAAAAGGCTGGCCTTCCCAAGGACGGCCGAGTATATCTGTACGATGGTCAGACAGGTGAGCGGTTTGACCAGCCAGCGACCGTAGGAGTGATTTATATGCTCAAACTAGACCACATGGTAGATGATAAAATGCATGCTCGGTCGGTTGGGCCATATGGAGTAGTCACCTCCCAGCCTCTGGGGGGACGCTCACACTTCGGCGGGCAACGCTTCGGGGAAATGGAAGTTTGGGCTTTGGAAGCCTTCGGAGCCGCCACGCTCCTTCAAGAAATGCTCACTATCAAGTCTGACGATATAGAAGGACGTATGAAAGCTCATGAAGCCATTATCAAGGGTGAGAATATCACCTATTTTGGCGTACCAGACTCCTTCCAAGTTCTCGTAAACGAACTGCGGGGTCTGTGCTTAGATGTAAAGTTTGACTAATCTGCAACCAACCTATGGAACAGACGAAAAGCCAACTTGCCTCTCGGTTATCCGTAGTAACGATACCCGTACCAATTCGTCGGGTAACGCTCGCATTGGCCTCTCCGAATCGCATCTTAGAGTGGAGTCGGGGAGAAGTAATCCGAGCAGAGACTATAGATTATCGGACACACAAACCCGAAATGGGAGGGCTATTTTGCGAGCGCATCTTCGGCCCGGTGAAAGATTACGAATGCGCCTGTGGTAAGTACAAAGGCGCCCGATACAAGGGGATCCGCTGTGACCGCTGCGGTGTAGAGGTCATAGAGAAAAAATGGCGGCGCGTACGCATGGGTCATATAGCTCTACAAGAGCCCGTCGTACATCCCTGGTACTTCCGTTATAATCCCTCCAAACTGGGCGCTCTGCTCAACTACAACTCTAAGCGTTTAGAGCAAATAGTGTATTATGACCGATATGTCGTCATAGAGGTCGGTGATGCGATCCATGTCCTTAAGCAGGTGCGCCGAAGCAAAGAGGCCCGAGACCCTAAGTCCCTGGAGCCAGGTGATCTCCTCACCGCAGAGGAATATCAGGACTTCATGCGCCACCTGCGCAACCTCGCCAAAGAAAATCCCAACATTCGTCCCGAGTCTTTCGTCGTAAAGATGGGGGCACAAGCCCTCGACATTTTATTGAGCCGATTAGATCTGGATAAACTGGCGAATGAACTGCGCGCTCAACTGGCAAATGAAATCTCTATTCAGCGACGCGCAGATATTTTACGCCGTCTCAAGATCGTTGAAGAGTTCCGCTCAGCTAACCGCCGAGTAGAAAATCGCCCCGAATGGATGATCCTGCGGGTGATTCCCGTAGTCCCCCCTGAGCTACGGCCTTTGATTCCTTTGCCGGGCGGGCGCTTTACGGCGGCTGACCTCAATGACCTCTACCGTAGGCTCATCCAGCGAAATAATCGCCTCAAGCGCATGATGGAGAATCGCACCCCTGAGATCCTCCTGAATAATGAACGGCGGATGCTCCAGGAATCCGTAGATGCCCTTTTAGATAGCGCTCGCAAGCGGAATCAGACTCGGGCCTCTGCTGAAAGTGCTTCTGGACGTATTCTGCGTTCTCTCAGCGAAAATATAAAAGGCAAACAAGGGCGCTTCCGTCAGAATCTACTCGGTAAACGAGTGGACTACTCGGGTCGCTCCGTCATTGTCGTAGGCCCTCATCTCAAACTCCACGAATGCGGCTTGCCAAAGGACATGGCCGTAGAGCTCTTTAAGCCGTTTATCATTAGAGACCTTTTAGCTCAACGAATCGCCCGTACAGAAAAAAGCGGCCGCCGTCTCGTAGAACGAAAAGATCCCCGTATTTGGCCCATCCTGGAAAATGTTTTGCGTGGGCATCCAGTCCTACTCAATCGAGCCCCTACGCTTCATAGGCTGGGTATTCAGGCTTTCCAACCACGCCTCGTGGAAGGCAAAGCTATTCAGCTACACCCTCTTGTGTGTACCGGCTATAACGCAGACTTTGACGGTGACCAAATGGCCGTACACGTTCCCCTCAGCCAAGCTGCTATCACCGAAGCCCAAGTTCTTCTCCTGTCCAGTCACAATATCCTCCACCCTGCCAATGGCGCCCCCATTGCTGTGCCTTCCCAGGACATGGTTTTGGGGCTGTACTATATCACCAAACTTCGTCGTGGGGCCAAAGGAGAAAGAGCCACCTTTGCCGACACCACAGATGTACTCCAAGCTTACCATGCCGGTCAAATAGACATGCATGCGATTGTTATTGTCCGGCTGCCCGCAGATAAGGATGTATGGGTTCTTGGCGATGAGCCCGAGGACAAGTATCAAGAGGTCACAGGAAAATGGAAACGCATAGCTACTACCGCTGGGCGAGTCATCTTCAATCAAACGCTTCCACCAGAAATGCCTTACGTGAACGGCCTCCTTACCAAGGGGGCGATTCGGGATGTAATTATGGAGGTCTTTCGTCGCACAGACCACCGCCGCACCGCTGAGTTTTTAGATAAAATCAAGGAACTGGGATTCAATTCCGCCTTCAAGGGCGGCTTATCCTTTACTCTTCACGACGTGATAGTCCCCTCTAATAGAGAAAAGCTCATCCAAGAAGCTTTTGAGAAGCGAGAGGAGATTCGGCAGGAATACAGCATGGGGCTTATCAGCGATGGCGAACGCTACAATAAAATAATAGACCTCTGGACCCGTACTTCTAATGAGATTACAGACCAACTCATTCGGGAACTTAAAGAGCACGAAGGCGGGTTCAACCCAATCTACATGATGATGCATTCAGGGGCTCGAGGCTCACGCGAGCAGGTGCGTCAGTTATGTGCCCTCCGAGGACTCATGAATAAGCCTCAGCGCCGACTCGGAGCTAGGGAAATTATAGAAACACCCATCCTCTCCAGCCTGCGAGAAGGACTCAATGTAATTGAGTACTTCATCTCTACCCATGGGGCTCGCAAAGGTCTCGCTGACACTGCCCTAAAAACAGCAGATGCCGGCTACTTGACCCGCAAGCTAGTAGATGTCGCTCAAGATGTGGTGATTACAGAGCATGATTGCGGTACCCTGCGAGGATTACGGCTGACAGCTCTGTATGATGAAAACGAAGAGCTCGTAGAATCTTTGGCCTCTCGTATAGCTGGACGCTTTTCCCTCAATGACATCTATCACCCACTTACTGGAGAAAAACTCTGCGGAGCCGGAGAGGAGATTACCGACGAGATCGCCAAGGCTATCGAAAAGGCAGGGATAGAATCGGTAGAAGTTCGGTCGCCCATTACATGCGAGGCAGAACGCGGCATATGCCAAAAGTGCTATGGTCGCCATTTAGCTATCGGCCGTCTCGTAGAAATCGGCGAAGCCGTGGGCATCATAGCCGCCCAATCGATTGGGGAACCAGGTACTCAGCTCACCTTGCGAACCTTCCACACGGGAGGGGCTGCTCAGCGCATCACCGGCCAGAGTGCTCTCAAAGCCAAGTACGATGGTATTGTTGAATTCAGCGACGACCTTCGGACGGTCGAGCGCGTCCACCGCGGCGAAAAGGAAATCGTCATTCTGAGTCGGACCTCAGAGGTTTTCCTCCGACATCCCCAAACAGGGCAAATCATCTGGAGGGCAGACGTCCCTTACGCTTCCGTATTGAAAGTTGTCTCTGGCGAAGCGGTCTCAAAAGGGCAGGAAATCTGTTCATGGGATCCCTATGCCCGACATATCCTCACCAGTGAAGGAGGAATAGTACGCTGGCAAAATCTCATAGAGGGTAAAACCTACCGAAAAGAACACATAGAAGAGTCTCAACAGGATGAATACATCGTCACGGAGTCAACTGATAGATTCATTACTCCAACGATTGAAGTACTCAACGATTACGGTGAACCGGTGGAGGCTTTTACCCTCCCTGTAGGCGCCCGCCTCATGGTGAAAGACGGGGAGAAGGTCGCTCCAGGTACGATTTTAGCCCGCACGCCCGTTCAGGCTGCCAAGACAGCCGACATCACAGGTGGATTGCCGCGGGTTACCGAGCTCTTTGAGGCACGCTCGCCCAACGGTGCGGCAGTTTTAGCAGAGATTGACGGGATTGTTCGCATGCGAAGTCGCCGTCGCTCTACGCGTCAAGATATAGATATCGTCTCACCAGATGGAAAAGTAACTGTAAGTCATCAAGTGCCTGTAGCTCGACTTCTCCTGGTACAGGATGGAGATAAAGTGCGTGCAGGTCAGCCCTTATGTGACGGTCCAATCAGCCCTCACGATATCCTACGCATCTTAGGCGTGTCCGCCGTCGCCGAATACCTCTTGCGCAGTATCCAGCTCATTTATGCTCCTCAAGCAGTGCGTATCAGTACTAAACATCTGGAAATCATCTTACGCCAGATGCTACAGAAAGTAGAAATCGTAGAGCCAGGCGATACCATCTTCCTACCCGAAGAAGTAGTAGATAAAGCTGAATACTTCCAAGAGAATGCGCTCCTTAGCGGAAAATACATTGTTATAGACCCCGGAGGCTCCGTAGAAGTGCAGGTTGGAGCTTTGGTCACTCAGGCACAGTTAGAGGAAATGAATGAAACCCTGCGTGCCCAAGGCCGCCCAGAGATACAAGCGCGTCCCGCCCGCCCCGCTATCGCTCAACCCAAGCTGCTTGGTATATCCAGAGCCGCAGCTACCACCCGTAGTTGGCTATCAGCCGCTTCATTCCAGGAAACTATTCGTGTCCTCATAGATGCAGCAGTAACCGCCCGAACAGACGAGCTTGTGGGGCTGAAGGAAAATGTTATCACCGGTCAAAAAATCCCCGCCGGCACAGGATATATTGAACGGCTACAAGAGCAAACCCAATATAAGCTCCCTGTACCTGAGCTTTTGGAGTCTATGGAACTCTCTAAGTCTGAACCTAAACCTACTAAAACCAAAACGGCTTCTTCGCGTCGCAAGAAAGAAAAAGGCACTACTAGTAAGTGAGTACCCTCAGAGAAATTATCCAGAGGCTTGAGGAATGGGCTCCTCCCCACTGGGCAGAATCATATGATACGGTGGGGCTTCTGTGGGGAGAGCCCAGCCGCTCAGTCTCAGGTGTTCTAACTACTTTAGATATTACACCAAGCACTATTGACGAAGCGCGCTCACTCGGTGTAAATCTTATTATTGCCCACCACCCTATTTGGTTTGGCCAAAAGCAGCGTCTTTCTTGGGAAAGCTTCGCTGATCGGGTAATCTATGAGCTCATTCGATCTGATATTGCTGTCTATGCGATGCACACGAATTTAGACCATGCCAAAGAGGGGGTCAGCTATGTTTTGTGTCGAGCTTTAGGTTTAGAACCGACTTCTTTCCTTCGCGCGAACGATGGCTATGGCGCTGGCTATCTCGGTGTCGGCTCTTCCGAGCTGTCCGTAGATAGCTTTCTACGTCATATCCAGGCAGCCCTACAAATCCCTGCTTTGCGATACGCTCGTGGGAAGCAATCTACCATCCGAAAAGTAGCAGTATGCGGAGGAGCGGGCAGTTTTCTGTTGCCAGAAGCCATCCGTGCAGGTGCTGATGCTTTCCTAACGGCAGACATTCCCTATCACAGGTTCTTTGAGGCCCAGGGTCATTTATGGCTCATAGATATTGGACATTATGAGTCAGAGGTCTGGATAGCAGACCAAATAGCCCATTATCTGCGCAAATATTTTCCTCATTTACCTGTTTTTTCTACTCGCATTCGAACTAACCCAATCGAATATTGGCTATGATGACGACAGATGCGACTGAGATTCGTGAACGGCTCGTTGAGCTGATACAACTTCAAGTCCTGTATGACCGTCTCCATGCTGTAAGGTCTCGTCAAGGTGACCTTCCACAGCAGATAGATGACCTCCGAGACAAGATAACCACGGTCCAACACATGATCTCTGAGCTAAAAGAGCAAATTCGGCAGATTGAAAGCGAGATCCGTTCGCTCCATGTAAGCAATGACAGCTTGCGAGACCACGAACAGAAGCTGAGAAAGAAGTTGGAGGCTGTCCGCACCAATCAGGAATACTTTGAAATCGAAACGGAGATCAAAGAGACCCGCCTGACCATAGAGAAGAACCTTCAAGATATTCGGCGACTTCAACATAAAGCCGATAGTTTACGACAGAAACATGACGAAGAGGCAGCTCATTTAAATGAGCTGCATGAACGAGTAAAAGAGAAAGAAGAGCGCTTGGACGCCATCAAACTGCATACAACCGAACAAGAAGCGTATCTGCTGAGTAAGATAGAAGAGCTGAGTCAAGAGCTGCGCCAGCGAGATACTCGTTTATTTCACCTCTTTGAACGGCGCAGACGCTCTCTACGAGGGAGCAAAGCCGTAGTTTCAGTCATCCCTATAGAACGGCAGGAAGGACGATATGCTTGTGGAGGTTGTTATACGCTTCTCCCTCGTCAGCTTCACTGGGAGATTTTACAGCGAAACAAGATTATCTTCTGTGAAAGCTGCGGGCGCTTCTTGGTAGATGAGGAGTTTTATAGTGAGGTGGCTAAGTCTATTCCTTAGTTTGCTTTGGGCCCAAAGAGCCTCATTTTTGTATGCTCTATGGGATTTGGACTTTGAGACCGCCGAGAGAGAGATAACTCACGAGTGGAATGGCTCTTACATTACCTGGGACCGACACCGAATTGCCTTCTTCAAAGCGCTTTTTCCCATTCACCCGTCAGAGCGAGAGGCTTTCTGGGAGAATACAAGTTTGAGTGAAAGGCTCTTCGAACGGCAAATAGCCCCTGTGCTCCCTGAACTAGCGGCAGACATGTATGCTCAGCGGGCTATCATCCACGTCTTGGAGCGGAATTGGCTGTCGGCTGGATATGCGGCATGGAAAAGCTGGCGCCTCCTCCAAAAAGGTTTGACCAAAGATCCTTTGACCCATCAGTGGCTTGGGTTATGGCAGGTTATCTTTGCCACTTTGCCCCCCCCATATAGCGACTGGCTCCCAGGCTCTCCAGAAAGTAGATGGCAACAGGCCATTCAATCCATGCGTATGGCCAGCGCCAGCGAAAGTTATACGGTATGGGAATCCAGTCTGTTGTATTTCTATGTTTTGCGCAACTTAGATACACTGGCGTCTGCTTGGTTAGACACCTGCCAGCAGAAGCTCTTCTCCCGGAAACCCCCACCCTACCTATGGCGATTTTCTATCGCTCTCCATGCAATAGAAGAAGGGAATTTAGCCAAAGCCGAAACTATTCTCCGAAATCTCACCCAACAACCCCAGATTAGTCGGTTTCCTTACCCGTATTATTGGCTTGGCAAGCTTTACTTGTACAAGGGAAAATGGGATGCAGCCCTGACAGCATGGAATGCTTTCATGGAGATTCAAACCCAGCCATTTGGTCGGGCAGCTCAATGTACCTGGGCAGGCTACGCTTGGTGGGCTAAGGGAGACTCTACTCGCGCTCAAGCCTATTGGCAACGAGCCCTTGCGTTTGAAGACCTGCTCTGGGAGGAAGATATCCTCTCCCAAAATCTGGCCCGCCAGTGGATAGTAGCCCCTCCTGACCCCGTGGAACGAACCCTATGGGCAGCTAAATGGCTGCTTCACAGCCGAGAATATCAAGCGGCTATGGATACCTTAGAGCCCCTCAAGTCACGCCTACCCCAGCTGAACAGTGACCAGAAAACTGCATTATACTACACTTATGGACGCTTGTATCATCGCTCAAATCGGGATGAACCCGCCCGCTTTGCCTATTACCAAGCCACCCGTCAGGTAGCTCGTCAAAATCGATGGATGCAAGCCTATGCAGCGCTCTATTTAGCCCAGCTATACGAAAAAATCGCCGATTGGCACAATGCCCGCCTATATTACAAAGAGGCTGAAAGAATAGCCATAGAAACAGGCCGCACAGGGATAATCCAAAAAGCTCGAGGCGGCTTCACCCGCATAAAAGATAAACGCTACCCGGTACCTGGCGAAAAAAATCAGCCCTAAGAAAGGAGCTCTACAAAGAGACTCAAACTGATTAGTAGGAGCCTTCAAAAGGACTAACTTTGCTGACCATGAATCGGAGAAGCTTTTTGATGACGCTCACTTCGCTTGCTCTCAGTGGCATAAGTTGGGCTCGTCGATCTGCGTCCTTCACCTGGCAAGAGCCCTCTATGACTGGGGGCTATCCTTACACCCTTCCTGAACTGCCCTACCCCTACGAGGCCTTAGAGCCTGTCATAGATACCCAAACCATGAAAGTGCATCATCAAGGGCATCATGGCACATATGTCAGCAATCTCAATAAAGCATTGGAGGAGGTACCTGCTTTTCAGACTCAAACTCTAGAAGAACTACTCACTAACTTAGACAAGGTGCCCCAACCACAGCGTACCACCATCCGAAATAATGGCGGCGGGCATTGGAATCATACCCTTTGGTGGAAACTCCTCGCCCCTAAACCCCAAGACCCTTCCCCCAGTCTACAAAAACGAATAGCCTCAGAGTTTGAAAGCTGGAATAACTTTCGGTCTCAACTCTTGGAGGCTGCAGCTAAGCATTTCGGCTCCGGCTGGGCCTGGCTTATACTGACTCCGACTGGTAAGCTTCGCATCTCGACCACCCCTAACCAGGACAACCCCCTCATGCCATATGCCGAAGTGCGCGGCAAGCCCGTTTTAGGCATAGATGTATGGGAGCATGCTTATTATCTCAAGTACCAGAATCGTCGGGTCGAATATTTGGCTAATATCTGGCAAAGAATCAACTGGGAATATGTAGAGGCTCTCCTGGGCTAACCTTCTTTTATGCGCCGCCTACTAATAGGGGCATTTCTGCTACTTATCATCATCTTGGCAAGTGTCTGGACTTTCAACCAATTTGTACGGGTGCCGCGTCGCCCCTCCCTATGGCAAAATGTGCCCAAAGGCTATCTCCTCATTGCTTACACCCCTTCCTTCAGTCAAATGTGGCGCCATCTCCAGCGTAATCCATTTGTTAAGAGCCTCTCAGAAACCCCTCGGTTTAGCGCAGCCTTCACAATAGCTCATCAGTGGGACTCTCTCATCCACGCCACGGAGGATATTCGTCGCTGGCTCACAGGGCACGCTCTCCTTGTAGCGATTTATCCAGAAGGTACGCTTTACCTGATAGATGCACCATTTTTAGAAGAAATCGGCGATTGGCGAGGGGAAATGCAAAAAATAGCTGAGAAAAACAAATGGAATGTAGAAGTCATTGAATATGGTGGCTACAGCCTATGGAGATTTGGACAAAAGTATCTCGTGCCTGCTGGAAAAATTTTGGCTTTTTCTGATAGCCCGAAGATTCTTGCACAGTTTCTGTCGGGTGAGAATGTAGCTCTCATCCCTCCAGATTGGGGAAACGCTATCATAGAAGGTCAGGGAACCTGGCTCATCTTGACAAATGGAAAAGGAATCTATCAGCTTTTCTCCCATCCTTTACTAGCTTATCTTTCAGAGATAGATACGATTCAGGCAGAAATCCGCCTGGATGAGGAAGGCCTAAAAATCCAAGGCAGTGCCACTCAGGCCCTCGGAATATGGTCATACCTCTCCCCCTCTCCTCCTCAACTGGCAGATTTGTGCCCACCTTCCACCTCCGCATTCGCTGCTTTCAAAATCAGCAATCCAGTTCGTTTTTTCAATACTTTTATTAGACCTCGCTATCAAGCTGAGATAACTCAAGCAGAGAAAAGCTTGCGAATCTCCTTTTCAGATGATTTCTTTTCTCAGCTCACCGGAGAGAGTGGTTTTATTCAGGGAGAGGAGCCATACCTAATCTACAGACTGCAGCAAGGTCATCCTTTTCCCCCCCTCCCCCAGGAAAAGGTTACAAACTATCACAGCTATGTGATAAAGCGGATTCGGGCCGGAGGGCTTTTTCGTTGGCTTTACGGAGAGCCCTTTGCTAAATGGACTACTCCTTACACTGTACAGGTCGGCGAATGGGTGCTTTTTGCACAAAATCCAGCCCCTCTATACTCATGGCTGAATGCCCTAATCAACCGACAGAGTCTGTACAATCGCGCTGATTTCTCCTTAGAAGTACCCACAAGAGCTGCTGCTTATGCTTATCTGGATGCCAGCCGGGCTTCATGGATAAAAACATGGGCCCCCCCTCAGTCTATAGCCCGTTGGCAAAAGGATTTATCGCCTTTCTCGGCCTTTCACATAGCAGTCTATAAGGAAGATTCGCTGAAACTGCGTATAAGCATACACGGGATGTGGCGCAATAAAGAAGAAAACCCGCTATCAGTAGATAGTCTGCTTCCCCCAACCCTCAATCCAATCCCTGTAATAAAAGATACTACTCGCGATGGCATTCAAGAAGAGTATTATCCGAATGGCGTGGTGAAGCGACGATTTACCCTTATGGATGGCCAAATGGAAGGAGAGTACACAGAATATCACCCTAACGGCATTATTAAAGTTCGCGGATTTTATGAGCAGGGACAAAAGGTCGGCAAATGGACATATTTCAACTCCAAAGGCGAAAAACTTCGCGAAGAGACGTGGAGCAGTGAGAATGAGCCTATCAGCACCCCAAGCGCTCCATGAGCCCTTTCCGAAAGGCCTCTTCCACTGGTCTGAGAGAAGCATTGCCCGCATGACGCAACCATATACATGCAGAATCAGGCTGAATGCGAGCCAAGAAAAGATAGGCTATCCCGCAAGTAGAGTCCATACGTACCGCTTCGCGTAGATAGGATTCTGCCTTATCTCGCTGATTAGTATGAAAAGCCAAACGCCCTAAGAAGGCCAATGCTACAGGATTTGACCTAAGCTGCTGAAGCCGCTGGATATATACCATGGGAGGACCAGCGAGCGCATCCGTCCCATATATTAGAAGGTAACTCACAGCCAAGGCATACACCTCAGGAGCCGTATCAGGGACTTGCGCCGTGAGAGAAGCCACCCGCTTTTGTTCTTCGGGGGACAAAGATTGACCCGCCTCTAATCGCCAGAAAGCCGCAGATATGACTTCCTCAGGTGACTGAGTAGAGAGAGCCGCTCTACGCTGCCCAAGTAATAATATACCGACACCGACCAAGAGAGCCGAAGCTCCCCATACGAGTATCTGCTTTACTTCACTTCGCTGTGTAACGCTCAATTAGCTCTTTCTTTTTGAAAATAGCCTCCTGGAGTTGAGGAGAAGGTTCAAAACTGGCTCTGAGGCGCGGTGGTATCGGAATAACTTGACCAGTGTGAATGATGCGTCCCTTGCGGGCTTTCTGGTACTTAAGGTCAAATGTACCGAAGCCTCTGATAGTTACGGCTTCCCCTCGGAGCAGGCTCTCCTCAATCGCAGTAAACAGAGCGGAAACTGCAGCTTCGGCGTCTTTGCGTGAGAGTCCAGTTTTTTCGCTAACGGCTTTTGCAAGCTCTTTCCGAGTCATTAGAAGCAAAATTACAATAGGCCTCCCAAACTTGACTTAATACTTGCGCAGGTATGGCAAAGCTTATCCCCTCATATCCACCAGATATCGTAGCAATATCTGAAATCATCCCTATTACCCGCCCTTGTTTATCTACCACAGGGCTGCCTGAACTCCCGACCTGCGCTGGTATAGAAAGCTGAAGAAGCACCTGAGAATAATTTTTGCCCACGTTCATGAGTCGCGGTTCGGCGGCTACAAAGCCTTCCTGAAAAGTACCTAAAAGCCCTAATGGAGCGCCCACAGTAAATACACTTTCTCCCACCTTAGGAAAGCTCCCACTGTGAAGACTTACGCTCGGAAAATCGCAGATTGTATCTATTCGCAGTAGGGCCACATCAGCAATAGAATCTCTCCATACCACCTTAGCCTCATGACAGGAGCCCTCCATATCCCATACTTCTACCCGCAAGTTTTTTTCAGCTGGTAGTAAGTGTTTGCAAGTCCATATATATCGTTTAGCCCAACCCCAGCCAGTTCCTTGATATCTTTCAGTGCGATAAAGTAGGGGTATGGAAACCTCTATCCGATACACGAGGGGGCGCAGTAGAGAAAAAAGCTCATTCCTACGAGCGTCTCGTTCTTCTATGAAATTGAACTCATTAGAGAAAGCGGATGGGATATAAATCGTATCCTTAGAAGGCTTCTGTCCTACTGGGGAAGGGAAGTTATTACAGCCCCCTAATAGAATGATGCAGCTGACTTCAAAGAAGGGTCTGAGCAAGCTGTTGCGCCAGGTCATAGTCCTCCGGCGTGTCTATGCCTATACCTCGATAGGGTACTTCACGGAGCCAGATAGAATATCCGTGATACATCCACCGCAGCTGCTCTAACTGCTCAGCCTCCTCTGGAGGAGCACTGGATAATCCGCAAATCTCCATCAAAGTAGAGCGATGATACCCATACAATCCTATGTGACGAAAATAGCCATAACGAGCAAGTATCTCGGCACTGGTGAGAGGCAGATCGCGTGGATGGGGAATAAGGGAACGAGAAAAATATAGCGCTCTATTGTCTTTACCTACTACGACTTTGACCACCGAAGGAGATAGAAGCTCCTCCAGCCGATGTATGCGCGTCATCAGACTAGCCAGGCTATACTTGAGGAGCATTTCTTTGAGAATTTTCAACTGTTCAGCCTCTATGAAGGGCTCATCGGCCTGTACATTGATGTAAGCGTCATAGATCAGTTTTTCTGCCACTTCTCCAATACGCTCCGTCCCCGAGGAATGGGTAGAACGCGTCATCACGGCGCGTCCGCCAAAGCCTTCCACCGTTTGAACTACTCGCATATCATCCGTCGCCACAATTGTATCCTCTCCAAATACCTGTCGTACCCGCTCATACACATGCTGAATGATAGGCTTATTCCTGAGAGGAAGGAGAACTTTCCCCGGCAACCTTTGAGAATGATACCGTGCTGGGATAACAGCCAATATTCGCATATCAAAAGCCATGCAAACCTAATGCCGAAGACCGATACTTTTGTAGAGATGCATTTGGTGTGGAGCGACGAGCGCGGCGTCATATACGATGAACCTAAATGGCAGGCAGTAGGGCGAAGCGGTTTCTGGAATTTCCCTTGGCGGGCCTATCCTGTATGGATACCCTTACCCGAGGGGAGTACGCTATTTCATCTCGTAGGACGGCGTCCGCTCGGTATCTCTCCTGAGGGTAAAATTCAGCCTTATCCGAAAGGATGGGCTGTGGCGGCCTTTGTAGCTCCGGCTCATACGCAGTTAGCCTCAGTAGCTTATGAGAAAGAGGAAGGAGCTCCCACCCTGCCCCTCTACGCATATACAGCGGTGGGATGGAAGAACGGCCGATTCTACGTCCCTGCCGTACGCATAGACCCTCAACCTCGTCAAGATGCCCGCTATTTTCGGCAAACCGCAATACACCGAGGAGCGCAGGAACTGAAGAAACGATTTCCTCGTAATCGGCTCGTAGCCCATTTAATGGATAACTGCGTCGAGCGGTACTGCTGCCCAGCCGCTCGTAATCTGGCCCTCGGGCGCTGGGAATGTCCCCTACCTACCTCGCCAGCCTGTAATGCCGCCTGTATCGGCTGCATCTCCCTCCAGGAAAGCCATGAGTCGCCCATCCCCAGTTCACAAGAACGGCTTACTTTCATGCCTACTCCCGAAGAGATTGCTGAACTGGCCGTGTATCATTTAGAGCATGCTCCAGCTCCCATTGTCAGCTTTGGGCAAGGCTGCGAAGGCGAACCTCTCCTCGTCTGGCGTACCATAGAAGAAGCTGTACGGCTGATTCGCCAGAAAACGCTTCGCGGCATCATAAATCTCAATACTAATGGGGCATGGCCGCATATCATTGAACGGCTTGCTCGAGCCGGCGTAGATAGCTTCCGAATCAGCATGAATAGTGCCCAACCTGAATGGTACGAGCGGTACTACCGTCCGAGAAACTACACCTTCGCCCTAGTCAAGGAATCCATCCGCCGAGCCGTCCAGTTGGGTAAATGGGTCTCTATCAACTACTTCACTTTGCCGGGCTTTACTGATCAGCCCACCGAAGTCTCAGCGCTATATCAGCTTCTTCGAGAGACAGGCCTTCACATGATTCAGTGGCGAAACTTCAACATAGACCCTGACTGGTACATAGAGCGCATGCAGTTCTCAAAAGAAAGCTTTCAGCGTCCCATAGGCATTTATACGCTAATGCAGCAGCTCAGGCGAGACTTTCCGCGGTTACAGTTTGGCTACTTCAATCCTACTGGGGCTTTCATCAGGCGCCACCTTAGCCCCCTACCGGCGATGTAACCCCATGCTCTTGCGCCGAGAAACTACAATCCTCGCATGCCCAGCTAAGCCTCATTTCAACTTGCTGTGAAACGAAGCCTTAGGCTACAGGTGCTACTTTGGTGCGCTTTTCTATTCGCCTGGCCTAGTCTACTGTCAGCGCAAAAGCAGGTAGATACGTTTCCTCTGGCGGAGCCTGTACTTGTCTTTCGTAAGGGTCTAAAAACCCTGCCAAGTGGAGTAGAACGGCTCCGCAGCATAGAACGCAACGAAACCCTCTTCGTCTGGATACGATTCTGGGAGGCGCCTCCAGAGGGTATCTTATGGAGATGGGGACGGGATACCTTGCAGGCGATTATTCAGGTGCCGCCGCTGCCGCCAGATAGTCTCATGCCAATAGCTGACTTCTCTATTCCCGCCCTCCGCTCCGAAGAAGAATCCTCAGAAAGCTTTCCCCTAGCTCTCCTCTGGATATCGGCAGGGGCAGCAGTACTTATCCTTGGGCTCTATCCCCTCCTGAAACCTTATATACATCAAAGCCTCGTGAGACTCTGGCTATATACGAGATGGCAAATCTGGCTTTGGCGGTGGAGAAAACCAGCCCCTCAGCTTTTCTCTGAGTTCATTCAGGCGGTAAAATCCCTTCTGAGACCGCACGCCGAGAGCGATCCAGGTAGCTGGACTCTCACCGAAGTCAGCACCCTCGCTTCACATACTCCCTTGGCTGAGGTACTGCGAGCCTTGTGGGAAGCGGATTATCAGATGCACTTCATGAGAAGGGGGCTATCAGAAGCAGAGAAAGTAAATCTTTGGCGCTCCACCTGGCAGACCTTGAAGCGGCTGGGCCCTCTCTCCACAAAAGCTATTCTGAGACCTGTATCTCCAGGCCATCATAGGCCAAGCGCACCTGAGGGGGCAGAGATGACTCTACCTCGGCATGCAAGCCCATCAAATGGCTAATGTGAGTGAAATAGGCTCGCTTCGGACGGACCTTCTCCACAATCTCCAGCGCTGCCTCTAAGTGGAAATGAGAAATATGAGGCTCCTTGCGGAGGGCATTTAGGATGAGCACCTCAACATTAGTGAGGTGCTCCCATGTCTCCTCAGGGATAAAGCTGGCATCCGTCATATATACCAACCCTCCTATCCGAAATGCCAGCACCGGCAGCTTGTAGTGCAGCACAGGGAGGGGAAGCACCTCCACCCCGTGAAGGCTAAAGGGCACCAGCGGTTCTATCTCCCAGGGAGTGAGCTGGGGGATACCGGGGTACGGCGGCCCATCAAATGCATAGGCAAACTCCATTTTGATCTGCTGTATAGTGCGCGCATCTCCATAGATGGGAATGCGTTTATTCTGGAGGTAGTTGAAAGGACGCACATCATCTAATCCCGCTGTATGATCCTTATGGGCATGGGTAAAGAGCACGGCATCCACCGTAGGCAAACGAGCTCGTAAGGCCTGCTGACGAAAGTCTGGCCCTGTGTCTATGACCCAAACTTTACGGCGCAAAAAAAGCGCAATGGAAGTTCGGAGGCGCCTGTCCCGAGGGTCTATGGACCGGCACACAGCACATGAGCAGCCCACCATAGGCACTCCTTGAGAGGTACCTGTACCCAAGAAGACTACTTTCAACTGGCCAGTCGATGGATTAAGTCCCTCTCAGAGGGCGTTAGTTCCAGCTTATCTTCCAGCTGCTCAGCGATTGCAGCCAGAGCGCGAACTCGACCCGCTGGGGGATAGATAGCGTTGATAATCACCATCTTATTGTCATACAGGCGGCAAGGACCACTCTGGAACGAGCCTTTGAGGTACTTCAGCGTATATCCATTGCGGCGAAATAGCGCTTCCAACTCTGCCAGCGCTTTGGGGCCGACCCGCATACGGAGCGTCAAAAATACAGCTTGACGCTAATCACTGCATTAGCCATGAGAGAATCTGCGCCTTTTGCTCAGGGTCCAAGGGTGCAGGAGCCCCCAGCATAAGGTCGGCTCCGCTTGCCGTTTTAGGGAAAGCTATCACCTCGCGTAAACTCTGCGCCCCCGCCATGAGCATTACCCACCGATCAATCCCAAAAGCACACCCTCCATGCGGCGGCGCCCCATAACTCAACGCTTCTAAAAGAAAGCCGAACTTCTCCTTCGCCTCAGCTTCTGATAGTCCCAAGGCTCGAAATATCCGCATTTGCAGCTCAGGTGTATGACAGCGCAGACTGCCGCTCATGATTTCGTTGCCATTGATGACCAAATCATAAGCGAGCGCGCGCACTGATAGGGGATCTTCTTCGAGCCGATCCAAATCCTGTGGATGAGGATGAACGAAAGGATGATGAGCGGCTGACAGCCCCCCTGTGTCATCCCTCTCAAAGAGGGGAAAGTCTATCACCCATAGCACTGCCCAGGGCTTCTCTGGAGGCAGATTCAGATGCTGAATGACAGCCTGGCGCACTGCCCCTAACGCGGACAAGTTGTCCGTAGTGACCCAAATCCCTAAGCCATCACCTGGCAATGCCAGACTCTCTATGGGCAGAAACTTGCTGAGTGCAGAAGTGCGGTGGCCCCCCTCCTGCTGGATAAACGCTACGCTAGTAGCCCCTTGCTCTTTGGCGATGGCTTGCCATGTGTCCTGAAGCCTGCGAGAAGCCTTCCCATGCGGCACCCACAACCAGAAGGTCGATTTCCCTTGCCAGAAAGGCACAGGCTGTTTGCGCGCCCATTCAGACACATCCTCCCACTCTAAGCTATATCGCAAATCTGGCTTATCAGAGCCGTACCTGCGCATCACCTCCCCATAGGTGAGCCGAGGAAAAGCAGGAAGCTCTACACCGATAAGCTGCCTGAAGACCGCTTTGACCAGTCCTTCGAAGGTTTCCAAAATCTCCTCTCGCGTCACGAAGCTCATTTCACAATCCAACTGAGTGAATTCCGCCTGACGGTCACCTCTATAGTCCTCATCTCGGAAGCAGCGAGCTATTTGAAAGTATCGGTCATACCCTGCTACCATGAGGAGCTGCTTGAGTAGCTGAGGAGATTGGGGGAGAGCATAAAAGGTACCAGGCTTAAGCCTGGAGGGCACCACAAAATCGCGTGCCCCCTCCGGAGTGGAGCGAATGAGCATCGGGGTTTCTACTTCCAAAAAGTGACGCTGAGTCAAATATTCTCGAATGATAGATAGCATTTGCGCCCGCAGCTCCAAGCGCCGCTGCATGATAGGCCGCCGAAGGTCTAAGTATCGATACCGCAATCGCAGCTCCTCATGCCCATCCGTCTCATCTTCTATGAGGAAGGGCGGGGTATGAGATGTATTTAGTACGACGAGATGCTCTACCAACAGCTCTACTTCTCCAGTCGGAAGGGCTGGATTAGGACTTTCACGACGGCGAAGGACCCCCTCTGCCTGAATCACCCATTCTCGCCCCAGCTCGCATAAGGCGTTATACATCGGCGAGCCTTCTAAGGCCACCAGCTGCAGGAGCCCGCTTCGATCTCGCAGGTCTACAAATACAAACCTACCCAAGTCTCGCACCCGACGCACCCATCCTGCTACTCGTACCCGTTGGCCTACATCAGTCACTCGCAGAGTGCCGCATCCATGTGTGCGATAAGAAGTTGCCTCCACTGAGCAAAGGTACAGGTAGATTCTGGCTCGTAAGGCAAGCGGTGAGTAGGTACTTTTTGCTTTTTTTGGACTATGCAGCGTTTGTGGCTATTCCTGCTAGGGAGTAGCTTATTCTCGCAGGTCATCACCGGCACTGTGTATGACGGGGCTACTGGCGAACCCCTTCCTGGGGCCACTGTGCGTGTCCAAGGTACTAACATCGGTACCCTCACTGATGAGAAAGGCGCCTTTTCCCTGCCGATCAAAGAAAAGCTCCCTGTCTTTTTGATAGTCAGCTATGTAGGCTACGACACGGCCAAAGTACCTGTATCCAGCTTCAAGCCTCTACGAATTGTCCTCGGCGAGAAAGAAGTGATTCAGCAGACGGTAGAAATCATAGACATTCGCATCAGTCAGAAGCAGCAGGAATCTCCGCTCACCATTGAGACAATGGATGCGATTGCCGTTCGAGAAAGTCCTTCCCCAGACTTTTATGAAAACTTGGCGAATCTCAAAGGGGTAGACATCACCACAGCGAGCCTTGGTTTCAAAATCATCAATACCCGCGGCTTCAATAGTACTCGGCCAGTCCGTACCCTTCAGATAGTTGATGGAATGGACAATCAAGCCCCAGGCCTCAACTTCTCGCTGGGTAATTTCGTTGGCGCCTCAGAACTGGACATTCAGTCGGTGGAACTGATAGTAGGAGCGCAATCCGCCCTTTACGGACCCAATGCCTTCAATGGCGTGATTCTCATGAATCTCAAAGACCCCTTTCTCCATCCTGGGACGAGCGTCAACTTCAAAGTAGGCAATCGTAATCTGGTAGAGACGGGCTTTCGGATAGCTCATGTAGTGGGATCAGCTGAACGCTTCGCTTTCAAGCTGAGCGGATCTTTCATGCAGGCGCAAGATTGGCCGGCAGACAATGACGCTCCCACCACTCAATCCCTCGTAGGGCGAGACAACCCTGGCGGATATGATGCCGTCAACCGCTACGGAGATGAAAACCCAGACCCTCGCTCTAATAACTACGACAACTCTAACTACAGCCGCTTCTTCTTCCCAGGATTGGGGATTTATCACCGTACAGGATATTGGGAACGCGAGCTTGTAGACTATGCCGTCAAGAGCCTCAAGCTCTCTGGGGGGCTGTACTACAAACTCAATCCTGACCTGCGTTTAGAGTACACCGCTAACTTCGGTACAGGGACCACCGTTTACCAGGGAGATAACCGATATAGCATTAGGGACATATTATTTTTCCAGCATAAGGCGGAAATCAAAGGGAAAAATTTCTACATCCGCAGCTATCACACGACAGAAGATGCAGGAAAGTCGTATGATATCGTCTTCACTGCCCTCCTTCTCCAGCAGTATGCGAAGCCTTCGGTTCGATGGTCCTTAGACTACCAAACGGCTTTCATCCCGTACAGCCAGCGGATAAGGAACGACCCAGACTTCCCTTCCACCTTCGTTAATAATCCGAACTTCGACGCCCAGTACCAGTACGTCCTCCAAAAATATCGCGACTCTCTGCCCGTATGGCATGAAAGAGCAAGGGCCTTTGCGGACGGTCCCGGAAATCGTTTCTCCTGCGACACTTGCCGCAGTCGTCTGGTCCCTGGCACGCCAGAATTTACGACAGTATTCCAGCGCATCATCTCTAATCCCAGCTTCTTGGGTGGAGGTAGCCGATTTGTAGACAACTCCGCTCTGGTTCATATCCAGGGTGGACACGAGTGGAGCTTCGGGAAGCGCTTTCATCTCCATTGGGGCGCCAACTATCGTAAATACTTACCCAAATCCTACGGAACTATTTTCGCGGACACACTCCTCGACCCCACCAGACCTGAGCTAGGGTACCGACGAATCACCCTATACGAATGGGGCGCTTTCGGCCATTTAGAAAGTAAGTGGCTGAAAGACGACCGTCTGCGGATTGGCGTGGCGCTGCGCGCCGATGTCCAGCAAAACTTTGCTCGAGAGCGCCATATCCTTCAGCGCTTCTCAATTGAACGGGTCATTCGAGCCCTTCGGCGTAACTTCATCTACTCACCAGCAATTACCCTCTCCTATACCATCCGGCAGTTTCACATTCTGCGCATAGCCTACACCTCAGCTCTACGCTACCCTACTCTCCAAGACCAGTACTTGTATTACAATGTCGGCCGAGCTATCCTTCGAGGAAATGCTACGGGAGTGGGTGACATTATTCCTTTGGAAAATCTCTATGACTTTTTAGCCACGGGCGATACGGTCCTTCTGAGACCAATTTTTGTTCCTGGTGTTCGCCCAGAGAGGCTACGCACCTTAGAAGTAGGCTACAAGGGTATTTGGAAGGAGCGCCTGTTTATTGACGCAGGCTACTTCTTTAGCTGGTACTGGGATTTCTTGGGTTTCCGGTTAGTCTCTACTATACCAGACCTCGTAACGGGACGCCCAGTCCAGATTTACCGGCTCTCCGCTAATGCCTCTGATATTGTGACTACTCAGGGCTTTGCTGTAGGCGTACATTACTACTTCGCAAAGAAGTACACGCTGTCTGGAAGCTATACCTGGGCTGTACTAAATAAGGGCGGGTCCTGGACTAGCGATGTGGCCCGAGCTGTCAACCGAGTTTTCAGCCGCCAGGTCCTGAAAGAGATTCCTGAGCATGATGATCCTATCATTCCCGCCTTCAACACCCCCCCTCATAAATACAATCTTGGGATCAGTGCCCGCGACCTCGTCGTATCGATACGAGGCAGGGATATTCGATACATAGGTTTTGCGGTGACTTGGCGATGGGTGCATGGATTCTGGTTTGAGGGCTCGCCACAGTTCACGGGATATGTTCCCTCTTATGGGACCTTAGACGCTCAGCTTAGCTGGCGACCCGCTTCTACCCCAGAAGTGACATATAAAGTCGGAGGGACTAACCTCCTGGGGCAGCGATTTTTCCAGGCATATGGAGCACCTTTTATTGGTCGGATGGTATATGCGGGGGTATGGGTAGACCTTCAGTGATCTTCGCTGCTAATGCTGTATATTAGTACCTGAGTATGGACTGCTCAGGTTTAGGCGTAGCGATGGCTACGCCATTCAAAGCCGATGGCGCCTTAGATGAACCGGCGATACGGCGCCTTGTTCGCCACATAGTAGACAATGGAGCTAATTACCTGGTGGCCCTTGGCACTACCGGTGAGGCTGTGACTCAGACGCTCCCTGAACGAATCAGGCTATTAGAGATCGTGTTCGACGAAGTGGGAGGAAAGGTGCCCGTAGTCGTAGGAGCAGGAGGCTACGACTCTCACGCCGTCGTAAAAGAAATGCGTACCTACGCTCAGCACTTTCCAGTGGAAGCCTTCCTTTCCGTCACCCCCTATTACAATAAACCTACCCCAGAAGGCTTATATGCACACTACGCTTACTTGGCAGAACGCAGCCCTCGACCTATCATCCTCTACAATGTGCCTGTGCGAACCGGCGTCAATCTCCCCATATCCATCACCCTAAAGTTAGGGTACGACTTTCCGCAGCAAATCATCGGTCTAAAAGATGCCTCACTTGACCTGATCCAGGGCATGGAACTTTACGCCCAGCTTCCGCCGGGCTTCCAACTGATTTCAGGAGACGATGTCTTAGCTGCACCTGCCATCCTGATGGGATATGTAGGGGTGATTTCCGTATTAGGTAATGCCCTGCCTGCAGTTATGCTTCGGCTCGTCCAATCCGCTCAGCGAGGAGATTTAGAAAGCGTACGATACTTGGAGTCTCGCCTACTCCCACTTATGAGGCTCTGCTTTGCGGAGGGTAATCCGACAGGCATCAAAGGCATGTTAGCAGAATTGGGTATTGCAGAGCCGTGGACAAGGCTGCCCCTACTACCTGCCTCCGAAAGCCTGCGGGAACGCCTTCGTCAAGCCCTTGCCGACGTTCGCAATATGGCTCTAACCAGAGCCTGAGGTAGCGCAGGTAGGAGAGCTGGGCAATGAGGCTACCTATCCTCACGCCCTGCAAGGGGGATATCTCCTTTTTCTCCGTGTCGATTATTCAAGGGGTTTTTATTTCTGCATCCCGAAAGAAACCCAAGGAAAACGACCCCCGAGCCCGATAAGTAGGCCTCCGGTGAGCCTTCCCCCTTCTCACCCCTCCTTCATGGCTGTACGAATAGAAGCTGCTGAACCTGATGAGGCAGGAAGGTTAGCTTGTAGGCGCCAGCGGGGAGATGGAGCTGGAGGCGATTAGTTTGATGGGGATGAAGAACGGATCGAAACACAAGTCGCCCCCTGAGATCAAAAATCAGCACCTCCTCCGCCTGGAAGGCCTTAATGAAGAGCTCGCCATGCGTCGGATTAGGATAGACCATTGGAGCAGTATTCTCGGTGAGAAGGAAAGCAGGCTCACTAGGCGGCTGGACATTGACCCAGATGGAGTCTATCTCGCTGCAATCAGCCGTTTGGCTCTGGAGCTCTAAAAGAAATAGCCCACGTTCTCCCCATTCCCGAGTGTAGGTAGGGCCAGTCGTCCAGTCTATCAGCACATTTTGGCGATTTCGAAGCCGCCAAGAGAAAGTGGCCCCGCTCACCCCGGCTTGAGCGGTCAAGGTGTGAGTGCCAAATGGAAGCGGTAAAGTATCTCCATTCTCGAGCCTCAGGGTGTCATAAACTACATGAGCATCAATGGAAGGGAGTACCGTGAGTCGTACGGTATCCCGAGCCGTACGCAGAGGCGCACACAACTGAGTAGGCTCTCGACGAGCTTCTACAACTACTGTATGAGTCCCTAAGGGCAAAAGCAATCGGATCACCGAATCAGTTTCATTAGGAACAACCTGCCCATTGAGAAACCACTGGTACGCATTGGCCCCTGGAACAAATCCACTGAGCTGAAATCCAGTGGGACTGATACACACATTTCGATCGGGACCCAAATCTGGCTTGGAGAGCGGCAGTTTGTATGCCTGGGCGGTAAGCTTGAACCTACCCAGGTCAAGGGGAGTCTCGCCCTCTACTACCAGGAGGAAATTAGCTCCGGCAGGAAGGGGTATCTTGGGACGAGCCGGTTGAGCAAAGTTTTCTGTCGTAGGGATCTCTCTCTGCGTGTAGCCAAGCGCGATGATACGAGAAGTGAGACTTGCTGGTATAGCTGCAGGCAAACAGGTGGGATGGTAGCCTTGATCTCGATCGGTAATAGTGTCTAAGGCTTCTATGAGGTGGAGGCGCGTGTCAAAGTCTGTCTCTTCGCTGCATAAGTCAATATCCAGAGAGTCCACACAATCCGGCAGGGTAAGCGTGAAAAATAACTCTGGCGAAGCGCTGGCTCCTGGGACGCCATCGTACACGTTCGTAAGGCCTGGCGGCAGTAAAGAATCGCTATGCATTGCCACCCATATCCCTGCTCCCGCCGAAGCAAAAGTGAGCGGAATAGCCGTGGAGGGGCGATTGCCTGGCCGCTCATGCACCTGAATAATCACAGCAGACGAAGTATCCGCTGAAGCTGGACAGCCTGGGGGCGAAAGAGCTATTAGCCTGATTTCCACGCTGCCAGGGAAAGACGGCGGTTCAGGTAGTACGAACGAAAATGGAAAATCCGAAGGGAGCACCGCCTGCGTACGCCAAGTGAGTCCATTATCCACTGACCATGCTAAAAGCAGTTCGCCTGAGAGAGAAGCTGGATTAGGCACTGAAAGCGCTACATAGCTCCCTACTAAACCGGCATTGGTGGATGCGCTTAGCGGTTGGGTGGCCGGGGAGGGGCAAGGCAAGACTGTTCCAGCTACTTCATCTGCGCCAATATCTGGGGCGGCCCCAGGGTCATTTGTTCCGCCCTGTGGTCGAGATTCCCCATCTATATCCTGGGACGGCATTCCAGAAGTGTACCCAGCATTTATTCCTATCCAGGGGGTAGTAGGACTTATATGTGGGTCCCCCATCGAAATAAAAGGTGCGCCCCCAGTCACTCCCCATCGACTCTCTAAGTCTGAGCCGCTGAAACTTCGCCATTCGGCCAGGCTACCGATGGTGCGTTTGGTAGCACCTGCACCTATGCGCGCTATGTAGGTGCGTTCCGCCACTGCCCCTTGCACGAAGTAGAAGTTATTCCTGAATATCAGGGAGTTCCACTGGATTTGGTCAGCGGGCTCCCAAAAAGCTAATGCACACGTTTCCTTTCTATCGGGTTTGATGGAGCTGCGTAAATGGAGCGTATTTTGGATGAGGTTATTGCTAAGCTCTACTCCGCCCCGAATGAAGCGGCCAAGCACTACCCCAGCCGCAAAGCCATCTCGAGCCCAGATGGCTCGGCTCTCTGCCATTCCATAAAGGTGGATGGTATTATGCCGCAGAGTAAAGGTGGCTGCGTTATCTACCGCCTGACTTTCTATGACTACACCAGCGGCGAGGTAACTACTGCTGCCAGGCAGAGATTCATCTGTTGAAGCCAGAATGTCGCCAATGAAGTTATTCTCAATCAAATGAGGCGAGGGGCCAAAGTTGGGATTTCTAATACATAGGATTCCCGCAGCTCCAAAGCCTTCATCAGAGAGGCTGTGAATATTCCGAATGATATTTTTCCTGAGGATGACATTTGAACAGCGATCTAAGTGTAGACCTACCAAAGAACGAGGCCCTGTATACCAGCACCCTTCTACTAAGCAAGAGTCTATGAGCAAGTTAGTAGTGAGCTGAGCGAAAACTGCGGCATCTCGCCAACTACTTTCAGCATCTGAAAGAGAGGCACTGGGATAACCAATTATGCACCGATTGAGCGTTACCTGATTGATACCGCCCCATCCACCCGATACAAATGCTGCCCCATACCGAGCGCTTCGCAGCGTACAGGCAGAAATGGTCACTTGGCTTACAGGGGCAGGAACAGGACGAAAGACATTACTTGCACTGTCACCGATATAAATAGCTGTCCACGTCTTGCTTCTACCCAAACCTTCTATGATGCAACTATCGATACGAATATGACTAATCCCACCAGCGGTGGAAGGCAAGATTCCGATCACCCCTGTGAAAGCTGTCGTATCAGTGAGGCATTTGAGCGTCAGGTTGCCTCGGCCATTGAGCGTGAAGCGCTGGACACCCCCTTGAATGCGCAGTACAAACTGTCCAGCCCACCACTCGGCTGGGGGAGCCTTAGCAATAGTTATCGGTGTATCGATAAGTAGTATAACCTCGCAGTTGAGGCAGGTATAGGGCTTCACTCGAATGGTGTAAGGCTCCAAAGCGGGATTATACGGAGACACCACTCGAAAGATCACTGTACCCTGGGCTCCTTGGGCACTGAGATGGTCTAAGGCCAGCTGAATACTCTCATAAGAGCGAAGCACAAAATCCGTAGTTCCATTGATGAAGTAGGTACCTGTTAGCTGCGCCCATAAAAGCAAACCAAACCCTGCCGCACCCCATAGCATACTCACAAATATATCGCCTGCGGGAAGTGACCAGGTGGAGCTATCTCTAAAAAGTGTCATGAACGAGGGGGTTTTTGTTTATTTGTGCTGAAATGAAAATCCTCTGCTGCATTAGCCACGTTCCCGATACCACGAGTCGCATTCAGTTTACAGCGGATGGCCAGGCTTTGGATCGCACAGGCGTAACCTTCGTCATCAATCCGTATGACGACTTCATTTTAGCCCGAGCGGCTGAGTTGAAGGAAAAAAACCCAAGTGGAGTCCATGTGACTGTCCTGTGCGTGGGGAAAAACGGCGCCTCCACCACTGATAGCGTAGATGCCAACCTCCGAAAAGCCCTCGCCCTCGGCCTGGATGAGGCGGTGCGGATAGATGCTGAGCCAGTAGATGCCTTTTTTGTCGCTTCTCAGATAGCCGCCTATGCCAGAGATAAAGGCTTCAATCTCCTGATGTTTGGCAAAGAGTCGATTGACTACAATGGCTCCCAAGTTCCAGGTATGGTAGCGGCTTTATTAGACCTCCCCTTCATTTCGTATGCTACCAGCCTTGAGCTTAGTAATGGCATTGCCACCCTCACTCGGGAAATCACTGGCGGCAAGGAACACATAGAATGTCCCCTTCCCCTCGTACTGAGCGCTCAAAAAGGCTTGGCGGAGTGGCGCATCCCGAATGTGCGAGGTATCATGCAGGCTAAAACTAAGCCTCTGCACGTAATTCCACCAGTCGATGTCAAGCCTCGGGTGCAAACAGTGCGCCATGAACCGCCCCCACCTAAGGGTAGCTTCAAGAAGATAGAGCCCGATAAAATAGAAGAGCTAGTCGTAGAACTCGCCAATAAAGGACTCATATGAGCGCAATAGCAGTTTGGGCAGAACTCACGGAAGGACGATTCAAGAAACCAGTTTTTGAGGCCCTTACGATGGCCCGTAGGTGGGCTGACACCCTTGGCCTCCCCGTATGGGCTGTGGTAACGGCCGATAAATACCCAGAAACCGCTACCTCGGCTCTGGGCGAGTACGGAGCTGACCGAGTGATACGAATCTTAGCCCCAGAATTGGCTTCTTTTTCGGCGGCTGGATTTGCGCGAGCGCTGGCAAGCCTAATCCGATCCAAAAACATCCCTTATACCGTACTTCCCCAAACCTATGATGGTCGAGCGATTGCCCCTATGCTCAGCATATGGGCAGATGCGGCTCTCCTTTCAGGCATAGTTAGCGTTCCAGAAAAAAGCGATCAAGGGTTCCTCGCTCGTCGAATAGCCTTCTCAAACAAAGGTATAGAATGGGTTTCCTCCTCACACCTGCCTCTTATAGTCACCCTCAAGGCGAATTCTCTCGTCCCGGAGAAGGCCCCTCGGACGCCGGCCGAAGAAGATTTCGCTTTTGCTCCTCAGGCTGAAGATTGGCGGGCCAAGGTCACGAAGGTAGAAAAAATAGCTTCGGACAAGGTACCTCTTACAGAAGCGGAAATCGTAGTCTCCGCTGGGCGTGGCCTCAAAGGTCCAGAGAATTGGGGGATGATAGAGGAGCTGGCCAAGGTGCTTGGTGCCGCCACCGCTTGCTCTAAGCCCGTAGCTGATGTAGGATGGCGGCCGCATCACGAACATGTCGGACAAACTGGTATTCAGATTTCGCCTAACCTGTATATCGCCATAGGCATCTCTGGAGCTATTCAACACCTCGCCGGCGTAGCCTCCTCCAAAAATATCGTCGTCATCAATAACGACCCAGAGGCCCCCTTCTTCAAAGCGGCTGATTATGGGATTGTGGGGGATGCATTTGAAGTGGTCCCGCGCCTAACCGAAGCTATACGCCGATATAAAGAGCAGCACGCCCACTGAGTATTTCTCCTCCCCAGAAACGCTGAGGCAGACCGCACAGACAGTGCGGTTTGCCTTAGTCATATGCGATGGCAAGGTTTATACGCTGTGGAAGTCGCTGATAGACGAATTAATCAGTGGCGCACCTATCATTACGATTGCGGGGGGGGAGGAAAGTAAGGATTTACCAACTCTCCGCCGCTTGTGGAAAAAGCTATGGCAGTATAAAGTGGACAGAGCCCAGCGAATATTGCTTATTGGGGGCGGAAGCACCTTAGATGTTGGGGGATTCGCGGCGGCGACTTGGAAACGCGGCGTGCCATTCATCAGCCTACCTACGAGTCTAATCGCTCAAATAGACGCTGCATTTGGAGGAAAAGTCGGGGTAAACTTCCGCAAAGGCAAAAATCTCATCGGTACCTTCGCCGAGGCAGAGAGGGTATGGATCTTTCCAGACTTCCTTCGCACTCTCCCTGCACGACTCTTGCGCTCTGGCTGGGTAGAGGCCTACAAACATGCCCTCATAGCTGGCGGGGCTTTATGGGAGAGCATACAAGCCACCTCTTTCACGCAAATTCCATCTACTGATCTCCTGCGTCAGCTCATAGAGGTCAAATTACATATCGTAGCGCAAGACCCTTACGAAGTGGGGGGTATTCGTCAGAAGCTCAACCTTGGACATACCCTCGGACACGTCTGGGAAGCTCTATCTCAGGATTCCTCCACTCCCCTCCTACATGGCGAAGCGGTGGCCATCGGTATCCTCCAAGAAACTTTGATTAGCGTACGAGCAAATCTCCTCTCCGACGCCGTGTGGGAGAAAATCCTCCAAAAGCTGCGTCAGGAGGGCCTACTCTTACCCCTGCCTGATTTTACTTGGGAGAAGTGGGAAAGACTTCTTTCCCAGGATAAAAAGGTTCGAGATGGGCAGCTTCTGATGCCCCTTTTGACGGATATCGGGGCCGTCCAGCTAATGCCAGTAGACGCTCATATGCTGAGACAGGGCGTGAAAGCCTACAAAAGACTTCTGGCAGGGCAGCTGTGATATCGCTCAGGATTCCCAAGGAGGGACTGCAAGGATTGGTCCACCTGCCTCTCAGCAAAAGCCTTAGCAATCGTCAACTTATCGTAGGCGCTCACACAGGGCATCCTTTCACCATCCAAGGCCTCTCAGAAGCAGAGGATACTCAGCAGCTTCTGCGCCTCCTGCGAGAAGTTGGGTATGAAGTGCAGCGACATGCCGACACCTGGAAGATTATTCCGCCAGCGACATTTCGATCGCCGGTTCATTTATATGCTGGTGAAGGGGGAACTACCCTGCGCTTTCTACTACCGCTTCTGGCTCACCTCCCTGTAACGAGTTGGGTAGATGCAGCCCCCTCCCTGCGCCGCCGTCCTATCGAGCCTCTATTGCGAAGTCTTGTATCCTCAGGAGCGAAAATAGAATACCACACCGCCATCTATCCCTTAAAAGTGGTAGGAAATCCGCTATGGAGGCCAACCCAACTGTCCGTAGACACTACACTAAGTAGCCAGTTCCTCTCAGCCTTGCTTCTATTGGCTCCTTATCTGACGGAGGGAAGCACGATTACCGAACTTGCTCCTCACCCTGCCACGCCAGCCTATCGGAATATGACCCGCCAGCTCCTCCAAGAGGTCGGCTACGACTGGCAGCTCGTAGAGAAAACCTGGATCCTTCGTCACACCCCCTCCTTGACTTCCAATCTCCATTTTGCCGGAGAAGCAGACTGGAGCGCCGCGGGATACTTTTTCGGATGGGCTGCTCTGGGTGCATTTACAGGTAGCCTTCCCCTCTCTCTTCACAGTATTCAACCCGAAAGGGAGCTCTTTACTCGTCTCTCCATCGGCTACGAAATCTCCCCCCACTTCCAAGGCATAACTGTGACCCCAGCTCGTGAGCGGCTAATGGGAATCCTCTGCGACGTGGAGGATTACCCAGATGCAGTTTTAGCTCTGGCTGTAGTAGCGGCCTTTGCCGAATCTCCTTCCCGCCTAAGGGGCATTCAAACGCTACCCTATAAGGAGAGCAATCGTCTTCATGCCCTCGCCACTGAACTGAGGAAAATAGGAGCCACCATCCACATAGAGGGAAGCGACCTTATCATAGAGCCTGTACGAAACCTACCAGCCGAGCTGCCAGTATTTGAGAGTCATGGAGACCACCGAATGGCTATGGCTCTCAGCCTCATCGCCGCCCGCAGCAAAGGGCCGATTTACATAGAGGGGGCCGAGTGTGTGCGAAAGTCTTTCCCCCACTACTGGGAGGTTCTACAACGCTTGGGCGCAGAAGTTCGGCAGTTTACCTAACTTACTTTGCCCGTTAGATGGCGTAGAAGTAGCTCCAACTCTTCCAGAGTATTGTGAGCATGTAGACTAATTCGGTAAGCTGGGCGCCAAACTGTAGGAGGGTAAAGCTTTTTTAGAGGAAGGGCCACATGGTCAGCATAGGCCAAGGCGATAGGGCCCTCCAATCCTTCATGCAGAACGCCGGCCGAGCGAAACATGACGCGTGCGGCGGCTACCAGGTCCCAGAGCCTCTGGCGCCGAGGCGTCCAATCGCTATTTTGCTTAAGCACTGCTGTAAGCACCCAGGCAATCAGAGGGGGAGGAGCCGTAGTATAAATACCAGCGAATCCTGTGCGTCGGAGATACTCCACGAGCCAATCTGGAGCCAGCCATGCAGCACCCATCAGCCCGCCTGCTTTGCCGAAGGTAAAGAGTCGAGCGAGGGGGGTGAGCCCCATCTCTAAGCTCCAAGAGGCTCCTTCTGGCCAAATCAGCGTAGTATGAGCCTCATCTACAATGAGGTAAAACTCGTATCGGTTAGCCAATTCCCGAATCGCGGAAGCCTCAGGCATCGTCCCGCGCATAGAGTAGAGGGACTCGATCACTAAAAAAGGAGGTCGAGGAGAGCGGCGCAGCTTCGCCTCCGCAGCATCCCAGTCGTTATGGGGGAAGCCCCAGGTTTTGGCTCCACTAAGCCTCAGCGCTTGGCGTATGGAGATATGAATCTCGCGGTCAAAGATTACCACATCCTCGCGTTGAACCACAGAGCTCCAAAAAGCGAGGTTAGCGGTAAGGCCACTGGGGAAAAATAATGCACGCTCCCCTTCTCTTCCCCACAAAAGCTCTATTTGAGCTTCAAGCTCATGAAAGATAGCGCTATCTCCTCCCAAGTACCGAGAAGCGCCACTACCACAGAGATAAGAAGGAGGTACCTGTTGAATAAGCGAAGTGATGATCCCATCGCGGATAAGCCCGAGATAGTCATTGCTGGTAAAGTCAGGCCCTTCGGGAGAAACCGACCAGAATGGCCGGTCGGGAAGGCGGCTCAGGGCCTCAATGAGTCTCTGCTTGAGGCTCATATTGGATGCGTAGAGCCCCCATAACCCCCCCGTAGCCCAAGCCGATGATGACCGCTTCATGCCAGCGGTTAGGTGCTCGTGCAGCTTCCCAAAAAGTAGGATAAGGTGTAGAAAGCCACTCTCGAGACTCAAAAAGAAATATAGCCGCCGCTAAACTAAACAGAGGGGCGGCTCCCAGCGTATGTCCCATGCGGCTCTTTATAGAGAGAACGGGCACTTCGCCCCACACTTGCCGTACCGCTTCCCATTCAGCGGCATCTCCTTGGGCGGTCCCCGGAGCGTGAAGGAGTACGAAGTCTGGTCGATCCCCTCTCAGTTGTGACAAGAAGGTGGCAAGAGCCTCCGTATCTACCGCTGTAAAGGAAACGCCTGCACGCGCTGGGGCAGTGTAGAGCCTAAGCTCCACCAGTTTGAAAGGACTAATGCGGCTACGGGAAAGCAGGCCGAGGACCGCTCCTTCACCCAGTGCAAAGGTGTTGTTTCGGCTTATATTTCCTGGACGCACATATGGAAATGCGGCTTCCTTCGTGTAGATACGCAGAGCCGCCATTGCCTCTATGAAGAAAGGCGTGAGAGGAGCATCCACCGCACCGAAGAGCACGGTATCCTCCCCTTCGCTGGCGCAAAGGTGCAAGAGAGCAGTATGCAGAGCGCTTAGGCCACTGAGACAGGTTTGGCTGACCGTAATGGCCGGTCCAGAAATGCCTATGTACCGAGCGATTTGGCTGGCAAGCGTACCCATGCTACTATCAGGAGACAGAGAAGGCAAAACCTTTCCAGTGCGCTCCCACACATGAAAAGCCGCCGCCAGCGAAACAATCTCTCCGCGAGACGAGCCGATATATACCGCTGATGGAGAGAACTGGCGGATTTCTACCGAATGCTGCTCAGCCAGGGCCAAGAGGAGCTGTAAGCAGCGGTTCTCTCCTTGGATTTCTGAGAGGCGGTACACAGGCCGAGTGCCTATCTGTGTCCAGGACGGAGTGTCTCTCAGAAGGGATTCAATCTCAGGTAAGCTCCAAAGCTTGACGTACATCGTATAGGCGATGTAGCGTATAAAGGAGACGCTGAGCCTCCTCTATGGAAAGCATAGTCTCAGCATCGCTAGGGGAAGCTTCGGGACGCGGGTGAACCTCCATAAATATTCCATCAGCTCCTGCTACCACCCCTAATCGAGCGTATAGAGCCACATATTCTCTTTGTCCCAAAGTAAATCCAGCCCCTGTATTAGGCCGCTGGACTGCATGAGTCGCATCCATAAGTACAGGATACTCGTAAGCCCGCATTCGGGGGATATTTCGAAAATCCACTATCAAGTCCTCGTATCCGAAGAAGCTGCCCCTCTCAGTTAGAAAAATGCGTGAGTTTCCCATCAGAGCCACCTTTTCAGCAGCGAATCGCATGGCCTCGGCACTCATGAACTGGCCTTTTTTGATATTTACGACCTTACCGCTGCGCCCAGCCGCTTGAAGGAGCGCCGTCTGACGGGCCAGAAATGCTGGGATTTGTAGGACATCTACTACCTGAGCCACAGTAGGCACCTCCACAGTCTCATGGACATCCGTCAGCACTGGCACCCCAAATGCCTTTCGTATAGCAGCCAAAACTTCCAAGGCCTTTTCATCCCCAATACCTTGAAAGGAGGTCGCACGAGTACGATTAGCCTTTCGGTAGGAAGCTTTGAATATGTAGAAAAAGTTGAGCTTTTGACAGGTATTGAGCAGGGCTTCTGCTACCTGGGCGGCAATATCGTAGTTTTCCACTACACATGGGCCAGCTACGATACAGGCTACCGATCCCTCAGCGCCGCTGAACCAGGTGCGCCAATCCATTACTCGCCAGTGAAGTTTGGCTTGCGCTTCTCCACGAAGGCTTGCACGCCCTCTTTGTAGTCGCGCGTACGGCCAGCGATTTCCTGGTAGTATAGCTCGTATTTGAGGGCCTCTTCGTAGCTGCGCTCAAAGCTGCGAAGGAGAAGCTTCTTGATAAGCGCCAAAGCCTTAGGAGCTTGACTGGCTAATCGCAAGGCAATCGCATGGGTGGCCTCTTCCAGTTTCTCGTCTTCTACCACTTCGTTGATGAGGCCCCAGCTATGGGCCGTCTCAGCAGACAAACGGTCACCCAAAGCCGCCAAAGCAAACGCCCGCTTCAATCCTATATTCCGCACCAGATGAAAGGAAGTTGCCGTATCCAGAGACAGCCCCACATTCACAAAGGCTATGACAAAGCTGGCTGATTTTGCCGCAATTACATAATCACAAGCTAACGCCAAACCTGCGCCGGCTCCGGCTGCGACGCCATTCACGCTAGCTATCACAGGCTTTTCCAGCTCGTGTATGGCCATCACCATGGGATTGTAGCGATTCTCCACCGACTCTCCTAAGGAGCGCTCTACTCCGACGATATCCTTAAGGTCCTGGCCCGAACAGAACGCCTTCCCCGCTCCTTGAATCACTACTGCTCGAACCTCCTTGGCTTTACGCACTTCTCGGAGTGCAGCTAAAAGCTCATGACTCATCTTCTCGTTGAAGGCATTATATCGCTCAGGACGATTAAGAGTAATGTAAGCAACGGCATCTCGCCTTTCGTACAGGAGAGTTTCGTACATGCCACAAAGGTAGGGGAAGATGATAGTGAAGTAATACTACCGCTACAACGCCCCTCCAAGCTTTACGGGCAGGTATTTGATAGGCCGCTCATACCTGAACAAATGGATGACTTGTACTGTCTCACTCAACACCCTGAACGACTGGCAGGCTTTATATTGGCCCTTCTGGAGTTATTCACCTTCGACTGCTTCGGCCTCCAGCTCCTTTTCCTCCATCTCACCAGTGTAAGCGGTCTGCCAAGTCGTGGCCTCATATCCACGGAGGCGCGCCAGAGTAGTCATCATTTCAGTGTAGCCATGCGTAAAAACTACTCGCTCAGCTCCACTTTCGCTGATGGTCTGGAATATCTGATAAAAGTCTGCATGATCCGAAAGCACGAATCCGCGATCCAGAGCCTTCTGCCGCTTACGCCCGCGAATAGCCATCCAGCCAGAGGCCTGCGCCTCCTCGTAGGGTTCAAAGCGAGTGAGCCATCGACTCTTCTGGACCGCTGGTGGAGCTATGAGAAGGATACCTTTCTCTTTCTGCCAGTCACTCGCTGGCTTCCAGGGGATAAGGCGAACTCCCGCCGCTTCATATAGCCGATTGATGGGAGCTAAGCTATGGTGAACATATACAGGTCCCACGGGAGAGAGAGAAGCTAAAATCCGCTGGGCTTTCCCAAGCGAGTAAGCGTATAAGATGGCATTTTTTCCTTCGGAGGCGCACGCTGCCCACCACTGCTCTATTTCGCTGATGACGATTTCAGGCGCTGGCCATTGATAAATCGGCATACCGAACGTGCACTCTGATACCAGGCCATGAGTCCGCACCGGCTCAAATGGGCTCGTCGTAGGATCGGCATGTCGCTTGTAATCGCCCGTGATGACCCATACTTCTCCCTTGTACTCTAAGCGAATCTGCGCCGCCCCCCGAATATGTCCAGCCGGATGAAAGCTCACTTGCACGCCACCAATTAAGCGTTTCTCTCCCCAAGGGAGGCCTTCGGCGGAAACTTGCCCCAATCGGTGAAGTAGGAGCGGGAGATTCTCTTCGGATGTGAGGTATGCTTGACTGCCCCAGCGCGCATGATCGCTGTGCGAATGCGTAATGAGAGCCCGGGCCACAGGCCGCCAAGGATCTATGTAGAAATCCCCTGGCTCGCAATATAAGCCATAGGCAGTCGGATATAGCCACTGCATACCAGCCTCAAAAAACAGAAATGCCCCTGCTAATTCGTCAAAGAGAATCGTACCTGTACGCCTACCGCAGTGAAGGATGTCGGAAAGGCATTGGAGAGAACGGGACGATTGCGGGTATGTTCTACATACGCTCGCACACTAAGCTGGGTACTGATGCTATAATCCACCGACGGCTTTACAGTAAAGGAACGCGTACCACCTATGGACTGGATGAAGGTAGGGTCATCCAGTTGGCGATTTTGATTGATCAGACTGCGATAGGTGATTTCTACTCGGAAAGTAGCCGCATTTCGTAGCTCAAATGTCCGCCCAAATAGGGAAAAAGGCTGGAGAAAACTTTCCCGCCTCCAGTTCCAAGTGAAGCTAAACTCAGAGTTTCGGTTTTGATTGACCTGGAGGGCTCCTACATTCAAAGTGGTGGTACGCGTGCGCCGCACTTCCAGCGTAGTATTCATACCATTTTTCCAGGCGAGATTGATGCCAAACAGCGGTGAGAAACTCTCCTGTACGCTCACGGCATTGATAGCAAAAACGGGCTCAAAATTGTAGACCGTGAGTCCAGGAAATGTATCAGCGGGACTTTGGATAGGCACGAGACTTTCTGAAAGCCCATCCCTATTTTGATCAGTGGCTCTGAGATTGAGGATATAGTTAGCGGTGTAGGTGCCGCGATAAGCATGGGTCAAGGTAACGGTACGAAAGCGCTCTTTGAAAAAGCCCAACTGACTAAGCCCTGAGAAGTTGATATTCCAGTTTGGCAAGGGGATTTTCGGAAAAGGATTGAGAGGCATGCGGTTCGGATTATAAGGGCCATAGGCGCTTAGGAAAGCCAGCGTTAGGACATCTTGTTGAGATCCCGTGTAGCCATTCCAATACTCGCGACGGGTGAGCGTAGCATTAGAGCCGAGCGCAGTTTCGTAGAAAGGATTAGCAAGACGCAGCCGAGTGGAGAAGATATATCGGTGTTCGCCTTCCATTTCCTCATAGGCCCGATCTCGCCGGCCCCAAGACAGCAGATGCGACCCGAGGAAACTCATGCTGAAGTTGCCTTGAGCATTCGGATTGCTAAAGGCAAAATCTTGAGTCACGCTATCCCAACCGAAAAGTCCACCTTCGCTAAAAGTTTGATTGCGAGTGAAGTTCAAATCTATGCGTAGGTCTTTCACGGGACTAAGGCCAGCCCGAATGTTGAGCTGCGTACCTGTGGACTGCTGGAAAGGCAGGGTAAACCGAGGGTTTCGAGTAAACCAGCCTTTTCGGGCCTTTTCCTCTAACCATCCTTCTCGTAGCTTGGGTTGAGCCCCCAGAATAAAGTCCCATCCTGGCGCTTGACTACGCTGACCTGTGACAGTGTCTTGGTAATCCCAATCTAATCCCAAGTTCGCCGGACGCGGAAGGAACCCTGGTAGGTTAGTGCTTTGCTGACGACTATAAGTGACGTCTATATTTTGGATACCGAAGATCACTTTCGCGAAAGCTCGGCCGATTTGCCGAGTGGCGATATAAGGGTCATCACCTTTTTTCCGAGAGGTATCCGCTTGGGAAAAGATATTCCGCTTAGGTGGTGGGGCCAGCAGTTTGTCTATGAATTTCACCTTCTTGTATAAAGTAGCTAACTGAAACTGTCCAGTAACTTGAATATTGCGGGTATTGCCCACGGTATTACCAAATGCCTCCTGACCGAGCGCAGCGGTCATCCACCGATAGTCTGCGGTATAGTTGACGGTGCTATTAATCCAATCCAGCCAACTGATCTTATTGAGAGGAAGGCGATAAGTCAAGGCTATGTTTTGCTGAAAGTTCAGCGTACGTCCGAAGTTGATGCGCTGATAACGCCCACGAGCAGGATCTTTTCCAATGCTGAAAAAGTTTTGCCACAAGCTGTCTCGCTTTTCGGGTGTATTGATAGGGCCTTCGGGTTCATCTACTCGGGCCTGGACATTAGCGGTATAGCTGAGGTTTAGGCTAGGAGTGAGGTTCCACTGGAGGTTGTATTGGCGATTCAGCAGGAAGTTTTGATAAAAAGTAGGCCTTACGTCGGGGCCGCCCCCCACAGGACGGAGCTTTTGCTCTTGATATTGACGATTGCCCTCTATACGCCAGCCTACCTGAGAGGGCAAATAGCTCAAGCTGAAATCCTGTAAGATCTTGGGTTTCAGTTTCGCAAAGGGCTTCAAAGGTTTCGCCTGGAAATTGTAAGTATAAGCGATGCTGCCGGTGTATTGGCGATTGAAAAGATATTCAACCTGCGGACTCCGCGAATAGCTCTCATTGAATCCATAACTGAATAAGAAGTTCTGAATATGCCAAAAGCGCCGCTTAGCTTGGGGATTGAGGTAAATTTTGCGCACGCCAGCGAAGGTGTAACTGTAGGTTCGAGAGTACGAGTTGAGGATACGCTCCAGGCTATCTCGGAGGCTGGGGGAAGGTTGCGCCTCCAATCGCGTACGAGTGAGCACATCTGGATCGTAGGGGCTATACAATGGACGGGTAAAGCTCTCTCCATAGGTAAAAAAGGTAGGTATCTCCACTCCCAGCTTTTTTGGCAGGAGCCGATGAAGCTGAATTCCACCGGTCAGGGTGTAGCGCTGCTGCCATTCAGTGGAGCGCTGACTGACTTTCTGTTCGATGGAGCCGAACCAGGGGGTACTCATGCTACCAGAAATCGACAGATTACCTAAATCAGCTAACTTGAGGTTCAAAGTTCCTGAGGTACTCCACCCTGGACGAGTATTGTAGTTGGTGACACGCAGCTCATTGACCCATACCTCTACGCAGATAGGACCTCGCCCATCGTCAGGATTGCGCACCCCAATAAGGATAGTTTTGACATTATTGAGTTGGGGAGTTCCTTTGACGGAGACGCGATTCCCATTCGATAAGGTATAAGTGAAAACCTGCGTAAGCGGAAATCCCTGCTGCCGGCGTGCCTCATCTCGCATTACCTTGACGAGGTTGAGATCTTCCAGTCGAATGTCTATGTTATTAGCCCAAATGTTCCCTACACTGAAATCCCCGGGCTGAGATAGCTTAAGGGGAAGCTCATACTCGTAGTAGTTGTCAGAATAGTCTGTCCCGATGCGAATAAAGAGGACGGCGTCGCCTGTCTGAGAAACATTAGGTGGAATAGGGCTACCTACGAGGGGCTCCGCATGAGCCCACAGCCGCAATCGCTCATAGAAACGCAGGTCATAATTAAATGTACGAAAAACCCCTCGTCCATCCCCATCGGCTAAGTTGCATACGCGCAAGACGAGACTTTGTTCATTTTGAAGGAGCCCAGCTACGGGGCTTCCAGGGATCGGCTGCCGAAGAATATTCGGAGGAAGTACATAAGGAAAGGGTTGACGGGAGCCGTTTTCTTCTATGTTCATCGTGCCAGTTTCAAACTTCGTAGGATCAGAAGCGGGGTCAGGTAATAGAACTTCATCGCGCTGATTGAGATTGATCAGGGCACGACGCCAAGTCGTAGCCACCAACTCCAGCTTCCCAAATCGTAGCACCACATCCCTATCAAAGCCTGTCAAATACATCCGAATGAAATCGATCGCTTTGAAGTCTTGGATGCCTCCATAAGGTATCCCTGAGGCCAGAGGGATTCGGAAAAGAAACCACCGTGTCGTGATAGTACTCCCATTGGGAAGTTTGACTTCTTGCTCGCGCTTGTCGACGATATAGTTTCGCCCTACCACTAAATCCTGTGGACGCAGCGATACCCTGTACGAGAAGAAAGCTTCCTGAGTGTTGAGCGTACCATCCAAGTTGATATCCTCTACATCAGGAAGGGCACTGGCTTGACGAGTGTAGGGCTCACCAGATTGCGGAATGGGTGAGTTCCCTTCCAGATTAGAAAATCGCCGATACCGCTCTAAGATACTGGGGCTATTGATATCCCTGAAGTGGGCATAATCATCGCTGGAAGGGTCATTGATAGCCCGTTGAAGGGCCTCAGGGCCTAAGACGTTCTGGAGCTGATTGAGGTAGTTAGAGAAAAAACTCCGCTCAGCCTCACTACGCAAGCCATCCAATCCAACATCCTGAAATTGACGAGCATTCGGATCGTTGTCAAAGGCCAGTGTAGGTATCTGGATATTAGGCACGCGTCCCCAAGGCGTCACGCTAAGGTTGAGGTTAGCGGCATCATCCTCAGCGCGAGTAGGCAGACCATGTTCATAAGCGCGACGATTGTCTGGCAGTACATCTTCGCTGAGCTGGCCCAGGTTGAAGTACAAATCACCTCCCGGAGCCGTCGGATCCTCTAAGAATGGATCCATTAGCCAAAACTCTATGAACTCATAGTTCGCTGCCTCAAAGTCCGTATTACCTATCACCCGGCGCATGATACCAGCCCAGTTGCGCTCAGGATTGCGGAAAGTACCGTCTGGATTGAGATCAGCAGGATTAGCGTTATAGTTGTAGGGGCCGCGCTCCCGAGGACGGTAATACAAGTCGAAAGTTGTCAGGATATTACTGCCAGCCGCAATCGTGCGGTTTGGAAAAACCTCTACGGGTTCTACTCGCCGACTATAGTGAGCATTGAGGGTAGGACTCTGATCATCTAAGCCGAAAGAAGATGGTCGATTGTAAAACTCTGGGTCTATGAAGTACCAGGAGAGCGCCGCTCGATGAAAGTTTGCCGAGAGGGGGACAGGATCATTCGGACGGAGGGGGGGCGGTACCGAAGCGATTTTCCAGTAGGTCCACTGCGTTAGATCCAAGACATTGCGCAAGCCCTCAAAATCATCTATGTACGCGATTCCCCGCTCCTCCCCCGTCACTACCTGGCGCGGGATGCCAGGACGCAACTGGGCAAACTCTCCTTTGAAGGTGATCTCGCTCTCTTCCTTTGTCGAGTAAAAGGGAAGCGTATTTAGTAATGCGGTGAGGAAGCGGGAACGCTCTTGGAGGCTGACATCGGTTCCCCACATGATATTGGCCGCAGGCTCTTCGGAAATGATTACCTTGTTTATAAGAGGCCGCTCATAAAAGCTGAGCCCAGTGGCCCCTATTTGAAAGTTTTGAGAAGGGCGCCACTCCACTCGCGTCCCCACAAGGGTTTTTTGGTCTATACCAAAAAGGACATTGCTCTCGAAGCGTACCCGAATCTCCTGACCAGATTGCAAAATGCCCTGATTGAGAATGGTGACCTTTCCGATAGTATAATCCACCTGATAATCCACTCCTTCTGTCAGGGGCGCACCCCCCGCAGTTACGCGTATACTCCCTGGCTGTATTTGGGGCGTATTGAGGTTGATTTCGGCCCCCGTGGAAGAGAGAAAGCTGTATTTGAGCTTGAAGCGATTGAGCTGGGGATAGTACTGTATCGCATCTACCTGAGTGAGGCGATACAAGGGATCATAAGCGTATCGAATGGAGTCATTGACAGGGTCAGTGACGAACTGCCGCACTAAATGCCGTCCAAAAGGTTCCAGCACAGGAAATACTACCAGCCCCCTATCTGGAAAAATCGTTACTTGAGGGATGAAATCGAAAAAGTTATCGGGGCCGGCCTCCATGTTATTTCTCAGCCGGTCCAATCCTACGACCTGTATGAGCGGTCGCTCCCGAGTGTCTGGCGAAGGAAGATAGAGAATATCTCCACTACCGTCTGTCGATTCATACACTATTTGGAAGTCAAAACCCTCTGGTCGTATATTGAAAGCATCCAACCGATAGACGTTTTTCATCATGAGGTCCCAGGCTGGATATGGCTGATTATTGAGGGTGGGGCGAATCGCCTGCGGCTTGAGCATTTTGAGGAAGAGCACATTGCTATTTTGGGCATCAGCCGGCTGATCAATGCTGAACTCCCCTACCCGATACACGGTATTGTCTCCGGCTAAGGTGTATTCATAAGCTACAAAAACAGCATCATTAGGCTGGAGGGAAATATTGAGGCTGATGTAGCCGAGTTGGCGATGAACAAAATATTCGTTCTCGTTGAGGCGGCGCATGTTCTCCACCAGCTCGAAATCCTGACCATTGACCAAGCCCTCCTGCGCTAAATAAAATGCCACCGAGTCTCTGGATCGGGCCCCAGGATAGCGAAGAGCTTTGGCATATACCTCATTCGCTGAGTTATCCGGATAGGTACCACTCACTGCAATGCCTGGGTTGAACAACCGCCCTCCGCGAGTGGGTAGATTTTCCCCTAAATCCACTAATCCGACCGCATTCCGAGTGTTTTGAGCCACAGCATTCGCTCGATTCGTCACCCATACCTCAATCCGAGTGATGTTGATAGGTGAGCTTACTACTGGCAAAGTGGAAAGCGATTGTTCATAAATAGAGCGGAAAAAGTGATTGAGAAAGAAGTGCCGATTGAAATCGTAATCGCTACACTTTTTGACACGCTCTTGGCGCTGACCGCCTGCGCGCACAACTATCTCCTGAGTTTTACTTCGCTGCTGAGAAGCCAATGCTGTGACAAACACCGAACCAAACTGCATCCGTGTTTTGATACCCCACAGATTTTGCCCACCTGTAATGAGCGTACCCCCCAGGGGCAGACCTACATTCCCAGCTTCTATGCTCTTGATAATGTCATCCTCGTAACCTTGATACTCTATTTTGAACTGATTTTCAAAGTTGAAGCTGGTCTGGGTATCCCAGTTGAGGCGGAGTTTGAGTTTTTCGCCGATATTGCCCACCACGTTCATTTGAATCTGCTGATTGAAAGCGAGATTAGTATTGCGCTGCTGACGGATAGTGAGGGCGGGGTTACGCATGCGATTGCTGCGTAAGGAAAGATCTAAAAGCACATTGATGTTTGGGCGAATATCTACCCTTCCACTCCCGAAAATATCCTTGAAAAGCTCGCTATTCACATTTATCGGAGGGATAAGCCCAGATAACCCTTGGGTCAGCTGATTAGAACGAGGATTATTAGTAGAAGCTCCGAGCTGAGCTTCTCGGCTACGCCGCTCTAAGTACTGACGAGTAAATCTATCTCTTTGGAGACGCTGATACTCCTCCCGACTAATGTAGGAAGGCGGACGAATATCGCGCCCCCCTATGCGCTCCCGAACCCAGTACCCTCTTCCATCAGGCGTAAGCTCATAAATCACCTCATAAGTACTAGGCGGAGGTAACATCCAAGGGGGGGCAGGCGTATGCCGAGAGGTGGCATCAGCCGGCGAATCATTAAATCTATACCTGGTGGTATCTCTCGGCTGGGCCCGGGAAAAAGTAACTACACTACATAACCAACCCAGCCCAGCTAAGACTCGCCAGGGCAGACGTTGCGGCACAATCAAAAACAGCCGCAGCTAAATTAGTGTCCGAAACGTCTGACTCAATAGACGTGATTATCTACCCGGGTAGCAGGACAGGCCCCTGAGCGAAACCACGCCGAACGGCCCCCAGCTCTACTCGGTGCGCAAGCCTCTAAAAGTATACTCCCCAAGATAAGCATAAGGGCTATTGCCCCTGTAAAACGAGTTTTCCGCATATGGCAAACATACGCTTTCTTGGCGATAAGAGTTGCAGGGACAAGGCACATAGACTTTACGACGCTTTTTTGATATGCTTTTAGAAGTACAGCCGAGGACTAATACCCCCATCGTCAGTACGATAGAACGCATTTGGCAAAGATGGCATATTTTAGATCATTCACACATAAGAAGAGGCAGGTATATTTTGTATCTTTGTAGCGTGAAGCCTAAGCCTACCCTCAAATACATCTTTTTAGTCTCACTTACGCTACCTATCCTGTCCTGTAAGCGAGAAAAGAAAGACGCTTCGGATGAGCTCGGACATTCCTTTGTGACTACCTTAGAGGTAAGACTCATCCTCAGAGGAGACACAATCTACGGCCGCTACAAGGATCCAGATGGGCCTGGGGGACGTCCTGCTACCGTAGACACCCTCCGACCAAATGCAGATAGCACATACACTTTCATCCTAAGAGTTTTAGATGAAAGCGGCAATCCTATCAAGGATATCACCGATATTATCTTCACCCAGCAGAAAAATACCCATAGAATGTTCTTTTTTACAGAACCTACTCAGCTGGCCTCTATACAGCCGACAGACACAGATGATCTCGGACGGCCTGTCGGAGGAAAAGGGATATGGACGCAGGGACCTGCCAGTGTGTCTAGCGGAAAAGTACGCTTTATTTTGAGACACTACTCAACCCCAGGAGACAAAACCTATGGCTTGGAACGCGGAAGCACTGACTTAGATGTGGAATTGCCTATCCGTATCCGAAACTAAATATGAAACAGAGACTTAAAAGAAGACTTCATTCGGAAGGGCTGCGCTGTACATACCCGCGCAAATGTATCCTCAATGCCCTGGAAAAGGGACCCAAAACTCATGCTGAACTCTTACAGGAAACGCAGTTGGATCGAGTGACCGTGTATCGCAATCTGATTGCCCTTCAAAAGATAGGTGTAGTCTATCGAGTGTATTTGCCTGGGCACGATCCGGTGTATGTGTTGTGTGAAGGTGAGTTTCCTACCCATGCTCACTTTTTCTGTCAGAAGTGTCGTAAAGGGATATGCCTCCCAGCGAATGCTGTACAAGTAGCTGAGCCTTGGGTCAAATATACCGATCGTATATTCTTACTCGGAAGTTGCCCAGATAGCTGCGATCACCTCAGCCACTAAAAACACGCTCCCTGTAACCAAGATAGTCTGGCAGGTTTGCATTGCTGCTGACAAGGCTTCCTTAGCGGTGGGAAACGTGTGTCCGTGGTATCCCAGAGGTGCAGCTATCTCCTGCAATTTGTGAGGTGAACAAGCACGGGGGTTATTGGCAGCGGTGAAAAACACAGGCCCCTCCCATCCTCCGAGGGCACGCAGTGCCCCAGCTATGTCTTTGTCCTGAGAGAAACCTATGATGAGCCCCTCCAATCGAATAGGGGCCTTTTCAACAAGGCGTCGCAGTGCCCGTAATCCCTGTGGATTGTGCGCTACATCCAGTAGAATCGTATGCTCATCCAACAGTAGCCACTGCCCTCTCCCGTACAGCGGCGCCAGTTTAGAGGCCGAAGCAATACCCTCCTGGAGGGCTATATCGCTGATATGCCAACCCATCGCCTGAAGTTGATCTACTACGGCTAAGACCGTAGCGAGATTCACTGCCTGATAATCGCCTGTAAGGTCTGAAAGATATCGCTGTCCTGTCCGCTTTTCAATAAAGGCCCGATAAAAGGTATGCTCTCTGTGCACCCATTCCGTCGCCACTAAGTCATAAGGCGTCTGTATAAAAGAGGCCGTCTGCTGCTCGGCTATCTGCCGCAGCGTGCGGGAAGCCACTGCATGCTCCTGAGGAGAAACTACCACTGGACGCCCTGGCTTGATGATTCCGCCTTTCTGTCGTGCAATATCCTCTATCGTGGGACCGAGGATCTCCACATGATCCCAGCTAATAGGCGTAATCACAGATATAAGCGGCGAGACGATATTAGTGGCATCCCATAATCCCCCTAATCCTACCTCCACGATGGCTATATCCACTTCGGCCTCTGCGAAATAGGCCAGGCTCATTCCCACAGTGAGCTCAAAGAAGCTAAGCCCCAGCTTCTCAATCGTATCTTTCCATCCCTGGAGAAAGGTATGTACCCATTCAGCAGGAGGCTCTTCGCCATTTACGCGCATACGCTCCGTGAAGCGCCACAAGTGCGGAGACGTATGAAGGCCCACCCGATACCCCGCCGCTCGCAAGATAGCCGATAAATAGGCAGAAGTAGAGCCTTTGCCATTCGTACCAGCAATGTGAATAATAGGGTACTTCTGGTGAGGATGACCCAATAGCGCATCCCATCGGCGAATAAAATCCAGCGTAGGGTGAAGTGCTCTACGATGGCCACGCTCATAAGCGAGGAGCCTTTCATATAGCCACGCTTGCCAGCTTTCTATCGTCATATCCCAAGCGAAAATAGGGTCTGAAAGATTTCGGTTACTTTTGCTCCAATGAACCTGTATAATAGTGATCCACGCCGCGCTGCCTTATGGGAAAAGCACCAGCCTCGTCTCAAAGAAGCTCTACAGGCATGGCATCAACGCACCTACTGGTATGCCTATCCCGAAGACCCCAAAGCCTATGGAGACAATGCGCCAACGCAAGGAGAAGCAGCGTTCAAATCTCAGATAGGCCATCCATTTAGTCGGCTACGTCAGCCAGCAGAACGCTGGCTTGTTTCAGACGAGGTTTCTCCTTACACTCGCGAACCCTTGGGGATCTCTTATCCTCAAATCAGCATAGCCGAAGCTCTATTTAGAGCCCAAGAGGCCTTATCCCAATGGCGATGGGTTCCCTACACCGAACGGCTTGGACTCCTGATGGAATCCATCGAGCGATTTAGCCAACACTTCTTTGAAGTGGCTCAGGCCACGATGCACACGACTGGCCAGGCATGGATGATGGCCTTTCAGGCCTCTGGCCCCCACGCTGCGGACCGTGCTGTCGAAGCTCTCGCCGTGGCGTTTGCCGAGCTTAGCCATATTCCCGCTCAAGTGCGATGGACGCGTGACTTCGGAAAAAGCCAAGCTATCATAGACAAGTATTTCATTCCTCAACCCGAAGGCATCTCCCTCCATATCGGCGTATCTACTTTTCCGGTATGGAATGTCCTACCCGGGCTATATGCCAGTTTAGCTGTGGGGAGCCCAGTCATTATGAAGCCGCATCCACGCGCCATATACCCCATCGCCGTCGTGATAAGTCTATTGCAGTCCGTCTTTGAGGAATATGGGCTCTCGCCAACCATAGTTCAGCTGATGCCTGACACCGTGGCCGAGCCTATTACCCAGCAGCTTGCCGAACATCCCCTCATCCGCATCATAGATTACACTGGAAGCACGGAATTTGGTCAATACATAGAGCGTCTGCCCGGCAAGATTACTTTTTTGGAAAAAGCCGGGGTAAATGGTGTGCTAATCGAAAGCGTGGAGGATATTGATGCAGTAGCAAAGAATTTAGCGTTTTCAGCCAGCCTATACAGCGGTCAAATGTGCACTGCACCTCAGAATGTTTACATTCCCCGAGATGGCATCAAAGCCTCGCAGGGAAGGTTGTCTTATGACGAAGTCGTGGCCGCCCTCACCAAGGCGGTAGAAGATTTAGTTTCCCACCCGAAAGCGGCTCCAGCGATTTTAGGCGCCCTGCAAAATGACGCTGTTGCTGACCGCATCACACAGTTAGCCTCCAAAGCCCCCACCGTGAAGCGCAGTCCTCAACCCTACACCCATCCCCAGTATGCCTCAGCCCGCACCTTGACTCCCGTCTTAGTAGAAAGCCCAGACGCCGATGATGTCTTCACTAAGGTGGAACATTTCGGCCCTCGCCTTCTATTCATACCCGTAGAAAGCGCTCGGCGGGGCCTGGAAATCCTCTATCAACTCGCTCGAGAAAAGGGAATGCTTTCCTGCGCCATCTACACGACTGATCCTGATTTTAAGCTTCAAGCAGCTCGCCTCCTCAGCGAAGCCGCAGTTCCGCTCAGCTTCAACTTCCGAGGACAAGTCTTTATCAATCAAAGCGTAGCTTTCTCAGACTTCCATGGCACGGGGGGCAATCCCGCTGGCAATGCTTCATTCACCGATACCAGCTTCATCGTTAAGCGATTTCGCTGGATAAGCATCAGAGACTGCTTACAGGGATAATCCAATCCCTCTCTATCGGATTGTAGTATCTTTGCCCCCTATGGCAGTGAAACTTAGACTGCGTCGAGACGGTCGAAGGCATTACGCATTTTTTCATCTCGTGGCCGCAGATAGCCGTGCCCCACGAGATGGACGCTTCATAGAGCAGTTGGGTTACTATAACCCCAATACCGACCCCGCTGAAATCCGCTTCAACCACGAACGCATATTATTCTGGCTCCAAAATGGCGCACAACCTACAGAAACGGTACGTTCCCTCCTCTCTCGTGAGGGGATTCTCTTGAAGCTTCATCTCTTGCGAAAAGGGAAAACCCCTGACGAAGTAGAAGCTGCCTATCAAGCTTGGAAAGCTCAAAAAGAAGCCAAGGCTAAGGCTCAAAAATCATAAGGCTATTGGCTTTGAGCCCTTCTGCGGATGCCTACTTTAGAGCTTCCGCTGTCTGAGGTTTTCGCTTGGGGGCGAATCGTACGAGCGCATGGCCTCAAAGGATATCTAATAGCTGAAAGCTTCTCCGAAAACCCCGAACGATACAATCTCAAAACCTTCTGGATAAAGCGAGGAAATGTAGCAATTCCTCAGCCAGTAGAATTTATTCATCGCTACGAATCAGGCAAACAAGATAAGCCGCGTCGCTGGTGGCGACTACGATTTGCGGGCGTAACTGACCGAACAGCGGCAGAACGGTGGCTTCGCAATGTACTATATCTTCCCCGCGCCTATTTGCCGCCTTTGGAAGAAGAAGATAGCTTCTACTACATAGAAGCCGAAAATGCGCTTGTTGTTGATACCCATGGAGTTGTCAGGGGAAAGTTGGTAGATATTCATCCTGGCAGCGCGCATGATTTCTTTATCGTAGAGAATGAAAGAGGAGAGGTCTTTTGGATTCCTGCACCTTTCGTAAAAAGATTGAATAAAGAAACGCATCCCCCAACCCTCGTCATAGAAGCTCCAGAGGGGCTGTGGGATCCTTCTCTGGCTCAAGGTAGACCATAAAGAGTCTTTCGCTCTCTTTCCAACTACTTTCCCCGCCAACTAAAATCAAAAGGCAGGGTGCTGATGCATGCACCCTGCCCTGGATTTTCGACTTGACTTCCTGCTCTAATCAAATACCACCTTCATCTCTACCCGACGATTGCGAGCACGCCCCTCAGGTGTGGCGTTGGAAGCTATCGGACGCAAAGGACCAAAATACTCCACGATAAACCTATCCGCCGATACCCCGCGAGACACTAAGTAATCCCGTACAGCTTCGGCCCGAGCCTTAGATAAACGCATGTTGAACTCTTTTGACCCCTGATTATCGGTGTGGCCTGAGATTTTGAGCTTATAGGTAGGATTCTCTATGAGTAACATCGCCAGGGTATCTAAATAGGGGAAGGATCTTTCCCGAATAATAGCTTTCCCCGTCTCGAACTCTAAGTTGCGAAATGCCAGATCCAAGATGCGTTTTTGCTCCTTAGGAATCTCAGGACAGCCACGGTTAGCTCGGGTGCCAGGTGTAAATGGGCAATCATCATCTTTATCGGGAATGTCATCTCCATCCTGATCCGCGTACGGACATCCTTTATTCTCTGTAGGACCATATTGCGTAGGACAGCGATCTTCATGGTCTGGCAAACCATCTCCGTCGCTATCAGGACATCCTTTGAATTGGCGTTGACCCGCTGCTTGAGGGCATTCATCTTCTTTGTCCGCTATGCCATCCCCGTCGCTATCTGGACAGCCACTGAAGGCAATGAGTCCAGCTTGAGTAGGGCACTCATCCTGTTTATCTGGGATACCATCCCCATCTGAATCAGGACAGCCCTGAAACTGGGCTAATCCTCGCTCATTCGGACAAGCATCGGACTTGTCTGGTATGTCGTCGCCGTCTTTATCGGGACACCCTTTGAACTTAGCCAGACCTGCTTCCTCTGGGCAATCATCATCCTTATCTGGAATGTCATCGTTATCCTTATCTGGACAGCCCTTGAACTTGGCTAAGCCAGCTTCGGTCGGACAGGCATCTTCCTTATTCGGAATATCATCGCCGTCCGTGTCTGGGCAACCCTGAAACTTAGGCACCCCAGGATCCAAAGGACATAGATCATCTTTATCAGGGATATGATCCCCATCATTATCTGGACAGCCCTGAAAGGCCCAGACCCCTGAAGTGGTCGGACAAGCATCCCGTTTGTCAGAGACCCCATCTTTATCTTTATCACGCGGCTTACGATAGGGCAGCCCAGCCTTGAACATAAAGTAGAAGTCTATAGTCCGTAGAGTTGGCTGGCCGAATGCCCACCCTAAGCTGTTGGTACCAAAAATAAATGATCCAAGCTTTAGGGCAAGCCCCCAGTTTCTATCACCCCATTCATTCACACTGAAAGGCACCCCAAGCGCAAAGTAAGGCGTCTCTATGCGCGGATATACTGAAAAGAATCGCAACGTGCGTAATTGCATCCTATCCTTGCCGAAGGGGATTACCCCTACACCTCCTAAGTAAAATGGCCCTCCAATGTGCCAGTCTATGTTGAGGTTCAAAGCAAGTTGATTTTGCAGAATAAAATCAGGATTACTGTCTACTATGCCAAAACGCCTTCTCAAGGTATCATTGAAATCCCTTATAGAGGAAAAGCGAACTGGTCGCAGATTCCACTCATGTACAGCTTGATCAACCCGATTCTGAGTAATTTCGATCTGATTGCTTAGAGGACCTTTCACAAAGCGCATTCTGGAACGAATATCTTGCAAAGCTACACCCAATCGCAACGCATACCGATCTCTATCCCTACGCTCTAAGCCCACCTCTCCATCCATGTCGTATAGATACTTGTCATAACGAGGTCTGAACTCGTATATCAGCCCTATATCGCCCCCTAAGGAAAATCGGGTCTGATTATCAAACGGATGATTGAGTATCTTATTGTAGATGTCATAGTCTACATCTTTCGCATGTCCCCAATAAAAGCGTGAGCCATCTTCAATCGCCAAAGAATCATCGTTATAAAACTGATACCGAAAGCGAAGATTATCAACATAAAAATAAGCACTGTATACCCCATGAAGGTAACGCAGCGTAAGCCCCCCTTTCAGGAAATGGCGTCCACGATTGAGAAGTACACGAGCATAGGTAAGGGCTATGTCATAATACGTGGCATATTGAAAGCTAATATCCCGACCTTCTATCCAGGTACGCCAGTATGGAGGGTAGACCAACTCTTCGTATGCCAGCTTGGCGAGCCGATAGTCTACATTATTTAGGCTAAACCGATTACGAAAGCGTAGATTCAACGCAATCGCAGAACGCCGATCAAGGGTGAGCAAAAAGCTTGGTAGAAGCACCTGATTCTCAAATCTCACATGTTTTAGAGAGGTATTTTCGTAATCATCTACCAAATAAGCGCGCCGAAAATCTATCGTATCGCTAAAATCTCCTCCATTACGAATAAAATCTGTTAGAAGCTGTCTACGAGCTGCTACATAGTTGTTAGATATATTGAGGCTCAAACCCATAAAAAGTAGATCAAACCTGTATCGACTATCAGCGATAGAAGCTGGATTGAACTGAGCCCCCAAAACGCCCGCAGAATGTCCAGTCGCAAAGGGATAATACTGCTGGGCAAACGCACCGATTGCGATTACCCAAAGTAGGAAAAATCGCCTCATGCGGGCAAAAGTACTACAACCAACAGGATGGGGGATAGATAACTTAGTTTTGAAATGAGGTGGGTAACCGACAGCCGTAGATTTCCGATTCTACCGTGCTATACGAAAGTATAGCCTTTTCAGACTTATCTGATGCTAAAAAGCTGCTCCAAAACCTCCTGGGTCAGAAGGAAACGAATAAGCCTCCCCGTAGGACTGTACATAGAGTCAGAACAAGCTATCAAGTCATTCCACAAAGTCTCTAACATCTCTGGGGTAAGCTTATAGGGGGGGCGAGGCGTGCCATGACGCACCATATGTAATACTACTTGAGCTCGCCAGTCTGGCGGTAAATCTGCCTCCGCTAACCGCACCACCTCTTCTAACAAAGATAACCCGGAAGCTGGCGCTAAGCCTACCGGAATACTGTGCAACACCGCTTCTTTATTTTCTCTAATCTCTATGCGAAGCCCTATCTCCTCCAGCTCGGGGAGAAACTCCGCTAACCTGGCCACCTGAAGAGGGGAAAGGGAAAGATGAACCGGAAACAGTAGCCCTTGCGAAGAAATAGGCAAGTTCTTGAGATACCGCTCATACAGAATGCGCTGATGAGCGCTCAGAAGATCTATGAGCCACACCCCTTCCTCTCGGCGTAAAACCACATATCTATCATATAAGAGCATGTAATCATTCATCACAGGGGAAGGGGGATGCTCTATAAGCTTAGGCTCTTGGTAGGAAGGCATAACTAACGAGCTTACCCTCTCCGAAGAGTTGGGCAGAATCTCGGTAGTTTTTTCTATCCACTGTACCGAAGGGGTCAGACGACCCACCATTATAGCTTTTCGGACTATACTGTGAAGCATAGCCCGAATCTCCATTTCTCGTAGCAACCTAACCTCGGTTTTAGAAGGAGCTACATTTACATCCACCTGAGAGGGTTCTATGGTTAGGAACAGCCAATACTGTGGCCTCTGTTCGCCTCGGAGGAAGGGTTTATACGCTTGGAGGATAGCTTGCTGAAGCCCTACATGCCGGACATATCGCTGATTGATAAACAGGAAGCCTTCCCGCTCCTGAGGAGGAATGCCCTCAGGAGAAACAAGAAATCCCTGCACTTTGAAAAAAGGGGTCGTTTCTTCTACGGGTATTAGGTCTTCCCAATGAAGGTCAGGATGCAAAGACAATATCCGCTCTTGAAGGGTAGTAGCAGGTAAATCGTAAAGGAGGACGCCATTGTGGTGGAACCGAAAGTGCCTATCCGGATGAGGGTAAGCCAATCGGAAAAACTCCTGGAGGTTGTGTCGATGCTCGGTAGCATCGGAGCGAAGAGATTTTCTCCGCACGGGCAGCTTATGAAAAAGCTTTTGGACAACGAGGGTCGTACCCACAGCACAACGAGTGGGTTCTACGAGGAGCTTTCTACCAAAGGCTATATGAACATGCGTACCAACTACATCCTGACTACGGCGAGTGTAGAGATTGACGTCAGCCACGGCAGCGATGCTTGCTAAGGCTTCCCCTCGAAACCCTTTGGTCAAAAGGTTATACAAGTCCTTAGCAGTACTGATTTTAGAGGTAGCATGGCGCTCAAAGCACAGCTCGGCGTCTATAGGCGACATTCCGATGCCATCGTCGCTTACCTGAATCAAATCCTTTCCCCCTCGTTCAGTCCAAAAAGTTATATGAAGAGCTCCAGCGTCTAGGGCATTTTCGCCAAGCTCTTTCACCACCGAGGCTGGCCGAAGAACTACTTCCCCAGCCGCTATCTGATTGATAACAGATTCAGGTAAAACCCGAATCCGCTGCTCAAGGGCGTCGGTAGTCATATTTGAAAGCACTCAGATCTGGGATTCTTGGACGCTTACGTCCAGTCTCGTATCTGTATAAAGCCCAGCCCAGCTCTTTCAGAAAATACAAGCCTCGCTGCCAAGGATATCCCACAGCGGAGGGACCGCTCAGATTCTGATCGCCCACATAAATCACCGCAGAAAGAAAGAATTCTACCCCTAACTCAAAATCTACGATATAGGCTACATCAGAAAGGTAGCCGTACGCCAGTCCCACCTTATTGAAGATGCGAATCCTGGAAGGCAAACGAACTGTATCGCTTCCACCCATCAAAAAGTATTTACGAATGCCATCGTGATACTCTTTAAGATCATAGTCAGGATCCCGAGCCTCCGATGGATACATAGACAAATAGCGGCGCAAAAGATGATAAGCATCTACACTGAGTTGAAAGCGCTCGGACGGACGAACTGCACTTGGGAAAATCAGACTGATAAGCATCATGTGAGCATCTTTGAGACTGAGGGCATTAGCCTGCGGTGTGAGCAAGTACGGATGATTTTCGTAAGGATGAGAAGGCATACGCTGAGCACAAGACTGAGGAAGCGTATAAATGGGCTGCTTTTCTTTCAAAAAAATGACTTTTTCAACGCATAGGTTTTCTTCTGGAGTACAGCTTCGCCCCAGACGATGACCGATAAATGCAGACCTATACCCACGCTGACGCAAAATTTGAGTAGCGTGGACTGGCCCTACTACCGCATAGAGGTAATCAAATGTAGGATTATCACTAAATACCATTTGCCGCCGAATGCAGTCGGCGGTGGAATAAGGTTTTTTTTCAATCTGGGCAAAGCAGCCCTTAGACTCTGCTTCTAAGATAAATGGCGTTCTAACGGTAATGCCCTGTCCTTTCAAGCGCTCTATGCGTTCCAAGGCGAGAGCCGAGAGAGGGAGCTTGACTAAGCTAGCTGGATAGAAATACTCAGTCGTGTCTAACCGAAACGCATAATGCCGTAGGATAGGCCTATTCTTTGCATCTCTATTGACCTGGGTATAAATGATCTGGAGATGATAGGCCTTAGCAGCTCGGAGATAGCTTTGGAGATGAGGGGCCTTTTCAGCCAGAAAACGCGCAAGCCAGATAGTATCTGGGGCCGAAAGGCTATTTACCTGCGGACGATACGGCTGGGGCGATACAAAGCTGGTACTAAAAATACAGCCAAGCCACACGAAGAGCCTTTTTCTCATACATAAGGGCGGGAAGTGGCGTTTTTATAGAGACAAAGATACGCAGCAGCCAACGCTTTCGGAGAAAAGTTTCCCAATGGGGATCCACACTAAGAAGCCAACGGCGGTGCTCACGGGCCCGTATCACCGAAAGGGGCTCGCGTCCATAGCCTCCCAAAAGTCCTCGGGCGCCATGTCCAATAGCTATCCCAATGGGAAACTTCTCATGGAGGACTACCAGCCAATAAGTCTGACCATTGTAGTCTTTGAGTATTTGCGCCGCGCCTCGGCCTAACGCATCAGGACGCTGTGCAGCATAAGGCGACGGAGAGAAGGAAAATCGTAAATCTATACGCCAAGGTTGCGCCCGCAGATTGAGCCAGAAGAGTCCTGCCCCTATTGCGTTCGATATCGCGTCCCAGGGGGAAGCCCCCCATTTCGGAAAAAAGCCATCTACGAGTTCTATGCTTGTTTGGAAGCTCCACGCCAGTAGCGGGGCGAGTCGCTGAGCTATCTGGGGAGAATATCCGCAAAATACCGCCCAATCCCGATAAATCCAGCTCAGGTGATAAGTCGTCCAAATGTGCCCCAGCTTGTCCATCTGCTTCCACTCTGGCCCGTCATCAAATAACCGCCATCCTTGGGCACTCCTCCAATCATACCACGCTACCAATGGCGCCGCATAAACCCCCCCGTAACTAAAAGCAACGCCTCCCCAAAATAGCCCAGCTCGCTTACTCGTGTCGGCGGTGAAAACCGCCCACAAAATGCACACCTTAGTAATCAAACTCCGTTTCCGTCGCTAACCACCGAAGGTACTCAGACAAACCCTGGGTAATCGGAACTCGGAGAATAGCCGGCACCTCGTAGCTATGGAGTTGCTTGACGACCTTTTCTATCTCTTCATAGTAAGAGTAGGGCGCCTTGAGAATCAGAAGTGTCTCCGTCCCTTCCTGAATTTTGCCCTCCCACCAATAGAGCGAATGAATAGTAGAAATAATATTTGCACAAGCAGCTAACCGCCGCTCTAAAACGCTTTTTGCAATATGCTTAGCCTCCTCGAGGTTCGCACACACCACATATACTAGCATAAACTCAGCCTGCTCCATATGACGAAGATAAGACGAGACCTACACATAGCTCAGAGGAGCGTATTATTTTTGCTTCTGTGATTAGATGCGTCCCTGACACCTTGCTGATAACTAATCTTTCTTACTTTTTCCAGAGGCAATGAAGCAGAGCTTCCGTCTGATATTTTTCATTTTAGAGATGAGTCTACGCCTGGCATTAGCGAGTAGCCTCGTGCTTCTATGGGGACTACCCGCCTCGTATTTTGATGGAGGAGAAGAAGTTTGCTACTGGAAAATAAACTATGGCATAGAGTGTCCGGGCTGCGGACTTACCCGAGGAACTCAACATGCCCTGCATGGCGAATGGGACATCGCCGCAGACTATAATCCACTTTCCCTGATAGTGGGAGTCGGTCTTATGATGATTTGGCTCCTCAACTGGTATGCCCTATATAGAATAGTCAAGCGGCTCCCTGATCTCCACACCCCGACTCAAAAGTACATGCAACACTGGCTAAGCAAACTGGGGATCGTAAAACAAGAGGCCCACCCCGAGGCGAGTACTTCTTCGTAGCTTTGTCCCAATGAGCGACCAGACACTGACCCCTGCCCAGGAGTATACCGCAGCTTCTATACAAGTTTTAGAAGGCCTGGAAGCCGTACGCAAACGCCCAGCTATGTACATCGGCGATGTGGGCGTTCGCGGGCTTCACCACCTCATCTTTGAAGTCGTAGACAACTCCATAGACGAAGCCATGGCAGGGTACTGCACAGAAATAGAGGTAACCCTGCACGCCGATGGCTATGTAACTGTCAAGGACAATGGGCGAGGCATTCCAGTAGACATACATCCGACCGAAGGGCGCTCGGCCTTAGAAGTCGTAATGACAGTCCTCCACGCCGGGGGTAAATTTGATAAGCGCACCTACAAGGTTTCTGGGGGGCTACATGGGGTAGGCGTTTCTTGCGTCAACGCCCTGTCTGAACACTTAGAAGTGCGCGTGTATCGGGATGGGCAGATTTGGTACCAGTCCTACATGCGAGGCGTTCCCCAGGTACCAGTGGCCCCTATCGGGAAGACGCGCTGGCACGGAACTGAAGTCCACTTCAAACCTGACCCTACCATTTTCACTGTCACAGAGTTTCAATTTGATATTGTCGCCAATCGGCTGCGAGAGCTTTCCTATCTCAATAAAGGCGTCAAAATTACGCTCAAAGACGAAAGAGAAATAGATGAAGAGGGACGACCCCTCACCAAAGTCTTCTATTCTAAAGGCGGATTGCCAGAGTTTGTCAAGTACCTAAATCAAGGCAAAGCCACTCTGCATGATGTAGTCTTTATTGAGGGGACGGACCCCGAAGGATTGTATCATGTGGAAGTGGCCTTTCAATACAATGAGACCTTCAACGAAAACCTCTCCTCCTACGTGAATAACATTCGAACCCATGAGGGGGGTACCCACGTGATGGGATTTCGTAAGGCCCTCACCCGCGTCTTCAAGTCGTATGGCGAAAAGGAGGGCTTTTTCAACAAAATAAAGTTTGAGGTATCTGGGGATGATTTTAGGGAAGGACTAACGGCAGTGATTGCGGTGAAGGTCCCAGAGCCGCAGTTTGAAGGGCAAACGAAGACGAAGCTCGGGAACTCTGAGGTGGCAGGCATAGTCGAGAGCATCGTAGGCAAAGCACTCGCAGAATATTTGGAGGAAAACCCTCGCGTAGCTCGGGCAGTTTTAGAGAAGGTCTTGTTAGCGGCTGAGGCTCGCTATGCCGCTCGCAAAGCCCGAGAGATGGTTCAGAAAAAGGGCAGTTCCAGCGGAGGTGGACTTCCAGGCAAGCTGGCCGACTGCTCGAGTCGAGACCCCGAAGTTTCTGAAATATTTCTTGTCGAGGGAGACTCCGCCGGGGGAAGCGCCAAACAAGCACGCGACCGCCGCTTCCAGGCTATCTTACCCCTGCGCGGCAAGATCCTCAATGTAGAAAAAGCTAATCTCACTAAGGTTTACGAAAATGAGGAAATCAAAAATATTGCGATTGCACTCGGCCTGGGCAAGCTCAACCCACAGGGAATCCATGAAGCAGATTTAGATAACCTCCGCTATCACAAAGTCATCCTCATGACGGATGCTGATGTGGATGGCAGCCACATCCGAACCCTTTTATTGACCTTTTTCTACCGCTACATGCGCCCTTTGATTGAAAAAGGGCATTTATACATTGCCCTACCTCCCTTGTATCTCGTCAAAAAAGGGCAGCAGCAGCGATACTGCTGGACAGATGAGCAGCTCAAGGCTGCCATAGAAGAGCTCGGGGGCGGCGATGAGTCTAAGCTGACAATTCAGCGATATAAGGGTCTCGGAGAAATGAATCCCGAGCAGCTATGGGAAACTACCATGAATCCAGAAACACGCACTCTCCAGCAGGTCTCCATAGAGGATGCAGCTGAGGCCGATGAAACTTTCTCCATCCTAATGAGCAAAGAGGTGGCTCCTCGCAAGCGCTTTATTGAGCAGAATGCCCGCTACGCTCGCTTAGACGTATAAGGTCAGGCAAAGTCTCGGCTAATCCGCTCTCTACAAAAGCTTTCTGAGGTTCAAATCGCACCTCAGACCACGGAAACTCACCCAAGGGAGTGAAGGTGCTTCGAAAGTAGTCTTCACTGAGGTCTCCCTGGGTCCCATTCAAAATGATGCCGAGGACAGACAGGCCCCTTGCTCGCAAAGCATACAGGGAGAGCCAAGTGTGATTCATCGCGCCGAGGTAGGGCCGCACCACGAGTAGAACGGGATAACCCCAGTGCGCAAAGAGGTCTATCAGAAAGTGCTCCTTTGTGACTGGTACGAAGAGTCCGCCGGCTCCTTCAATCACTATGGGCTCCGCTGGCGGTGGCGCACATAAAGCCTCCCAATCGATGAACACCCCTTCCGCTTGGGCTGCCACCAAAGGAGCCGCTGGCAGAGCGAGCCGATATCTTTCGGGATAGACGGAAAGTCCCCATGACCGCACCATTTCAGTATCCGTTGGAGTGCCGGTTTGCACCGGCTTCCAGTAAGGCCATCCCAATCCAGCTGCTACCGCTGCAGCTACGCGCGTCTTTCCCACATCAGTGTGGATACCAGTGACAATAATCCCCTTCATGACCCAAAGGATTTATGTGTATTTTCGCCGCATGGACAAAGCTCTCCTCCACTTAGGCGAGCAAACTTACGAACTGGACATTATCACTGGCTCGGAAGGTGAAAAAGCCTTGGACATTAGCAAGCTTAGAGACAAAACCGGCTTCATAACCCTGGACGTCGGATACAAAAACACCGGCTCTGCTGTCAGTCAAATCACTTTCATAGATGGAGAACAAGGCATCTTGCGATACCGAGGCTACCCCATAGAGCAACTGGCAGAGTTTTCTACCTACCTGGAAGTAGCCTATCTCTTGATTTACGGCGAGCTCCCTACCCGAGCCCAGTTAGAGAACTTTGAAGAGCGCATCAAAGAACGCACCCTCATTCACGAAGACATCAAGAAATTCTTTGACGGATTCCCCTCTTCTGCCCATCCAATGGGCATCCTCGCCTCCGTAGTCTGTTCTCTTTCTTCCTTTTATCCTGAATCGCTGGACCCTTATGCCCCAGACGAAGTCATAGAACGAAATATCATTCGTCTACTGGCTAAGGTACCTACCCTCATTGCATGGATTTACAAAAAACGCCAGGGTCATCCATATATCTATCCCCGAAATGAACGCAGCTATGTAAATAACTTCTTATACATGATGTTTGGCATGCCCACCTACGACTATGAGCCTGATCCCCATATAGTAGACGCTTTAGACAAGCTCCTCATCCTGCATGCTGATCATGAGCAAAACTGCTCTACCAGCACCGTCCGTACAGTCGGTTCGTCCCTCGCTAATATTTACGCTTCTGTATCAGCGGGTATTTGTGCCTTATGGGGTCCTCTACATGGTGGGGCAAATCAAGAGGTGATAGAAATGTTGGAAATGATCAAAGCAGACGGCGGCAATATTTACAAATGGATAGATAAAGCCAAGGACAAAAATGATCCTTTTCGCCTCATGGGTTTTGGACATCGAGTATATAAAAACTTTGACCCCCGGGCTAAAATCATCAAGCAGGCTGCAGACCAAGTTTTGAATATCTTAGGGATTCACGATCCGGTTTTGGATATTGCGAAAAAGTTAGAAGAAGTAGCCCTAAGTGACCCTTACTTTATAGAGAGACGCCTATATCCCAATGTGGATTTTTACTCTGGCATTATCTATCGGGCTATTGGGATACCTGTGGAGATGTTTACGGTGATGTTTGCTTTTGGGCGACTGGCAGGTTGGTTGGCCCAGTGGTGGGAAATGCGTAAGGCTGGAGAACCGATTGTGCGTCCGCGTCAGATTTATACAGGGCCCGTACTACGCGACTATGTACCCATCGCTAAACGGGGCTAATGTCACCTCTATTTCGCCGGAAGCCGCTCTCGCATGACGCTTCTCCCAAACTTCGACGCATCCTCTCTGTCTTTGACCTCACAGCCATCGGGGTAGCGGCTATTATAGGGGCAGGAATTTTCAGTACAATTGGGGAAGCCGCTGCTCAGGCTGGACCAGCCGTAACGCTTGTATTCGTCATCGGAGCCATCGTCGCTGGGCTTTCAGCCTTGTCGTATGCTGAAATGGCCTCCAGTGTTCCTCTTTCTGGGAGTGCCTATACCTACACTTATGTCGTTTTCGGCGAGATAATTGCCTGGGCTGTGGGATGGATGCTGGTCTTGGAGTATGCAGTAGGGAATATCGCCGTAGCGATTTCGTGGTCAGGCTACTTCCAAGCTCTGCTGGAAAGCTGGGGCATCCCCCTCCCTAAATATCTGGTGCAGGACCCTCTTTCCCTTTGGCGAGAAACGCAGCAGTTCCTACAAACAGGCGACCCTGCGCTTCGATCCGCTTACGAAGCGTGGCACGCTGCGCCCCGCATTCTGGGGGTACCTATGATTATGAATCTCCCTGCCTTGTTGATTACTTTATTAGTTACTCTAATTGCTTATATTGGCATCAAGGAAAGCCGCACGGCCAATAACCTTATGGTAGCTATAAAGGTAGGAGCCGTGCTTTTAGTAATCGGGATTGGAGCGTTTTTCGTGGACCCTGAGCGCTGGCGAGATTTCATGCCGAATGGCTTCTCTAATACCATGCGGAGTGTGGGTGCTGTATTTTTTGCTTACATCGGCTTTGATGCCCTTTCTACCACAGCCGAAGAAGCCCGAAATCCTCGGCGCGATCTCCCTTTGGCGATGATTTTATCCTTAGCGATCTGCACACTCCTATATATCGCCATAGCGTTAGTCCTCACTGGATTAGTTTCGTACAAAGAGCTGGCTATTCCAGATCCCTTAGCTTATGTATTTGACAAATTACCTATCTCTTCTGCGCTCCAGCGGTTTCTCACAGGAGTCATCGCTATTAGCGCTGTGGTCGCTATGGCAAGTGTGCTCCTCGTTTTTCAAATTGGGCAGCCCCGAATATGGTACGCCATGAGCCGAGATGGCCTCCTTCCTCCGGCATTTGGCAAAGTCCACCCAAGATATAAGACCCCCCACATCTCTACGCTCTTGACTGGAGTGGCAGTGGCGATTCCGCTTTTTTTCTCTTCACTTCAAACCGTGGTAGACATGACCAGCATGGGCACGCTGATGGCTTTCGCTGTTGTAAGTGCAGGCGTAGCTTACCTTCATCATAACCCCCCGCCTGGATACGCCCCACGCTTCCAAGTACCTAAAATCCCTGGACGTTGGCCTTTCATCCTGATGGCTGGATTGGGCCTGATATGGGGCTATTTAGCCAACCCTAAAAGCTTTATGGCCCTAATAAACTTCAGCCAGGGAGGGGAGATTTGGCGCTACCGAGTTTTACTTTTGATTCTGATGCTCGTTGCCTACCTCACGATACGATATAATCTATCCCTCATACCAATACTGGGGATGTTTAGCGCCCTTTATCTAATCATAGAGCTGGGCGCTGAAAATTGGTTGCGCTTAGGAGCATGGCTGACCATCGGATTGGTGCTTTATTTTGCGTATGGATATCACCACTCAGCCCTGCGCCGAAAGAGTCAGATTTAGCCTTACCCTAAGCACACAGCGGGCAGCTAAGTTGAGATTTCTACCTTTGTCCTGTGGCGACTTTAGAGCGGCTACGGAATATAGTGGCAGAACTGCGCCAAAAATGTCCATGGGATAGAGCCCAGACGTTTGAGAGCTTGCTGCCCCTTACTTGGGAAGAGACAGCCGAACTCATAGAGGCTATTGAAAGCGGTCAACCAGAAGCGATTACAGAAGAGCTGGGCGATGTCCTCCTCCATATCCTATTTTATGCACAGCTTGCAGAGGAAAAGGGCTGGACCAACATAGAAGCGGTCATGCAGCATTTGACCCAGAAGCTTATCGCTCGCCACCCCCATGTATACGGAGAAGCTCAAGCACAAGACGCAAAAACGGTGATTGCGCGCTGGGAAGCTATCAAACGGGCCCAAAGAGGCACTTCTGCCTTAGCCAGCATACCCGAACGTCTCCCTCCCCTTTTGCAGGCTTACCGCTTGCAGGAAAAGGCGGCTGCCTTGGGATTTGACTGGGCTACCCCTCAGGCCCTATACCCCAAGCTGGAAGAAGAGCTGTCGGAGCTTCGCGCTTCTTTAGAAGCGGGCGATTATGAATCCGCTGCAAAAGAGCTGGGCGATGTCCTTTTTGTAATCGTTAATCTCGCCCGACACCTCCACTTAGACCCAGAACGCGCACTCTCCGCCACCAATCAAAAGTTCAAAGCCCGATTTGCCTGGATGGAGCATCAAGCTCAAAAAGACCAGAAAAACCTATCTTCATGTTCATCCGAGGAACTGGAATCATACTGGCAAGCCTCCAAGGTTTTCTATCCCTAAGAGCTCAGCGATGGGATACGAGCCTCACACTGCCTGGATGTGAAAGTTTAGCAAAGGAAGGGGGCTACATCTGGGCTTTTTCATACGATAGGCGCGCCGCGACTGAGGATACCGGCGTATACGCTCATCTTTATCGCTTTTTAGGAACAGATAGCTTTCCCTTCCTGCGAGAGGTCACACCAGGAGAAGGGAGATGGCGACCCTTTGGGTTAGCCTACCTAGGCGGGTACGTGTGGTTTGCCCATGCTCCTAAGGAGCATCCCACAGAAGTGTGGCGTTTTCGCTGGACAGGCGAAAGATTAGCTGATCCTCAAGTCTGGCGCCACAAAGATTTTACTTCCATTCAAGCGGTATGCCCCATAGACACTGTACGCTTCTACGTCGCAAATGACCGAAAACATGCGGCGCGATGGCATTTAGTAGCGGGATTTCTGATTAGACGCGTAAGGAGTAGCCTTTTTCTCTGTGAAAGAGACACCTGTCAAAAAATAGCTGATCGCATCCCATACGCTGCGGATGTGAAGTATTTACCCCGAGCAGGAGGGCTATATGTAAGCATAGCTTTTCGGAAAGCTCTGTGGGTCTATGCAGGCGGGGAGGCTGCGACCATCTTGCGGCAGGTATATCGGGTGCGACTACCTGGCTACCCCGACAATATCTCAATAGTCAATGACAGCACCCTCTGGGTGGTGTGCCATAAACGACTGACTGCGTGGGCCCGAAGTCTGGCTTTCGGCGGTACACGAAGCCGGTGGCTGATAGTGGAAGTGCGCTTACTTCCAGAAGGAAAGCATCAAGTGCATACGCTATATCAGGCTCCCAAAGGATATGCTACAGCGAGCTCAGCCCTTCCTGTGGGGGAATACGTGTATATCGGCAGTGTATTTGAGCCGACCCTCCTGAGACTCAGGGTATCAGAAACCATCCGCCCCGCCGCTTCCCTATCCAATACAACCTCTGGTTCTGCACCCAGACTGCCCTGACGGGTTCTGAGGCAGAGAATGTTTGCTCGATTTTACCTTTCCAGGTGATCTGATTGCCGCCCCATAATGCTTTTCCAGCTTGGCAAGGGAATACCCCCTGGACAGTATCAGGAAAATGTTCTTCTTGAATAAAACTACCCCAACTGTCATATTCTATGAGGCGATGCTGAACCGTATCCACCACATATACCCGATCCCCTTCCGCATAAAGCCCAGCTGCTCCTGATATAGAGCCAACGCCATATATTTTCCCCCCGAAACGCAGAATAACGCGTCCAAATGCATCTATTTTGACTATCTCTTGTGTCTCTCGCAATAAAAGGTAAAGCTCTCCACTTTCTCTGGCTGCCAAAAGGACAGGATAGCCTTCCACTACCTCTGTGGGAAGCTGGTCATAAGAAAGCCGTTGGAGGGGCTGAAGGTTTGTACCGAGAAGGAATACTTTCTGTCCGGCGGGGTCCAGCACATATACTTGCTGGTTGCCTAATGGCGCTATGGCAGTGACGTCAAGAAACCCTTCCATTCCTGGCACGCCCCCTATCCGGGTGAGAGAATCGTATCGGGGAGCCCATAGTTTATATAGAGCTCGGGCCTCTTTATCCCAACCATATATGTTGTAGAGTCCATCCACGGCGAAAAGCGACCATGAAGCTGGTAGGATAAAATCATTTTCCTGCGCCATCAAGAGCGCCGTCAGCCCCGTCATGAGAGCCCTCCTGAGATTGGCGCTTTCAGCTGGAGAGAGAAACATCCTCATCCCTCATGAACCAGATTCGCAGAAAGTCACACTTTACCCCAAAGCGCCTTTACACCGGCGGGATAATCAGCGCACCGCTTATCCACGGAAGCGTCTGAATGTACGTCAGGCTTTCTTTTCGCAAGGGCTCATCCAGCTCATACACTTGAAGCGCCAAATCGTCTTTAGCCCGACGACTCACGGTAAGGGTAGCGATATTGACATTGTCATAAGCTAAAATAGCCGAAAGAAAAGCCACAGCTCCTCGCACATCTCTTGCTCGTACCACAAGGGTATAAAGCTGACCAGTGAAGTTTGTGTGCAAGCCGTCAATCCCAGTAATCAGAATGAGTCCTCCCCCGCGTGAAATGCCCTCCACTTCCACCTGCATACTTCCGCGTTTTGCTCGGATAAACAGCGTATTGGGGTGATTTTTGGCGGAACTGACGACTGGCTCAAAAGTATATTTTAGGCCTACTTCTTCTGCAAGAGCGAGAGCCTCTCGGATGCGTTCATCATCTACTGCTAATCCCATAAGGCCAGCTATCACAGCTTTATCACTGCCATGCCCCCGATAGGTCATAGCAAAAGAGTTGTAAAAAATAATCTCTGCCTCCTCAGGGACTCCTCCGAGGAGGAAATGCACGACCCGGGCGATACGCACGACCCCCGCGGTATGCGAGCTACTGGGACCTATCATAATCGGCCCCAGCATGTCAAATATGCCACTGGGCTCCTGGCTCATTGGAAACGGGCACGATTGAATGTTCCTGGGCTAATATACAAGGACAACTGCCCTATCAGTCCTTCTATACGATCCTTAGCAGGACCTGAAACGCCTTCTAACTGAGTCGTCTGGGGACGACGACGCACATATGCTAAGGCTACTTCACCATATGGGCTGATTCGCCAGGAAAGGCCGGCCCCCCATCCCAGTCCATTTGCAGAAAATGAAGAAGGCATATTGAGCATAACCTTTCCCTCGGCATCACGACATCGAGCAACTAAGCGAAAAGCCTGCCCTTCTAAAAAGGGAGAAACCACCTTTTTCAAGAAGCGAGCTCGCAGACCTATACCTACGGAGTTCCAATGAGTCTGTGAAAATAAGCCTTGCTGGCGGCTTTGGCTAATGAAACTGCCTAACTCCACACTCAAAGTAGGTTGGATGCGCCGCTCTGGTAAGAAGCGGACACCTATTACACCCATTCCATAGAAGCGATGCCAGACCTCATCTGGGGCGACGAGATCATTTCTACTCGTATGTCCCCCCCAGCCGCCAAACAAAGCGATTTGTAACCACACCCAGCTCACTCTTCCAAATGTAGAATTTTCTCTGCACGAGCGAGGACGCTGCGAAGCTTCTGAAGGCGCTTCTGCCGCCGGATAAGGGTAGAAAGGCGAGGTATTTCCTTTTCCTGGGCAGCGGTATGTATGTCTGCTTGGAGTTCTTCTTCATATGCACCGATAGCATCTTGGAGGCGCTCCCACGCATCTTGGACATTTTCCCAAGGCATGAACGAAAGATAGGAACTTGTGGGGAAAAGTGGGAATAAGTGTAGATGCGTGTACCTTTGTGGTGTTGTTCCTCTTCGGGGAATATACCGCTCGGCTGGATACGAAACGGCGCTTTGGGATGCCGAGCGTGCTTCTGACACTCCTGCCGGAGGGGGCTCGCAGTGAGTTTGTACTGCGACGCGCACCCGACCCTTGTTTATGGCTCTATCCGCTCCCCGTATGGCGGCAGGAGTTAGAGACCCTTTATGAGAAAGTCAATCTCTTTACCTCTGAGGGACGAAACTTCCTTCGCTTGTATCAAGCTGGGGCTCAGCCTGTAAGTTTAGATAGCGAGGGAAGGCTGCTCCTACCTAAGCCCTTCTGTGACTATGCAGGCATTCAAAGTGAGATTGTGCTCTTGGGCATGCGCGACCGAATTGAGATTTGGGCGGAGCCCCGCTATGCAGAATGGAAAGCTGCCCATGAAACTCACTTTTCAGAATGGACGCAAAAGTTTCTCGGGGAGGCTCCATGAAGGTAGCGTATCATGCCCCAGTTCTCCTTCAAGACGCTATACAAGGGCTCTTGATCGACCCCAGAGGTACTTATGTAGATGCGACTTTTGGGGGGGGAGGCCACACCAGGGCGATTTTGGCCCACTTAGGTCCAGCAGGCCGGCTATATGGTATTGACAAAGACCCCGAGGCTCCCCTCCATGAAGTGCAGGATGAACGATTTCATGCTATCAGAGGAGATTTTCGAGACCTACGGGCTCTCCTGACCGAAGAGGGAGTTTATGCTGTACATGGCATTTTAGCAGACCTGGGCATTTCATCGCACCAAGTTGATACGCCTGAGCGAGGATTTAGCTACCGCTATGAAGCTCCCTTAGACCTCCGCATGAATCCCAGAGCTGGAGACCCTGCTTGGCTCTGGTTGGGGCGACAGACTGTGTCGTCCCTTTCTGCGGTGCTTCGTACTTATGGAGATTTACCCAAGAGCCACCGCTTGGCTGAAGTTATCCTTCAGCGGTGGTACTCAGGCTTCACCACACAAGCCTTGGTTGCATGTGCCCGTACAGTGTACGGAAAAGCTGCAGAGCATTTCCTCGCCCCCCTTTTCCAAGCTATCCGAATAGTGATTAATGACGAGCTTGGTGCTCTGGAATTGCTCTTAAGCGCTGCGAGAGACCTTCTAATCCAGGGGGGTAGATTGGTAGTCCTGACATACCACAGCGGCGAAGCTCGCTTACTAAAAGCTCACTTGCGCCAACCCAAAGAGATGAACCCCATCACAGGCCAACAGAGCGCTCACTGGCGCCTGCTGAGCAAAATCCGGCCTTCCGCCATAGAAATAGCGCAGAATCCTCGAAGTCGTTCTGCCACACTGTGGATAGCCGAAAAGCTATGAGACGGCTTCTGGCTTTTCTAAACCCCTTTTTCTGGCTACCGCGTCAGGTGGGATTGTGGTTGTATGTAGCCTTCTGGCTTATAGTGTATGTAGCGACGCAGTATAGAGCTGAAATGAAAGTACGACAGCTCTACCAGCTCCGACGGCAGCTCTCAGAAAAACGCGCCGAGTACCTCCAGCTCAATGCCAGCGTAAGCCAAAAGAGAAGCTACTCTTCTCTCAAGCCAGCCTTAGACAGTCTCGGCTTAGAGCTCCCCAAAGAGGCCCCTATTCTCGTTCCTGTGTATGAGTAAGAGCTTGAAAAGATTTTACCTTTTCCTCATAGCGGGGGGAATTCTCTGGACAGGGTTTCTCGTTCGCTTAGGCTATTTGCAGTGGAAATATCGAGAGACTTCGCCGTATGATCCCTATACCCAGCACCCCTATTTGCGGCGCGTGGTAGGTGAAAGAGGCAGCATATTCGGCCGAGATAATACCGTCCTGGCTACGAGCATGCCTTTTTTCCGAGTAGCGGCGGATCCAGGGGCATGGACCGAGAAAGAAATCAACGACTCTCTAAGACTCCTGGCGGAAGGACTGAGTCGCCTCTTTCCTGATGTCTATCCTAATCCCAAACGGGCTTATGACTTTCTGTACGAAAGGTGGAAAGCCGGTGATAGGCATGTGTATCTGGTACCCTATAAGATCCTTTTGACTTATCCTCAGCAGAAAGCCATAGCAGAACTACCGCTGCTGCGCCCCAAAGCAGGGCGACGCGCCTTGATTATAGAAAAAATAACCCATAAACGCTCCTACCCTTATGGCAAACTGGCTCGTGCTACCCTCGGCTACCTGGTAAATGACTCTGTTGCTTGGCGAGGCATAGAAAGTGCCTTCCATGAAGAGCTAAGCGGAGAAGTGCGATGGGTACTGGTTCGCCGACTGCCCAATGGAATTGAAATTCCCCTGGAAGATCTTACGGAATTTGAGCCTCAGGCTGGATCAGACGTATTTACGACGATTGATCCTCATCTGCAAGATATCGTTAGCCAAGCCTTAGAAAAAGCTATCCAGCGTCATAAAGCAAAGGACGGCGTAGCCATACTCATGGAGGTAGCGACAGGAGAAATTTTAGCCATAGCGAATGCCAGAGAGGAGTTCAATCATGCCGTAAGTACGCTCTGGGAACCTGGATCCACTTTCAAGGTAGCCACCGCAGCGGCCCTCATAGAAGCCCGAGCCCTTGACCCAGATCAGCGCTTTATCGTACCTGCCAGCCTCACCGTAGCAGACAGAATCCTCTCAGATGGGCACACCACAGGCTACATGACCCTCAGTGAAGCACTTGCACGCTCCAGTAATGTAGCTTTTGCCAGCCTATGCTACAAATCCTTCGGAAATACTCCAGTAAAGTTCTACGACTATTTAGAGCGTTTCCATCTTTTGGACAAATCAGGGGTTTCCCTTTACTCAGAACCCACCCCCACTTATATCCCTCCCCGAAGCAAGTACTTCAATCCAACTACGCTACCCTGGCTGGCCATAGGATACAATATTCAACTGACACCTCTTCAACTTTTGAGCTTCTACAATGCCATTGCCAATAACGGACGCTGGCTGCCTCCCAAACTGGTGCGGGAAATCCGTAGTGCTGATGGAGAGGTTAAAACGCCTAAACTCCCTCCTTCTCAGCAGATTATGAGCCCTCGGACTGCGGCGATTTTACGACAGCTCCTGCGTGACGTGGTAGAGAAAGGCACTGCGCAAAATATCGCTACCCCCCTCTACTCCATTGCAGGGAAAACAGGCACGGCTAAAAAGGTGGAGCGAGGCACCTACATCAATCGGTATCGTGCCTCTTTTGTAGGATTTTTCCCTGCGGAGCGTCCCCGCTACTCCTGTATTGTGGTGATAGATGACCCTGAAGAAGGTGGATTTTATGGGGCAGAAGTAGCGGCCCCGGTTTTCCGAGAAATAGCTGATGCTGTCGTCTTTCGCGACTTAGAGGCAGCACCGCAAATATTAGACCCTTTGCCTGAGCGATTACAACCCGCCTTGCCTGTAATGGTGCAGAAAAGGGTGATTCCTATTTACAACGCTCTCAATATATCTACACCTGAGAGACCAGAAACGCCCTTTATACGCACTCGGCCCACTACCTATTATGTGCAGTTCCTACCCTACCGAGCCAATCTACCAGAGGCGGTGATTGGAATGAGTTTGCGCTCTGCTCTCGCCGAATTGGAGCGGGTAGGCTACACTGTGTATTGGCAGGGTAAAGGCCCTTTTGTCACGCGGATAGAGCGCCGCTCTGAACGAGAAATCCTTTTAGAACTGGGGCATGAAGCGACTTTCTGAACTCCTGCACGCTTTACCGAGACCCTACCTGCCCCTTCAGAGCTCGGATGACCCTCTGATCACCCATATAACTGCCGACAGTAGAGTGGTAGTTCCTGGCGCCCTATTCATAGCATGGCCAGGTAAACAAACAGACGGCCACAGGTATATCCCACAAGCCTTGGAGAAAGGTGCAGTGGCTCTCCTGACAGAGAAGCCCATAGAGGCTCCGCCTCATGTTCCAGTGATAGTAGTCCCCTCCGCCAGAGAGGCCTACGCTTATCTCACAGCGGCATGGTTTGATTTTCCCGCTACGAAGCTTCGTATCGTTGGTATCACGGGCACTAATGGCAAAAGCTCCACGACTTATTACTTATATCAGCTTTTAAGCGGATTAGGTAGGCGCGTGGGGCTTATAGGCACCGTTTTTTGCCTCGCCGAAGACGAAATGCTCCCAGCCTCTCTCACCACTCCAGACAGCTATGATCTTCACCGGCTTTTCCGACATTTCATAGATAAAGGGATTACCCATGTTGTAATGGAGGTAAGCTCCATCGCATTGGATCAGTATAGGACGGCAGGGATAGACTTTGTCGGAGCAGTATTTACTAACCTCAGCCATGATCACTTAGATTATCACGGCACTTTTATCGCTTATCGGGACGCCAAAAAGAAACTTTTTGATGGTCTCTCTACTGAAGCATTCGCTCTGACAAATGCAGATGATAAGCATGGGCTTTTCATGCTTCAAAATACCCCGGCTGAACGCTATGCCTACACTTTGGAAGGGAAAGCTGATTTTGCTTTACGCCTACGCGAGGCCAGCTTATGGGGGATAGAGTATGATTTAGCCTTACGCTATGGCGAAGTGCAGACGAAAAAGCAGGACTTACCTCTAATCATAGAAACTAGCGAGTCTCTTAGCGCTCCTTTATTGGGCCGATTTCAAGCCTACAATCTTATTGCGGCGGTAGGAGCAGCTTTTCTTTTGGAAAGGCGGAATGACTCGGCTTCCCTTAGGGAGCTTTGGCGAGAGCTGACCCGCCTCTCCACTCTTTTGCGCACTTTACCCGGCCGATTAGAGCCAGTTCCTTTGCCTCAAGGAAAAATCGGTCTGGTAGATTACGCCCACACCCCAGATGCAGTGGAAAATGTGCTCAGAACGCTTAGGCCTCTTATTGCTGGAGATGGGCGTCTTTTTGCTGTACTGGGGGCTGGGGGGGATCGCGACCGCTTCAAGCGCGGCCCCATGGCTCAAATCGCTGCCCTCCACGCAGATACCGTCATCCTTACAAGCGATAATCCCCGCTCAGAAGATCCCTTACGCATTCTAAAAGACATGATAGAAGGGGTCCCTCTTACCCTGCGCCAGAAGGTCCTAATTATTCCCGATCGAGCTGAAGCTATACGCACAGCCGTTCAACTTTCTCCTCCCAGAAGCCTCATAGCTGTGCTGGGAAAAGGACACGAAACCTATCAGGAGATTCAAGGCGTTCGCTATCCGTTTAGCGACAGGGATATCCTCCAATCCTTTGCCTATGCTGAGTGAGCTGATGCGCTGGTTAGATGAGGCTTACGCTCTACCTGGTATGGGATTAGCTCAATATATCAGCTTTCGCACTTTGATGGCTGGATTTACCGCAGGAGGAATAGGTCTTCTAATGGGACCTCTTTTGATACGCTGGCTGAAAAAGCACGCTTTAGGAGAGACGATACGTTCAGAAGGCCCTACTACCCACGCGGGTAAGAAAGGCACTCCCACGATGGGGGGGCTTCTCATATTAATCAGCTTAGCGATAGGTACGCTCCTCTGGGGCGAATGGAATAATGCCTATTTGTGGACCTTATTAGGGCTGGCACTCTGGCTGGGTACTATTGGGTTTTTAGATGACTGGCTCAAGCGTACTCGGGGTAAAAAAGGGCTTTCACCTCGCCTTAAGCTCTTGGGACAAGTCGGTGGGGCCTTGTGGCTCACCATGCTTATGTTTTTAGAGCCCAGCTTCCACAGTACGAGAGAGCGCGTTCGGGCCGATGGGCGTATCCGTATCTCTCCGCTTCTATCTGAAGTGGGGTTCAAACGAGGAGATAAATTACTGGCAGTAGAGGGCCAGCCTTTCAGCTGGACAAGCTGGCGATTTCACCCGACTAAACCAGACGGTACAGCTCCTACCTCTTATACCATAGAGCGAGAAAAGCAGATTATCCGCCTTGATATTCCAGAGGAGCAAGCTTTTAGTATCGCCGCAGAACTATTTGGTCAAGCCAAACCAGAGACTATTTTCCTGACCAACCTACCTTTCGTCAAAAATCAAGAGATATCGTATGGAACTTTTGGGGAATGGCAGGCTCCCCTGTGGCTGCGTGCTGGGGTATATGGGCTCATCGTTCTTTTTATCCTCACTGCTACTAGTAATGCATTCAACTTGACGGATGGCTTAGATGGGTTGGCTGTGGGGGTAGGCACTATCGCGTTTGTTAGCTTAGCGAGCTTCGCTTATTTTTCCAGTAATCGGATTTGGGCGGACTATTTCAAGATTCTGTATTTGCCTCATGCTGCGGAGGTTACAGTATTTGCGGGTGCGGTGGTGGGAGCTTGTATTGCCTTTCTCTGGTACAACAGCTACCCTGCCCAAATCTTTATGGGCGATACAGGAAGCTTGATGTTAGGCGGGCTGATAGGGGCGATTGCGCTTATGGTGAAAAAAGAGCTCCTTCTGCCGCTAATAGCAGGCATTCCGTTGGCTGAGACGCTCTCCGTCATGATTCAAGTGGCATACTTTCGCTACACAAAGCGTAAATACGGCGAAGGACGGCGCATCTTCCGAATGTCTCCGCTCCACCACCACTTCGAGCTGAGCGGCTGGCACGAAGTCAAGGTAGTTATCCGCTTCTGGATAGTGGCTCTGATTTTGAATGCATTGGCTTTTATAACGCTCAAAATCCGATGAATCGCATAGGTATTTGGGGCTTAGGAGAAAGCGGAGTCGGGGCCGCCCTTTTAGCTCAAAAGCACGGATATGAGACAATACTCGTAGCAGATAGACCACCTGCCCCCCCCTATGCCCATAAGCTCAGCGCAGCAGGGCTTTCTTGGCATATAACGGCGGAGCCCTTTTCTCTCCTTCGGCAAGTGGATCTGATTGTACGAAGTCCAGGGATCCGTCCAGATACACCTGCTCTGCAAGCTTTGAAAGCCGAGGTTCCCATAATATCAGATTTAGAATGGGGCTGGCGCCATTTTCCACGTAGCTCTCAGCTATGGATCATCACAGGCTCAGCAGGAAAGAGCTCTACCACAGCACTACTGGCTCACACTCTTCGTACTGGGGGGCGACGAGCTATCGCCTGCGGCAATATCGGTTACAGCTTTTGTGCGGCACTTACAGAGGACCCCTCTTACGAGTATTACATAGTGGAAGCCAGCTCATTCCAGCTCTGGGATACCTTTTCTCTCACTCCTCACCTTTTGGTAATCACTGGACTGGTGCCCAACCACATTGACTGGCATGGGAGCTTAGAGGCCTATGTAGAGGCCAAACTTCACATTCTACGCAGATTACCCCCCGAGACTGCCGTAGTGTTAGATGCAGATAGTTCACTCCTGCAAGAAAAACTTAGGGCTTTCCCTACTCAAGCCAGAATCTGGCGATACGCCCAACGGGCAGCCCCAGAGGTACACGCTTGGATAGATGGAAACCAACTTATATGCGATATGAAAAACTCTGATGATACCGAAAAGTGGGAAGTATCCTACGAGGGTACGCCTATTCAAGAACTTCCTCAGCGGAAAAATGCATTAGCCGCTGCTATTGCAGCCAAGCTGACAGGCCTTCGCCGGGCCGATCTGCGCCGCTCGTTTGAAACAATAGAAAAGATGCCCCATCGATTAGAGCAGGTAGCTCTAATCGATGGGGTCCTGTATGTAAATGACTCCAAAGCCACTACTACCGATGCGGTCTGGTATGCTCTCCAAAGCTTTGAGCGTCCCGTTATCTGGATAGCCGGCGGTGTAGATAAAGGCAACGACTGGGGAGAAATTCTGGATGTAGTGCGTGCCCGAGTAAAAGCCCTTATTCTGATCGGCACAGACCCTGAGCCCATTTACAGAGCATTCTGCGACACGGTCCCTATCATTGAGCGGGCGCACTCTATGCAGGAGGCCGTGGAAAAAGCCCGAGACCTTGCCCGACCAGATGATGTAGTGATTTTATCCCCTGGCTGCGCCAGCTTTGATTGGTACCACAGCTATGAAGAGCGCGGCAACGCCTTTCGACAAGCTGTGGCCGCTCTCAAAGAGTCCCAAAATGCCTAAGCCATTTCGGTTAGGGCTTAGGCGTCTCTATAAACTAAGCCCCAAAAGGGTCTATCGCTTCCGCAGAAAGGTTAAGCGGTTGCGTATTTACTTGGGCTTGTATAGCTTCCCAGCTGATCCGCCCTCGCACCCCGCTCTGGATAAGCTTTTTCGCCGAGCAGGCAAGCTGCGTCAAGCATACATAAATTGGGATTTAGTAAAAGTTTTAGCCCCCAAATGGGAAGATAAAGCCAAAGAAGAGGTCAAGCATCGCAAAAATCGTCTCAAAAAAGTGCTGAAGCCGCTGAGCAGAGCAGCAAAGCAAATTCTCAAAGAATGGGAGAAGCGATATCCTATTCCCTGGACTACCCCTGAGGGCATTCAGCTGTGGCAAGAGCAAGGGCGGCGCTGGGTGGAGTTTCACAAAAGCCAGCTCAAAGCTTTCCCATCGCCACCCTACATGCCTGAACAGCTCCACGAGCTACGAACCCTCCTCCGGCGATGGGAGCTGGCCAGCCATTGGCTTATCCTTCCTGAACTTCCGCCTGAGGGACTCACTAAATTGCTGGGAGATGCCCGTGACCTTTACCTCCTGCACCGGTGGATGGAAAAAATCGGTGCTGATGTAGACTCCTTAGAGACTATCCAGAAGCTTTATCAGCAAAAGCAAACCGAAGCATTGGCACAGTGGGAGCTTTGGCGTTCTTCATAGGACAGGTATGGCTACAAGCCCTTCCCCTTTTCTGGGGGCCTGAACGGTTTCGGTATACAGGAGAAAAGGCTCATTTTGAAGGGGCTCAAAGTTGGGCTCGTCAGGAAGATATTCTCTACACAGAAAGAATCCCATTGCTATTCCCCACTGCTCCGCCTTCTCCCCTTATCCCAGTATGGGAAAAATACGCCCTATTTGATTTACTCCGAGAGAATGCCCCTTACGAGCTCCAAAGCTTAGCTGAGCGGGAGTCTCCCTCTTATCGAAGCGCTCTTGCTCGTTTCTATGCAGCTAAGTATGCTTTCCTTCGGAAGCAGTATGACCAAACGCTGGAGTATCTTGGAGACCTTACTCCTACGGAATTCCCGCCTCGCCTGCGCCAAGAGATCCAGTTTATAGAAGGATATTCGGCCTATGCTGTGGGAGACAAAGGCAAAGCTATCGCTCGTTTGCGTCCCCTAACGGAAAAAGTGGGCCCTTTTCACGACGCAGCGAACTACTATCTTGGTCTAATCTATTACGAAAGGGGAGATTGGCGCAGTGCGGCGAGTCATTTAGAGGCTGTACAGACTCGTGCGCCCTATGCTCAGGAAGCGCCCCTCTGGCTTGCCTATGCCTTAAGTAGAATCCCCGACCTACCTCGTTTACGCGAGTGGGGAGAACGGTGGCGCTACCAGAATCCTCCGCCCGCTCACGCCGATACTTTGTGGAACTTTCTGGCTATTACTTTTGCCCAAGCTCAGCAATGCGACATTGCCGAAACCTATGCCAACCTCACTCCACTGAATGCCCTGGTGCAACTGTATTTAGGAATTTGTGCCTACCGGCAGAATAAAGATACCCTCGCTCTACGTTTCTGGGAGCCGCTTGTAAATCGAGGAGATACGATAGGCTTATGGGCACGCTACGGGTGCGCATCCGCTCTCGCCCGGTTGGGGCGAAAAGAAGAGGCGCTCAGTACTCTTGCTAATCTCTCGCCTTCTCCGAATCCGCCGGTGCCTCAGGCTCTTTGGCTCACCGCCCAGTTATCATGGGACTTGCGTTTGCCAGAATCAGGACGGACCGCTCTTTTATCCTACCTCCAATACCCTCATCCATCTAAACGGCAAGAAGCCTTCCGATTCATCGCTGAGTTTTACGCTATGGAAAAAAAGTACGCGCAAGCTCTGAAGACTTTAGACACCCTCCCAAAGGCTGGACTGGAAGAAGCCAAGCAGCGCTTTTTACTCATGGCCGCCTTTGATGCTTTCGCGGATAAGCAGTATGCAGAAGCAGAAAGCCTCTTCAGTCAAGCGGCTCATCAAGAAGGCCCATACACTGCGACAGCCCTCTTTTGGCAAGCGGAAGCCCTTTATCGCCAGGGTAAGCTCCACGCCGCGATAGAAACTTACACGCAGTTTTTGCGACATCCTGGACGCCAAACGACCTCCTATACAAGCGAAGCGCAGTTAGCAGTCGCCTGGAGCTTTCTCCAACTTGGACAGGCTGAAGAAGCTCTACGATACAGCGATCCCCTTCGCCGGGAAAGGAAAAATCCCCTCCATGCGTATGCCACTTTTGTTTCTGCCGGCGCCCATTATCTCCGGAAGCGATACAACGAAGCACGAACGCTCTACGAAAGTCTGCTTGGATCTCCTTTACCTCAAGCCCAAGTACGATATTATCTTGCCCAGACCTATGTACGATTAGAACAGTATAGTGAGGCAGAAGCCATCTTGGCCGAAATAAATCCTACCCACCCTGGGGCTGACTTAGGGCTTTATCTAAGAGCAGAGATATGCGCATTATGGCTCAGCCGCCCTGCTTGTACGAAATCGGCGGCCGAACTCCTTCTTCGTTATTTTCCAGCCTCCCCTAAAGCGCCTTTGGCTCAAGCTCGATTGGGCTTGGCTCAAGCCGAACTGGGAGAGAAAGAAGCTGCAATTACTTCTCTCAAACGCACCTTAGCGAACTATCCATCCTCCCCCGAAGCGGCCAAGATGGCATTAGATGGGCTACGCAATCTGCTACCACCCGAAGAGTATGACGAAGTATATCAGAACTTCATGAAGCGGCTCCCCCCAGGGAGCGAAACACGGCTAAGCTTTGAACGAGAGCGCCTCCGCCAGCTCGCTGAAAATGAGCGATGGAATACATTAGAGGCAGAGGCGGCCAAGATAGCACTTCAATATCCAGCTATGGCGAGTGAGGCTTTGGCTTGGCGCGCCCTTGCCGCTGAAAACCTCGGCGATACCTCAAAAGCTCTCCTGCTCTATCAGGAACTGACTACCCATCCCGAGCAGCGTGTCCGAGCATGGGAAAGGTTAGCTCGGCTATATGCAAGTCGACATGATCTCCATCAAGCCCTTTCCGCCCAAGATTCTTTCATGCGTTACCTCCCTGCTACAGGCTATATGCGAGTTCAGGGGCTCCTGATGTGGGCAGACTTAGCCGCTGCCCTTGGCAAGGCCGATAGCGCTCGTCAGCTCCTATCTGAGCTGCTAACTGACACTCTGTTGAATAGCTTCTCTCGTCAGCGCCTCCTCTTGAGTATAGCTACTCTCTGGGAAAAAAGTGGAAATCTGGATTCCGCCCTCTTTTATCTCCGACGCATTACCGAGATGGAGAAAAATCTCTTGGCAGCCGAAGCCTTATACCACCAGGCAAGACTATTCTACCTCCTCAAACGCTACGACCAAGCCAGACAGGCAATTTACCGCCTGCGAGATGAACTGCCTCAATATGTAGAGGCGCGCGCTCAAGCTTATTTGATACTTGCCCGCATTTTCATAGACGAAAATAAGAGAAAATCTGCCAGTCAGCTGCTGGAAAGCCTCATAGAAAATGCACCTAATGAGGCTATCCGCAAAGAAGCCAGAGCCTTGAAAGAGAGCATGCCGCCACCTCCACCTTCTGAGCAACCCCACTCCAAGCCTAAATCCAAAGGTAAATCCCAGAAAAAAACGGTCTCCTCGAAAGACTAAGCTCCCAATGAAAGAGGAGCATAAGCCACGCCCCAGCCGCTGGCAAATCTCTGAGCTCCTCCTGCACTGGATATGGAAACATCGGCTGTATGAGCCAGGAGCTCTAAGCACCCTTGAAGGCTACTCGGTAGAAGTTTTAGAAGTAGGGCATCCTCAGTCACAGGGGCCTGACTTCCAAAGTGTACAAGTACGGATGAACGGAATCGTATGGATAGGCACCGTTGAAATAGACACCACACCAGACCTATGGTATGTGCATAAGCATAGTGAAAATCCTGCTTATTGTAGCACTATCCTGCATGTTGTGTGGAAAGCTTCGCCTCCGGCTACTACAGTAGATGCTAACGGGAGGGCCATTCCCATCTTGCCTCTGGCGCCCGCAGTGCGAGAAGATATCCTACAGCAGTTATATCCGGGAAGGAGGAGTTTCGCCTGTGCAAGCCTAGCCAGGTCCATACCCGAGTCAGAATGGCTAAACCTCTACGAAAGCTGGGGAGAAAAGCGCCTCTTGAAAAGGCATCAGGGCTACCGCAGTGAGAGGGAGCTTTTTGAAGCGTTTTGGCAAACCTTACTATACAGCTTGGGCAGTCCCGACGGACAAAGCTTCCAGCAAATAGCGAAATCCCTTCCTTGGTCGGTTTTTAGCCGTTCCGCAGAAACCCTCATTCAGAAAGAAGCTGCCTTATTTGGAATGGCAGGCCTTTTGGAGAACCTTCCCAAAGCTCAATCGCCCTACGAGCATGAACTTTTAGAAACCTGGCATTATCTCCGCAAAAAGCATAGTTGGACTCCGTTACAGCTACGTTTTCGCTTGGCGCGGCCAGCCGCTTCTCCATGGAGGCGACTGGCTCAAGCCGCTGCGCTGATTCACGCTTACCCCCTACCTGTAAGCCTCCTTCTTCACCCACCTGCAAGCTTACCAACACCAAGCCCCTACTGGTGTGAGCACTGGGCCTGGCAAAAACCCTCAGCCCGCCCTCTTCATGCCGCTTCTCCCCTACTCTACCAGAATGTCCTTATCAATGCCCTTTATCCTTTCGGAATTTACTATCTGCGCTACACTGGACAAATAGAGTTAGCGCTGGATATTGTAGAAAAGTTTCGTCGCCTTCCACCAGAAAATCACACTTATGCCCGTACCTATGCCACCTATGCGTATCCAGCTCGTAATGCGTGGCAAACCCAAGGACAAGTCCAACTCTGGCGGGAAGCCTGCCAGCCCCAAGCCTGTTTGTCCTGCCCGATTGGAAAAGCTATTTTAGGCAGGCAGTAAAACTCACTGGAGTTTGCTCCACTGCTCCGAGAGAGCGTCTCTCAAACGCGCAGCCCGCATTTCGTCTATAAGGTGTAATTGCCATCTTCCTTTAACGATATCATCTGGCCTATGAGCCCAACCTAATCGCTTCCAAAAAATCACTTCTCCCGCCACATACGGTTCACCTGGAAGGATGGGCGCTGGATATTCACGCTTGAGCCTCTCTAACTCAGACAGATCAGGAACTATTTGGGTTACCTCTACTCCTTCCGGCACATTTGTATGTAGAAGGTGTCGATAAAGAGCTTTCACTGTATCTTCGCCCATCGCTCTAAAAGTAGTCCACTTACCCCCCATAAGGTGTATAACTCTATCCTCTTTCCAGATTTCAAGCACATGATTTCTTGCAAGACGGGAAGTGGAAGCCTTCTCGTCCGCAGCCACGAGAGGCCTAAATCCAGCAAAACGAGCCGCAATCTCTCCTTCTACCTGGAAGTAGCGTCTAAGATAGGTAAGCAGATATTCTTCTTCTGCAGGAGGTACCTCAGCGTCCCAAGTGGGCGCATCTGCCTCCTCATCCGTAGTGCCAATCAGCCAAGTGTGATCTTTCCAAGGCAGGATAAACAATACCCGACCATCCGCTGTACGAGGAATGAGAAAACCGGCCTTTAGCTCAGGCACATCCCGCAGGACTAAATGGCTCCCGCGACTTACACGCAGGCGCGGAAAGGCATCAGGGCGAATTTTGCGCCTCAATCCATCCCCCCACGGCCCCGTCGCATTTATGGCGAAATCGGCCCTTTCTTCATATACCTCCCCTGCCGGAGACTGAATAATGACTCGTACTTCTCTCGATGTTGCTCGAACACCTATGACAGAATGATAAGGACGCACTTCTACATCAAACTTCTGCCTCAAGTATAAGGCCAAGTGCACCGCATATAATCTATCCTCAAACTGTCCATCCCAATACATCCACCCACCTCTGACACCAACCTTAGCTAACGGAAAATATTCATAGAAGGACCCATGATCTACCCAAGAAAGTGCCTTCAATCGGTATGGGTAACTGAGATAATCATATATTTTAAGTCCAATCCCATAATAAAACCTCTCCCACACAGAAGTCACTGGCAGAATAATGGGTATGAGACGACACAAACCTGGATGACTTTCCAACATCCACTTACGTTCTCGCAGCGCTTCACGCACGAGCTGCCAATCCTGCCATCGTAGCGACCGAATCGCTGATTCTAAATATCTCACTCCTCCATGAATAAGCTTGGTGGAAACCGTAGAAGTACCACCTCCAATATCCCGAGCATCTAGTATCAGCACTTGCCATCCTCTCCGAGCAGCGGCTAAAGCTACTCCCAATCCACTACTGCCTGCCCCAATGATAACTAACTTTCGTCTTGAGCTCTCCATAAACCGCAAATATGACCAGATAAAAGAAGAATATGCCAGGTACCCTATATCTTACAAGATTACCGAAATTTCCAGAAGTCAAACCGACCATGAACAAGAATATAATAGAAAAAACAACAAGTGCACTGCTCAAATAGTGAGAAGATACCTGTCTGAAGATAGATAGTATGCCATACCTAAATAGAACATATACGGTAAATAAAAGTAGAGCTGTACTTTCTATTGAGGCTAAAAGTACCACTCCCTTCTTCGCTTCCCACAAAAATGGCCGAAATAAACCCGTAAAAAATGCAACGGGAAATTTTGAGAGCATACCATAGATCGTGGGCTCAAATTCTCCTATATTATATACACTACCACCAGTTTCAACATAATAAGTCGCATTTTGAACCAAGTCCATCTGAACGAGATATGCTTGCTTAGGTAAATTTTCCAGGGAATACTTACCTGAACTCTCTGCTAACACCTTCAAAAGGTACAGAGCTACGCTCAATACAAAGATCATTACTAAGAAGTTGAGCGAATACAAAATAATGTTTCTCTTCATCTTTTGGCTCTGCTTGCGTATTATCAAGAAAGCAAGTATCGGTATAAAGCTAACAACGATATAAGGTTTTACTATGTAGGCCCCATAAATAAAGGCAAAAGATATTATATAGCGAAGCATATTGGCCCTTTCCAATAAGATTCCCCGTAGAGCATACAAGATAAATAAGAGCGCATGTCCTTCTTTATAAGGAAGTGCTATCCATGACATCGTAGAAGGAATAAATAAAATGGGAATAGCTGTATATTGCCATGAGTTAGGATAAACCTTTTCTAATCTTCTAAAGAAACCAAATGATATCCGAAATGAATAGGTAGCAAATAAAGCAATAGTACCATTTATAGACCCAAGAGACAATAGGTTGAATGGGAAGGTAAAAGCTCCGACGGTTTGCGTAGCTGGATCCCGAGTATAGATCAGTTGTATGCCATTATCTATCCAGAACCAGTAATACGCCGGATTCTCGCTTAAGTACCTGAGATAATCTTGATTAATGAGTGAAAAAAGTATGTACTCAAGAGTCTGCCAAGGCCTTAACAAAAAGGATTTGGTTAGGTTAGCAGAATCGAAGATGTAGTTGATGATATCGCCGCCTCCATAGTAAAATAAATAAAGGTAGTATGTAAAAAATGCTCCTCCTACCCGAAGGAACCAAGCCCAGAAAGCAATTCTACGGAGCTCAGGAGATAGTCTGGATGAGGTCGCCAGAGGATGAACTAATAAGAAGTATGAAGTAAGGATGACAAATCCTCCTACAAGAAGGTCTATTGTAGAATCAATGGTAGGCAAGGGCAGTCTCAGTTATGACACTGAATCTGGAGGCCAATTCATCTGAGAAGAGCGCTCCACGGGGCGAGAGACGAAACCCTGTATCTGTCTCATAAAGCCAACCTTTGTCTTTAGCTTGGGCAACGGCTACCTTAAGTTTTCTGATCACCCTATCACTTAGCCCCTGTAAATCGGACCAAGCTATACCTATGCGAGTCCTAAACTTGGTAATCCACAGCTCTGTAAGCACATCCTGAGGGGAAAGCCTCTCTACCATCTCTATAGAGTAGGTGTTATTAGCCCAATCCGAGATATAAGTACGTAGACTGCGAGAGTTAGCCCAGCGCACTTCTGGGATGTAACTATGGGCGCTTGGCCCCAAACCAATATATGGCTCCCGCCGCCAGTACCGCCAGTTGTGCCTACATTCATGATTGGGCTGAGCCCAGTTAGAGATTTCGTACCAGATTAAGCCGGCATTTGCTAAGAATTCGTGAGCTCTAAGGTAGGCAGTTGCATATATTTCTTCATCCACCAAATTTATGCGTCCCAACTGAAGTTTCTTATAAAAAACGGTATGCTCTTCTATAGTAAGGCCATAAAGAGAAAGGTGAGGCACCCTCTTTTTGATGAGAAAGTCAATATCTTCTAAAAAACTTTCTACTGTTTGCCCTGGCACCGCAAAAATTAGGTCAGCATTCCAAGAGGGTATTTCGGACTCTGAGAGATATTCCACAGCCTGGCGGGCCGTATTTGGGTCATGGAAGCGTCCTAACGAAAATAAAACCTGAGCCGAAAAGCTCTGAATACCCACGCTTATACGAGTCACTCCCAAGCCATGCCAGAAGCGAAGATTATCAGGATAGATATCCTCGGGATTGGCCTCCAAGGTAACTTCAGTAGGAGAGAAGGTAGAGAAAGTAGCCAAACGCTGGAATATTCTCCCTAATAATTGCTGTGGCAGCCAGCTTGGCGTTCCACCGCCTAAAAAAACAGTCTGTATAGGAAAGGCCCCTAAAATGTCTCTGTAGGCCTCTATTTCCCTCAAGAGCGCTTCGACATAGTCTTCCATAAGACTTGCACGAGGCGTGAAATAAAAATCACAATAATGACAAGCTCGCCTACAAAACGGCACATGAATGTATAGTCCCAGCGTTTTTACTTTAGCTAAAGACGCTTCCTCAATCCAATGAGGAAACATTCCGTACTCCCTTTGCGAGTAGCTGGTGGACGAAACACATGGACTTGGTCAAATATGCGCCGGGCCCGTTCAGTGATAGGTTTCCGTTCAGGCCCTTCTAAAAGTTTGGCGACCCAAAAGCCGCCTATTTGTACGAACTGTTGGGCAAGATATAAGCTGCGTTCCACCAGCATAGCAGAGCGGGTCTGATCAGTGGAACGGCTCCCTGTCGTCGCTGGCGCCATGTCTGAGACAAGGCCATGCCATACGCGTCCCGTAAGTAACAACTCTACTTCAGAGGCAAATACATCTATTTGATGAAAATCCAGATTGTCCGCTTGAAGGCGGAGCTCCTGCACATCCAATGCAAGAATGTACCCATGCGGTCCTACTTTGGCCAAAAGGTATTGAGACCAAGACCCGGGGGCAGCCCCCAAGTCTATCACCCGCATTCCGGGCGCCAAGAGTTTATACTTCTCATCTATAGCTTTGAGTTTATAGACGGACCGAGCAAGGTAACCTTCTGACTTAGCTTGCCGAAAATAAGGATCGCGCGGGTTATACCCCATAGATCAAGTCATTTCTTTGATGTAAATGCCCCGTCTGTTTCATCTCCGTCTATAGTAAACGCTGATAGATTTGGCGCAGTTGGGGATGAGTTTCTTCCTCCTTGAGTCGGCGCAGAAGGCGGGCTATCTCCGGCTCCCGTCCTAAACGAAACTTCAAATACTGAACCATCTGAAGGCGTAGATACCAGGGATTTTCTTCACGGGCAATCCGCTGGATGAGAGGTAATAAGTGCTCCCTCAGATTCGGAGCTTTTTGATATGCTACTACCAAAAGGCTTATAGCCTCAGCCCGACTCCCCAGACCCGCCAAGCAAGGATAACGGTTTATTAAGCTTTGAATAGCTTGAGAGTCCCCCGTCTGTATCAGAAGGATGACAGAAACGAGAAATAGATCCTCCGAAGGAGAATCAATCCGGCGGCGCGCCTCATTGATAGCCCAAGCAGTATCGACCTGGAAAAGCGCAGCCAATGCGTAGTTTTGTACTTCGCTGCTGCTATCGCGCAACGCATTCATGATAGCGTCTCGCCAATTAGAGAGACTGGTAAGCTCCTGCTGAACCGCCCCCAATAAAAATGCCCAAGTGGCGGCTCGCACTCGCGCATCAGTGTCTTTTATTCCTTCTCGCGCCAAGGACAGGACCTGAGCCACTGCTTCCGTATCCGCTATAAGCTGGAGAGCTTCCCAAATCTCTTTGCGCCATACTGCCCCACCTCGCCGATAAGCTGAAAATAGCCGATTAAGTTTCTCACTATCTCCGCTTAGATAAGGCTGGATTTGAGAAAGCCCCTCCGTCCGCTGCCAGAAGTATCGTCCATCGGTTATAATAGATTCCCACCATTCAAGCGGATAGTCTCTGGAACTGCGCCCGACAAAAAGCCGCTTAGGATCCACATCCGCATACCTCAGTCCACTCCTTAGCAAACGAATAACTGTATCTTTCTCAAACTCCACCGGAATCTCCTCATACCCTGCGCTCGAAAGAATAGCCACCGGCAACCTATACCGATAAGGCCCCCGTACAGTATCGTAATCTCGCTGCAACACTTTCAATATGACCGTATCCCCCCGATTCTCCCCCTTAACAATGAGACGAACCTCATCCGCTCGGTGAAAATGCTGATCGAAAAACCATGTCCAATCTTCTCCAGTAACTTTCTCAAAAGCATGCCGAAGATGATCTATATCGGCCGCCTTGTAGGCATTATCAGTGAGATACTGCCTAAGAGACAGGAAAAAAGCAGAATCCCCTACCAGATTCCGCAGAAGGTGTAGAGTGAGCCCCCCTTTCTGATAACTGTGCGCGTCAAACATGTTCATCGGGTCCCCATAATTGAAGCGAATCAAAGGCACCTTTTTTTCACGCGCTTCAGCAGCATATGAAAAGAAAGCCTGACGGCGATGATTTTCCGCACTCTCCACCCCCTCTGCATGTTCTAACCAGAGGTATTCAGCATAGTCAGCAAAACTCTCGTTTAGTGGAAGCTGAGCCCAACTCTCACAAGTGACTAAATCGCCAAACCAGTGGTGAAAAAGCTCATGCGCAACTACCTCCTCATGATTTTCGGTAAGAGCTTTCGCCTTGTCATAAAAAAGCATATCACCATGAATAACCGCCGTAGTATTTTCCATGGCGCCCGAGACAAAATCTCTAACTATCACTTGCGCATATTTCGGCCACGGAAACTCCACCCCTACTGCATTAGAGAAAAACTCCAGCATTTGAGGCGTTCGTCCGAAAATAGCTTGGGCATGAGAGGCCCATTCAGGCTCCATGTAATATGCTATTTCTTTTCCTCGCCAAGTATCCTTGATAACCCGAAAGTTCCCTACGACTAAGGCAAATAAGTAGGGCGCATGCGGCTGCCGTAGCTCCCAGCAGTCTTGACGCAGCCCAGTAGGAAGCCTTTTTTGTGAAACCAAAACTCCATTAGAAAGGGAAACGAGAGAATCTTCAAGCGTTATGCATAAATACTGGGTAGTTTTCTGATTAGGCGCATCTATGGTGGGAAACCAAGCTGAAGCTGACTCCGGCTCTCCTTGGGTCCAAAATTGACGCGGCACACAAGGTCGCTTTCCATCAGCATTTATGAAATAGCCTCCTTTCCGTCCGCCAATCGCCATAGAACCACCGTCGCCAATTTTCTCTGGCTGAGCCACATATCGGATATACAAAGTAATGGTATCTCGGCTGGTATAGAATCTATCCAGAGTAATGTACAACTTCAAAGTATCGTAACGATAGCTCAATACCTTGCCATCCCGGGGACTGATGAGGCGAATCTCTTCTATACGAAAAGATTTAGCATCTAAAACTATCTCCTGCTGAGGAGCAAAGTAAGGGCGAAGGGTAAGCTGAGCTTCGCCAGGTATTTCTTTATTTTTCCAGTCCAAGCTAAGCGAGAGAGATGTGTGGATAAGCTCCCAACGCTTAGGATAGCTTCCTTGATAAAACTGAGCTCTGTAAGGCCGAATCAAGGTGTCCTGCGCTTTTCGCCCGTCCTCATCCAAATCTAATAAAAGTTCATCTAAAGAATCAACAGGTATTTCACTAAATCTCTTACTTACATGAGTCTTTTTTGCACAAGCGGTCAGAGTAATCAAGATAGCTGCACCCCATACTGCGACTCTCATACGAACAAAGGTAGTTAGTATGGTTTTTCGTACTTTCACCAGGATGAAAGAATGGCTCATGGGAGCTGATAAGCTCAACACAGTAGTCGCCGTATTGCTGACGATATGGATAGGCTTGGTCATACATTTGTGGAGACTAACTCGTCGGGTAGAAGCGCTGGAAAAGAACTCTGAACGCACCCCTTCAGATAGCCTAACCTCATAGCACGCTTATCTACAAAGGAGAGGTAAAAGGCACTTTCGCTCAACCTAAACCGAGGGCAAAATACGAACTTCAGGCTCCAAACGAATACCCCATTTTTCGTACACGCTTTTTTGTACGTATTGAACTAAGGCATAAAACTCTGCCGGTGTCGCATTAGAGACGTTCACGAGGACGAGAGGCTGACGCGGGTATACTTGAGCCCCGCCGATTCGATGGCCTTTGAGACCAGCTTTATCTATGAGCCATGCTGCTGGTACTTTGAAGCGACCATCTGCTTGCACATAAAAAGGTATGTCGGGCGCTTGCTCCTGTAAGATTTTGAACTCTTCAGGGGATAGAACGGGGTTTTTGAAGAAGCTCCCAGCACTTCCGTAAGCCGGTAGCTTCTCTGAGCGAATCCTCCGGACCGTTTCATACAAGTGCCAAGGATCATGCTGACGCAGCGGATCGATACGACGCATGACATCTGGATAAGTCAGTACTGGGGTAAACCGGCGATAAAGCCTAAGCCTGACCCGAGTGATGATGAACTTATCTTGCCAATCTGGCTCCTGAAATATGCTATGCCTGTAACCCAGCTTGCAGGCATCCGCAGGAAGCTCCTGCCATGCCTCTAATGTTTTATTCCAGCCTCTTACGCTGACGAGAAATGGAGCCATCTCTACCCCATAAGCTCCAATATTCTGAACGACCGCAGCGCCGACTGTCCCTGGAATACCCGCAAGATTTTCCAGTCCGTGCCACCCGTGCACTATACATAACCGCACCCAACGATCCCAATTTTCACCTGCCGCCACTTCAACTTCTACATACTCATCGGAGTCGTCCAAAACTCGATATCCTCTGAGATTTCGAATAGATAGAACTGGGGGTAGATCACCCAAGGGTAAAATGTTACTACCCTCTCCTATCACATAAGTAACTTGGGCAGCCAGATGAGGTATATCCTCCTCCGAAAGAGGAAGAAACAAGTGCTGCGCTGCAACCGAGAGTCCTAAGGTATGGTAGTCACGAAGCGGTATCACCCCAAATCCGACGACGAACCCGAGCTACGATATCCTGCGCTTCATCACTGAAAGCCCGCCAACTGCGACTGAGAATTTCGCGAAGGCGACGCTCGAAGTTATATTGCTCTGCACAGTACTCGCACTGATTTATGAGGTTTTCTACCTCTTCTCGGGCCTTACCTTTCAGCTGCCCATCCAAAAAGAGCTCCAGCTTCTGAATGATTTCTTCACACTCCCTTTCGGAGTAAGGGGAGCCAGGACGATGTACCCCGATAGGCTTAGTCTTGCGGGAGGTCATATCCGTGAGACGCCGCATAATCTGCCAAGAGCTCTCGGAGAACTTTTCGGGCGCGATGAAGGCGCGAACGAATTGTTCCCACAGGAATCCGAAGCACTTGGCTGATCTCCTTATAAGACAGACCTTCTACATCAGCCAAAATGACTATAGTCCGAAAATCTTCGGGCAAGTGCATAAGGGCCGTCGTTACTTCATCTCCAAATAGCCCTTCTGTAGGATCTTGATAGTTATGATACGCATGAATGTCTTCCAAGTCGTAAATGTTTTGTTCATTCTGCGCTTCCAGAGAATAAGGCTGCTTTAAAGATTTTCGGTAGTGATTGATGAAAGTATTCCGCAGGATTCGGAATACCCATGCCTTGGCATTAGTAGAAGGCTTATACTGATAAAGGAATCGGTAAGCTCTAAAGAGAGTTTCCTGAGCCAGGTCCCGAGCAATATCGCGGTCACCGACCAAACGCACAGCAAAATGATACACCGACGAGGCATGCGGCATAATTTCACGTTCAAAGAGCGCATCATACTTAGCCTTCTGCTCGGGTGTCATTTCAGGCATCTTCTTGGGTTTGCGTCCCCGAGTGCGGATTTCCATCGCTCATAAAGGTAACGATTTACCTGCAAAAAAAGTTCACCCCAGCCCCCACTGTCGGGCAAACCGCTTGAAAGTGTAAAGATTCCATAGAAGTTTGCGATAGTTAGCCTTGCGACTCTGATGAATATCCCATAGTGTTTGAAGCGTCTCAGGCCGGAACCATGGATCGGGGCGCATCAGCTCAGCTTGGATCGGCGCCCGCAGTTCATGCCTTAACCACTGAGATAAAGGCACCCCAAATCCTTTTTTCGGACGATATAGCACTTCATCGGGGAGTCTTCCCTTCATAAGGGTTTTGAGAAGGAGCTTGGTCTGGGCCCCTCTCCGCCGAAACTGCATAGGTAGCCCAGCCAAGAAGTGTACTACCTCTTTGTCCAACAGAGGAGCTCGCACTTCCAGCGCATTATACATACTGGCTCGGTCCACTTTCACGAGAATATCATCCTGCAAATATGTCTTGTAGTACAAATAAGCCGCTTGTAGTTCCCCTGGCGTTTCTGGCGGAATGCGACGCAAATAAGGCTCTAAGCAAATCGTCAAAATCTCTGAGGCATGAGCGGTATACTCCGGACGCAATAGATTAGAAAGCTCCTCCGGGAGAAAAGAAGCCAACCAACGCGTATGTCTCTCCACCGCCCTACCAGTAAAACCTCGTAAAAACTGGCGCACCTTAAAGTCTAAGGCAATATTCTCATCACTGACAGGAAGTACCCACTCCGCTATTTGGGCTAAGGCATGAATGCCCTTTTTAGGTATCCAAGCGAAAATCCAAGCGTATCGGTCTGCGATAAAAGTAGGATACCCAGCTTGCAGTTCATCTCCTCCATCCCCTCCCAGAGCTACTATCACGCGCTGACGGGCGAACTGGGATAAAAAATAAGTAGGTAAGATAGAGGCATCTGCAAATGGCTCATCCATTAAAGGGAAAACCTCTTCCACTAGTTCTAAGGTCTTCTGAGGCGTGAGGGTGGCTACGTAGTGATCCGTACGGAGAAGCTTCGCCACCCGCAGCGCATAATCGCTTTCGTCATAACTACGCTCTGTAAAACCGATAGAGAAGGTAAGAATGGGCGATTCACTGTGCTGCTGGGCGTACCAGGCCACTGTGGAACTGTCTATACCCCCGCTCAGAAACACCCCGACCGGTACATCAGCTATCATTCGTAAGCGAACCGCCTCCGCTAAAAGTACATCCAACTTTTCACAGGCTTCCTCCAGGGTAAAAGGGACCGCAGAGGGAAAGGGCGGTTCCCAATACGAAGCCTGTTCAATCAGCTCTGCCTCCCTCACTATCATGTAGTGCCCGCCCTCAAGCTTGAAAATATTTTCTCCAATAGCCCAAGGCGTCGGCACATAATCCAAGACCAAATACGCATGCAAAGCTGGTAAAGATAATCTGCGAGGAATGTTGGGATGCGCCCATAGAGCTTTTATCTCTGAAGCGAAAGCAAAAAAGCCGCTCGAGAAAGTATAATACAGCGGCTTTTTACCCATGGGGTCTCGAGCTAAGAAAAATGTTTTTTCCACTCTGTCATAGATAGCAAAAGCAAACATCCCTCTGAGCTCCCGGAGACAGGCTTTTCCCCAGTAGCGATACGCTTCTAAAAGAACCTCTGTATCTGAGGTAGTACGAAACCTCACACCCAATTTTTGAAGCTTTTCTCTCAGGGTCTGAAAGTTATATATTTCCCCATTGAATACGATAATATGTCGTTCATCGGAAGAGAAAAAAGGCTGATGACTACGTGGATCTAAATCCAATATACTCAGTCTGGCGTGAGCCAAAGTTACCTGGCCTTCACTCCAAACCCCCTGATAATCTGGCCCGCGATGTCGCAGCGTATCTATCATGGCTTTTCCAGCCCTCTCGCCTCCCTCACCCCAAAAACCAGCTATTCCACACATAGTAGGAAAAGTTTATTCCTGAAAGTTGATTTTCTGCTTTATCTGGGCTGGTGCACGCCCCGTAGATTCATAATACACTCGTATCAAAAGCTCAGCTAACACTCCTATCAGTAGCAAAACCACTCCCACACTAATAAACAAGGCAGTAAAAACTGGAAGAGGCGTCTCTATGAGCGACTTCTGACCAGTCAGCTTATAGTACAGGGCCCAGGCGAAAGTCCCAATTCCCATGAACATAGATACTAAGCCTATACCGCCAAAAAACTGTATTGGCCGCTGCAAGTATTTGTCTAAGAAGACTATTAGGACTAAATCCAATAACACGGATACGATCCGCATCATACCATAGTTACTGCGGCCATACTTACGGGGGTGATAAGAAACGGGCATTTCGGTGATTTTACCCCCTTCCCATTTGGCATATATGGGAATGAAGCGGTGCATCCGACCATATAAGCGGACGGGGGCAATCACCTCACGCCTATATGCTTTGAGCGTGCAGCCATAATCATGCAAGTGCACGCCAGAGAGATGACTAATCAGCATATTTGCCAGGACGGAAGGGAGTTTCCGAGTAAAAAATTGACCTTTCCATCGGTCTTTTCGCCAGCCGCTCACCACATCATACCCCTCTTCTAACTTGGCTAAAATGCGCGGAATGTCTGCTGGATCATTCTCTAAGTCAGAATCCATCAGCACGATAACTTCCCCCTGCGCATGATGGATGCCCATCTGAATCGCTAAAGTCTGGCCGTAGTTTCTGCGAAGGATAATCACACGCATCCAAGGGCGACTTTCAGCAAGAGCATTCAGAACCTTAGCAGAGTCATCCCGCGAGCCATCGTCTACAAATATCGCTTCGGACTGATAGGGAAGCCTACGCAGCACAGCTTCTAATCGCTCTACCAGCTCAGGTAACCCAGGCGCCTCATTATATACGGGTATCACTACGGAGAGATACACCCTGCAAAAGTATGACGCCCATGCAACCTAACTCGCGGTTAGAAGGTTTTATGCTTATTTGAAGGAAGTGAGGTATCAGCAAGTGCTGGATGAGATCGCAGAAGCTGCCCATCGCGCTGGAAGACGAAGAGAAGAAATTACCCTCCTTGTAGTCAGCAAAGGACAATCTATAGAAGCCATCCGAGAAGTGTACAATCAAGGCCAACGGCTATTTGGAGAAAATCGCGTACAAGAGCTGATGGGTAAAAAGCCGCTTTTACCAGCTGACATTCAGTGGCATCTTATAGGACATCTTCAAACTAATAAAGTCAAAACTATTCTCCCCCACATCACTTTGCTTCATTCTTTAGATAGGGAAAACCTTCTCCAGGAAATCACACGCCGAGCTTCTACCCCCCTTTCCTGTCTGATAGAGGTAAAAATAGCCCAAGAACAAACTAAACATGGCATTTTGCCAAAAGAGGTAGACAGCTTTGTAGAAAAAGTATTAAAACATCCCCAAATCACTCTCAAAGGATTTATGGGAATGGCGAGCCTAACTGATGATAAGTCCCAAATACGGCGAGAGTTCAGGCAGCTCTATCAAATATTTCGTCGGACACAACAGCGCTATCCAGAACTCCCCATAGACACCTTGAGCATGGGCATGTCTAATGACTTTCATATCGCTATTGAAGAAGGAAGCACCTTGGTACGAATAGGGACAGCGGTATTTAGCTCCTTCTAACGCTCGACTCCATAGCAGTGCTTACCTTCGCTCCTGCATAGAGGAAGGGCTTTTAGCTCGAGAAGACCATTGTATACTGCAACATTCTGTATATTTGCATAGGATGCTTCCTCGGCAGGATTCTCACTTTGGAATGAAACTAATGGCGTACATTTGTAGTTATATGAAGCGTATGCGATGGCTTCCTCTTCTGGGACTGATAGCGGGGACGGTCTGGGCCCAAATAGGAGCTGACGCTCGGGCTCGTGCCCTGGAGCTGGCGACCCAGGAACAGGCTTCAAGCGTAAATTGGAATAGCATACTGTGGACAGTAGTCTGGATGGAGACGATTTTGGTTGTAATCCTGTCTATCAGGCTAACTGACTTGGTTATTCGTATCACAGGGTTAGATCCTTTCGCTTCGTGGGATAGGAATAAGGTAAATACCAGACTTTGGATGGCGGTTGGGATAGGTGGAATCATTTTAGCGATTTGGGGAGCATTCAAGTATGCCCCTCTCACACTACCAGAATCTGCTTCTATCCACGGAAGATACATAGATGCTTTACGAAACTTCACTCTCTCCTTTACTTTTCCCGCATTTGTGATAGTCCACATCATGCTCTTTTATATGATTTGGCGCTACTACAATGGAAAGGTATCTTCTGCTACCTACGAATTGACCAATCACACCCTGGAGCGAGCTTCTTTCATAGCGATATCCATACCTGTCCTCATTATTGCTGGATGGGGGATTTATGTGTGGAACCTACCTGTACATGGGCAGCGCCCCACCGAAAATCAACGCACCTTAGAAATAGAAGTAGTAGCAGAACAGTTTCAATGGCGAGTACGCTACCCAGGCAATGATGGTAAGTTAGGGAGATATCACTATACTCTGATAGGAGGGGAAAATGTGTTGGGAATAGATTTCACCGATCCCAAGGCTCAGGATGATATCCTCCCTGCTTTGAAAGAGATTCACTTGCCAGTGGGGGCATTAGTTACCATTTACGTTCGGTCTAAAGATGTGCTACATTCCCTTTATCTGCCTCATTTCCGCACCCATGTGTATGCGGTGCCAGGGCAGAGAAATCAGGTCATGTTTGTGCCGACCATTACTACTAAGGAGATGCGTCGCAAGTTAGGCGACCCCCAATTTGATTACGAGCTGGCTTGCAATCAGCTCTGTGGAGGCGCTCACTATAACATGCGCATGAAAGTGATAGTAGAAAGCTGGGAAGAGTATCAACAGTGGCTCTCTCAGCAAAAACCTGCTTACAATCCCCCTGTGGTAACAGAGAAGCGAATAACCTCACAAATCCTATAATCCTATGGCCACGCATCCAGTGACTACTGCGACCGTGGTGACTGCTCATCACGAGCATCATCATGAGCATCACAACGAGTCCTTTTGGACGAAATACATCTTCAGTCAGGACCATAAAATGATAGCTAAGCAGTTCCTGATTACGGGATTTGCTGCTGGTTTTATTGGCATCCTTTTATCAGCCATCTTTCGACTCCAATTGGCTTATCCGGATGTGAGCTTTCCATTTCTGGAAACGATTCTTGGGAAATGGGCTCCAGAAGGCCGATTGGACCCCAACTTTTACATGGCTCTTGTCACTATGCACGGTACTATTTTGGTCTTCTGGCTACTCACGGGCGGCCTAAGTGGTACTTTCGCTAATCTCCTCATTCCTTTACAGCTCGGAGCTCGAGATATGGCTTCCCCTTTCTTGAACATGCTTTCTTTCCATTTCTTCTTCTGGGGAACTGTAGTGCTCATGGCGTCTTTCTTTGTAGAGACGGGACCTGCAGCGGCCGGCTGGACGGTTTATCCCCCTCTGAGCGCTTTACCACAAGCTATGCCAGGATCTGGATTGGGAATGATTCTATGGATAGCCGCTCTGGTGTTGTTTGTGGTGGGGGTTCTGATGGGTGGATTGAACTACATAACGACTGTCCTGAATATGCGCACCCAGGGTATGTCCCCCCTGCGCATGCCATTAGTAATCTGGGCCTTATTCACCGTAGCTGTATTAGGCCTCCTAAGCTTCCCTCCCGCAGTTGCTGCATTCATCCTTCTGCTTTTCGATCATAGCTTGGGCACGAGCTTTTATCTATCAGACATATATATTGCGGGCCAAGCTCTCCCTCAACAGGGAGGTAATATATTACTTTATCTGCATCTCTTCTGGTTCCTGGGGCACCCCGAGGTTTATATCGTTTTGCTACCTGCCCTCGGCATCACATCAGAGATTATAAGCACTCATGCGCGCAAGCCAATCTTCGGCTATAAAGTGATGGTATACTCTATTTTAGGAATCGCTTTCGTTTCCTTTATCGTCTGGGCTCACCACATGTTTGTTACGGGAATGAATCCACTTTTAGGCTCCATATTCACAGCGACGACTCTCTTGGTAGCTATCCCCTCCGCCATGAAAATATTCAACTACATTTTTACATTGTGGAAAGGCAACATCCAGCTAAATACGCCCATGCTTTTCGCTATCGGTACGGTCTCATTTTTCATAAGCGGTGGGCTGACGGGCTTTTTCCTCGGAGTAGCTCCCACGGATATTCCGCTCCACAATACTTACTTTGTAGTTGGACATTTCCATTTGGTAATGGGGGTAGCAGCGGTCTTTGCGATGTTTGGAGGGACCTATCACTGGTTCCCACGTCTGTGGGGTCGCATGATGAATGAGAGGCTAGGCTATATTCATTTCTGGCTAACCTTTATCGGGGCTAACTTGGTATTTTTTCCGATGTACTATATGGGGTTTGGTGGAGTGCCGCGTCGGTACTATGCCTTTACAGAATTTTCGTTCACCAGTAAGTGGCAAGACTTGAATGTTTTCATCACGATTGCGGCACTAATTACCATCAGCGCCCAACTGATATTCATCTACAATTTCTTCCACAGCATGTTTTATGGGAAACGGGCCCCGCGCAATCCTTGGAAAGCTACTACGTTGGAATGGAGCGCTCCGGTAGAGCATATTCATGGCAACTGGCCTGGAAAGCTGCCTGTAGTACACCGCTGGGCTTATGAATATTCTAAGCCGGGAGCCCCTGCCGATTTCATTCCGCAGTATATCTCCGATGAAGATATTGCCCGCGGCGTTCGCTGGTGGGAGGATGACTTTGACCCAGCTATGGTTATAGATCGCTCAGAGCCAGGGGAAGGTGAGCAAAAGGCTTCAGCTCCGGAGCTTTCTCCTACGCCTGCCCTCTCTCTCAATCAAAAGCCTGACCACCCGCAGGTCTGAAGTGCATGCACACTTCGAAACCCTTGCATAGGTTTCGGTGGCTAATATTTAGCGTATTTGTACTCTTCCTGCTGGTCATCCTGGCTGGGGTGACAGTTCGGGTGTTGGATGCTGGAATGGGCTGCCCCGATTGGCCTACTTGTTACGGGCAGCTCATTCCCCCTACCCATGAGTCCCAGCTTCCATCTGATTACCGACACCGCTTTGCTGTAGGAGGTCGTCTTGCTGAACCTTTTGACCCCTTGAAAACTTGGGCTGAGTATATCAATCGCCTCATCAGTGTGATAGCGGGGATAGCTGTCATCTTCACTACTGGGTATGCATGGCTTTACCTTCGGGGTCATTCCAAGGTTTTGCTATACACTACCGCTATTCCCGTTCTGCTTATCATCCAAGCTCTACTCGGCTGGCGGGTCGTCGCCACCTACCTCGCTTCCGATATGGTTACCATTCACATGCTTTTCTCCTTGCTGCTTACCCTTTGTGCTTTGCTATCTTGGGCCCATACTTTTCAGTTAGAGCCCCGCGGCGACTTGAAAGAACTGGCAGGGTATTATTGGTTAGGCTGGGCAGCTATGGGCCTACTCACTATCCAGATCATTATAGGAGCCAGTCTACGTGCGATAGTGACGGAGAAGGGATTTGAGGCGGGGATAGATACCATCACCTTCTTTATACACCGAAGCTTTTCCTGGTTTGTTTTAGGTACGTGGGCTTACTATCACTGGCGACTTTTTCGCGAACCGACGCGCCAGCCATTTGCACGACGATGGGCCATGCTAACCACTATCTCTTTGGCGCTACAGGTAATGATCGGTGCATTTATGAGTTATATCACTTTCAGCAGTGTAGCGAAAGTGGCGCATCTCTGGCTTGCTCTATTTTCTTTCAACGCAGGCTTTGTTTCTCTATTCTTTTTTAGAAACTCTACATATGGTGGCACTTATCAGCCTATCTCTCACCCTTTTACAGAAGCTTCGTCTCCTAATCCTACTCACTAAACCTCGGCTGAGCCTCGTGGTAGTATTTTCAGCTGTCATGGGGGCTTTGCTGGCGGGGGGCATGGATATATGGCGTATTATATGGATTGCAGTCGGTGGATATGGTCTGACAGGCTCTGCCAATGCGGCGAATCAGATCTGGGAAAAAGAAACAGATGCTATTATGGAGAGGACGCGCTATCGCCCTCTCCCCGCAGGACTTTTATCAGTAGGGGAAGCCCTTTTTTTTACTTTGCTGCTTTTAGTCATATCTCTCTTGATTCTTTCCCACCTCCGCTGGGATGTCGCTCTACTTGGACTGGGCGCATGGCTTTTGTATGTATTTGCTTACACGCCACTGAAGGATAAAGGTACGATAGCTGTTCTGGTTGGAGCGGTTGCAGGTGCTCTCCCACCTGTAATTGGTTACTGGGCTATAAGGGATGAGATAACCCCTCTACTGATTGCAATATTCGTTTTACAACTTGTGTGGCAGTTTCCCCATTTTTGGGTGATTGCTTGGCTTGCGCGTGCAGATTATGAAAAAGCTCGGATTAGAATGCTTCCCTTTCCTCCAGATCAACTGCGCAAAAACAGTTGGGCTATCGGGATAAGTATCATGCTTCTACCCGCTCTATCCTTGATATTTGTACCAGTTTTGCCGTGGAAAATGTGGTTATGGCTATTCCTCCTTAGCACAACCTTAGGTGGATTTTCCCTTCACCAACTCAACCTGAACTCTCATAAGGCAATGCGGTATCTGCTTTTTACCCTTACGATATACCTCACTCTTCTGTATCTTGGGCTATGGCTGATTCCGTAATCCCCGATAAGACCAAAGTCCATCCCAAAGAGCTCATAATGTGGCTCTACCTGGCTGCTACAGCTATGTTATTTGCGGGTTTTTCCAGTGCATATCTGGTGCAGCGCTTTAACGAATATTGGCGATCTTTTCCTATACCTTCTATCTTCTGGATAAACACGGTCATCTTACTCCTGAGCAGCGCTACTTTGTATTGGGGACAGCAGGGCATGCGATCCCGTAATGTTTGGCAGCTTCAAGTGGGGCTAATGGCTACTTTATCCCTCGGGGTAATCTTTCTGGCTGGACAGATCGTCGGATGGCAAATTCTGGTGCGTCAAGGACTCTTTTTAGCTGGTAATCACAAAGCCATAAGCTACTTTTATGTACTTACGGGATTACATGCTTTTCACCTGATAGCTGGTTTGATTGCGATAGGGTATTGGACCTATAAAGCGCTGACCTATCGCATTAATGACCAGGCCCGATTGGGCTTGCGCTTAGCCGGCCTTTTTTGGCATGGGCTCGATGTATTGTGGATATATCTCGTCGTATTTTTGCAACTGAATCAACTCCTTTGATATGGCAGCAGTCACTACAGACATCCAGAATGTAAGCTCCCCCTGGAGCGGAGGTCGTTCGCCCTTCGGAAACGTGAGCTGGGGGAAACTAATGATGTGGGTATTCCTTTTATCAGATGCTTTTACTTTTGGCTCTTTTTTAGTGGCTTATGGATTCATTCGGTTTAAGGCCCCTGACTGGCCTGACCCCGAAGTCGTATTTAGCGAAGCCCCATTCCTCGGCCATGGGTATCCATTAGTGTTCGTAGGGCTAATGACGTTCATTCTCATCGTGAGTAGTGTAACGATGGTTCTCGCCGTAGAAGCTGGACATCACAGAGACCGAAAAGGAGCCGCTCTTTATCTATTCTACACTATATTGGGGGGGGTAGCATTCTTGAGCTGTCAAGCCTGGGAATGGACCCATTTGATTATGGGTGGAACTACCCTTACTGGCAATCCTTTCGGTGCTCCCCAGTTTGGACAGTTCTTCTTCTTGATTACGGGATTTCATGGCTCCCATGTCGCCAGTGGGGTCATACTCAACCTTATCGTACTCATCCAAATCCTGCGCGGCGACTTTGACCGCATCAATAACTATAACCGGGTAGAAAATATCGGTCTATATTGGCACTTCGTAGATCTGGTATGGGTTTTTGTGTTTACCTTTTTCTACCTAATCTAAGCCATAGACACTATGGAAACTACCACACAACATAAAGAATCGGGCATTTTGCGTTTTCTCTTGCCCTCGGGGCATAGTGTAACAGATAAGGTATGGATACCTTTCATTATTTTATTTATTATTACGGTGTTAGAGTTCGTTGTGGCCTTTACTGTCCCGAAAAGCGGCGCAAGAGTGCTGATCTTCGTACTTATGACCTTGGCTAAGGCATTTTACATCACCGCTTATTTTATGCACATGAAGTATGAACGCATGAGCATGGCCCTAATCATTATATCCCCCATACTCTTGCTGATGGCTCTCTTCGTGGCTCTATGGTATGAAGGGGCTAAACTTTTTCAACTATTTTTTGGTGGATGAAAGGATGGCACAGAGCGTTACTAGCTTTACTGGTCTTTATATTACCTTTCATTATATGGCTAGTTCTCAATACGGGAAAAAACCGATATAAGCAGCTTCCCAAATACGGCCCCTATCAAGTAGCTTCCTCGGGAGATACGCTATGGCATACCCTCCCAGCTTTTTCCCTGCTTACGCAGGACAGTTTACCATTTACTCTGGACTCTTTGCGAGGCAAAATACATGTGGCTGACTATTTTTTTACAAGGTGTCCCGGCATATGCCCGCAACTGAGCCGTGCCATGCTCAAGCTCCAGGAGTTCCTGCGCGATAAACCAGTCCCTGTCAAGCTTGTATCCTATACAGTAGACCCTACGCATGACACGCCTTCGGTACTACGAGAATATGCCAAACGATACCAAGCTGACCCCCATCGATGGATATTCGTTACAGGTCCTGAGACTACCCTCTATCGCCTCGGGACGAAGGGATATCTCATTCCCATAGACAAGAGTGCTGATAGTACACAGGGAGAGCTTGGCTATATTCATAGTGACATGATGATCTTAGTAGACCCCCAACTGCGGATTCGCGGTTTTTACAGCGGGTTAGATTCGGCTCAAGTGCGCAAGCTCATGGACGACATTTACCTCCTCCTCCTAGAGAATAAACCTTCCTAAGGGAGCGGCGGGTACCCCGCTTAGCAGAATTTCATACGAGGCTTTTTTCATGTGGGATGAGTAGGGAAAGAGGCCCATCAATACTAATGAGAGGTACTGCATTTATCTCCTAGCCTACAGTACCGCCTTTTAGCCACATAATCATACAGTCTATCTCGCCATCGCCGAGGACACAAACTCAGTATCCACGCCAACCTTGGATATCCATTCCGTAAAAGCAGCTGCCGAATCGCTTCAGATTTTGTCCAATACTTATCCCCCTCCTGATAGATGACAGCCTCTATGGGTATTGGGAGGGTAGTAAGATCTGTGTAATCGGCCGCAATCCAATCTATTGCTTTATCTGGAAACCATCGCCGCCCCCACTCAGCCAAAGAACGACAGAACGGGCAGCTGCCATCATAGTACAGACGCTTCACACCTTTATAAACGAATTTACTTTGTCATATGCAGCCATTAGTCGGCATAGTGATGGGGAGTGCCAGTGATGCTACGGTGATGGATGCGGCAAAGACCATCATGGAGGAATTTGCCATACCCTATGAGTATACCATTGTATCCGCCCATCGTACGCCGGATAGATTGTGGGCGTATGGACGCCAGGCGGTAGAGCGCGGTCTCAAGGTGATTATCGCCGCCGCTGGAGGGGCGGCCCACCTCCCTGGCATGCTTGCCAGTTTGACTCCTCTACCTGTAATCGGGGTACCGATTCGCTCGTCTCAATCCCTAGTAGGATTAGACTCGCTCCTTTCTATCGTACAAATGCCGAAAGGAATACCTGTGGCCACCGTCGCTATAGATAATGCCGTGAATGCCGCCCTCCTGTCTATACGAATTTTGGCTACCTCAGACAAATCCCTCCTCCAAAAACTCATAGCTTATCAGGAGAGACTTCACTCCGAAGCCCTTCGCCCTTTGATTACAGAGCCGGAGCGCTTTCACAACATATCGCTATAATGGCATGGATTTTGTACACAAGATATTTGTTATGACTGCACGCATGATAGGCGTAGCCCTGATAGGGCTTGTATCGTTAGGGGCTTCTCAGGTTACTGAGAAAGAAGCCAAAAGAGAAATCCAACGGCGCGCTATCAAGGAAGCCCGTAAGGAAGCTAAAAAATTCAAACGGGCAGGTTATGAGGTAACGCCAGGCTCCCTCCCAATGGAGAAACAATTGGAGTACACCTGGATACGACTCTATCAGCGAGATAATCAAGGTCAAGCCGTATTTCTCAGCGCTGATGGAAACGCTGTGGCTGAAACCCGAACGGCTGCTGAAATGCAAGCGATAGAAGCAGCGAAGCTCAACCTCGCCGGCCAATTGGAGACCTTCATCCGAGCGATCATCGAGGCGAATATTGCTAATGCGCAGCTCAATACCCAAGAGGCCTCTTCGGTTACAGAGTTCCTTGCGGCAGCTAAGAATATTATCGCTACTTCTATCGGACCTGTAGAACCGGCTTTCAAAATCTATCGCAATCTGCCTAACAAGAATGTAGAGGTAAATGTGAAGCTACTGGTCAACCGAGAGCAGGTACTTCTCCAAGCCAAAAAGCAAATCCGAGAAGAGCTACGTGAGCGCCTCAAAGGTCTCCAGGACAAAGTAGACAAGCTTCTCCCACTGCAGTAATGCGACTCATCTGGATAGCTTTAGGAGGAGCTTTACTTTCTGCCCAAGAAAAGAGTGTTTCTGGAGAGGCAGAAGTAGAGCTCCTCCCTGGCTGGTCCATAGAACGCGCTCAGCGCCAAGCCTTCAATTTGGCTGTTGTAAATGCCATAGAGAACGCCTTCCCTACCTCCGTTGCTCGGACGAGTAAGTACATCTTAGATAATCGCAGTAGAGGTCAGACGGCTCAGACTCGGAGTTATTTTTACCTCACAGCTGACCAATACTTAGGGGGGGAATGGCTTCAAACTACCGAGGTTCGCTATACCACTGAGGTGCGCAAGGGACAGGTCTGGATAGGCTGTAAAGTCAAAGGCAAAGCTCGCGCCCGCTCTCAACCCCCTCTACCTTTAGACCTGCGTCCTCTGAGATGTCGTGATACCGCATCTTGCACCACTACCGACTTTATGGCCGGCGACCCTTTCTACTTATACTTTCGCTCACCCGTCAATGGCTATCTCCAAGTTTTTTGGGAAGACTCTGGCACCATATTTCGCCTTCTCCCTTATCAGAATCAGCGTCAGCAGGCTCAGTATATTCGTTCTGATACGAGCTATGTATTTTTCGCTCCAAATAGCCGCTCTGAAGCATTTTGGACCGATGAATTAATTCTCACCGCTGAGAGACCGGAAGTTCTTCATCGTTTATATGTGATTTTTTCCACCTATCCCCTCAGCGCCCCACCTGAACGCTACGATATACAAAGTGGCTTTCATCGCATAGACATGAACTCTTTTCACGAATGGCTCTTATCGGAACGGCTACGCCTACCTGACCTGAACTTGCGATTGATAGACATTAGCGTCAGACAAAGATGAACATGCGGGTTGACTTCAAAGGTATAATCTTTCATCCCTCGCTACGCTTCTATTTGTTGGCCACTCTCCTCTCGCAAAGTATTTTGGCTTGGGCTGTTGCTCAACCATATAAGGACTTGGAAGGGCATACGGGCGCTGTATATGCCCTCGTTTTTTCTACTGATTCACGCTATCTACTCTCAGCTAGTAGCGATCGCACAGTGCGACTATGGCACATGCCGCATGGGACGCTTTTAGGACGATTTGGAGGGGCCTCTGCCAGCATCAATGCCCTGACCCCTATTTCTGACAGCCTCGGGACATTCTGGGGTGCTGCCAGCGATGGTAAAATTTATCAGTGGCGACTAAAAGACTACAAAGAAAACACAGCAACTGTCCTGATTCGTCCGACCCGAGTAGAAAACTTGGCCAAACGAGCGATTAAGTCTGGGCCTACGGACCCATGGGAAGGAATCTTCTTGCACCCGAAGCGCCCCATCCTATACGCTGTGAGTCGCGGAGGCTTCGTCGTAGAATGGGACACCGAAGAAGGATGGATTCAGACCTATCGCGATACGGCTGGCGTCGCATACACCTTGCTCCTTCCCTCATATGCTAAAAGCCTGTATGTCGGCAGTGGATCCGGGGCTCTCATCGTATTAGACCCCCAAGACCTATCGGTACAAAAGATTTTGAGAGGACATACCAAAGGCATCCGTGGATTAGCCATTAGTCCCGACCAGCGGACCCTCGCTACTGCTGGTTTAGATGGTAAAATCATGCTCTGGACTATACCCGAAGGGCTGCGTATCAAGACTCTGGAAAAACATACGGACGGCGTTAGAGCCGTGGCTTTCAGTCCAGACGGCCGCTATCTGGCCAGCGCAGGAAAAGATGGTCTTTTGTGTTTATGGTCCCTTCCCACTGGACGCCTGGAAAAAACTATAGATTTAGGCGCTCCCCTCTGGACTGTTGCTTTTAGTCCTAATGGTCAGTACCTGATTGCTGGGGGAGAAGCGGGTATACTGCGCCTTTGGCGCATAGACCAGCTTGGCATTCGGCCAATACAAATAATCGCAGAAACAGACGCTCTCTACGCCCCTCCTATTGATCTGCAAGATAACATCCCCCAGTGTCCAACGCAGCACCCTCACCGCTACGCATTTATCGTAGGAAATGAAGACTATCGTAGCTTTCAACCAACTTTTACCCCAGCCATGAATGTGCCCTACGCCATACGCGATGCCTATGCTTTTCGGGTATATGCAGAACAGATGCTGGGGATACCCAACCTAAACATTGTTTTCCTTCAAAATGCCACGGCCGCACAAATAGCAAGAGAGCTGGAAAAGCTCCTATTATTGATCGGAGCCAGTCGCGGAAAAGCGGAGATATTCTTTTACTATGCTGGACATGGTGTACCTCATCCACAAACGCAAGAGAGCTATATTTTACCAGTAGATGTGCCCCCTAACGCTCCTGATCGTGGGGGCATCCGTCTGAGCGATTTAGTTCAAAAACTTGGTGAAAGCGGTGTAGGAAAAGTATGGCTGATCTTAGATGCCTGCTTCAGTGGGGGAGCCAGGGAGGAAAGTCCGCTGGCAGCGCGAGGTATTCGTCTGCGTCCCAAACCTATTGTTTTGTCAGGACCTGTGATCCTCATCTCAGCCACTTCAGCCGATGAGGAAGCCCTACCCTATCATCAAGCGCAGCATGGCCTTTTCACTTACTTCTTTCTTAAGGCTCTCAAACTTCGAGGGTGTACCAATACGCCTATTGAAGCTATCCTGGAAGAGGCAGCCACTGAAACCACCCGATACAGTCTCCTTTTACACAATAAGCTTCAACGTCCTACATGGATTGTCAGCCCTGCTCTCTCGGCGCAAGTGCTTACAACTCCCTGGTAAAGAAAATACCGACCAGAAATACTCTATAAATCTTAGGTATTTTCCTTAGCGATTTTTTCGGCCTGCTCTAAGAGCCTTTGGCGCTCATCATCTGGAAGAGAAGGATTCGCAAGCTGCTCAAGAGCTTGCTCTAATATACCTTTGAGAGACTTGCGTAGATCAGGTTTTTGAAGGGCAGCCTTTATGAGCTCCTCCAGATTAGCCATACTTTACGAAGGTAAAGGATTTTCAAGATTCATAGGAGGCCACAGTAGCCTCTGGGAGGGTTCGTCGCACGAGCCCAGCCAGAACATTTCCTGGCCCAAGCTCGTAAAATGTTCTGATTCCATCCGCCCACATTTGACGAAGTGTATGAGCCCATCGGACAGAAGATGTAAGCTGCTGGACAAGAAGATCCTTGATTTTTTCAGGATCAGTCTCGGGCTGAGCAGTAACATTAGAATACACAGGGACTCGCGGCCGATGGAAAGGCGTAGCTGCTATGGCTTTGGCTAACTCACTGCGCGCAGACTCCATGAGCGGAGAATGAAATGCCCCGTTGACAGGTAACTTTTTAGCCAGTTTAGCCCCAGCTTTTTTGGCTCGGTCTATGAGAGCCTCTACCGCCGTCGTCTCTCCTGATACTACCAGCTGTCCTGGAGAGTTATAGTTCGCTGGCACCACTAAGCCAACCGATGCCACTTCCCTACATAGAGCTTCTACCACCTCATCTTCTAAGCCAATTATGGCAGCCATGGCGCTTGGATGCTCGTCACATGCCCGCTGCATGCCCTGGGCACGGACTTTCACCAGCTCTAACCCCTCTTCAAATGAAAAAACTCCGGCTACAGCTAAGGCAGTGAACTCTCCCAAAGAATGCCCCGCAGCCGCCTGAGCTTCTATTCGACGGACTTGAGCCACTGCATATCCATGAAGATATAGAGCAGGTTGAGTAACTGAGGTTTTCTGAAGGACCTCTGGCGGACCCTCAAACATATACTGACGCAGAGGAAAGCCTGTGGCTGTCTCTGCGTATTCAAAAAGAACTGCCACCTCGGGATGCGCCTCATAAAGCGCACGCCCCATCCCGACTGCCTGAGAACCTTGGCCAGGAAAAAGAACTGCGACACTCATTAGGCCGCCTTCACTCGCTGAACGATCGCCTCAAATGCCTGAGGCTGAGTAACAGCCAAATCGGCAAGCATTTTGCGATTGAGGGTGATGCCAGCAGCCTTCAACTTGTGCATAAATGTACTATAAGAAAGGCCGTGGGCTCGTACCGCCGCATTTATCCGGGTAATCCAGAGACGACGAAAGTCCCGTTTTTTCCGACGACGGTGGATATAAGCATAAACAAGGCCTTTCTGGAGCTGATTATTCGCATGGCGAAATACATTCTTTTTGCGTCCCCAGTATCCTTTGGTTTGACGCAAGATACGGCGACGCCGCTCTCGGGAAGCTACTCTATTTTTCGCTCGCATACGCTCAGAGATGAACGGTTAGGAGAGACAAACGGAAAAAATCTGGCTTTTTTACGATTCTGTCTTTACGTAGAGCCCGCTTACGGCGATGAGACTTAGAAGAAAAGTTGTGACGACGACCCGTAGCCTTATGTTTGAGCTTGCCAGTCGCCGTTACTTTGAAGCGCTTTTGAGCGCCTGAGTGCCCCTTCATGGCGGGCAAAGGTAATGCAAAAAATGCATAGTATCGTACCGGATCAAGTAGAGCGCCCCACCGCTCTGGATAGTTACAGGCATGTGACTTGCATTTTTTCATTCGGCATCGCCTTCTCTGCGCGTCAATGCAGCTTCATAAAGAAGCGTGAGTTTGAGTTGCCTTCCACTCTGATCCGCAAAAAATCGCATGAGGTCAGGGTAGGCTCTGTATGACTGATTGAGTAAATTTTCACCTGAAATAATAATCTGCCACCGCTTCAGATGCCGAGAAACTTGCGCCCCTAATAGACCATAACCTGGAGGGGGGGGTATATATTCTGCATTCAGAGCGTAGCGCATCTGCCGAAATTGATACTGCCAATATATCTCTGCTTTCCACCCTGCGTATTTCCCCTGAATGGAAGGCGTAAGAATGGGGGGAGGTAGTAGTGGCATGGGCTGCCAGCCGGCTTGATACACGCTTCCCCACAAATACGCCCCTCGGAGCTCCCAAGAAAAGTGCTGAGAAAGGGGTTTGCTCCAACGCATACTAATACTGAACCAGGTAGCGGGACTTTGCTCATAAAGAAGGCTCAAAGAGGCCCCTCGAAGAGAGAGGATAGGCTCTCCCAGTCGCTGCCAAATAAACGCTGGGCTGTAGTATAGGCCTACTCCTGCATTCAGCTGAGAGCGTTCCCATGAAGCTCTAAGTCCGATGGTAGGCTCTGTGTGGGCGTGATTAGCTCCAATATGAAAGGCAGCTTGGGCTTGATGATACCCATAAGCGTAGAGCTCTGCGGGATTGGGGGCCCGAGAGATAAGGCTCAGGTGAGTTCGCAGCTTTCCATCTCGGTTGATTTCTATGGCAAAAGGGCTAAACCCGCGCCGTAGCCCTGAGACAGACATCCCGCCCGTTTGTAGAATCGTCTGATCGAAGCTATAGAAAATGGGCTCCATCCGTAGCCCAATCTCCCATTTTTCCCTATGATACAAACAAAACATCCCCCCTTGCCAACGCTCATAGGTCGGGATAAAGTAAGCGTATTGGCGAAAGTTGCGCTGATGCTGAATAAAAGCGCCTACCGTCCAGTTCCCTTTTTGATAGCTTAGTTGAGCGAAGTGAGTCGTGAGCTGTAAATCTAATCCAATACCCCTACTGCTTGTGTATATACCGACTAAATCATGCTCGGTTCGGCGATTGTATTGCCGCCCCAGGAGTAGATTCCACAGGCCATTTTTAGAAGTAAGGTAGCTCAGGCTAAAGCTGACAAGTTCATGGACGACATCCTGGTAAGGGGGGGAAAACTGATAAGAGAACTCAGAGGTAACCAATGGTATGCGAGCTTCGATAGCGCGACTAAGGTCAGTAAGATTGCCAATATGCATTCCCTTGAATACACCGATGCGTGCATTATACTGGGCATAAAAGATGTGAAGCTGCCAGTGCTCCCATAGCTTATGGATGGTCAAGCTGCCATGCGCTTGAGCTGTACCTATTCCCGTAAGGTAATAAGTCGGTGCCCGCATAGTTCCGAGCCGAAGCAAGCTCCCCTGCAGCCGGTATCCCCATCCTTTCCATGCGCTCTGAAGACGCAAGGCGAGATTTCCGCCTCGGCCATTGGCTATCCCAGATAGCAAAAGCGCCACCTGAGTCTCTCTTAAACAGCATACTGCAGGCGCAGGCAAAATAATAGCCCCACCAAGGGCTTCAGTACCATGACGAACAGGCGAGGGACCTATTCGCACTTCCATCTCCTCTGCACTAAAGGGATCTACTTCTGGCGCATGGTCATCCCCCCACTGGTGAGAAGCAAGCGGCTGCCCCGCCTGCCAGTAGGCGATACGCGTCCTCTGCATTCCTTCTAAAATGGGCTTCACAATCAGCGGACCCACTTGACTGAAAGTAATCCCAGGCATCTGACGCAAATGCCCGGCCAATCCATTCTCAGCATGAATACCAGTCATGAGAGGATTTAGATGCGTGACATAAGGTACATGCCCCTCTATGACTATGGTATGGATAACCTCTGGGGGCTCAAATAAAATGAGGCTGTCCACTGGTACATGAACCTGTCTCTCAACTATAAAATGCCCATCTACCAAGACACGTATCGTGTAAGTGCCTCGACATACCCCATGGAAATGAAAATAACTGTTGGAGTCAACCGTGTCTCGCCAGCCCAGCGGAAGAATTTCTACTATCGCTTTATCGTATCGCGCATATCCCGCCACTCCATAGTTAGCAGCGCACGGAACCTGGGCAAAAAGACATCCCCAAATAGCTATGAAGCTGACAGCTTTTGCCACTTAGCTGCAAAAGTAAGAAAGTAGCAGAGCAGGGCCGACCTGACAGATATTATCAATAAAGCGTATCCCAAAAGCGCTTTGCTTCTACCTCATGAAGTCCCTCGCGGAACTGGAGCCAGCGTATCGCCAACCGCCAATGGAATAAGGGTCTGGTCCGACTGAAAAGCATACAGTCCCCACGAGTCTTCTCGCAGACATAAGAAGGTGTATCGCCGAATCCAATCTCCAAGAAGAATAAGACGACTACGCCCTATCACTTCGCTAAGAGCTAAATGCCGATGCCCAAAGATATACCAATCAGTAGGCCGATACCTTTGCTGAGCATGGACAAACTGGCGAGTGTACTCTTTTTCGCCTAAATCCACATCATCCATGGGGCTATGGGCCACCCGGCTTCGCCCGGAAAAAAATCGCCCAAGTCGCAGACCAATGTCGGGATGCAGGCAGCGATATAAGCGCTGAAGCCAAAGGTTCTCCATAAGCATATACAAAAAACGGTCAATCCAACGTATGGGGCCTATTTTGTGACCATGAGAAATGAAGAAAGAATACCCCTGCCATTCTGCTAAGTAGGGGTCATCTAACTGCTGCATACCAATCTCCTCGGTGAGATAGCCCGTAAGCCAGAGATCGTGGTTCCCCGACTGGAAGAAGATAGGAATTCCCGCATCTATTATGGCGGCCAGCGCACCCAACAAGCGTACATACCCCTTGGGTACAACCTCTTGATACTCAAACCAAAAATCCCATAAGTCGCCTATGAGGTAGAAAGCCCCTGCATCTGGTGCGCAACGCTCTAACCATCGGATGAAATGCTTCTCCCTTGGGCGACTTTCCGCCCGAGAAGGGGCCCCCGCATGTAAATCACTGGCAAAAAAAATCTGCTTCCCTTGGGGGGCACTGCTGGGATACAGAGGTTTCACGGTCGGAACTAAGGTACTACCCCAGCCTCATGCAGCTCCCTATAGAACTTTTTGAGTAGCCAAAATTATTTTTTGGATACCTTTGCATATGCGATGGTGGGTAGGTCCAGGTATTCTCGTGGCTGTGGGATACATGGACCCAGGCAACTGGGCAACTGGCGTAGAAGCAGGAAGTGGCTTCGGGTACGAGTTAGCATGGGTGATTCTGCTCTCCAGCGCGGCAGCGATTCTTCTTCAAGTGGTCGCAGCTCGGCTTGGAATTTACTCTGGACAAGACCTCATCGGACTCGGCTACACCCTATTAGGCCCTTATGTGGGTAAGTTTCTGGCTTTTACGGCATTTTTAGCCATTGTAGCCACAGACTTGGCAGAAGTACTTGGATTTGCTTTAGCCCTCAATCTACTTTTTGAAATCCCCTTAGAAGTAGGCGCTGCATTGGCTATCGTAGAGACAATGTTCGTACTGTATTGGACGGCCCCTCGCCCACACTTCTTAGAAAGCTTGGTAGGGCTACTAACCCTGGGGATTTTGGGAATCTTTATCTATGAGTTGCTCCTCTTGAAGCCGTCGGTGCAGTTGATTTTGAAAAGTTTGATTCCATCCGTGAGCATTTTATCCAATAGAGAGGCCCTCTATCTCAGCTTAGGATTGCTCGGGGCTACGATCATGCCACATAATCTGTACTTACACAGTGCATGGGTTAAGGGGCGTTTTTCAGGCACCTTTCGACAACAAGCCCAAATAATAGTCAGAGATACCGCTATAAGTCTAAGCATAGCCTTTTTTGTGAATCTCTCCCTTCTGCTTACTGCTGCATCCCTCACCCAAGCCCCTACTCCTGATCACCGATGGGGAATAGAAGAAGCTTATAGGCTATTTGAACCTACGGTGGGTAGCTTAGCTAGCTGGGCCTTTGGCATAGCTCTACTGCTTTCAGGACATAATGCCACTATCACCAGCACCCTGACCGGCCAGGTGGTATTAGAATACCTTCTGCCTAAGCGTCTCCATCCTACCTGGAGGGCAGTTTTACTGCGAAGCCTCAGTCTCGTGCCAGCATTCATAGCCCTCATGGTATGGGGTGCCCCGTACATCAGCGACATGTTAGTTCTGTCTCAGGTGTTTTTATCCCTCCAGCTTCCTTTTGTGCTAATACCAATGTTATACTTCACCTGGCGTATAAAGGAAGCTCAATTAGCCCTACCGTGGCAGATTGCCACTTGGGTGATTAGCCTAGCGGTGGTTGGGCTCAATATCTTCATGATCTTGAGCATATAAAAGCCCCCTGACCAAGGACTCAGGCTGTCCCCTCCCCTTCCATTCGTGCGGTATAATAGGCTTGGAAGATTTTCAGCCCCTATATTGTCAAAAAAAGTTCATCTATCTATTGAAAACCTTCGCACGGCACGAATGCGTCCATTCTCCGTCAGCCACCGAACGTAATACAGCCCTTCCGGAAGGTCAGCTACTGAAATAGCCACTGCCTCAGAGGACCAAGATTGAGGAATTGGCATAGTGCGGATACGCCGCCCAATCAGGTCTAATATTTCGAGCTTTTCACCGCTATAAGGCTGATCCGCGACAATAATCAGAGATTGCCGCGCCTCATCATAGTATATAGCGGTGCGTGGATCGCTTTCCCCCGATTGCGCCCAGCCAGCAAGCCCAAACAAGAAGAATAGTAAGCCTATTCGCATACGAGAAATTATAACAAAAAGAATACCAAACTTCATTTGGAAGGATGGCAACTTTCAGCGTACATGCTAATCTCTCTCACTCCCAGAACACTATCGTTACGAATATACGGAAGAATCCCCAAACGGTATTTTCCCGCCATAGCGAAGGAAATTTGACGCCCTATGACAGTTCTAAACTCCTTATCGGGATCGTACCAGTTTCCGAGCGTATCTGAAAACACCAAATTGATGCGAGACTGACTACGGAAGCCATCAGGCGCTTCAATAAAGAGAAGTGTATATAAGTTTCGCCACGGATAAGTCTCTTCTATTTCAATTTCAAGCTCTATATCAAAGCACTCGCCTGATGCAGGCACCAAAAATTCTCCCCAAATAGTATCAGGGAATACCCACATAGAGTTAGGAAACTTATAACTGAGTATCCGCTTCTTCGGGGAGCTACAAGCCCAAAAGGTTAGGCAAAGCAGCGCTAAGATTCTCACAGCCATCCTCTGTAACCAAAAGGTCATTTTCTATACGAATACCAATCCCTTCATTAGGGAGATAAAGCCCTGGCTCACAGGTAACTACTGCTCCCACCGGCAAAGGGTCATAGCGAGAACCGACATCATGCACATCTATGCCGAGAAAGTGCCCCAAACCATGAGGGAAATACCTTTTGTAAGCTTCGGGAGGAGCATCAGGAGGCAATATACCATGAGCCTTCATGCCTTCAGACATAAATACAGAGACCTCTTTATACCACGACTCAATAGAGATGCCTGGCCGAAGCTGCTGCTGAGCATAGGCACTGACTTCTGCTACCCAACGAAGGTACTTTTCCGCCCGAAGACTAATCTCCCCTACTGGTATAGTGCGCGTCAGATCGGCACAATGAGAGCCTAATCTGGCCCCGATATCTATCAGTACGAGATTCCCATGCTGAAGGCGTTGACTATTGTGCGTATAATGAAGGATACAAGCTCGTTCACCGCCTCCAATGATTGGAGGAAAAGCAGTCGTCGCACGATGCCTGATAAATACGCGCTGAACCTCCGCTTCTATTTCGTACTCCATTACACCGTCCTGCAGCATAGGGAGAATGGTCTGATATGCCTCTATCGTGATAGCGATAGCCTCACGCATAAGCGCAATCTCTTCGGCCGTTTTCACCATGCGGAGGCGACTGAGAATCGGTGCTAAACGAATAATCCTATGCCCTGGCAGCTCCTGATGCAAACGGCGAGCGAATCTATGGGCAGGAGAAGGCAAGAAACCATGTGTTTGACGATCATGCTCATTGAAATCCAAAGCTACGGCCTCTATGCGACTGACCATGCGCCGCCAAAAAGCATTCCATTCGGTAAGCGGGCGCACTTCTGCGACACCACTGCGCTCGCGAGCCTCTTCTATGCCGTAGCTCCATCCCTCCCATAGTTTCTTTTCAGGCGAAGGCGGCTGAATAAAAAGTACTTCCCGCATCTCCTCCGAAGGCGCATCTGGATATATCCACAGAAGGCCCCCTGGTGTTTCTATTCCTGTGAGGTAGAGATAGTTACTATTCTGCTGGAAAGGAAGTGTAGTATCAGCTTCACCAGCGAGAATCTCATTAGCAAAGACAATCGCCGCTGTCTGGGGTGGTAGCTCTGCTTTTAGTTTAGAACGAGCCTCCTTGAAGAATGAGGTCGGTAAAGCGGGATACCGCAGCATGGCTCAAAAGTATGAACGCCTCTCCAGATCAACCAGGGCTAATCTAACAAACCATATGACAGCCAGTCATACTGAGCTACCAACCCTTAGTCGGATAACACACTTCGCCTCACTTCATCTAAGGAGCGTAATCGTACCAGTCCTTACTTCTATCTGAGTCTTATCAACTGGCCTGTATCTCAGAAGGTACACATATACCCCTTCCGGTACAGGCGAGCCATTCTTGGTGCCATCCCAGACAATCTGCTCTGTCCCTCTGCTGGAGTAGATGAGCTCTCCCCACCGGTCATACACGGATAGCTCCAAAAACTCCATGCCATATCCTATGACGACAAAGCGATCATTAATCCCATCTCCATTGGGCGTAAAGGCATTAGGTACAAGAAGAGTATAACCAGAAACTTCAAAGCAGTACGAAGCCGTATCTATGCACCCCAGCTGACTTTCAACTGTAAGATAGACACAATAGGTGCCTTTCTGCAGATAAGAAATTGTATAAGCAGGGCCCGTGCCAGCTGCTTGACTATCAGCTTGCCAGAAGTATCGCACATTATAGGGCCCAGAGGCGGCAGTAAAAACAATAGGAGAAGCTACAAAATACCCTAAGCTGCTCGGCTGAGGGGGAGGAATGATCTGCGCATTCGGGGTGCCATCAACTGTTACTATTACCCGCACCGTATCATAACACCTCGGAGAACTCTGAGCGTAAAATACCGCTTCATAAACGCCTGGCTGGGTGTACGTATGTGTAACTGCTGTATCCTGAATAACGGTACCATCTCCCATATCCCAACGGAAACTAAGAGAACTGCCAAGGCTACTGGACCCCGTACCCGTCAAACTCACAGTGAGGGGGGCACAACCCGCCACCGGTTGTGGAGATACTGAAACAAGCTGGGCAGTAATCTGCTCGCCTGTCGCTGGTATGTTTATCGGAAGCAGAAGCGTGTCCGTGCATCCTGCCTCATTGCGTACGGTGAGGCGAACCACATAGGTTCCTCCACTCTGATACAATCCAGTTGCAACAGGTAAAGTAGTAGTATCCCTCCCCCCATTACCAAAGTCCCAGATATAAGTCAAATTCCCCGTACCCTGAGCCACAGCTGTAAAATCTACGGCTACAGGATAGCAGTTCTCAATCGGTCCATTGCTAAGTGCTAAAGCTTCCACGCTGTCAGTGGGTAAAAGCGTAAGAGCAACCCTGCCTTGACAATTCCGACTATCCTGAGCGATAAACTCATAAGGAATCCCTACGGGAATACTGGAAAAGATGGGGGAGTTTTGAGGTCCAAATGTAGGACCCGCCCCAGCAGTCAAAGGAACCGCTTGATAAGATATCGGCGGTACTGCATTAGCTGCGACATTTAGAGCTACCTGCGCCGTAGCAGCCCCCTTACAAATAGGAGGAACTGTGGCCGTGAGACCTATGCTATTTCGTGTATCTATCACAATAGTATCTGTCGCAAAACAGCCCTGCGCCGTAGATGCACGAACCACCACGATATACTGCCCAGAACTTGTGAATGTATAGCTCACATTAGGATTGCTGGTCGTCTGAGTATTCCCATCACCGAAGCTCCAAGTATAGGTCAAGCTACCTCCCAGAGTAGAAGAAGCCTGCACTTCCAGGGTAGTAGAGAAAGGGGGGCAAGCATACCGAATACTATCACCGAGGAAGCGAACATTCACACTATCTCCCTGTCCTACAAAGACAGTATCCGCCCGTGTGCATACACTGGGAGCTGGCCCTTGGACCACTACGATGTAACGACCCGGTGCCAGCGAAGAGAAAGTACCAGAAGGTTGAGGTCCTGCCACGGTAGCCCCTCCCCCGTCTAATAAAGTGTAGGTGTATGAGCCTGGATTGGAAGGAGTAGCAGTGATAGAGCCATTATTCTGTCCCCGACAGCTCGCGGGGGTAGTCTGCGTACTAAAACTCGGAGCTGGTTCAAATATTGCCATCGCCGTATCTATATATGTGCAGCCATTAGCATCGGTAGTGACAGCATAGATCGGCACATTACCAGCGGAAGCAAGCGAAGCAGGGAAGGATATGGTGTTCCCTGTACCAATGAGAGTACCACTCAGGGGAGCATTAACATACCATCGGATGAGCAATCCGAGGGCAGAAGAAGCGAATAGAGAGACGCTTTGTCCCGCACAAGCTCGAATCGGCTCTTGAATGCGCACCGTGTCAGGAGGGTATATACGGACCCGGAGCGTGTCTCTATCTATACAGCCCCCTCGGAAAGTTACAGTAGCAATATATTGTCCAGGGCCAGTTACAGTCACTGTCGGACGCACCGATCCACTCAAAGGCGGCGGCGGAAAAGATGGCGGTGCAGCCAACCCGCCCGTCGTCGTCCAAGATATAGACACTATATCGGATGCATTAGGCACTGAGTCTCTGACAGTCAGGTACAATCTCAATTGACTCCCTATACATACCGTGGTATCTCTCGTGATAGCCGTATCCCCAGGCGCCCGAATCACAGCAATTTCTCCATTCCAACTCAAACCCGGACGCACCCGTAGGATGTAGGTATAATCCCATCTCACTCGGATAGGACAGCTATTATTCTCTACTGTGATCACTACGGGATGATCACCGATATCAGAAGAAGTCGGTGCCCAGCATAGCTGTACCCGAGGATTATTCGTATTATTTCCGATTATCGTCGTGGTAGCCCCAGCAGGAATCTGCACCACAGTCACCCGCAGATTATTTTGAGGGGGGGGATTAACGGTATCCCGATAGCCGAACGTAATGCAATATGGCTGCGGTGTCTGCCCAGGACACACTGGTGCCGTGAAGATGAAAGAGTTAGCGTTAGTCTCATCATAGATGACAGGCGGACGGTTGGGAGGGGTACTCGTAACTACGGGAGGAGAGGGAGAGGGGCAGTTTTGAATGACCAAATACACATCTTGAAAAGTCTCTCCTATTTTGACCCCATTCCTATACTCTTCCACCTTGTAGCAAAAAGCCGCTCTATACAACTGCGAAGGAATGTAAGTAAAAAGCCCTCCTGTCTGAATCAGAATCCCAGAAGAGGTAGGGAAAGGATTCGCTCCACTGCGTCCCGGTGTGTAGGTAGTAGGGGTAAAATAGGGAGGAGTGGAAGTCGGTGGGTCGTTATCTAAGCAAGAAGTTAGGGAAATCACGAGAGAGTCTCCATCCGGATCGGTTACGCCTAAATTGAGTAGAGTGAGTCTATTCACGCAGTTGAAGAACTGCGGCAGGTTATTGAACTGCGGCGAACTATTACACGGTGTAAGGGTATTATCCAAAAATGCATAAAAGGTAGTACCTTGGCCCCCCGAGTTGTCTAAGTTATCGATTGAGTTAGAGCGGCAACAGTCATTATGCCAGATGATCCAGTCATTACCGCAACCTGCGGGCAAGCTAATAATGGTCTCATACACCCATTGCTGGATTCCATAAAGTCCCGGAGCCCCATTCGGACAGGCGGTAGGCTGTCCCGTACAAACTGGCGTAACATCTCGTCCATACCCAGGCGAACCGGAAATTGGCTGTGGAATAGTAACAGATTGATCTACGTTGCATTGGATAGAGCGCCAGCGTACGGTGATTGGATGCATGTCTATTCCATTACAGTCTCGATAGATTACGACCCTCACCCGATAGCGAGTAAGGCCAGGGTTTCCAGGGGCAGGACCGAGACATTCATAAGTAAGACTGCCTCCTAAGTAATGCGTAGCCCACAGATGAGGTATGAAAATAACGAGCCATACAAGGTATCCTATCAGTCTCACAAGGCAAAGGTATGAAAAGAAAGGTAGTACTTTTGTGAAGTGCGGGAAACTATCAGACGAGCATTCTCTGACAGCTTAGAGGTCAAGAAAGTCCTTCTTAGCTCCGATGAGTACATTGGACTCATAGAAGCTATCGCCCAAGCGGTTATTCAGACGCTTCGGTCAGGCGGCCGAGTCTTCTTCTGTGGAAATGGAGGCAGTGCCGCTGATGCCCAGCATCTTGCTGCCGAACTCACAGGTCGGTATTACAAAGATCGTCCCCCACTCCCCGCTGAAGCCCTCCATGTGAACACCTCATTTCTAACGGCCGTAGCTAATGACTACAGCTACGAGGAGACTTTTGCTCGTCTACTGCGTGGGTGGGGACGCCCCGGAGACCTTCTATGGGCTATGAGTACCTCGGGCAACTCTCCTAATATTCTAAAAGCGCTCGATACAGCTCGGCAGCTCGGGATTATTACTGTGGGACTTACGGGTGCTTCGGGCGGTCAAATGGTTGGACGCTGCGACTACCTGCTCCGAGTTCCCTCGACAGATACCCCACGAATACAAGAAGCTCACATGCTCGTGGGTCACATTGTCTGTGAAATTGTAGAGAATACCCTCTTCTCCTAAGAAGAAGGCATTCCTGCAAACCCTCCGTCTAAAGTGAAGGATGCGATACGCCCTCTGCACCCTCCCTGGTATGGGGTGATAGGTGGAGTTCTCACCTTTTCTTTATTACGGTCCTACTACCTATTAGAAGGTCACCACCATCCTCAAGGATCAGAGCTCACCCCACACTACCCTCCAAGCTGATAGACAGAAGTTTCCGAGCTTCTACCGCAAACTCCAAAGGGAGATGAGCCAGTACTTCCTGGCAGTATCCATTGATAATCAGCTCTACGGCTTCTTGGGTAGGAATGCCTCGCTGATTGCAATAGAAGAGTATATCCTCACCAATTTTTGAGGTGGTAGCTTCGTGTTCCACAATAGCTGAGGGATTTCGGACCTCCACATAGGGGAAGGTATGGGCTCCGCAGTTGTTTCCGATCAGTAGGGAGTCACACTGGGAAAAATTTCGGGCATGCTCAGCCCCTGGCGCAATCTGAACCAGCCCGCGATAGGTATTATTGCTTCTACCTGCCGAAATCCCTTTGGAAACAATACGGCTACGGGTATTTTTTCCGATATGGATCATCTTCGTTCCCGTATCCGCCTGCTGATAGTTATTCGTCACAGCGACGGAATAGAACTCTCCCACAGAGTTATCTCCCTTGAGAATGACACTCGGATATTTCCATGTAATCGCCGAGCCTGTCTCTACCTGAGTCCAGGAAATCTTTGCGCGCTCGTGAGCGATCCCACGCTTAGTTACGAAGTTAAGAACTCCTCCCCGCCCTTCTTTGTCCCCTGGATACCAGTTTTGCACAGTAGAGTATTTTATGTAGCTCCCGGGAAGGGCTACAAGCTCTACTACGGCTGCATGGAGCTGATGCTCAGACCTTTTAGGGGCAGTACAGCCTTCCAGATAACTTACATAAGCGCCTTCGTCGGCTATGATTAAGGTACGTTCAAACTGCCCCGTCTTACGTGCATTGATACGGAAATAGGTGGAAAGCTCTACTGGACAGCGCACGCCCTTAGGCACATATACGAAGCTACCATCACTGAATACCGCAGAATTCAACGCAGCAAAGAAATTATCATTGTAGGGGACGACAGTACCTAGGTACTTCTTTACAAGGTCGGGGTAGTTCTCCAGCGCTTCGCTCATGGAGCAGAAGATAATCCCCAGCTTAGCGAGCTTCTCTTTGTAAGTAGTCGCCACAGACACGCTATCTAAAACGGCATCTACTGCCACACCTGCCAAGATTTCCTGCTCATGTAGGGGTATGCCTAGTCTATCAAAGATTCGACGAATTTCGGGATCCACCTCCTCCATAGACTTAGGACGATTTTCGGAGAGAGACTTGGGCGCTGCATAGTAATAAGCATCCTGATAATCTATGGGGTCATAATATGCATTGAGCCAGTGCGGTTCTTTCATCTCTTTCCATGCCCGGTAAGCGCGCATTCTGAAGTCCAACATAAACGGAGGCTCCTTCTTTTTGGCCCAGATAAACTCAATAATAGACTCATTAAGCCCTTTTGGAGCTAACTCTTCCTCCAACTGCACTTCAAATCCCCATTCATATTCTTTACTCAGGTGCTGAGTGAGGACTTGGTCCTGGATAGGCGCTTCCATAAGCTTTGTTTGTATTTAGACCAAAGAAACAAAAAAACACGGATTCCTATCCGCCGTACATATTTTTACAGCATGTGGAGTATTGTAGCAGCTGCGGCCTATCCCTCTCGCATTATAGGACGGGCAGGCAAACTACCGTGGAGACTTCCTTTAGAACTTAGGCTTTTTCGGGAGCTAACTTGGGGGGGAATCTTAGTTATGGGCCGACGCACATGGGAAAGCTTACCACAATCCCTGCCTGGACGAGAGGTATGGGTTCTGAGTCGGCAAATGACGACTATCCCCACTGGACGTGTATTTTCAGATACCAATACCCTGATAGAGGCCCTTCAACAACAACATAAGCCTGTCTTTTTTGTCGGTGGGGAAGCGGTTTTCCGATGGGCCATAGAACTCCCCATGGTAAACCGCCTTTATCTCACTTGGATCTTCACAGCAGTGGAGGGAGACACAATCTTTCCTGAAATAGAAGAGAATATTTGGCAGCCCCATGCATGGGAGCTTTTCCATGAAAGATGTATCTCATTCATACGAGTAGAATATCACCGCTACGCCCTCCTTTAGAACAAACTCCTTTCTCTTCTAAGCTTTCACCTGGCCACTTGACGACAAAAGGAAGAGCGAATTTAACCCTGAATAGGGCCATGCCCAAGAAACTTACCAATCCTGCATCAAATAAAAGGCCCTCCTCAACGCCACATATTCCCAAACAAGAACAAGGAATAACCAGAGCCCCCAAAAATTTCGACGATCCTACGAAGACTCAGCCTTGCTGCGTACGAAGTGCCCGAGGCACCTCAACCCGAGCAATCGCCGTATCTGGAGAAGCTATGATTTGAAGGTTAGGGAAGGATATTTTGCCAACACTGAGCGTTTTACCGAGCTTGAGAGAAGATATATCTATTTCCAGGACTGCTGGGAGGTCTTTCACACGCCCACGCACACGCAACCGCCGAGCCAAAGGAACGAGTTTCCCCCCCATCTGAACTCCTTCAGCCACCCCAGTGAGTTTGACAGGTAGAGCGACGGTAATCTCATCTTCTAAGCCGCAAGCCATGAAGTCCAAATGCAGAACATAGTCATGCACTGGGTGAAGCTGGTACTCCCGAAGCACCGCTGTATAAGTCTGCCCATCGAGAGCCAACTCAAATAGGTATACATGAGGGGTAAAGACAATCTTATGAGCTTCACTCTGAGGTAGAGTAAATATTTCCTGCACTCCCTTACCGTAGAGCGCACAGGGCACAAGCCCCACTCGACGAATTCGACGAGCTTCGCTACTACCCACACCCACCCGCCGTTCTCCACTCAGCTTATACACTTGCATAGCGCACCCGGGAGGACTCGAACCCCCAACCGCCAGATCCGAAGTCTGGTGCTCTATCCAATTGAGCTACGGGTGCAGGGACACAAAGGTACTATTTTACCGAGCTATATGTAGCGCAAAAGGAAAATCAACAGCACTATAAGCGCCACAGTAGCTAATAGCACATCCAGAGGCCATGGTAAAAACCATACCACAATGCTTATAGCCAAAGCTACAATGAGAGCTATAATCAATATCCGTATGAGATCATCCGTCGGCGTGTGAAGCTTCTTAAGAAGAGCTTGCCAATAGCGCTGAGCTTTTTCCTTGAGGCGGTGCCAGAAGCTCTTCTGCTTATTAGGCTCTGCCACTATGACTTCTATTGACTGAGCTGTTCGAGCCCCTGCAGCACTGTATGCAGGGCTAAACGCCATAGCTCCGAGCCACAAGTAGAGGAGGAGTTTCATACCCGGCAAATATACGTCCACTTCCGCCAAATCGAGTATACATCTAAAATCACCCAACCGAAAGAATCTAAAACAACGTTTCAGCCACTTTTCTACTTTTGACAAAGTGCATCCACGACTTCTATTTATTACGCTTATCACTCTACTTTACGGACAAGGTACTGAAGTCAAGGAAGAGGAGCTTTTAGACGATATTTTCTCCGAACCTCCCCTTATCGAAAAGACATCTCAAGACACTACACCCACTGCATCCGCTCAGGAGCCCCCTTCGAAAGAAGACACCCTCCTCAATCCCCCCAAAAAGCTGCCCCCCCTCCGACTTATAGACTCCCCAGTCCAACCCTATCTCCCCATCGGAGAATTTCAAACCTTAGCGGTCTCTACCACTCGTCCTTTTTTAGTCCAACTCGTACGCCCAAAACTTCAAAACTCCAAAGGATATCCCCTAACCTACGGTTTTGAAACATGGCATTTATACATTGTAAAAACTGAACAAGTGCGCATTAATGGGAAAATCCTGCACACTCGCAGCCTCCCAGTGTACTTAGCAATCATAAGCTCGGCCAAATACCTTGATGAGCTGCCAACAGTTTTAGAAAGTCCAGCCCTCATGCTAAAAGGAATCGTAGATTATGGCGATACTATTGTGAAACACTTCAAACGCGAAAAAAAACGACTCAAGACAGTGCTGGATAGCCTGATGAGACAGCCGGTCTCAGAAGATGTCATTATAGCAGAAACGCAAGAAAATCTCTTAGAAAAAGTCGCAGACTCTTTAGATTATGCGGAATCCTACTACGAACTGTATAAGAAGTTTTATAGAATGCGCGGCTCTGATAAAGGCCTGATAGAATTCTTCCTAAGCTTCCCCTTCAATCGTACTTTGACTTATTCCATCTACTCTGCCCCGTATGCCCTGCCCCGCCATGAGCCCACTTCCTCAGTTCCCCCTTCGGAACGAACAAAACGCAAGCCCTCGTAGCTTTGCCCAACATGCAGGGCTCAACCATCCCTCATCTCATTATTATTAACGGTCTGGTTTGGCTTGCGAGCTTTCGCTTTCCCTGGCTCCCTCTCTCCTTAGCAGTGCATAAGGCGGAGGATTTTGAGGTGTGGCAGGTATTTACCTACTTTTTCACGCATAAAAGCTTCTGGCACATCCTGGCCAACGCAGTTGCGCTCTGGAGCTTGGGACCAGCCGTAGAGGCCGTGATGGGCAGGAGAAATTTCCTCCTCTTTTACCTGACGGTAGGGATAGCCTCTGGAATAGCTCTGGCTTTTTTAGATCCCTCCCCTATGCCTGTAATAGGGGCTTCTACGAGCGTGAGTGGGGTTTTTTTTGCGTATACTTACTTTTTTCCGCGAGCCCAGTTGGTGATTTTTCCATTACCCATACCAATCGCGGCTCGGTGGTTACTCATAGGCTTTGCTGTTCTTTCATTAGTGGCATTTCTGTGGAATCCTATACTGGGTGGAATCTCTCACTTCGGACATCTATGCGGACTGCTCTTCGGCTGGCTCTATTTGCGATGGATTTGGCGGCGGTGGCGTATCTGAGAGCTCTCGCAACTTAGGGAGATCATCTAAACTGCGCAACCCCAAAAGCTCTAAGAACTTCTGAGTAGTACGATAGGAAAGAGGCTTACCAGGAAGGTTAGCGCGTCCTGCAGGCTCTATAAGATCAAGCTCTAAGAGCTTGTCTACTGCATAATCACTCTGCACTCCCCGCAGATGATTAATAAATGACCGCGTAACTGGCTGATGATATGCCACAATCGCCAAGGTCTCCAAAAGTGGCTTAGATAAATGCAGCGGATTCTGGAGTCCTAAATACTTGGCCAAGGCTTCACCGTAGGCTGGTCGTGTCCTGAGCACATACCCTCCTGCTACCTCTAAGAGTTCAATGCTGCTATCTGAATATCTCTTATGAAGTACTTCTAAGGCCTCGCGGATCTGGTCTGACGAGAAAGACGTGCCCGCAATGTACTCTACCGCCTTATGCAGTGCAGAAAAAGAAATTGGGTTATTATTTGTAAAAAGAATCGCTTCTATGAGATTAGCTAAGGGGTAGGAGGACAGGACATCAGAGCTTTCCATCAGACGAAAGCCGATATACCTGTAATATCTTGCCCCGTAATCAGGAGATGGATTTCGTGCGTACCCTCGTAGGTAATGACCGATTCTAAGTTCATCATGTGACGCATGATGGGATAGTCGCCCATGATACCCATGCCCCCCAGAATCTGCCGAGCTGTGCGTGCAACTTCCAAAGCCATGGCGACATTGTTTCGCTTAGCCATGGAAATCTGCTGAGGCGTAGCGCGTCCTTCATTCATAAGCTGTCCAAGGCGTAGAGCCAGCAGCTGGGCCTTAGTGATTTCTGTAAGCATCTCAGCCAGCTTTTTTTGCGTAAGCTGGAAAGAGGCTATAGGCTTACCAAACTGCTGACGCTCTAAGCTATACTGCAGAGCCGTCTGATAACAATCTATGGCTGCTCCAATAGCCCCCCACGCTATGCCATATCGCGCACTATTGAGACAAGAAAGCGGTCCTTTGAGTCCGACAACGCCCGGAAGCAGATTTTCCTTAGGAACGCGAACTCTATCCATAACAAGCTCCCCCGTCGCAGATGCCCGAAGCGACCATTTGCGATGCATTTCAGGCGTTGAAAAACCTTCCATGCCCCGTTCCAGAATAAGTCCGCGGATCTTTCCTTCTGGGTCTTTTGCCCAGACCACGGCAATATCGGCGAAAGGCGCATTGGATATCCACATTTTCCGCCCATTCACGACATAATAATCTCCCTCTTCGTAGAAATAAGTCTCCATGCCGGCGGGATTAGAACCATGATTGGGTTCAGTCAGTCCAAAGCATCCCATGAGCTCTCCTCGAGCCAGCCGGGGGAGATACTTCTGGCGCTGGGCCTCTGAACCGAACTTCCAGATAGGATACATCACCAGCGAGCTTTGGACCGAAGCGATGGACCGGATACCAGAGTCGCCCGCTTCTAGTTCCTGCATGATGAGGCCGTATGAGATATAGTCCAACCCTGCCCCCCCATACTCCTCAGGGATGAAAGGACCAAAGATCCCTAATTGAGCCATTTCAGGGATGAGATGGGTAGGGCATTCGGCTTTCTGCGCATAGTCGTCTATTATAGGCTTGACGCGAACTTCCACCCATTGTCGGACCGTTTCTCTGATAGCTCGCTGCTCCGGTGTAAAAAACTCTTCCACATTGAAATAATCCACCTCAACGGTGCGGGGCCTTACAGAGATTGACATATGGACAAAATAACGAAAAAGCGGGCATGTTTGGGATTTGCAAAATCAGTTTTTGTCTATATTTGCCCTGAAAAGTGCTTCGTATGTGGAGAAAGTTTGGCTACTCTCTACTTGGATTAGGGCTTGCCATTTCCTTTCTGAAAGCCCAGGATCCACAGTTTTCGCAGTTTTTTGCCAATCAGGTAGTCCTCTCACCTGCATTCACGGGTATTACGGAGGGCCCTCGACTTGCTTTGGCTTACAGGATGCAGTGGACGGCAATACCAGGTTACTACAGAACGTTCGCGGCAGCTTATGACCAGCCTATCTTTTTCGGAAATATCAGAAATGGCATCGGGCTTTCCTTTATTGCAGATCAAGCTGGTGAGGGCAATCTTACGAAGCTCAACGTACTGCTCAACTATGCTTTACATATACAGCTTAGTCGGAATAGCGCTCTGAGCTTAGGACTTTCCGGAGGCATCATGCAAGCCAGCATAGATTTTTTCCGACTAAGGTTTCCTGATCAGATAGACCCCAATGCCGGTTTCATCTTACCCACGCAAGAGCGCAACTTTTTTGAAAACCGCATTCATGAAGATGTAAACGCCGGCGCCCTGTACTACAATAGGTACATCTATGTGGGCACTTCTGTGATGCACATTACCCAGCCTCAACAGCGATTCTATAATGTGACCCTATCTAACCCAGCTGCTGCCCGTCTCCCTATTAGAGCTAACTTCTTTGGAGGGGCTCAGATTCCTATAGACAGAAATCGGGAGGGACGACAAACTATTGGACCGGCTATCATGTATCGGATCCAGCAGCCCTTCCAGCAGTTGGATTTAGGTTTGTACTACACCATAGACCCCATAGTTATCGGGGTATGGTACAGGAACCAAGACGCTATAATTGGACTCGTGGGGCTACAGAAAGGTATGTTTAGAGTAGGATATTCCTACGACTACACTATCTCTACTCTAACCAATCGCATCTCAGCTGGCTCCCACGAGGTGTCCGTAGTAGTAGAATTTGATAAAGAACGACGAGTGGGAATGAAACACCGTCGCAACTACCCTTGTCCGAGATTCTAAAAGAAACCTATACCTTTGCGCATGCCTATGGCAAAACGATGGATATACGTAGTGATGGTTGCCACGCTTGCCACATTTCTTCATACGGGCTGTGGCAATAAGGGCAATCTAGAAGACCCTGGAAGCACCAGTCGTCTCACGGGGCTCAAGTTTGCTCGCAAAAGTGGCGGCGAAGGCTTCTATGTGAAAAGGTATCGAGAAATGCCGCCAGGTCCAGGACTTGTATTTATTGAAGGCGGTACTTTCCACATGGGTGGTACTGAAAAAGACTTGGATTTTGAACATAACGCTCGAGTCCGTCAAGTTACAGTAGCCAGCTTTTACATGGACGAGACGGAGGTTCCGAATGTAGAATACAAGCAGTTTCTTTTCTATGTCCAGAAAGATTCTGGCGACCAGAAAGCTCAACTCCTCTACCCCGACACTAATGTTTGGTTCCGCGAAATGGCTTACAATGACCCCTATGTGCGATACTATTTCCAGCATGAGGGGTACCACATGTATCCTGTAGTCGGAGTAAATTGGCATCAAGCCCGGGAATTTGCTGCGTGGCGCACTGCCATAGTGAATAAGCAGCTCACCGATCGAGATCCCGAAGCTATTCTCTATCCTGATTATCGCCTTCCCACAGAAGCTGAATGGGAGTATGCCGCTCGCGCAGGCTACGAACAAGAACTTTACCCATGGGAGGGACGCAGTTTACGCGATATGAAGGGTCGTTTCCGGACCAACTTCAAACGAGGACGAGGAGACTATGCGGGGCGCTCTAATAAGGGTGGTTCCCTTTTATACGAAGGGTTGAATGACGCTTACATGATTCCAGCGCCTGTAAAAGCTTTCTATCCAAATGATTATGGGCTGTACAATATGGCCGGCAACGTAGCTGAATGGACAGAGGATACCTATCGGGTGCTCAACTACGAAGACGCAGAAGACCTCAACCCTCACCGCCGCCGAGGTAGTGTACAGAAGGATCAGTTTCAGTATGATGATGATTATGATCCGAAGACCAGCCTGCTATATAGTCCCAAAGCCGCTGCAGGACAAGGCCAAGGAGGAGCATGGCCTGATTTAGGGGCTGACGCTGCCAAGGTATATAGAGGAGGATCTTGGGCAGATATTGCCTACTATGTAACATGTGGGGCACGTCGCTATCTCCATGCGGACTCCGCTTCGGCGACCATAGGATTTCGCTGCGCCATGGTTCGAGTAGGACGGCCTTTCTAATATCCTTTCTGACAGAAGAAAACCGTAGAAGGGGAATGAGGAAACTTCCTCATTCCCCTTTGTATTTTGATCCATCTCCTTGCCAAATTCTTCTGAAAGAGTAGCCTTTCACAAGCGAAGTCCTGAATAACCAGGTATCTCGCGAGACTTCCCCATTACTTTTGCATGGATGACCAAAGCGGGTTTTGGATGGCTGTCTGCGACCCTGCTCGTGATTGCTAATATGGTAGGGACAGGAATCTATACGACGACAGGATTTATCGTGGCAGAACTGCCAGCTGGGATCGGTGTGCTTATCTTATGGATATTGGGCGGAATAGCAGCTCTGGGAGGGGCGCTTGCGTATGCTGAGCTTGCCAAACGATATCCGCGCTCTGGGGGTGAATATCATTTTTTGACGACCTTGTATCATCCATTTTTAGGATACCTGGCTGGCGTGATATCCCTCGTAGCAGGCTTCGCAGCCCCGATAGCAGCTTCGGCCTACACCTTTGCAGCTTATTTACCTTTTCCACTCTCCGAAGCAGGACGTAAGATGGCGGCAGCTGGTCTCGTACTATTTCTGGTCAGCATTCATCTCTTGGGATTGAGTCGCAGTGCCCGCATTCAGAACTTTTTCGTCCTCTTGAAGCTTAGTCTACTTGTTACTCTCATTGGGGGGGCGATTTTTACAACTGATACCCCGCAGGAACTTGCCTGTCCGCGCCTGTCATGGGATACTCTACAAGTATCTGCCGTATCGCTGATATTTATCAGTTTCGCTTACTCAGGATGGAATGCCGCCGCTTATATCATGAGTGAAATACCCCATGCGGAACGGATTGTCCCCCGAGCTATTATCACTGGTACGCTTATAGTTATGGGGCTGTATGTTGCATTCAACTGGGCTCTTTTGAGGTACGTCCCTCTGGAGGAGCTCTCTGGTGAAGCTGCGGTAGGACGCCTCTTAGCTAAGAAGCTCTGGGGAAGTCAAGGAGAAGCGGTATTCGGCTGGGGCGTGAGTATAGCGATGATCTCATCGGTAAGTGCCATGCTTATGATCGCCCCACGAGTCGCCAGCGTCATGGGCGAGGATTATGCTATTCTCAAAGCCCTGAGCTACCGAACTGAACGAGGGGTCCCTCTTAGAGCCCTACTCTTGATCGGATTCCTATCATGGATCTTTATATTTTCAGCCGCTTTTGATGCTGTCCTGAACTACATTGGCTTTACTCTGTCCCTTTTTGCTGGAATGACCGTGCTGGGGCTTTTTCTTCGTCATTACCGAGAAGCGAACCTTCCCTGGGATACGGGCATTCTATTCTTATCCCTGACAGCTTGGATGATCCTGAATAACCTCTGGTCGCGCCCTTGGGAGAGCCTAGCAGGAGTACTTACCCTGACAGTGCTGGGGAGTTCGTACTTTTGGGTGCGCCGATGAAAGCAAAGTTAATCGCAGGGCTGTTCGCCCTATGGTCCTGTCAGTCAGCACCTCAAACCACTCAGAATAAATCCTCTGCGAAAGATACTCTATCTTTCCCTGCCTCCCCTTCATTTCCCGATCCCTATTGGACCGATCTATCCCGAATCCTTGCTGGCCTCCCCCCCAAAGATACACTCTACTGGAAAAGTGCTTTAAACGACACAGCTTGGATCGCTTATGCTAGCCGAGTAGAGCACCTTTGGTCTAAGCGCAAACAAGCACTGTATGATTCTCTCTCCGTATGGGCTGCACGAGAACTTCAGCCTTATCATACATGGGCAGGGAAGGTCTTCTACCCTTTTAGCGGAGCCGACTGGCCCACAATATATTATATCTATCCCAGAGGATCTTCTTACTTATTCTTTGGATTGGAACAGGAGGGAGATCCTCACTACTTGCGTAAGTTATACCCTCTGGATATCGTTCGCAACTTGCGAGGTACCTATCTTACTTTGGAGGATCTTCTGCATTTCAGCTTTTTCTGTACGAAAGACATGCAGGTTCAGCTCGCTCACGGTAAAGTGCGGGGACTTCTACCTGTATTTTTGGCGCTTTTTGCTCGGACAGGGCATCTGATTTACAAAGTTGACCATATTTATCTCAAGCCAGATGGAACCATAGACACCCTCGCTTCTGATAAACCGAAGCCTCTCCAATCCTGCTGGGATGCCCTCATTACTGGGCTTCGTTTCTATGTGGGTCGCCCTAATGAGCCTACCCAAGAGGTCGTTTACCTTAGCCTTAATGCGGCTAATGCTGGGATAGAAAAACAGACTGGGAGTCGCGCCCTACTTAGCCGCATGCGCCCCTGCGTGACTCTCATCAAATCGGCTTCTTATCTCATGTATGGTCCTGACTTTTCAGAAATACGCGACTTAATCCTCAAACAAAGTGTAGCTATCCTGCAGGAGGATAGTGGCATGCCCTTCCGCTCATTTGATACCACCATGTGGCACATTCAGCTTTTTGGGGTATATGATAGGCCTATCCCTCTTTTTAGAAGTAAGTATCAAGCAGACCTCTGGAAAGCTTATCGTACTTATCCAGTAAAGCGTCTACCCTTCAATATTGGCTATCACACAGTTCCAGGGCAGAGCAACTTACTCTGGGCTGTACGAAAAAATCCTCAAGCCGTACTCTCTACGATATCAGAGAAACGGATGGTAGCGCAGACAGTGGTCCGACTTTCGCCAAGAGAAATGCCAACAGATAGCATCCTGTCCGTAGTATCTACATCTCCTTTTGACAACAACTTCAAAAATCTAAAGGTCCCTACCGCAGTTCCTTCCGGCGATTCCGAATAAAGTCTTGAAATATGAATAGCCCAATTCGTTGAGGATGCACATAATAGGCACGACCGCGATTGATTTCTGTAAACTTTTGTACGAATTGTTGAAGATAGGCATCTCGGGCTATCATAAAGGTGGTGATCACAATCTTTTCGCGACGGGCGCGGTCTGCCATTTCTAAAGTTTTGTTCATTATTTTAGGGTCCAGGCCAAAGCTATTGCGATAAAACCGATTCCCTTCCCTAATACAGGTGGGTTTGCCATCGGTAATCAGGAAAATTTGTTTATTGACTACCCGAGTACGGCTTAGAACACTTATCGCCATCTCTATGGCATCGCGCGTATTTGTGTGATAAGGACCAGCTTGCAGAAATGGTACTTGATCAATATCTACCTGCCACGCATGATCGCCAAAGGCTCCAATAAAAAGTAAATCCTTAGGGTATCGCCGCCGGATCAGTTCCGCTAAGGCCATAGCAACCTTTTTGGCAGGCGTAATACGATCCTCCCCATACAACACCATTGAATGAGAAGCATCTATGAGGACAAAAGTCGCTGTTTGCGTCTTCTCCTCCGTCTGAATGATGGAAAGATCTTCCTGAGTCAAACAAAACTCCTCTATGCCGTGATGGAGGTAAGCATTATTTAGCGTCTCTGTAAGGTGTAGATGCTCCAGCTTATCTCCAAACTCATATGGACGAGTCTCATAGCTTAGATCATCCCCTGGACCGGACTTCGGAAGGGGATGGTCGCCTATAGGACCAGACTTCAAAGCTGTGAAAATTTCCTCTAAACTACGCTGCCGAATCTCTGCCTGTGCCTTTACCGATGGAACCAGAACGCGCTGAGAATCAGTAGAATCTGTAATATACCCTTTCTCTCGCAGTTCGCGAATAAAATCACCCATCGTGTAGCTAGCATCCGTGATATTATTTCTTTTGTCAAAATAGGCCAGCCATCGAAGTGCCTCAGGGACATTTCCGCCAGTTTTCATAAGAAGCTCTAAAAAGACATTGAGCAGTTGCTCAAACTTCTTTTTCTTACTATCTTGAGGTAGAGGGCCATGAAAAAGGAGGCGGTACATAGGAGTGCTTTTAGATTGTGCTAACAAATATAAACTTTTCTTCGTATCGCATCCTCCGCACGCAGGCTATCATAAAAAAGTGATGGGCAATTACCTTTGCTATATGAGTACAGGAGGCCGTCTAATGGCACGCTGCCTGCGCGATATGGGTATGACCCATCTCTTTACCCTATCGGGAGGCCATATTATGGAGATATATGAAGGGTGCGCAGAAGTAGACGTACCCGTTATAGACTTTCGTCACGAACAGTCAGCTGGCTTTGCTGCTGAGGCCGCTGCCCGATTGACTCGAAAAATAGGCGTGTGTGCTGTAACGGCGGGACCAGGTGTAATGAATGTCGTAACTGCAGTGGCGAATGCTTGGCGTTCGCAGACCCCAATGATAGTTATCGGCGGACAGGCAGCCCAACCGACTCTCGGTATGGGCGCCCTTCAAGAGATGGACCATGTCTCGGTGCTCAAACCGATCACAAAATGGTCAGTTCGTGTAACATCTCCCAAAGATATTCCAGAGTATCTCAAGCGAGCCTTTTTAGCCGCGACCAGTGGAGTCATGGGCCCTGTCTTTTTGGAATGTCCCATGGATATCTTATTTGACAAAGCGGCAGTAAACGTAGGCGAAATGCCCTCAGAAATAGAGCCATTCCCTGTATCTGAAAAAGACGTAGAGCTTGCTGCTGAGCTCCTAAGAGCAGCCGAACGGCCTATTCTCATGCTTGGAAGCCAAATCCTCTTTTCTCCTCATGTTCATTATATAAAAGATATCGTAGATGCTTTGGGCATACCGACTTTCACCAATGGAATGGCTCGAGGGGCTCTCGGCCCCCATCACCCCCTCCTATTTTTGCATGCTCGAAAAGCTGCCCTGAGTCAAGCTGATTTAGTGATTTTAGCGGGTGTACCATTAGACTTTCGTCTCAACTACGGAGGCTCTATTTCTGAAAAAGCTCAGCTCATCCGGATTGATCGCGATGTCAATGAGCTAAACCGCAATCGCCAAGGCCACATTAGTGCGCATGGCGACCCAGGTGATTTTCTGATAAAATTGGTCAAAGCTTTCATTCCGCCTACGCACAACTGGCAGTCTTGGAAAGATACCTTGTATCGCGAGGAACAGGAACGCTTCGCTCGCATACAAGCTGAGGCGGATACCTCTACGCGTCCAGTAAACCCTTTGCGAATGGGATTAGAAATCAACAAATTGCTCTCGCCGAAAAGTATTGTAATAGGCGATGGGGGAGACATTGTAGGAAGCGCTGCATATACGGTGCGTCCTCGCTGTTTAGGCTGCTGGCTGGATGCGGGCCCCCTGGGTACACTCGGTGCAGGCGCCCCCTATGCTATCGCAGCGAAATTGCTCCGACCAGAAAGTGATGTATGGGTTATTTTCGGAGATGGTGCTTTCGGGCTCAATGGCATGGAATATGACACCGCTGTACGTTTCAATCTTCCCTTCGTCGGGGTGGTAGGAAACGACGCCGCATGGACACAGATAAAGCGGGCTCAACTGCCTCTCTATGGGAGGGCTATTGCGACCGAACTGCGACTCTCTCGCTATGACCAAATGGTAGAAGCCTTGGGTGGCTGGGGAACTTTCGTAGAAGATACTACTGAACTACCTGGCGCTCTTCAAGCCGCCCTGGCCTCCCAGAAACCTGCCCTCGTCAATGTTCATATCGGAGAGACAGATTTTCGAAAAGGCTCTATATCCATGTAAGCAGCCCATTATTTTTGTCTTATGCAAACGCCCGCTGAGGAAAACTATCTTAAAGCGCTGTGGTATTTAGGCGGTGCAAATAAAGAGGTATCTCTTCAAGCGATTGCCCAGCGGGTGCAGGCTACGCCAGGAGCTGTAACTGAGATGGTTAAGAAACTCGCCGAAAAAGGTTATATCATTTACCGCCCCTACCGCGGGGCAAGCCTTACGGCAAAGGGCCAGGAGATTGCGCTTAGAGTGATTCGGCGTCACCGGATATGGGAAACTTTTGTCTCTCAACGCCTTGGCTACACTGGAGAAAAAATCCATCTTTTAGCCGAGGATTTAGAGCATGTATGCGATGATGAGTTCGCTGAGCGATTATATGTGTATTTAGGATGCCCTTCTACTGACCCGCACGGAGATGAGATACCTGCCCTCGGCCCCTCTCTATATCCCGTGAGCCGATTACGGCACGGCCAACTCGGACGGATTCAAGGATATGTAGAAGACCCTCTCATAGAAAAAGCTCTGGCTTTACTGAATCTCAAAAAAGGCGACCTCATAGAGGTACTTGGCCCTTTTCCCGTAGATGGAGCCTTATGGATTCGGTGTGGGGAGCGTACCCACGTTCTACCCCCCACAATTGCAGAGAACTTATTCGTGGATATTGTTTAGATGGGTGTGCGACTGATTGGAACATGGGATCTACCCGGACATTCTGGACCGGTCTATGCCCTCGCCTGCGACTATGAGGGAAAGTCGCTCTTCTCAGCTGGGGCAGATGGCTATATTGCAGAGTGGAGATGCACAAGTGGCAAACATGCTCGGGCTGTAGCCCGTACCCCAAATGCAATTTACTCGATGCACTTTGTTCATAAACTGTGTCACCTTTATGTAGGAGAAAGTACAGGGGTAGTGTATGTTTTAGACCTCGGTGAAAAAAAGCTTAGACGCTCCATACGGGCTCACCAAGGTAGCGTTTTCGGGCTCAGCTCGCATCCCGCTGAGCCCGAGGGGTGGAGTTCTGGCAGAGATGGACACTTTTTGTACTGGGATACTGAACGCAGCGAACCTTTTGCGCAGGTTCATGTAACCCCTGCGGGCTTGCGAGGTTTTATCCTCTCCCCTGATCTATCCAGCTTTATATGTGCGGGTCGAGACGGCTTTATTTATCAGATAGGCCGCTCAGATCGTGCTTTGGTCAAGCAGGTACAAGCAGACCCCCACTTTGTCTTTGCCATTCAAGTCTCTCCGAAAAATGGTCTCATTGCCACAGGGGGTAAGTCCGGCTACCTTAAGATATGGGATGCTGACCTACAGCTCCTCTGGGAAAGACCCGCTCACAACTTTACCCTCAATGCCATTGCATGGCATCCGAATGGGCATCATCTTGCTACGGGGGGGCGAGATAAATACATTCACATTTGGGATGTACGAACCGGCGAGAAAATCCTCACTCTCCCTGGTCACTTACGAAGTGTAAATGCATTGATCTGGATAAGTACAGAAACCCTTGCCTCAGCTGGGGATGACGGAATAGTCAAGATGTGGCTTCTGGAGGGCTTTCCCGAATAACAAACCCCCCAGGCTTCTGTCGAATCCACCCTTCCATTTCCATTTCAATGAGATGATAACTAAGCTCGGCAATAGAGCATTCCAAATGAGCACATAACTCATCTACATGTTTAGCCCCCGAAGCGAGAAAATCGTAAATCTTCGCTTGAAAAGGGGACTGTGGTTTCTTGACTTCACGTAATACAGTCGGCAAGGGGATTTTTTCGGTTTGAACCTTCAGTTCCTCTAATAAAAGGCGAGGGGTGTGTGCAATCTGGGCAATCTGCTGGGCGATTAATTCATGTGCCCCTTCAGAAGCACTGGAAAAAATCTCACCAGGAACCGCAAAGACTGGACGGTTAGCCTCAAATGCAGCTCGAGCAGTGAACAGAGCGCCACCTTTGTGTCGCGATTCTATCACCAAAGTTAGGTGAGAAAGACCTGCCAAGATTCGGTTTCTATAAGGGAAATTTAGCGGGTGTAGCTTGGTACCAGGCGGATACTCGCTGACCCAAGCCCCATCCGCCAACATAGCCTCTGCAAGACGGCGATGAGTAGGCGGGTAGATTCGCTCTAATCCATGAGCCAAAACCGCAATAGTTTGGCCACCCTTCTCTAACGCTACTTGATGCGCCTTGGCATCTATACCATAGGCTAATCCACTAACTACCCCAACGCCTGCTTCCACCAGAGCTTCTACAAAAAACTCTGTAGCTCGTAGGCCGTACGAAGTAGGCTTACGAGTACCGACCACCGCCACCAGAGGCTGCCCAATAAGTGGATGAGCCCCTCTTTTGTAGAGTACTGGCGGAGGTGAGGTTATCTCTTCTAAAAGCGGTGGAAAGCCAGATGCGTAATATGGAATAACCTGAATCCCAAGCTTTTCACATAAAGTGAGAATATTCTCGGCCCTTTTTCGATAAGCTGGTAACTCACGCAGATGCTGGTGTAATAGGGGGGGAACCGATTTCAAGGAATCAAATGCCCATAAAGCTTCTAAGGATCCCCAGGTTTGTCGCAGCTTTCTAACCTGACGATTGCCTAATCCTTCTATTTGGAGGAGAGTGATTAAGGCAAGAAGCTCTTCCATTTTATTCTCAGAAAGGTCTGACCCCCAGAGAAAGCGTATGAGCGGCAGCTCGGCGAAAAAACAAAGTATACGCATAATCCACCTGCCACCGCCGCGCATGCATCCCTGCACCGAAACTCATCCCACCCCAAGAGGTAGAACCTGAAGGATTGAGCTCGCGCCGGCGCTGAAAATGATAGGCCATTCTAAGGCGTATGAAGCCTTCGGGAAAGGCTTCTACGCCCCCGAGGATATGCCGAAAAAGATGTTCCGTCCATTTAGGTGGCGGCGGTGGTATGGGATTCCCAGACAGGTTATACCGAATAGGTTGCAGAGGATCGTTATAGGCCATTCGCCACCGCTCTAAGTGGATAGCCCCTAGATGTATGCGAAATGGTGCATGTGGCACCCGATAGCTCAGGGTCATCTGCAGGGAGGTAGGAAACGGTTGAGCCAAGGGTCGTCCCTTGGGTCGATACAGCTCCGCTCCCAGATTGCGAAGTACCAAAGAGACCACCAATCCTCTGAGAGAGTCATCATACGCTACACCTATATCAGTCCCCAGCCCCAAACGGTAATATCTGTCTACCGATACAGTAGAAAAAGGCAGCTTGAAATTCATGCCAGCATGCCAGCGTCCGAAGTGGCGAGCAGCTCCTATTAGAAGGGCCCCCTCATTCGCATAGAAGGTACCGAGAATGTTCCCCACTTCATCCGTCTGACGAAACTCTCCATAGTTGATATACAGCAAACCTCCCCAGAAAGTACCTACCCCCATCCAGTGATGGGCATAACCCAGCTGAGCCATAAAGATATCGGCCAAATAAGGCTGAATGGTGAGGTGAAAGTTCCGATGATAAAATGGACGCAAGTAGGCGGGATTCTGGGCTGCGGCGTTGAGGTCGTACCCCCCCCCCCACGCTATCCCCCCAAGGGCCGCGCTACGAGCCGACGGAGCTACGTTTAGAAAATCATAACTCCACCCTCCAGCGATTTGGGCCCAAACTATTCCGATAATGCTACTGAGCCACCTTGTGCGCAAAGTGCTGCTCTATGTAAGTTTTGACTTTTTCCATGAGCCACTGAGGCGTGGAGGTCGCCCCAGCTATTCCAATATGCTCCGCCCCTTCTAACCACTCCCACTTGATCTCCTCAGGCGATGAGATGTAATAGCTTCGCGGATTAGCGGCCAAGCAGATTGAGAATAGAGACTTACCATTAGAGCTCTTTTTCCCAGCTACAAATAACACTACATCCTGGCTACGAGCAAAGGCTTCTAAATGGGGTTCTCGGTTAGATACTTGTCTACAGAGCGTATCCGCAATAATGGCATTAGGAACCCGCGCTTTTAGCCTTTCGGCTACTGCCGCAAACAGAGCAGGAGCCTTCGTAGTCTGACTAAATAGATAGGTCGTTTTTTCAGGCTCTAATGGCAAAGCATCCACGTCTTCAGCGCAGGATATAACGAAGAGCTTGGCATGCTGAAGCTGTCCTATCAACCCGACTACCTCAGGATGGCCTACACTGCCTAACAGCACAATCTGTACATCTGGGTGATCTATATCCCGTAAACGATTCTGGAGCTTGAGAACTACTGGGCAGGAAGCATCCAATAGCCGAATACCATGTCGTAGGGCCAACTCATAGGTCTCTGGCGGCTCTCCATGCGCACGGATAAGTATAGTCTCGCCAGCCAAAGCAGGTAAGTCAGCATGACTAATAATCCGTAAACCCTTCTCCTGGAGACGACGCACTTCCTCATCGTTGTGCACGATATCTCCCAGACAATACAGATAGGGGTGATCAGCTAAGTAAGCCTCAGCCATCTCTACCGCATACACCACCCCGAAGCAAAACCCAGAACTGGAACTAATCGTGATCTTAGGCATAGACTCAAGAAGGCGAGGTAGCGTAAATCAGAGCCTCTGCCCAGCGCGTCACAATCGCAATCTGCTCAGGAATAGTCAGGCCTGTCGTATCTAACTCTCGAGCATCCGGCGCTTTGATAAGAGGACTCACTGGCCGAGTCTCATCCCGATAGTCGCGCAGTTGCAGCTCAGACTTTACCGCTTCACGGGTAGTGGATATGCCTTTGAGCAGAAGCTCTTGGTATCGGCGCTCTACCCGCTCGTGTAGACTCGCTTTCATGAAGACTTTGAGTTCTGCATAGGGAAATACCACCGTACCAATATCGCGTCCATCCATTACGATCCCGCCATTTTCCCCTAAACGGCGCTGCTCTGCTATTAGACGCTTACGAATCCAAGGAATACAACTGATTTCACTTGCAAAAGCACTGATCTCAGGGCGACGAATTTCATCCCCTAATAGCCGCCCCGCCACCTTGACTACCATTTCAGATCCCCTACGCTCTACCTCCAAGACTAAATCATCCATAATCTCGGGCGAAAGAGTCGAGTCTACGCGTCGTATCCCCCGATTCCAAAGATACCAGGCTACGGCTCTATACATAGCCCCAGAGTCTATGTGCAGATAGCTCAATAGCTCGGCCACTCCTTTGGCAGTAGTACTTTTACCCGTCGCGGCATAGCCGTCTATGGCAATGATGATAGGGCGCACTTGCCCTCAAATGTACAACTTTTTTGGGAGAATATGGGCAGGTCACGAGACCATATTACCTTTGTGATGTGCTAAGTAAAGTGCCCTTTTGGCTCCCTCCCGGCATACTGCCCTACTGGCAGGCGTGGCGAAAGTCTGCTCTATGGATACTCGGAGGAACCGCCGCAGTAACTCTTATCGTTGGCCTTTGGCAATCTCTCCAACAAAACGAATACATGTGCGAAGTGGAGTTTGTACCCCCATCCTTAGAGTTTCTATCAGCCTCTCCTCCCAGACTGATGCCAGCTGAGGCCGCAGACATGGAGAGATTTTACAGCTATCTCCAATCGCCAGCCCTCTGGCAAGCAGTAATCGATAGCTTTAACCTAATAAAACACTATGGGCTCGAAGAAGAAGAGCCCATCATTCTTCAGCGCAAACTTACCTTTGAACTCAAACGACGCACGCATTACCGAATCACTAAAAACTCCTCTTTATACTTCTACGTAATCGACTCAGACCCCAAATATGCTTATGACATATGCCGATTTATACTGAATAAAGTGCAAGAGCAGATAAAGATTTTTACGCAAGAAGATAAGCTCTCTTTATCCGCTACCCGAGAGGACTCTATAATAAGCCAAAGAATCCATGAACTCACCGACAGGCTGTCCCATTTACGTAAAATGCATAATATAATCACCATGATACACACCGACGCAGGCAGAGTTAATCTCGGAATTGGAAGCGAAAAAGCCAAACCAGAAGCACTTGCTCACTATGATGAAGCAATCGCCTTAGAAAAAGAGCTATATCACTGGATAGAGCTAAGAAGTAAACTCAATACTTACAGAGCAGAAAGAGCTCAATTTTATTCCATTTACTCCGAAAAGTTGTGGCTTATTCTCCCCCCCATGCTTCCAAAGGTACCAGCCTATCCGCGTCCTTTACGATGGATGGTCATAAGTGGAGTAGTCACATTTACTCTGCTTTCTGCTCTGAGCTTATACCTAACTCACATAAAACTTCTCCGGTCTAAACAAACTACTCCCGATATTGATCTACTTGAGAAAGTCACCTAAGTAATGGGTATCCAGGCCAGAACCTTAGTTTATCTGTACATACTAAGAGAAGTCATCAGGAGCTACTGGAAAGCTATACTTCTCTTTTCAGGCGCTTTGACTGGCGTTTCTGCCTATTTTCTGCTTTCTGGCAGTGATACCTACATGTGTGAATTAGAATTTGTTCCACCTGACTTTAGTGTGGCCTCCCCCCTCCTGAAAAACGCTGCCTTAGTTCCTGGAACAGCTAGCGATTTAGAAAGGACATACAGTTACCTCCATTCTTTTTCGCTAAAACAAGAGCTAATCGACAGCTTCAATCTATATAAGCATTATGGGCTGGATAAGATTTCCAATCCGAGACGGAGGGCTAAGAAGTTAGACGGCATT